>DATFVC010000047.1:0-18966 GCA_035260485.1 Solirubrobacterales bacterium | reverse complement strand
GAAGACGAACGGCTGGGTCGTCGTCGCAGTCTGGGAGTCGAAGGAGATCTGGGAGAAGTTCCGCGACGAGGCGCTGTTGCCCGCCTTCCAGGGAGGGGGGTCCGTGTTGCCGGGCCCACCGAAGACGACGGAGTTCGAGGTCGAGGTCGAGCTCTAGAGGCAACTCCTGTCGACCGAGGCGGTTGGTTCTCACGCAAAGCGGTAGCCGCGTTCAGAAGCGCTCGGTCTCGACCGTGCCGTAGGTGGTGAGGTCGCTCCAGGGGTCTGAGTAGGCGTCGCCCGGCCCGAGCTTGACGAGCAGACGGGCGATCGGGTCGAGCAGGCGGTGCCAACGGCTCTGTGTGAGCCCCATGTCCATAACCACGACGCGACCTCTTGGGCGCAGCCGTTCCCACCCCCGAGCCAATGCTGGACGTGGTTCGGGCAGCGCTGAGTAGCTGAGGCTGAAAAGCACCCCGTCAACGTCGCGATCGACCTGGAGCAGGGTGGCGTCTTGGTGGAGCAACTGCACGTTCGACCAGCCACGCCGCTCGATCAGCTTGCGCGCCTCGGTCAACATGCCCTGGGACGCATCGACGCCGATGACGGTCCTGCTCGGGCCGACCGCATCGATCAGGTAGGAGAAGTTGCGCCCGGTGCCGGCGCCGATCTCCAGAACAGTGTCGCCGGGCTTTAGCCCGAGCGCTGCCACCGCCTTGCGGCGGGCGAGGAGGGAAGATCAGATACAGCGGCTCGAGCGAGGGGATCGCCGCACTTCGCGCCTGGGAACAGGACGAGCCGGATTTGCGCAAGCTGATCCAGAACCTGGATGCGGAGGGCCAGAAGGCTGCAGCGCGGGTCCGTGGACTTCAGCAGCGGATCGGCTCGAAGGCGCTGAGACTGTCCGCCACACCACGCTCCACTACCCAGCGCCCTGCTTGGGCCTGTCGGTTCTGGCCTCACCGAAGCGATCGACCGCGAGGGTAACTTGCCGGCAGCGCTCGACCTCACCGACGACGCCGAAACGCCGTTCCGCTTCGCCGATCAACTTGCTCTCGCTATGGCGGTCGCCAACATTGAGGACGATCTCGCTCGTAGAGGAATCGAAGGTTCCAACCGCAACCAGCGCATCGCGGGGGACCCACATCGGGGTCGTCCTGCCGGCATCGCCCGATGAGGGTGATTTGAGACCCGTCAGCGAGGCGCGGTGTCCTGCGAAGGACCCTCGGCATCGAGCAGACCCGCCGCGCGCGCCTCCTCGACCGCCGCCCGTCGCGAGGTGACGCCGAGCTTGCGGTAGACGCCCTGCGCCTGCGTCTTCACGGTGTTCGGCGAGACGAAGACCTGACCCGCGATCTCGGGAAAAGAGAGATGGGTGGGCAGGAACTGCAGCACGCGCAGCTCGGCCGGGGTCAGGTCGCGGATGGCCGAGGTGGAGACGGTGTCGATTGCCAGCGCCGTCTGCTCGATCCAGTCGCCGAGCACGATCGCATCGGGAGTCAACTTGAGGACCCTGGCGGCCTCGACCAGCATCTTGGTGGCCGCGGGGGCATCGTCGAGGCGGGCCGCGGTTCGCGCCAGCGCGACCCAGGTCTCCCCCTCATACCAAGGTGGGAACTCGTCGAGCTGCTCCAACAGGACCGAGCCGCGGCGCAGATCGGCGGCGGCCTCCTCGATCCTTCCGGTGCGAGAGCGAACCAGCGCCGAGACCGCCAGCGCAAGCGCCATCATCGGGTAGTCGCCAAGTCCGGACCGATCGACCTGCGCTCGTGCCTGGGAGGCGAGGACGTCCGCCAGCGTCCAGTCGCCCTCCTCCATCGCGAGCAGCGCCAACTGAGAGAGGCAGAGGACCTGGACGTTGGGCGCCCCGACTGCGCCGCGGCGCGCGCCGTCGATCAGTTTCTCGTGGGCGTCCGCGCGCAATCCGCGCATGTGCAGCCCGACCCCCTCGATCAGCCGGCACATCGACATCCAAGGGCTGTCGTCGGGGAGCATCTCTGCGGCTATGGCCGTGCGATCGGCGAGCGCCTCGACCCCGTCTCGGGCCAGTGCCGCCTCGATCAGTGCCAGGCCGGCGGTGAGGACGTTCTTCTTGTCAGAGGGCTCTTCGCGCTCGATCAGGCCCGCGGCAACGGCGGCCCAGTGCTCGGTCTTGCCGCCGGCCCCCTGCGTGATGTAGGCATAGGACGCGGTAAGGCTCAGCGCAGCATCCGTGGCCACGCTCTGCTCGCCGAGGTGGTCGAGCCAACCGATCACCGTGGCGTTGCGACCCCGCGTCGTGTACTCGGGGATGCCCATCCACAGGAGCTCTCCGGCTCGACCCATATCGCCGCCGTCGACGGCATGGGCGATCGCCCGGTCCCAGTCTCCGGCGGCGACCCACCAATCAGAGGCACGGCGGTTCAGCTCGGCTTCTTTCTCGGGCTCGATCCGCCGCAGCTCGGCGCGCAGCATCTCGCGGAAGAGCGGATGGAAGCGAAACCACTCATCGCGGCGATCGAGCGGGGTCAGCAGCATGTTGGAGTGCGAGAGGTCGCGGAGCGCCGCTGCCGAGCCGCTTCGCTCGAGGACGCTGTCGCAGAGCTCGCCGCTGAGGCGGTCGAGAACCGAGGCGCGCCGCAGGAAGTCGAGCCGGCGCCGGGAGACCGGAACCAGGAACTCATCGCGGATGTAGTCGACGACGAACCGATCATCGCCGGCGAATCGTGAGATCGCGCGGCCGAGGTCGGGCGCCTCGGTCAAGGCGAGACCGGCGAGGTAAAGCGCGGCCGGCCACCCCTCGGTGCGAGCGATCATCGTGTCGAGCTGCTTCGGGCTCAGAACCAGGCCGAGGGCGGCGAGAAGCTCCTGGCATTCGGACTTCGTCATCACCAAGTCCTCGCGTCCCAGCTCAGCCAAGCCGCGATGGGCTCGTATCCTGCCGAGCGCCAGAGCCGGCTCGGTGCGGGTGGCAAGAACGATCTGGGAGCTGGCTGGGAGCCGGCCCATGATCATCGAGACCGCCGCCAGCGAGCGCGGGGAGTCGATCCGCTCAAAGTCGTCGAGGACGAGGACGAACGGCACCTGGCGCTGCTCAAGGGCGGCGCCAAGGCGGGGCAGCACCACGTTTTCGATGCTCGGGTCGGGATTCGCGAGGGCCACTCCTACCTCGGGAGGCACTGGCTCGATCTCCTCAAGTGCTGCGAGGATCGAGCCCACCAGCATCGCCGGGTCGTTGTGCTCGTCTCCGAGGAGAAGCGACAAGAACGGTCGTGGGTCCTGCGCGGCCCACTGCTCGATCAGCACCGACTTGCCGTAGCCCGAGGGGGCGTCCAGCACGACGATCGGGGCGGAAGTCTCCTCGAGCTTGCCAAGCAGCCGCAACCTTTGAACCAACGGCGAGCGATGGCCTGGGGGGTGAGGCGGCGCCTCGCCCGGCTGGACGGTGGCGTCACCTTTCTTGATCACAAGGTCAATCCAAGTCCTTTTACGGCGCCCCCAGGCCTCTTCAGAGTAGCCCTAAAGGGCCAAGGATTGCAAAGGATCAGTGAACCAACGCTGTGGATCGACCGCGCTCAGGCCACGGCCATTCGCTCAGCTAGCAGCCGCGCCGACCGCGATCAGGTCCTCCGGGTGGACCCAGGCGTCGACGAGGCTGCTGCCGCCGGCCTCCTCGATCGCCTCGCGTAGAGGCACCGCCCAGCGGTGCTCGATCAGCGCAATCGCGGCCGCCGTTCCAGGCGGGATCGCATCGGCGAGATACCAGACGTCCTCGGCATCGACCGGCGATCCATTTTCGGCGGCGGCGGCGGCTCCGACCTCGGCTCCACTCACGGCTCCTTCCTCGCCATCGGCTCCGAAGCCGATCAGCGCTCCCACCAGCGCCCCGAGCTCGACTGCCTCCTCAGCGGATAGATCGCTCTGCTCGACCCTGGCGACATCGCCCTGCTCATCCTTGGCGACAAAGAGCAAATCGATCATGCGAATGATGTCGTGCTCGCGCAGCCGTTTCAGCTCCTCGAGGATCTTGCCCTCGAACTTGCCTTCCTCGAAACCGATGACGAGTAGCTGCACGGGTCCAAGCTTCATCTGCTCTGTCATCGCTACATCCCCTCCGTCAGTCGCTGGCGCTCGGACTCGTACTGCTCCTGGGTCAGGACGCCCGAGTCGAGCAGCGATTTGAGCTTGGTCAGGGCGTCTATCCGATTGGCCTCCGAGGTGGCGGGACTCGCGGGTTCGGCGGCGGGCGCCTGCGCGGGCGCGGCAGGCGCTGCCTGGGCCTCGGCGCTCGCCTCGTGGCGCTTGCCGATCGCGTAGCCGGCACCTCCGACCATCGCCGCTCTCATCAGCGGCCGTCTCCTCATCAGGGGCATCGCCCCTCCTTTGCGCATTGGGTGACCGTTGATTCGGTCCCTTCCATAGAACCGCGGCCGCGGTGGCAGCGCATCGCGCGAACAGGGTGAAATTGCGATAGCCGCGACAAGAGGGCTAGGTGACATATCCGATCACGCCGCGGGCGATCAGGAAGACGCCGAGCGCCGCGGCTCCGGTGATTGCCATCCGCCGACCGCTGCGGGCCAGCCAGGCTCGGAAGCGCTGCACCTCGACGACGGTCCTCTCCGGCGCGAGGATGTAGCCGAGCAGCGGGATCTCGAGCAGGATCAGGAGCATCAGGTTGTAGCCGACGATCACGAGGATCTCACCGCCGGTTCCGTAACCGAGCTCCTGCAGGTCGCGGAGCGCCGCAAGGTAGGAGACGCCCGGGAGCGTGAGCACGACGCCGAGTGCGAAGGTGACTCGGGCCGACCCCCTGCCGAGCAGCTGCTCGACCTTGGAGGGTGACTTCTCTGCCTCCTCCTCCCCGCCCTTGCTCTTCTTCGCCTTGCGTCGCTCTTTCAACCGCTGGTCATGGCCACCGCCCAGCACATATGCCACGAGAAGCAGGACGAGTCCGAACGCGATGTCAAGCGACGGGCTGACGGCGTTTTCCGCGGTGTTGGTCGCACTCGAATCGTGCACGACGAAGACGATCAAAAAGCCGATCGTGAGACTGGTGAGCAGAGCGCCCGCGAGGTAGCCGAGCAACAGCCGCTTCGGGCTCGGTAGGAAGAGCATCACCGTCACGGCCGCGAGCAACGTCGCATTGGCTGCGGAAACAAGTGAAAGAAGGAAGATGTGGCCCATAGAGGGAGATGACGGGAGCCCAGCGAGGTTCGCCGGGCTCCCGATTTGCCGGGTTAAGCCCTTACCTCCGTGTCGTCCTCGCCGTAGACCACGAGGCCGTGAATGCAGATCACGCAGAGCGCGAAGATGCCCAACGACCAGAACGGGTAAGCCCCGCCGACCGAGAGCAGGGCGCCGATCGCCCCCAGGGACGCGGCGATGATCCCGATTACCCGCCCGAACGCGTTCCCGGCGAGCAGCGAGAAGCCGCCGCAGAGCTGAATGATCCCGAGGATCAGGGTGATCCAGCCCCAGGTGTGAAGACTTGAGAACACGTATTGCGTGTTGCCGGCGTAGAAGTGCGCATCGCTGATCGCAGCGATGCCGTAGATGACATTGAGCGTGCCGGCGATCAACAGCAAGATGGCGACAAAAGCGGCGCGACCCATACCTCTCATAAGCAATCTCCTTTCGTCCACAGAACCATCTCGCGACAGCCTGAGTCCGAGTTCATGCTCGGGCGTCGAATCGCCGGAGCTCGTCTTCGCACAGGCTCTCGCTTCAGACTTGGCGAGACATCATCTGAACCGGGTGATTGTCGCCCGGCTAGGCAGCCCCACCTTCGTAGTCGGGGGCGGGAGCCATCATCGCGCCGATGACCCAGAGCAGCGGGAAGATGATCCCCACCCAGAAGAGGATGAAGTGGCGCTTGCGAAAGGTCATCGTCCCGAGGGTGACCAGCAGCACGAAGTAGATAGCTCCAAAGAGCACCAGCATCAGTCAACTCCTTTGGTTTGGGTGGAAAGGATCTGGGCCTTCGCGGCGTCGAACTCGGCCGGGCTGAGGTCGCCGCTGCGCCGCAGGGCGCTGAGCCGCTCCAAGGCTTCGACCTCCGAAGCGCCAGTGTCAACAGATGGGTGCGAGCGTCCGGACCAGCGCTGGCGCAGATGTCCCCCGACCTCACCACGGACGGCGTTCGGAAACTCGCGCAGAGTCTGGCGGCGCAGGACCTCAGCACCGGCCGCGAAGAGGATCGCGAAGAGCAGGATGCCGAGCGGTTTGCGGAAGGCCGCGATCGGTGCCCAGGCGATCAGGGCGATGAAAATGGCAAGCGCGAAGACGAAGGCGGCCCCCGGCTGCTCGCGCAGGTACGGGGCGGTCTCGCGGCGAATCCCGCTCGCCAGTCGCGTCGGCCCGGCGAGCCAGGCGCCGAGGAAGACGAGGACACCGAAGGCAATCGCCGAAGTGGCGACGGTGACCAGAAGCGAGGTTCCGATTTCCCAGACGGCTTCCGCCGCGGGCTTCGCGGCTTCGTTGGAGGTCAGCGCCCCGACCACCTCGTTGCCCGCCACGCTTCGCACGATCAGCGCCAGAGCGCCGGCAAAGACGAAGCCGAGGCCGACTGAGCGCAGCGCCTTACGCCGCCGCGGCCCGGCGAGGTAGACCGCGAGGCTGTAGAGGATGAGGACGAGCAGGGTCAGCACGATCGGCAGGCCCCTGATCCCCTGGGCGACGTCTTGGGCAGTGGAGATCTGGTCGGATTCGAGGATCGTCAGCTTGCCGGCTTCCGGCGGTATCTTCGATGCGATCGCGTCTCCGACCCCGATCTGGCCGCCGATCTGAGCGAGGAGCGATCCGAGATCGAGGCTCACCTGGCCGCCACTGGTCGAAAGAGTCTTGCCGCCGCCGTCGAGGAGTTCCAGCAGGGATTCGTGAGCGGCCCGGTTCGCCTGCTCCCACAGTGCCTGCACCTGCGACGTCGCCAGCGCTTTTTCGGCGACCTGCGGCGCCAGCTGGCTGAGACCTCCGGCAGCGGGACCGGCGAGGGGCTTCAGTTGCGGCGGCAGGGCCTTGGCCAGTTCGGCCTGGACGTCGACGTTCGCGAACAGCTCGGCGGCGATGTAGGTGGAGAGCTGGGACTGGACCTCCTTGTTCTGGAGAAGCTTGTCGCTGGTGTTGACCCAGTTGTCGGTGTTCAGTGCCTGGCGGTTGGCCCAGATCGAGAAGATCGCGGCGACCGCCAGAACCGTCGCCAAACCGATCAGCACCGCGACGATCTTCGGGTGACCTGACTTCGGCATTTCTTTCGTCGCAGCCGACATATCTATACGCCGCTCTCGACGGTCAACTGCCCGGCGCGCTCCGCCTCGAGCAGGACCGCGTAGTCGGCTTCGTTCTGGCCGGCGTAAGCCTCAGAGAAGTCGGCGATCGCACGGTCGAAGGTGTCCCCCCTACCGAGGTAGGCGGCGATCGCATGGCGGTCGCCGGTGCGGGCATGCGCGCGAGCGAGGCTCCAGCCGCAGAGTCCGGCATAGCCCGCCATCGTCTGCGGTCCCATTGACTCGATCTCCGCCGAGCCCTTCCCGTCCCAGAGCTGGCGCACATAGAAGTCGCGTTTCTTGCCGTCGATGCCGTCCACGGTCAACCAGCCAAGGAGGACATCTCCAGCGGCCTGGGTTAGGCGCTGACCGGCAACCACACGCCGACCGTGGTGATCGAAACGACTGGGCTCCGTGAATGGCTCCAAGACCGAAGCTCCGGCTTCCTTGACCTGGAGGAAAAGCGGATCGCTCTCGTCGCGGCCGACAAGCAGCACGATCCAGGCGCGGGTGCCGACGCTGCCCACACCGACGACCTTGTGGGCGGCGTCGACGTAGTGGTAGCGCCCGGCGAGGACCCGGGCCTGGTCGTCGAGGGTGCCTCGATACTCCTCCAGCAGACCTTTTATGAGGGTGGCGATCTCATCGACGTCCTGGCCTTCGCGCTCGGCGAGCTCGTCGATCGGAACCAGCAACGGCGGGCGGCTGGCGATGCGCAGCCCGTCCCCGCTCGTCTCGGTGAGCCGTTCGAGCGCCCGCAGGCTGCCCTTGTTGCGGGCCTTCGCGACGGCCTTCGCGAGCCGGCGCCGGTCTTCCTTCGTCACCTTCTCCTGCCAGCGACTGGCAATGTCGGCGACGTCAAGGCGTGAATACCAAACGTCGACCTCATTCATCGTCGCGAAGGTCGTGATCGCGCCGCGGTACTCGCGAACCGAGGCGAGGACAGCGGCGCGACGCTCCTTGGTCTTGAAGCCACGGTCGCGAGCGCCGATCGCGACACTTGCAGCGAGGCGCTTTACGTCCCACTCGAATGGGCCGGGATGAGTCTCATCGAAGTCGTTGATGTCGAAGACGAGGCGCCGGTCTGGGGCCTGGAATACGCCGAAGTTGGAGAGATGGGCGTCGCCGCAGAGCTGAACTCTCAGTCCAGAGTCGGAACTGGAGGCAAGGTCGGCCGCCATGATCCCGGCGGCGCCGCGGTAGAAGGTGAAGGCTGAGGTGAGCATGCGCCCGTAACGGACGGGAACCAGCTCGGGTACGCGACTCTTGTCCTGCTCGGCGAGCACCTCGACCGGGCCAGTTCGCTTCGGGTCGGGCTTCCAGGCCGCGTGCGATGAGCGAGGGGCACGCTGCCGAGCCTCCTTGCCCAAGGTGCCGGAAGGCCCGTGGGTCAGCGGTTCGGCGATTGGCTCGGGCATCGGGGGTTTTGGGTCGGCTGGGACGAGTCCACAGTCCCAACCCTGAACGGCCTGGCCGGCCGCAACATCATCCGAACCGGGTGATTCTCGCCAGCGATCGGTCGTCTACGTTGAATTGGAACCGGCGCCGGGATGAGCAGCTCGGCACCAGATCCAAAGGCAAACGACGGGAGCCCGATGAGCAAACCCACCGCGGAGGCAGCCTTGCCTCCGCCGACGCGGCGGACGACGGTAGGGAAGATCCTCTCCCGCATCGCGAAGTTCGCGGACATATGGGCCGATCCTTAGATCACCGTGTGCTGGAGGACGACGCCGACGATCCCGGCGACGGCCATCACATAGACCACGGTCATTTTGCCGTGCCATCGGTTCAGCGCAGCGAAGGCGCCAAGCGCGATCAGAGCCGTATAGACGTCGGTCACGCTGGTTTCGAGAATCGTCACCGTGACCGCCGCGATCAGCCCGATCACGGCCGCCGCGACTCCGAGTAGGAAGGGATGCAGCCGCTCGTTCTCGGAGACCGCGACGAGCTGGCGGTGCAAGAAGATTGGGAACACGAAGGCGGGGATGAAGATGCCGAGCGTCATCACCACGGCACCGCCGAGTCCTCCAGCGATGTAGCCGACGAAGGTGGAGAAGATGATGAGCGGCGCCGGCAGGATGCCGCCCATCGCCAACCCGTCGTTGAACTGGCCGCTGGTCAGCCAGTGATGGTTTTCCACGGCGGCCTCGCGCAGGAAGGGGATCACGGTGTAGGCGCCGCCGAAGGTAAGCAGGCCCGCTTTCAACCCCTCGAAGAAGATCGCCGCCGTCAGCGAGACGGTAATCGCCCCGGCGGCCACGGCCAGCACCGCCAGTGGACTGAGCGCGAAGCTGTTGGCCCGATGGGTCCAGCGCCGCCCGTTCGTCCACAGCTCGTAGGCGATGCCGCCGCCGAGCAGGACCAGGACGAAGGTGATGCCCGTCCAAACCGTCAAGGCGAAGCCGACGATCGCGATGATCGCCAGCGGAACATCGCTGATGAACGATTTGCTGAGCCGGACCAGGGCGCGGGCGACCAGTGCCCCGACCGCCGCCGTCAGCCCGTAGAAGAGGTCTTGCAGGTGGCCCGCCAGGTTGGCCTCGACGTAGAGGATCGAGAGGCCGAGCATGAGGACGAAGCCCGGCAGCATGAAGCCGAGCCCCGCCAGGAAGCCGCCGAGCTTGCCGCCCCGCAGCCGGCCGAAGTAGACGCAGAGCTCATGCGCCTCGGGGCCGGGAAGGATTTGGTAGACGGCGAGCAGCTTCTTGAAGCTCGCCTCGTCGATCCAGCCTTCCTCATCGACGCACTCGTGCTTAATCATCGCGATCTGCGCCGCCGGGCCGCCCCAGGCGAGCAGGCCGAACTTCAGGAAGCGGATGAAGATCGCGCCGGGAGGGTCGCCCGCCCCCGAAGGGAGCGGGGACTCGATGGCGCTGACGTCGGTAGCGGCCATGATCGGAGCGGCGGAGGCTAGTGGGAATGCGTGTGGGCGTGACCGTCGCGAACCGTTCGCCACGACTGCCAGGTGATCCGCATGATCAGGACGCTGATGCCGAGGCCGATCAGCGGGTCGGCCAGGGTCAGGCCGAAGGACACCGCAATCGCGCTGGCGACGACGGCGAGGCTGACGTAAGCATCAGCCTTGGCATGGTTGCCATCGGCGATCAGGGCGGGGCTGTCGAGCGTGCGCCCGGCCGCGAGGCGGATCAGCGCCGCCAGCCAGTTGCCGGCGAAGCCGAGCAGGCCGGCGCCGATCAGAACGGCGAGGTGCGTGACTTCCTCGGGGTGGATCAGGCGGCGGATCGCCTCGACTCCGGCCACGGCGGCGGAGACGAAGATGGTGAAGACGACGAAGTAGCCCGCGTAGCGCTCGGCAGTCTCCGAGCGCATCAGGAAGGCGGCGCCGAGCGGGATCGCGGTGGCGGCGTCGCCGAAGTTGTGGATCAGATCGGCGAGCAGGGCGATGGAGCCGGTCGTGGCGAAGATCGCCACCTGCGCCGCCGCAGTGAGCCCGAGCACGACGAAGGAGAGAACGACGGCGCGCACGCCCGCCCGTGAGCGTTTGATCGACGGGTCGACCAGGCCGTGGGTATGACCGTGGTCGCCGTGGTGGTGAGCCTCGTTTTCGTGCCCGTGCGGGCCGGAGTGAGGATGGGCGTGCGTCAGCTCACCGTGGCGGTGTAGGTCGCCGCTCAGATGACGGTAGGAGAGTTCGATGGGCTTAGGGTAGAGAGGCCGCGGCCGACTGCGCTGCGGCTACTGAGTCGAGTCGCTCCAGCTCCAGCCGAAGCGCCGACAGAAAGACAGAACCGGGCCTAACCGCAGCGATCATTCGCACCGAGTCGCGGTAGTGACCGGCCATACTCGCCACGCTGGCTCCCATCCTTGCCTCAGCCGCCTTGGGCGACGTCTCGATCCCGCGGCGCAGCCCGGCGATGTCGGAGAGCTTGTCGGCGGCGAATACCGTCACGGCGCGGACTCCGGCAACTGCGACCTGATCGCGTAGGGCTGCCTTTCTCTCATCGAAGGGCTCGATCGTGGGATCCTCGCTAAGAGCCATGACAAGCCATCTGATCGATTCGCCCATCTCGCTTCGCAGCTCGGATTCACTAAGGGTTCCTCGCTCCACGGAGTCGTGTAGCAGCCCAACCGCCACTAGCCCCTCATCGAACTCGAGCCGCTGCAGCAAACCTGCGACCTCGGCGACATGTTCGAGAAAGAGCCGTCCGCCCGAAGGGCGACGTTCAGAGCCGTGAGCTCTCGTCGCCAGCCGGAACGCCTTGCTCAGCAGGCGGGAGGATGAGATCCACTCCGGGATCGCGGACTTCGTGGGTCGACTCAGGGGGCACCCGTCTCGCCCACCGGCGGCCCGATCAACCGAGTGATCGCCACTGCCCCTTAGCCACCGTCTGAGCATGGCAATGGCGAGTGCCTTTCGCCGAAAAAGCATTATCGGCGCTGCGTACCGAAGTCTCCGCATTAGCAACCGGAAGACCTCCCGCGTCACGAAGGTCGCGGACGTAAGGCCCGACGGCGCCGACCTTCAAATCCACGCTTCGCGATGCTCGGCACATCGTCGATCGTGCTTGTCGAGCCGTCACTGTCCAATGGGTGGGAACGTAGCCGGGGGCCGTCGCCTACCTGCCCGAGGGAGCATCGCCCTGAACGGCTCAATCTCCCGTTGGGCGTCGTCAGGGCCTACTTGGATAGGCGCTGACAACGCTGTCCCATTGCCCGTTTAGGGAATGAGCGAAACACCCCTACCCTTTGAACGGATGACACGCGATGGGCACGGCGAGAAATGAGCGAAGCGGGCCTGGAGAGTGGGCTACATGTGGGCTCGAGGATCACGCGCGTGCTCTCCGACGACCGCCTCGCGCAGCGAGCGGTAAAGGGAGACGAGCGCGCCTTCGCGGCGATCTTCGACCGCTATCACCAGAGCCTGTACCGCTACTGCCTGGCGATCGTCGGCAACTCCGAGGACGCTCAGGACGTCCTGCAGAACACGATGGTCAAGGTGCTGCGAGCGTTGCCGGGCGAGGAGAGGCATATCGAACTGAAGCCGTGGCTCTACCGGATCGCTCACAACGAGTCGATCGAGCTGCTCCGCCGTCGCCGCGAGACGCGCCAGCTCGACCCCGATCTGGCGGCCGCGGGGTCCGGCCTGGCCGAGGAGGCGGCGGTAAGAGAGCGGCTACGGGGGTTGATCTCCGACCTGGGCGAGCTTCCCGAACGCCAGCGTGGCGCCCTGGTCATGCGCGAGTTGGCGGGCCTCGACTTCGCCGAGATCGGGGCTGCGCTCGGCACCTCCTCCGCGGTTGCCCGTCAGACCCTCTACGAGGCGCGGCTGAGCCTGCGACAGATGGATGAAGGACGGGAGATGAGCTGCGAGACGGTGACCAAAGCGCTCTCTGACGGAGACGGCCGCGTCACCCGGCGCGGTGACCTTCGCGCCCATCTGCGCAGCTGCGGGAGCTGCCGGCGCTTCCGCGAGGAAATCGAGGGCCGCGAGCGAGACCTCGCCGCGCTCTCGCCGCTGCCGGCGGTCGCTGCGGCGGGGTTGCTGCAGGGCTTGCTCGGCGGCCACGGCGCTGCAGGCGGCGGCCTCGCGACCGCGCTCGGTGGCGGAGCGGCCAAATCGCTTGGCGCCTCAGCAGCGCTAAAAGGTGCGGCGACTGTTGCGGTCGTGGCCGCGATCGGCGTCGGCGCGGCGGACCGGGGCGGCTTGATCGATGTCGGGCTGCCGGGTGGCGGCGGTTCGCAGGCGACTCGGGCGGAGCAGCCGGCGGGTGCCGGTTCGGCGGGGGCGCGGCCGACTCAGGCGGCTGCGGCCGCGGTGAGCGCCACTGCGGGGTCCGCCGCAGGGGCGAAAGGTGCCGGCTACCTCGGTGCCTCCCAGGCCGCGAAGCGGAGAGCCGGGAAGGTGGCGAACCCCGGCGGCGGCAAGACGAACGCCGAAGCCGCCCCGGCTCCCATCTCCCAAAGCACCTCCGTCGCCCACCCCCACGGCAAGGGACACGAAAAGCAGCTTCCCAGTGCTTCCGCGCACGGACAGCAGACGGCGGCTACCCACAAAGCCGCCGATCACGGATCGGCCGGAACCCAGAGCCACCCCGCGCACCCAGCCAAGCCACCCCATCCGGCCCACCCAATGAAGCCCAGCGGCGAAAAAGGAACCTCATCGTCCCCGTCCAGCGTCGCCGCACCCGAAGCGCACTCACACGGGAGCGCGGCCACCCGGGCTGCGGGCGCCGAAGAAGCCTCCCCGGAGCACGAAACGGGCAAGAAGCCCTAGACGCGCCGCAGATAGGGCCTGACAGGCGTCGCCGATCGGCGTTTCGGCACACAGAAGGCAAACGCGCCCCCCGGTGGGGTGCATGAACCAGGAGGCACGATGAAGCTCCAGACGAAGATTGCGGTGGTTCTCGGCGCGCTCGCCCTCGCGACGGCACCCGCGATGGCCCTGGCAAGCCAGCCCACGAACCCCGGTCAGGGCAATGGCCACAGCAACGGCCCGAAGTACACGCCCGAAACGCCAGCCCCCAAAACGCCGGGACCGGGCGCGCCGCTGCCCGAAAAGGCGAAGGCTTACGGCGTCTACTGTCAGGGTCAAAGCAAAAAACACGTCGCCGGTGAGAAGGGCACGCCGTTCAGCCAGTGCGTGACCGCAATGGCAAAGGCCGCCAATGACGAAAAGCTGAGCCCCGGCCAGGCTTGCAAGGGGATGAGCAAGAAGCACGTCAAAGGTGAGAAAGGCACGCCGTTCAGCCGCTGTGTGAAAGCCGCCGCCAAGCTCAGGAAAGCTCAGTAGGGCTGAGCCAAGCCAAACGGTCCCTGCCGCCACGTTTAGGCGGCGGGGGGCGTGTCCTCACCTCATCCGCCAAGAGTCCCACCGACGAGCTGCCTCTGGGACCGACGCCGCGTCCGCCTAACCGCAGTCGTCCTCGTCGGGCTCGGTGCCGTTGGCGTTGCGAAGCGCGATCAGCAGGCTCTGCCCAAGGCCGCTGGCTCGATTGGAAGAAGCTCCTGATCCTCAACGACCCCGAGGGCAAGAAGGCGCTGGCGATCGCCTTCTTTGAGAGCGAGGAGGACTACCGCCAAGGGGACGGGACGCTGAACTCGATGTCGCCTCCGAGCGGAGACAACAGCATGGGTGAGCGCGCCGCCGTGGAGAAGTTCGATGTGGTGCTGGAACTGGAGCCCTGAGCCTGACTGAAATGTCCCACTTTCGATCCAACTACAAACGGCCGACCTGCTGTCATGCCGATGCGCCAGCTCCGGACGTGATGTGCTCGATCACCCGCCGGAACTCCTCGGTCGGTGAGAAGTCGACGTACTCAGAGTCCTCGAGCGCCTCGGGAGCGTGGCCGGGAGCCCAGTAGAACGCTTCCCCGGCGGCGAAGTCCTGATGCCCGTCCAGGGTGTGCATCCGCACGCGGCCCTTGATCATGTACCCCCAATGCGGACACGGGCAGAGGTCGTCCGGGAGGCCCTTGGTGGCGGGGCGCAGATCGGCGCCAGCCGGCAGCTGCACGAACCCGACAGAGAGGCCGCCCTCGTCGCGCAAGCGGACCTCGACGCCGTTGTCGTCGATGACGACCGGGACGTCTTCACGTGGGATGGATTTCATGGTGTGTTCTCCTCCTGTTAGTTGAGTAGCTCTGCGATGCGTTGCGCCGCCAGGCGAGCGCCGTCCGTTTCCACCGGGCGGTAGTCGACGTCGCGTCCGATCTCCTCGGCGATGGCCCGGGCGATGACGTCGGGGGTGGCATGGTCGAAGTCCATCCGGCGCCCGGCTCGGTAATGGTCGAGCCGGCGGGCCACGTGAAAGCGCTGCTCGAAGTGGTGGCGCAGAGGGAAGTAGAGGAACGGCCGCTGTGCGGCGGTCAGCTCCATCGCGGTCGTCAGCCCGCCCTGGACCACGGCGAGATCGCAGGCGGCGAGGTGGCGGTAGAGGTCCTCGACGTAGGCACGAACCTCCAGACCCTCGGCGGCGGGCAGCGTCGCCGGGTCGATGCGCGGCCCGGCGACGACGATCATCCGCAGCCCGGGGACGAGCTTCGCCGTGGCGGGGAAGGCCGCCATGACCCGCAGCAGCAGGTCCGTTCCCACGCCTGAGCCGCCGACGGTGACGATGCAGACGCGCTCGTGCGGCTGGTAGCCGAGCTCGGAGCGCAGGCGCTCGCGGTCTCGCAGCTCGGCCTGGTCGAAGCCGGTGATGTAGCCGGCGAAGTCGAAGTTTTGTTCGGTCCACTCGCGGATTCCCGGAAGGCCCGGGCCGAGGCGGTCGCCGACGATGCCGTCGGGGTTGCCGACGAAGATCGCCCGGTCGCGGATCTCCGGGTGGTCGCGGATGTACTCGACTACCTCGGCGTTGTGGTCGGCCGCCACAAACGCCTCGCGCTCGCCGTTCTCGGGCATCGGCAGCCAGCCGACGAAGTCCGTCAGCCAGGCGAAAGACGCGCGCTTGCGGTCCGGGTTCTTATGCAGGTGGTAGTCGAGCTCCCACGCCTCGTCGCCGATCCAAAGGTCATACGGCGTCTCGCTGACGACGTCGTCGAAGACCATGTAGTTCGCGGTCAGAATCTCGTCCATACGCCGCAGCGCCTGGAGGCACTGCAGGTCGTGCCCGGCGGACTCCGATTCGATATGGGCCGACTCGTTGGCCAAATGCTCACTCGCTGGATGGATGCGCTCGCCCTCCGCCTCCAGCACGGGCGTCACCGGGTCCTGGGCGAGCCAGTCGATCTGCAGGCCCGGGACCAGGGCCCGCAGCTCGCGTGCGATCGCGATGTCCCGGCGCACGTGGCCGAGGCCGATGGGCGAGGAGACGAACAGCGCTCGGGGCCGGACATCGGCGCGATCAACCGTGGGGTTCCGATCAAAGGAGGGGTCGACAAACTTGCGGATCGCGAGGTTCACCTCAACCGGATGCCGCGCCTGCGGGACGTGGTCGCCGCCCTCAATCGCCACGAGCTTTGCGCCCGTCGCCTTCGCCAACGCCCTGGCGTCGGGGTGAGAGGTCACCTTGTCCTCCGTCCCGCCGATGACGAGCACGGGGCACTGCACGCGGCAGGCAAGCGCCAGCTGGTCGCGGCGGGTGACCGGCGCGGCCGATTCGGCGAGCACGGTCAGGGCCAGCGTGTCCGGGTCGGTCTGCAGGCCCCATTCGACGACGTCGTCGAAGCCCTTGGTCGAATGGGCCTCGTTCGTCGACATGGCGGCGAACCACTCGACGAAATCACGGAAATCGCGACGAAAGTGCAGGGCGTTGAACTTCGCCCAGCCGCGCGTCGTGATCGGTTTGCGCTTGAACCCCGGCTGCACCCTCGGATGGGACATGATCCGGTAGCGCAGGCCGCCAAGCGAGCGGCTGGCGGGGAACCACGGGCTGATCAGGACAAGGCCGAGCACCCGCTCGGGGTGCTCGGCGGCGAGCAGGAGGGCGCGCTGGGTGCCGCGCGAGAGACCGACGACGATCGCCTGCTCGGTCCCGGTCGCGTCAAGGACGTCGAGGGCGTCCTGGGCGAACTGCGACTCGGAATATGCCTCGATGGTGCCGGGCCGGTCGCTCTTGCCGTTGCCGCGCGGGTCGAAGACGACCACACGGTGATGACGGGCGAGGTAGGGAATCTGCATCTTCCATACCCGCGAGTGCACGAGCGTCCAGGTCGGGCAGAACAGGATCGTAGGCTCGCCGGTGCCGTAGACCTCATAGAAGACGCGCACGCCGTCGCGCTCGATGTAGCCGTGCTCGTCCGGATACCGCGCTCGGGTCTGCTCGCTTGCATCAGCCTTCTCGCCGGTGACCTGCTCGGTGACGCTCATCCTGTCTCTCTGCTCGATGATCTGTCGGGTGTCTGTCTTGCAATCTAAATTGGTCGGGCGACCAACCGACTTATATCGTATACTGCGACCCGATGTCAACCCCCGACCTTGACGAAGGTGCGGCACCGGCGCCGAGTGAGGACCTTCGCGTCGCGCAGGGCCGATCGACGCGTGCGCTGCTGCTCGCTGCCGCCACCGATCTCCTTCGCGAGGAGGGCTACGCAGCGACCTCGACGCGCGCCGTCGCCGACCGCGCGGGGGCGCGGCTCTCGCTGGTCCACTACCACTTCGGCTCCAAGCGCGGCTTGCTGCTCGCCGTTCTCGAGGACCTCACCGAGCGTCTGCTCGACCGCCAGCAGGAGATGTTCAGCGACGGCCGGTCATTCGCCGAGCAGTGGCGCACCGCCTGCGATTACCTGCGCGAGGACATCGACTCCGGCTACGTGCGGATCCTCTGGGAGCTGTGGGCTGCCGGACTTGCCGACCCCGAGCTTGCCGAGCGCTGGCGCGCCACCCAGCGCGGCTGGCGCGAGCTCATCGAGGCGCGCCTCGAGCGCCTCCAGGCCGAGCGCGGCGTCGAACTGCCGATGCGCCCACGCGCCCTCGCCGCGCTGATCTGCAACCTCTTCGAGGGTGCCGAGGTCGAGATCCTCGCCGGTGTCCCCGAGGACGAAGCGCCACACTTCGAGGCGCTCGAGGCCTGCGCCGCGCTGATCGCACACGCCGAGCGCTGAGCCAGTTCTCACACGGCTTCACGCACGGCGCGCCCGGCATAGAGATGGGCCTCGCCGCACCGAATCCTTGCGCCGCTTGAGCAACTTAAGTCTCTTGCAAAAGAACGACAAACCGACTCCCAGGCCGCACTCGAGAGGGCCTTCCTCCTTGGCTCATTTCGATGGGGATCTCGAATCCGCCGCGACCCTGGCCGATGAGCTTCGCGAGGCGATCGCCGCCGAGACGGTGGGAGGCGGACTTCGCGTGACTATGAGCTTCGGGGTCGGCGCTTCGCGCCGCGGCGAATCCTTCGACTACGACGCGGTCTTTCGCCGTGCCGACAGGGCGCTGTATGAGGCCAAGAGCTACAGCACCGACCGAGCGTGCAACAACCGACCTTCGGCAGTGGTTTCGAGCTAAAGAAGTCGCGCTGCGCTTCTTGCTATACCGGCCGGGACGGCGCCAATCAAGCGAAGGCACCCGAACTCTCTGGCTGACATTTAGGGCACTGAGCCGTTGAAGTACCGGACCATCGACTCTACCCTTGAACGGATGTCTGCCGATGCGAGTGGATTCCAGGTATGACCGAGGCGATAACGGTCGCTATTGCCGGGGCGAAAGCAAGCAGCACGTCGACGGTGAGAAGGGCACGGCATTTAGCCGCTGCGTGACCACCATGGCGAAGGCCGCCAACCACAAAGAGCTGAGCCCGGGCCAGGTCTGCAAGGGCAAAAGCAAAAAGCACGTCAAAGGCGAGAAGGGGACTGAGTTCTCCCGTTGTGTGAAAGCCGCAGCCAAGCTGAGGAAAGATCAGCAGGGCTGAGCCAGGAAGCAAACAGGATCCTCGCGTGGCTATCCCAGCAGGCTACGGCCCACTTGGGGCCCTCGATCACCTCCAGCTCCTTGGCTAGATAGTTGATTCCACGGCGAGGACCGTGATCGAGGATTTCAATGCAGAGAGGCCGAAGCCGCAGTCCGTGAGCTCGACGCCACGATCGTCAGACCTGCGCGAAAGAACGAGCCCAGCAGCATTCTGCGGGGGTGGTTTGATTTTCCCCCGCGAGGGCCGACCGGCCCAAGTGCAGGGGATTCGCTGCGAAGCGGCTGAAGGGATTCGAACCCTCGACCTTCTGCATGGCAATTAGGGAGGCCGGCGGCGCGTGGTGACCCTTGATCCAATCGATTTGCAGGGGTTTCAAGATCGACTGGCCCGCGCGCTTCCGGCGTGAATGTGCGTGGATAGGCGCCGATATGCGGCGTTTCG
>DATFVC010000046.1:0-11489 GCA_035260485.1 Solirubrobacterales bacterium | reverse complement strand
ACAGGAGGCCTTCCTCGCCGTCCTCGAGATCGACGAATAGCGCCACCGATCGGTGAATGGGTAAGGTCTCCGCCGATGGCGATCAAGACCGAGGCGATAGGCAAGGAGTGGCCCGCCACGACGTATGAGGTGGGCAAGGAGAAGATTGGCGAGTACGCACGCGTGCTGGGGATCGAGAATCCGGTCCACTTCGACCGCGAGGCCGCCAGGGCAGCCGGTTATCGCGAGGTGGTGGCGCCGCCGATGTTCTGCGTCGTCTACAGCTCCCCGGCGCTGGCCCCGGCGATGTTCGATCCCGAGGTGGGAATGAACTTCGCCACGATGGTGCACGGTGGGCAGCAGTTCGAGTGGGACGAGCCGGCCTGCTCGGGCGACGAGATCACGACCACGGCCAAGTGCCTGGAGATCTTTGAAAAAGAGGGCAGGGATGGGAAGCCCGACAACGGCTTCTACGTCTTCGAGACCGTCTCGGTCAACCAGGACGGCGAGCAGGTCGTTCGCGGCACCTGGACCAACATCGTCAGGGGGGTATGAGATGGCCGAGCTGAACGCTGGTGACCAGATCGCCGAGCTGCGGGTGACGCCCGACAAGTACACGCCGCATCGCTACGCCGGCGCCTCGGGCGACTTCAACCCGATCCATATCGACCCTGAGTTCGCGAAGGCGGTGGGGCTGCCGAACACGATCCTCCACGGCCTCTACATGATGGGCCTCGTCGCTCGTGCAAGCACCGAGGCGGCTGGTGGAGACCCGGGATCCTTGATGCGCCTCTCGGTCGAGTTTCGCGGCATGGGGGCGCCGGAGACCGAGATCGCGGTCACCGGCACGGTCGAGTCGGTCGAGGACGGCAAGGCGACGATCGATGTCGTCGCTGCCCAGGGCGAGAGCGTGACGATCAAGAACGCTGAGGCTGAAGTAGCGCTGTAGAGAGGCGTGCGCTGACGCCACCCGCGGGAGCTGCGCCCTCTCGGCTTCTAGACTTCGAGCATGCTCTCTCAGCGCCAGGAGCTGATTCTCAAGCTGGTGGTCGACGCGTACCTCGCGTCGGGCAAGCCCGTGGCTTCGAAGCCGATTGCTGAGAAGGACGAGATCGAGTGGGGCCCCTCGACTGTGCGCGCTGAGCTGGCGGCACTTGAGGCGGCTGGCTGCCTGACCCACCCGCACACCTCTGCCGGCCGGGTTCCGACGGACATCGGATACCGCTGCTACGTCGATCTGCTGATGGCCTCGGGCACGCTGCAGGCTGCTGATGGGGTCGAGCTCGAGCTGTCGCGGCTGCGGCGCGAGATCGACGAGGCGATGCGCGAGACCACCGCCGCTCTTGCCCGGGTCACCAACCTGATGGCCCTCGCCACGGCGCCGGCGCCGGCCACGGCGACGATCCACCGGGTCGAGGTGCTGCGCCTGCAGCCGACCAAGGTGATGGCGATCGCGATTGCCTCCACCGGCACCGTCGCCAAGCGTGTCTTCGACTTCGAGGCTCCGGTCGACTCCGGCCTGGTCGAGTGGTCCTCCAGCTATCTCAATGAGTCGCTGACCGGGATGAGCGTTGGCGCGCGGATGATCGCGAACCGGCTTGCCGATCCAGAGCTGGGGCCGGTCGAGTCACGCTTCGTCGCCTCTCTCGCCCCAGCCTTCACCGAGCTGGAGCAGGAGACCGGCGAGGGTCTCTACATGGAGGGGGCTTCGCGACTGCTGTCCGAAGCTCACCTCGACGACCTGCCCCGGGCCGACCGGCTGATGACGGCGCTCGAGCGCCGGGCGGGTGTGCTGGGCATGCTCCGCTCCGCCCTCGACGAGCGCTCCGTGTTCGTCTGGATCGGCGGCGAGAACCCGCAGCCCGAGCTGCGCTCGGTCAGCATCGTCGGGGCCAATTACGGCCTGGCGCACCGCAATCTCGGCTCGGTCGGCGTGGTCGGCCCGCTGCGGATGGACTACGCGACGGCGATCGCCTCGGTGCGCGGCGCGGCGCGCCAGTTGTCGCGCTACTGCGAGACGATCTACGGCTGATGCCCGGCGACTACTACGAGATCCTCGGCGTCCAGCGGGACGCCAACAAGGCCGAGGTGAAGACGGCTTTTCGTCGCCTCGCCCGCGAGCTGCACCCAGACGTCAACAACCACGACCCTGAGGCGGAGGAGAAGTTCAAGGCGGCAGCGGAAGCCTACGAGGTGCTCTCCGACCCCGAGCGGCGCAACGCCTACGACGCTTACGGGCATGACGGTCTGCGCGGCGCCGGCGCTGCGCCGGGGGGCTTCGGCTCGGTCGAGGACATCTTCCAAGCCTTCTTCGGCGGCAGCTTCGGCTTCGAGGTGCGGCGCGGGCCGATGCGTGGCCAGGACCTGATCCACACGGTTGAGATCTCAGCGGTCGACGCGATGCTGGGCGCCAAGATCAAGGTTCCGAGCCATGAGGGCGAGCGCGAGATCGAGCTGCCCGCCGGCACCCAGCCAGGCAGCCAGTTCGCTCTGCGGGGTCATGGCATGCCCGGCGCCAACGGCGGCCCGCCCGGCGACATGGTGATCGCGGTGCAGGTGATCGTCCCGGAGGAGCTCTCGGAGGAGCAGCGCGAGCTGGCAGAGAAGCTCGGTGACACGCTGGAGCCGCGCAACCTGCGCTCGCGACACGGTGACGGCGGGAGCTTCTTCTCCCGCGTCCGCAGAGCCTTCGGTTGATCCGGCTGGCGGTTCGCTGCGTCCCCGAGCTGGCCGAGCAGGTCCTGGCCGAGCTGACCGTTCTGGCGCCGAACGGGGTCGAGGAGGAGCGTGGCCGCGGCTATGTCGAGTACGCGATCTACGGCGGCGAGGGGGAGCTGCCCGAGCTGGGGGAGATAGAGGCGGCGGCCGGAGGCGGGCTGGTCGAGCTGGTCGCGACCCAGGTGCCCGACGACTGGGCCGACCGCTGGCAGGACTTCCACAAGCCGTTGCTGGTCGGCGAGCGGCTCTGGCTGCGCCCCTCATGGGAGGCGCCGCGCGAAGGCGCAATCGATGTAGTCGTCGACCCCGGCCGTGCCTTCGGCACCGGCGCCCACCCGACCACCCGCCTCTGCCTCGAGCTGCTGCTCGAGCTGGCCGAGGCGGGGGAGGCGCAGGGGCCGTTAACCGACCTCGGCACGGGCTCGGGGGTGCTCGCCATCGCCGCCGCCAAGCTCGGCTGGGGCCCGGTGTGCGGCTACGACCACGAGCTGGCCTCGATCGAGGCGGCGAGTGCCAATGCTGAGGTCAACGGGGTTACGGCCAGGTTCGAGCGAGTCAACCTGCACGAGGGACTGCCGGAGCTCGGGCCAACCGTCGTAGCCAACCTGACCGCGCCGGTGCTGAATGCAGTGGCTGTGCAGCTCGCGAGCGATCCCCACGTCGAGGCTCCGGCGAGCACTCCCCACGTCGTCGTCTGCTCCGGGCTTCTCCCAACCGAGGTGGACGAGGTTGCCGATGTTTTCGCCCCGGTCGAACTCGACGAGGTCGAGCGTCGCCAACTGGGGGATTGGGCAGCAGTTCTACTCCGTCGTCGCTAGTGGATATGTTTTCGCGCGATGCTGGCGACGATTGTCGACCCTGGATACAAGATTGCGCTGTTCTTGCACATCCTGGCGGTCGTGCTCGCCTTCGGCCCGACCTTCGGCTACGCGTTCCTCTTCTCGGTCACGCCGCAGTTCCCCAAGGCGACGCCGGCGATCATGGCCGGGATTCAGAAGATCGACAAATATCTCGTCAACCCCGGGATGATCGTTCTGCTGCTTGCAGGGATCTATCTCCTCGCTGACGGCCCCTGGGAAGGGAGCGATGCCTTCATCAGCGTCGGCTTCCTCGCGATCATCGTCCTCTTCGGCCTCCAGCATGTGTTCTTCCAGCCCAAGGTGCGCGAGGCGAAAGCGCTGGCCGAGCGCGATCTGGAGTCGGGCGACACGCTCAGCGATGAGTTCGAAGCGCTCGGCGACCGGATCGGCAAAGTCGGCACGCTCGCCGGCCTGATCGTCGTCGTGACGATTTTCTTCATGGCTTACAAACCATTCCTCTAGACGCTTCGCAGCCGATCGCGATGTTCGACTCCGGGGTCGGCGGCCTCACCGTGCTTCACGAGTGTCTGGTCTCGCTCCCCGAGGAGGACTTCGTCTATCTCGGCGATACGGCGATGTTTCCCTACGGCACGCGCGACCCAGAGCAGCTGCGGGAGCGGATCCGGGCGATCGCTACGTTGCTTTTGCAGGACGGCGCCAAGCTGCTGGTGATCGCCTGCAACACGGCAACCTCGATCGGCGAGGGAGTGGCGCGCGAGGTTGCGGTGGAGCACGGGGTAGAGGTGGTCCCGGTGGTCGAGCCGCAGGCCGAGATCGCCGCGGCGATCACCAACAGCGGGCGGGTTGGCGTGCTCGCCACGCCCAACACGGTCGAGAGCGGCGCCTACCGGCGTGCCCTCGAGGGGCAGGGCAGGACGCTCGAGGTAACCGAGGTCGAGGCGCCCGATCTCGCTCCCTTCATCCAGGACGGCTCCCCCTTCGACCATGGCGTCCTCGAGATGGCCCGTGCCTACTGCGCGCCGTTGAAGCGGGCCGCTGTCGACACGCTGATCCTCGGCTGCACTCACTACCCCCTGGTCGCGCCGATGCTGCAGCGCATCCTCGGCCGCGACGTGCGCCTCGTCAGCGGCGGCCACGCGGTCGCCGCCGCCGCCCAGCGCACGCTCGAGTCAGCCGGCTTGGCCCGCCCCGCCGACGGCGAGGGCGAGTACCGCTTCCTCTGCAGCGGCGAGGTCGAGTCCTTCCGCGAGCTGGGCACGCGCTTCCTCCAGATGCCCCTTGGAGAGGTCAAACGGGTCGACATCTCCGGGTGTTGCCGAGCATCTGGCCCAGAGAATTTTCAGATTTGACCCCTTCTCCACCCACCTGTGCGTCCCGGCCTGGGAGCGTCCCGTCCATGACGACGACAATTACATCCGGCAATACCGTATATACTCACCCCGTGGCCAAGGTGATGATCTCAATGCCCGACGACCTGCTCGACCGGCTCGACGCCCAGGCGCGCGCCAACCGCGAGACGCGCAGTGGCTTCCTGCGGCGGCTCGCCGAGCGGGAGCTGAATGCCGATCTGGCGCGGAAGCGGGAGGAGCTCCAGGAGCTCCTCGACAAAGCGACTGCTCCAATGGGTGGCGAAGCGGTGAGGCTCATCCGTGAAGACCGTGAATCGCGCTGACGCGCTTCTGGTCGACGCAAGCGTGTGGATAGCTGCTCGCGATCCTGACGATCGGTTTCGTGCGGCTGCGCGCTCGATCGTCCTCGACGTCACGAAACCGGTGGCGGCAATGGATCTCACGCTCTACGAGGTGGCGAACGTAGTTGGGGTGCTGAAAAAGCAGCGGGAGGAAGCACGCTATCTCGTCCGGTTCCTCGCTCAGCGCTGCGGCGAGAGGATAGTCGCCATCGATGCGAGTCTGATCGAGTCCGCTCTCGAAACCGCCGCCGAGCACGAGCTCTCCGCCTACGACGCGGCCTACGTCGCCGCTGCACGACGCCACGATTGGACCCTGGTCAGCGCCGATATCGCCGATCTGGTCTCCAAGGGGTTAGCGGTGGCGCCCGACGCCGCCGACTACCCTTAATGCCGATGAGCGTTCTCGAGCAGGTGCAGGCCGACGTGCGCACCGCGATGAAAGCGGGCGAGCGCGAGCGTGCCGCGGCGCTGCGAATGATCGTCGACTCGCTGCAGCAGGACGCCAAGCTGGGCAAGGGCGATGAGGTCGCCGTACTGCAGCGCGAGCGCAAGAAGCGGCTCGAGGCGGCGGAGGCCTACGACGAGGCGGGCCGGGTCGAGCAGACGGCCGCTGAGCGTTTCGAGGCCGAGCTGATCGAGGCCTACCTGCCGGCACAGCTGTCCGACGAGGAGCTGGCGCAGCTGGTCGCGGCGGCGATCGCGGAGACCGGTGCCTCCGAGCAGAAGCAGATGGGGCAGGTGATGTCGGCGCTGAAGCCGAAGGTCGGCGGGCGCGCTGACGGCAAGCGGGTCAGCACGGCGGTGCGAGAGAAACTTGGCTCGTAGGCAGCTGACCCTCGACAACACCGTGGCCGCCGAGCTGGCCGGCTCCGAGGACGCCGTTCTGCGGGCGTTGCGCGGCCGCCTCGACTGCGACTTCCACCTGCGCGGCAACGTGCTCACCCTGGACGGCGACTCGACCGACGTACAGACAGCCGCCACAGTCGTCGACGAGCTGGTCGAGCTGATCGAGCAGGGGTACGACGTAGCCCCGGGCACGATCGAAGCGGTGGCTGGGGCGCTTGATGCCGACGAGAGCCCGGCACAGATCCTCGAGGACGTCGTCTGGCAGCACCGCAACACCAAGGTGTCGCCGAAGACTCTCAACCAGAAGCGCTACGTCGACTCGATCCGCGACCATACGATCACCTTCGGAATCGGCCCCGCCGGAACCGGCAAGACCTTCCTCGCTGTGGCGATGGCTGCGGCGGCACTGGCCGAGCGGGAGGTGCAGCGGATCATCCTCACCCGCCCTGCCGTCGAGGCAGGCGAGCGACTCGGATTCCTGCCCGGCGACATCCAGGCCAAGGTCGACCCCTACCTGCGTCCGCTCTTCGACGCGCTCTACGACATGCTCGACCCCGACCGGGTAAACGGCTACTTCGAGCGCGGCGTGATCGAGGTGGCGCCGCTCGCCTTCATGCGCGGCCGTGCCCAGCCCCTCTCCTGCGCCGTGCTCACCCCATCCGGCTTCCGGCCGATCGGCAGCCTCCGGGTTGGCGATCTCGTCATCGGGTCGAACGGCCTGCCGACTCCAGTCCTTGGGGTGTACCCGCAAGGCCATAAGGCGATCTTTCGGCTGCGTACGCAGGACGGCGCGTCGACTCTGTGCTGCGATGAACATCTGTGGCACGTCTTCACACCCGAGGACCGGCAACGCGGAAAACCCGGTCGCGTTGTTGAGACGCGGGAGATGGTCGGTAGGCTCCGAGCCGCCAATCGGCACCGATTCGAGCTGCCATTGCTCGGCGCCCCCGTCGAGTTCCCATATCGCGATGTGCCACTGGACCCCTATGCGCTTGGTCTCTTGCTCGGCGACGGCTGCTCGACCGGCACGACGACAGGCAGCGGTATCGACTTCCATCTTCATCACGCTGCCGGCCATCGCGGCGGCGTAATCGTCGCCAACCCCGTCACCGCGTCCCTGCGCGAACTTGGACTCGCTGGCACGAGGTCCGCCACGAAGTTCGTGCCTGATACGTACTTGCACAATGAGGTAGCTGTTCGGATGGCGATCCTCCAGGGCCTCCTCGATAGCGACGGTGGTCAGGTCAGGCGGCGGGGCCGAACGTGTCGGATCCAGTACACAACCTGCTCCGAGCGTCTCCATGAAGACGTCGCCTTCCTCGTTCGTTCGTTGGGCGGCGTCGCATATTCGCGACGCAGGAAGGCTGCGGGGCGATCGCCCGGCCGGGTGGACGGGCGCCCGGTCCACCATCGATCGGACGCGTTCGTCATGGACATCCGCCTGCCTGATGGAGTCGAGCCGTTCCGCCTAGAGCGAAAGCGAAACTGCTATCGGCAGGATGGGGGCGGTCGCCCGATGCGCTTCGTCCATGCGATCGAGCCGGCGGGCGATGCGGAGACGGTGTGCATCCAGGTAGCGGCGGCCGACTCACTCTACGTCACCGACGACTTTCTCCTCACGCACAACACCCTCAACGACTCCTTCGTGATCCTCGACGAGGCGCAGAACACCAGCCCTGAGCAGATGAAGATGTTCTTGACCCGGCTCGGCTTCAACTCGCGCATGGTCGTCACCGGCGACATCACCCAAATTGACCTGCCCACCGACCAGCGCTCGGGTCTGGTCGTCGTCCGCGACATCCTCAGCGACGTGCAGGACATCTCCTTCGTCCGTTTCGGCGGCGAGGATGTCGTCCGCCACAAGTTGGTGCAGCGGATCGTCGCCGCCTACGGCGAGCATGCCGAACGCCGGCAGGGTGAGCAGCCGTCGGCAGCGGATGACGGCTGACCTCTCCGACGTGCCCGCCGATCTGCGCGACGCGGTGATGGCGGCCCTGACAGCGGCTGGCATCGCCGACGGCCACCTGGCGGTTGAGCTGGTCGACGCCGCGCGGATCCAGGAGCTGAACCGCGAGTACCGCGACAGGGATGCCCCCACCGACGTGCTTGCCTTCCCGCTCGACGGCGCCGGGCCAACGGCCGGGCCGCGCGAGCTTGGCGACGTGACGATCTGCGCGGAGCACTGCTCCGATGTGGTCGAGGCAGCCGTTCACGGCACTTTGCATCTCTGCGGCATGGACCACGAGACCGACGGTGGCGAGATGCTTGCCCTGCAGGATCGCGTGATGGCGGGGCTGCGATGACGCGCTCGGGATTCGTCGGCCTTGCCGGCCGCCCCAACGTCGGCAAGTCGACCCTGGTCAACGCGATCGTCGGCAGCCGCGTGGCGATCGTCTCGATGCGCCCGCAGACGACGCGACGGGCGATCCGCGGTATCGCCACCGACACCGAGGCCGGGCGCCAGCTCGTCCTCGTCGACCTGCCCGGCGTGCAGCGGCCGCGCGACGTGCTGACCGAGCGCATGCAGAGCCGGGTCGAGCGCGAGCTCGCCGACTCCGACCTGGCGCTGCTGGTCGTCAGCGGCGAGCAGGGGATCGGGCCCGGCGACCGCTTCATCGCCCGCGCCCTGCTCGGCGCCAACAGCAAGCTGCCGACGATCTGCGCCGTCAACAAGATCGACAAGGCCGGTCCCAACCAGCTGGTGCCGGTGCTCGCCGAGGCGGCCGAGCTGGAGGGCATCGACGAGGTCTTTCCAATCAGCGCCCGTGACGGTGAGGGACTTGGCGAGCTGGTCGAGCGGCTCGGCGAGCTCGTCCCCGAGGGCCCCTACCTGTACCCGCCCGAGGACCACAGTGACCAGTCGAGTGAGACGATGCTGGCCGAGCTGATCCGCGAGCAGGTGCTCAACCGGACCCGCGACGAGATTCCGCACTCGGTCGAGGTGAACGTCAAGGAGATTGGCGCACGCGAGGACGGGCTGGTAACCATCGCCGCCGAGGTCTGGGCAGAGACCGAGTCGCAGAAGGGCATCCTGATCGGCAAGGGTGGCAAGAAGATCGGCGAGATCGGAACCGCCGCCCGCCGCTCTCTGGAAGCCGAGCTCGGCGCCAAGGTCCATCTCGACCTCCAGGTCCGCGTCCGCAGCCATTGGCGCCGCGACGAGGGATTGCTTGATCGTCTTGGGATTGAGTGAGGCGATGGGGGATGCCCCCACCCGGACAAACGCCGGGCTAATTAGCCCGGCGTTTTGAGTATCCCCCCGTTCGGGGGCATCCCCCATCGCCTCCCGCACACCTGCCATACGATTGTTCGATGTTCGAGCAGATTCGATTCGACGAGCAGGGTTTGGTGCCGTGTGTGGCGCAGGACTTCGCCAGCGGCGAGGTGCTGACGCTCGCCTACGCGAACGAGGAGGCGCTGCGGCTTACCGTCGAGACGGGGGAGGTGCACTTCTTCAGCCGCTCGCGGGGGAAGATCTGGCGCAAAGGCGAAGAGTCGGGCCACGTGCTGAAGCTGAAGCAGCTGCGCCTCGACTGCGACGGGGATGCGGTCGTCGCCCTGGTCGAGCCGACCGGACCCGCCTGCCACACGGGCGAACGCTCTTGCTTCCACCGCGAGCTGGAAGGCGATGAGCCCGCGCCCGTCCCGCACGAGGCGCTCGCGACTCTCCAGCGCACGCTGCGCAGCCGCGCGGCGGAGCGGCCCGCGGGCAGCTACACGGTGGAGCTGCTCGACGATCCCAGGCTGATCGGCGAGAAGGTCGAGGAGGAGGCCGAGGAGGTGGTGCGCGCGGCGCGCGAGGAGTCCGACGAGCGCATCGCCGAAGAGGCCGCGGATCTGCTCTACCACCTCAGCGTGTTGCTGGCCTCGCGCAAGGTGTCTCAGGCCGCCGTGATGGAGGTACTCAATGGCCGTCGCAGCTGATACCGCGGAGCTGCGGATCGAGCCCAGCCTCGAGCAGGCGCGGGAGCTCGCCGCGGAGGCCAACGTCGTCCCCGTCCGCGCCCGCTTTGTCGATGATTGCGAGACGCCCGTCTCGGCCTTCCTCAAGCTACGCGCCGGCGAGCCCGAGGGGGCGCCGTGCTTTCTGCTCGAGTCGGCCGAGCAGGGCCAGGTCGGCCGTTACTCCTTTGTCGGCATCCGCCCCCGCGCGGTCCTGCGCTGGAGCGACGGGATCCTCAGCGAGACAGGCGGCGCCGAGCGCGAGGCGCCCGACCCTTACGCCGCTGTCGCCGAGAGCCTCGGTCGCTTCAAGCTCGCTCCGGTCGAGGACCTGCCGCCGTTTGCCGGTGGCGCGGTCGGCTTCTTCGGCTACGACCTGGTGCGCACTGTCGAGCCGCTCGGCGATCCCAACCCCGACCCGCTCGGCTTACCGGACATGGCGCTGATGATCACCGACGTGTTGCTCGTCTTCGACCACCTGCGGCACGAGCTGACAATCATGTCCTGCGCCTTCGCCGATGACGAGGGTGGGATCGACGCCGCCTACGAGCGCTCGGTGACGACGATCGCCGACGTGCGCAGCCGCTTACGGGGCGCCGTTCCCGTGCCAGAGCGGCCCGCGATCACCGAGCCGCCGCGCTTCGCCTCCAGCATGGAGCGCGAGGAGTTCGAAGCGGCGGTCGAGCGGATCGTCGAGTACGTCCACGCCGGCGACGCCTTCCAGGTCGTTCCCTCGCAGCGCTTCTCGGCCCCGGCGCCGGTCGAGGCGTTCTCGATCTACCGCGGACTGCGGGCGGTCAATCCCTCCCCCTACATGTACTTCCTCGAGTTCGGCGACTTCCAGATCGCCGGCGCCTCACCCGAGCCGCTGGTCAAGGTGCAGGGGCGGCGAGTGGAGACGCGGCCGATTGCCGGAACGTATCCCCGTGGAAGCGGCGAGGAGGAGGACCGCCGCCTTGCCGAGCGCCTGATCAACGATCCCAAGGAGCGGGCCGAGCACGTGATGCTGGTCGACCTCGGTCGCAACGACCTCGGCCGCGTCTGCGAGTACGGCTCCGTCAGCGTCGACGAGCTGATGGTGGTCGAGACCTACTCGCACGTTCTGCACATCGTCAGCCAGGTCTCGGGAACGCTGCGCGAGGGAGTGGGGGCGATGGACGTGCTGCGCTCGGCCCTTCCTGCCGGCACCCTCTCCGGCGCGCCCAAGGTGCGCGCGATGCAGATCATCGACGAGCTGGAGCCGATCAAGCGCTGCTCCTACGGTGGCGCGATCGGCTATCTCTCCTGGAACGGCGACCTCGACACCGCGATCCACATCCGCACCGTCGTCATCAAGGACGGCGTCGCGCACGTGCAGGCCGGCGGCGGCACCGTCGCGGACGCCAAGCCCGAGTACGAGTACGACGAGTCGGTAGCGAAGACGTCCGCCGCGATGCGCGCGATCGAGCTCGCATGCGAGGAGCCGCAGTGGCCGTGATCGCAGATCACCCATC
>DATFVC010000045.1:0-4400 GCA_035260485.1 Solirubrobacterales bacterium | reverse complement strand
AGGGTCCGGGGGTTCGTGAGCACCCGGCCCGCCAACGCCGAGGGCGTCAGCAGAGCCGGGTGTTCGCGGAGAACCAAAGCCAGCACGACCCGCTGCATGTAGAGGTCGGCCATCGCTCAAGCGCTCCCGCTCTCAAGCAGGCCGAGCAGGGCATGAAGCGCGTCGTGGTTGGCGGCGACCTCTTCGTAGTTGCTCTCCTCGTCGTAGTCCGCGACTGCGGCCCCAATGGCCGCACACGCCGCCTCATCGGGGAGAACGATCTGCGTCGTCGCCAAGGCAACTAGCAGGCGCTCAAATGCTTGAGCTTCCTGCCGTGCGTCGTCGGGGTGCCGCAACCGCTCGGGGGTCTTCAGGTCTTTCCGCACCCCGTCTAGCCAGTCATTCAGACGGGCGCGCAGGATTGGAATGTGTTTGGCGGCGAGGTCAAGCGGCACCGGCCGCCCCTCGTCCATAGGGTTCTTCTTAGCCATGAGGAGGTGTCATCTCCTTGTGGTCAGGCCCTCGGTTGGCGTTCATGCGCTGCCGGGGGCCGCTTATGTGGATCGAGCCAACATATCAAGCTGTGGAGATTTTCTCCACAGCTTGGGCTATTCGCCCCGGATGATCTGGCCGATCCGCGAGTGATCCAGACCGATCAGCTCGCCAATGTCTCTGAGCGAGAGCCCGTCCCGCTGCGCCTTCGCGAAAGCCTTGCGCCGCGCGTCCCGAGTGGCCTTGCTGTCGCGCTCAAACTGCTTCTGGGCCGCTTCGACCGCTTTACGGGCGGCTTTGCGCTTCGCGTCGTCGGGCATCGGAGCGATCCTAGGCCTTCATAGCCTCGCGGTGGCGGTCAGCGGCCCAATATCAAGCGCGCAACGTCCTCCATGCCCATTTCGATCAGGAACTCGCACAGGACTTCCTTTGGAGGCCAATTGCTCATATACGGATTGGGACACGGCCCGGAGTAGAGACCGCCGCCTGGGCCTGCAAACAGACCACCCCCCGGCCCAGAGCAGAGCCCACCGCCGGGACCGCTGTACAAACCGCCGCCGGGACCCGAATAAAGACCGCCACCTGGACCGGAATACAGCCCTCCCCCTGGTCCGCTGTACATACCACCCCCCGGGCCCGAGTACAGGCCTCCGCCAGGGCCTGAGTAAGCACCGCCTCCCGGTCCGGTGTACATGCCCCCTCCGGGTCCGGTGTAGAGCCCACCGCCGGGTCCTGAATATTGATCTCTAGGCCACATGGCAGATCACACCCATCGTTGGTTCCTCGTCTCCAAAGGTGATTGATTCCTAACTCTTGTAACGCTTGACGCTGGTGTGAAACGTACGGATTGACTCAAGCTCGGCTCGAAGCTCTGTGGGCTCGGGGGCGACGGTGTTCTTGCCTGGACTCTTGTCGTGGCGGCGCAGCCATCCGGATGCTCGGGCATAGCTCTCCTGGAATTGCTTGTTCTGCTCGGGGGTTATCTGTGCGATCACCTTGAGTCCCCTGGGGTGCACCTCAGACTTGGCGAGGTCGAAGATCGGTTTAGCGACTTCGAGGTGCAGGAGGCGCTCCCAGGCCTCCGAGAGCTTGCCGGCCCAGTCGCTACAGGCCAGCTCGTACTCGTCCTGGGTCCAGCCTGAACGCTCGCGTTCGATCTCTGTCAACCGGGCCTCCAACTCCCCCAGTCGCCGGCCGACGTCCTTTGCCTTCCAGGGGTGCTCGTCGACGCAGATCCCAGGCGCCTTGTCGCCGCTGCGCTGAATCGAGCGCTCGGTGAATTCCACCCCCTCCGCTGCGGCGGCGGCGCTGAGGGCGACCACGAACTCGAGATCGTGGGTGAAGACGACGACCTGGCGCTCGCCGGCAAGCTGCGCGAGGCGCAAGGCGACCGCCTCGCGGCGGATGTGGTCGAGCGAGCTGACCGGATCATCGAGGACCAGGGCCGACCTACTGGCGTCGAAGTGAGCCTCGGTGAAGTAGCCGGCGAGGCCGAGGGCGGTCTTCTCCCCCTCGCTGAGGACTTCGTGGACCGGTCTTGAGACCTGTGCCCCGAGCAGAGCGGGACGTTGGCGAAGTCGACCCTTATGCCCGCCGGTCTGCTTGAGCTGGATTCGTTCGAGGAGGAGCCGATCGGACTCGCGAACGAATCGATCGCGCACTTCAGTGGTCACGTATTGCTCGCTCAGTTCCGTCGACTTGCGGGTGATCCCTTTGGTGTCGACCAGCTTTTTGGCGGTCAGGAGACCCTCCCTCTCCCCCAGCCGCTTGATCTCCGCCTCGACGCTCGCTCGCCCCGCGGCGAGGAGCTGGCGGCCTTCGATGTCCTGCTTTTCGCCAACCACCGCCTCAGAGCGCGCCTTGAACTCGGCATCGTCGATCGTGGCCGCCTCGGCGCTGATCTCCTTTGCCAGCTTGTCGAGCGCCGCCCGCGGTGAGGCGGTCAACGCGGGAAGGTCTCGCTCGGGCTCCTCTCCGAGCGCCGCGAGGAGAGCGATGCGCCGGTCCCCAGCGGCCACCATCCAGCTCTTCACCTCGGCGGCCAGGGACGGATCGCGGCTCTCGAGGGCCGAGCTTTGGTCGAGGAGCCCGGCGGGCTGAGCGCCGAGCTCGTCGATGGAAACGACCGTTGCCTTCAGAGCGAGTTCGGCGCCCTCGGCCTGCTTGGCGGTCTCGTCACTGACGAATTCGTCGAAGCGGCGCAGACGCTCGGATCCCTCGTCAGCGAGTGGCTGCTGACAGAGGACGCAGTGAGCATCGTCGGTGACCGGGAACTCCTTTTCGGGGTAGGCGCCCTCCTCGGAGTAGCGACGGGCGGCCTGCCAGAGGTAGCGCCAGCTGTCGGTGCCGATGCCCGCGAGCGGCTCGGAATCGAAGGTGGAGGCAGAGGCAAGCCTGGCGGCCTCGCGAGAAGAGGCAAGCGCGTCGCGCTGGGCGAGAGCGCCCGCCAGGGCTTCGTCGTCGAGCCTCTCGTCAAGCCGACCGATGTGGGCAGCCAGCGAGGTGAGCGTCGCGGCCAGCTCGCTGAGCCGGGCTCGCTCCTTGGCCGGGTCGCTTGCCCGCAAGCGGGCCTCCTCTTGAATCAGCTCCGAGAGCTTGGCGGGGGCTGTTGCCCCGAGGGCTGCGGCGGAATCGAGGGCGACAGCCGTCGTCTCGCCGGTGAGGGAGGTGAGGAAGGCGGCGGCTGGACTCCCCTCGGGCGCGCTCGGTAGGCCCTTGAAGGCGGCAGCGTTTTGGTTCAGCTCCTCCTCGAATCGGAGTCGAAGTCGATCACAGAGAGCGATCAGGTGATCGAGGATGACCAGCGCCGAGGGCCGGTAGCCGAGTTCGGAGTCGACTTCGAGATAGGCATCACCGCAGGCCTCGTCATAGAAGCTAACCTCGGTCAGCTCAGAGGCCGGCGGGCTTGGCCAGGGGGAGGAGCGCTCTTCGCTGCCGCTGAGGTAGGCGATCTCGGCCTTCTGCGGCGCGTTGGGGTCTTTGCCGAAGACGTTGACGTGGACCGGCTCTGAGTGGAGGCTGTTGACGGCAGACTTGATGAGCCGCGCGTAGCCCGACTTGCCGCTGGCGTTGTCGCCGTAGATGACGGTGATTCCCGCAGGCGCGAAGCTGAGCTCTTGGGCGCCAATGAGAGCGTTGACATTCTCGGTGTCGCGCACCGCCTTCAGGGAAACCGTCGCGGTGGCGGAGGTGGCGGCCGGGATGTCGGCCTCGGTGAGGACTTCGCCGGCCGGCGCATTGCCCACCTTGATCGCTGCGGCGAGGGCGATCAGCTCGGAGTCTTCGTACTGCTTGCCTGCGGCGATCTGGCAGAGCGCGGTCTGCTGCCATCCCGGGCGCCCAGAGGCCCAACTGACTATGTCGGCCTGAATCGAGGTCATCTTGGCGTCATCGCGAGACCGCGCATCACAAATCCGCTTTCCAGGGCAGCCGGCAGGGGCTCGAAAGTCCCCAGTTCCGCCGCGCCCGTGGCCAGGTTCTTGGAACATATGAATATCTTCTTCAGGTCGATCTCGAACACAGCGCCTCCTCGGCGTCGACAAACGAACTTTTCCGCCGGGCGCCTGGCTATCTTGTGATCATAAGTTTGGTCTGGAATCTCGGCGGAACGATCAGGGTACGCAGCCGTTGCGGCGGAAGATTTCTTTTTGCCGTACGGAAACTGCGGCCTTTCCAGGAACGTTTTGAACCCCGCAGGCAAAACCGACCCTGGTCGACGGTCAAGGCATCGCGGGGGCTTGACATGCCGATCTCAACGCTGGCGAAGACGGCGGAGAGGTTTTGAGGGATAGACCAATGGCGGCCGGCTGACAAGAAGGAGACGGGTTGCCTCATCCTGGGCAGTAGCGATGCCCTTTTAGGCAAGCACCGCAAAGCGGGGAAAAGTTACGTCGGTGGTGGCCGGATGCCCCTCCCCGGCCCGCACTTCA
>DATFVC010000044.1:0-41469 GCA_035260485.1 Solirubrobacterales bacterium | reverse complement strand
AGGGACATCCGCTCCCGCCTCGCCGAGTGCGAGATCGATCCGCCCATTGCTATAAGCGCGGGCATCGCCCTCTTCGAGGGCACCCAGGAGCTCGTGCCCGACGATCTGCTGACCGCCGCCGACGTCGCCCTTTTCGAGGCGAAGGAAGCGGGCCGTGACGAGATCCGCGTCTACCGCGGCGATGCCGGCACCGCGCTCAGCTGGGTGCAGCGGATCCGCAACGCGCTCGCGGAGGGACGCTTCGTCCTCTACGGCCAGCCGATCATCGAGCTGAAGACGGGACAGGTCAGCCACAGCGAGCTGCTGGTGCGGATGGTCGCCGACGACGGCGACCTGATCCCGCCCGACGCCTTCATCCCCACCGCCGAACGGTTCGGCCTGATCAACGAACTCGACCGCTGGGTGACGGGGGAAGCGATGACGCTCGCCGAACGGGGCAAGCGGGTGACCGTCAACCTCTCCGCCCACTCGATCGGCGATTCCGCCGTCCTCGAGCGTGTGCGGAAGGCAGCGCAGAGGGGCGTCCAGCCGGGCGCGGTCATCTTCGAGATCACCGAGACGGCGGCGATGTCGAACATACAGGAGGCGCGCGCCTTCACCGAGCAGCTCAACGAGCTCGGCTACGAGGTGGCGCTCGACGATTTCGGCACGGGATTTGGCTCCTTCAGCTACCTCAAGCACCTCCCCACGCGCTACCTGAAGATCGACGTCGAGTTCGTGCGCGAGCTGGCCTCCAACGAAACGGATCAGCGGGTAGTGAAGTCGATCGCCGATGTCGGCCACAACCTCGGCAAGCGGATTGTCGCCGAGGGTGTCGAAGACGCGGCCACCGAAGACCTGTTGCGCCGCTACGGCGTCGACTATGTGCAGGGCCTCTACATCGGCGCCCCGGAACGCATCTCGGCGCGCCTCGAGAGGCCTGCTGGTGAAAGAGGCCAACTACGCTCGGCAGGACCGCAGGGCGCTCGGCGAAAATGACGCTCCCAGCCGAAGGCTGAGGTGACGAGGACCCTCCGCAGAGGCGGGGCGGGGCGCCCTTCGAGCCACGAGCCCTTAACTTAGGATCTAGCCCTATAGGGAGGATTCCCACCCTCCTGCGAAGAACTCCTCAGCCGATCCACTGATCGGACATAGGAGGTAGGAGATGGGTTTGGTCGATCGCGACGACGGCTGGCGAATGCCGGACTGGTTGTGGGAGCGAGTCGAGCCCTTGCTGCCACCTCCGCCCGAGCATCCGCTCGGCACCCACAAACGGGGGGTTCCCAAGCGTCAGGTGATGGATGCGATCCTGCTCGTCCTGCGCACCGGCATGCAGTGGAACGCGCTCGACGTAACCGGCGTGTGTAACTCCTCTACCGCCCACCGGCGCTTTCAGGAGTGGGAGAGCGCCGGGGTCTTCCACGAGATCTGGCGCCAGGGCCTGCTCGACTACGACGATGAGGTCGGCATCGACTGGTCCTGGCTGGCTGCCGACGGGGCGATGACAAAGGCGCCGCTGGGCGGGCCGAAGACCGGGCCAAATCCCACCGACAGAGCCAAGGGGGCGGAGCGCTCGCTCCTCACAGATGCTGCCGGAATCCCGATCGGGCTCGACCACGGTGGCGCGAACCGCAACGACCACAAGCTGCTGAAGCGCACGCTCGACTCGGTCCCGATCGAGCGCCTCCCGGTGCAGCCGCCGCCCGACCAGCCGCTGAAGGTCGAGCCTGCGGCAAGGGTGGCGCTGAGCCGGACGTCGGTGCCTCCCGCAAACCCGTGCGAGCAGGTCGAGCCGCAGTCGAGCCCCGGCGGGGCGCTGGTCACCGTCCCGCTGCCGGAGCCGACCTTGGCGACGGTCAACATGTGAGGCGGATTTGGGGTCCCGAGGGCCGCAAAGCCGTTGAAGGCGAGCCCGACGCAGAGCGATTCCCCGGCGCAGTCGACGTCGGTGAAGCCAAACAACCGGCCGACGTTGGCGATCGTCCACGCCGCCGCGCCGCCGGTTGGATCGGTCGTCGTGACGACATGGCCCTGGCCCTCGCCGGCGACGCAGAGGAAGGTCGACGGGCAGGAGACGCTGCGCAGCTGGCGCGTCCCATCGACTTGGCGATGCTCCACGCCCCCACCCCGCCGCTCGGGTTGGTCGGGTGAGGACGTTGCCGGACCCGTCGACGACGAGGCCCAGATAGGACGCACGCTCTCAAGCGTTCTCTCCTCCGCTGGCTATCGGTGTAAGCAGGCCGCCAACGCCACCGAGGGCGCTGCCATGCTGGACCGAGAACCCTTCGACCTCGTAATTTGCGACCTGAGGGTCTCCGAGGAAGGGATTGCGCTGCTCGATCAGATCGAGCGTGACCACCGCGGAACCGCCTTGCTGATGGCCTCGGGCGATCCCTCGCTTGCCCACATCGCGGGCGAGCACGGTGTGAGCGCCTACCTGATTAAGCCTTTCAGTGACAATGAGTTGCGGGCGAACGTCGCCTGCGCCCTTGGGCAGGCCGAACACCGACGCCGCCAGCATTCAGCGAGCGATCACCTGGAGCGCGAGACCGAGATGCTTGAACGCCTCAGCGAGGTGATCGCCACGCGCGATTTGAGGACCGGCATCCACACGCGCAGCGTCGGCGAGCACGCGGCCATCCTTGCCCGAGCCTGCGGGTTGGATGACGAGACGGTACAAAAAATACGGATAGCCGCCCCCATGCACGACATCGGCAAGGTCGCCATGCCCGACGCGATCCTGATGAAGCCCGGCCCGCTCAGCCCTGAGGAGCGAACGTTCATGCAGCGCCACGCCCAGATCGGCCACGATCTCCTCGCTGGCACCGGCTCGCCGTTGCTCGATCTCGCCGCCGAGATCGCACTCACCCACCACGGGCACTTCGATGGAAATGGCTACCCGCGCGGCCTACGGGGAAAGCAGACCCGGTCGTCGGGCGCATCGTCGCCATCGCGGATGTCTTCGACGCATTGACCAGCGTTCGTCCCTACCGGGAGGCGACGTCGCCGCAACGCGCCATCGAAACGATGGTCGCGGAGCGGGGCGCCCGCTTCGATCCATCCTTGCTCGACCTCTTCACCGAGGATCCTGACGCGATCCTCGAGGAACTCGACCTAACGGTTCACCGACACTAATCGGGTTGGGGAAGGAGACCCGACGAACCCGGCCTGAAAATGGAGCCCAGCTGGACTCGAACCGGCGACCTCCCGGGTGCGACGTGGGCGGTGCTCGGTCGGTGGTCCGCGGGATCACAGCGATGTTCCCTTGTCGAGGGCCACTGGAAGGGGCCGAAAGGCCGTCGGCTAGGCCGGACGATCGTCCATCGCGCTCGGCAGCCGGCTGCTCGGCACATAGCCAGGCGACGGCAGGCGTATATGCGGGGCAGCGGACGGGGAAGAGGGCATCTGGCAAGAGCATGTGACGCTCCTCGCTCCCTATTCTCTGAGTGATCATCATATTATTTTTCGGCAGTTCACTACTATCCACGGGGGTGGGGAGGACATGCGGCTTTCATCACAGGGCGGTGACCGAAGGGGAACGGTGCGGCTGGAGGTGGTCAGCGACCGTGACGATCTCTCACTGACCGAGACCCCGTTTGGAGTCATCGCCAAGCTAGTCGACTGCTCTGTGCGCGCGGAGATCGGTGCGCCCGCCCTGCCTCGTCGCACGGCTCATCTCGCCCTCCCTCCGATGTCGAGTGCGGCGAAGGTCGAGGTCCTGGCCGCCGAAGAGGTGCCGGTGGGGGATACCTCCCTACTCGTCGCCCCGCGGCAGCCCCGGCGTCCGGGCGCCCAGAAAGCGCGCGAGAAAGCATCGGGGCGTCCGGTGCCCTTCCCGGCGAAGCGCTTCGTTCCACCCGATCCCGAGGCGTACCTGCGAGAGTCCGAGCGTCCGGTCGCCCGCCTGATCTCGACCAGGGGCATCGGTGGAGTGCCGGTTGCCGCTGTGGAGCTGGCGCCTCTGACGCTCGATTCAGACGGACAGCTGCACCTCTGGACGCGAATCGAGATCGCCGTGCACTACGAGGAGGTCTCAGAGAGCGAGCAGCGACTGTTCGGCAGCGGCGTCTCACGCGCACAGGCACGGCGATCGGCGGAACTGGCCTCGATGCTGGTGGTCAATCCGCAGGAGGTGGTGCCGATCTGGCGGTACCTGCCCTGGCGGCTGGGCACCGAGTACCTGGTCATAACCGACACGGTCACGCGTGACGCCGACACGCTTGAGCCGACGGGGTCGGTCGACGGCGACGTCATCGCCTCCTTCGAGCGATTGGTGGAGTGGAAGCGGCGTCGCGGCATGACGGCAAATGTGGTGACGATCTCCGACATCCTCGACGGCCGTTACGGCAGCTTCCGACACCGCGCCCGCGATCTCCAGGAGATCGTCCGCAACTTCCTGAAGTGGGCGCATCAGGAGTGGGGCGTGGCGTGGGTCCTGCTCGGTGGGGATCCCTCGATCGTCCCGGTTCGGAAGGTCGCCGCCGGGACCGAGGGTGAGATCACGGTCGATACCGTCGATCCGCCGGAAGCCGCGAAGGCGTATTGGACCGGCAGCTTCCTCAAGGTGCGCGCGGAGAGCGCCGGCACCTGGTTCCCCGGCGATGAGCCGCTCCAGCTGGTGCGCCCCGACACCGGTCAACTGATCCCGTATGACGAAGGTGGGATGGCCAGCTTCGGCTGGCATTACTGCACGGATGACACCTATACGACCCCGAGCTCCGCCGAGACGCACTACGTCAGGGTGCAAGGACCGGCGGCCACGGTCAACGCCAATCTGCAGTTCCTATATGAGTGGAATTGCATTCCCACGGACCTCTACTACTCCGATCTCGTTGGCGCTCACTATGCCGTGCCGTCGAACATCGACAACGACCGGCTCTACCTGCGGCGCTTCCCGTTCAGGCACGACTGGGATCTCCACGGGAACGGCATCTACGGGCAGCACGACTGGTCCAACGATTTCGACGGCGTCGACTACGGTGCCGACGTCAGTCTCGGACGCGCCCCGGTCCGCAACGCCGCTGAGGCCGATACCTTCGTCGACAAGGTCCTCGCCTACGAGCAGTTCGGTCTCCAGAGACACGCTCACCTGCTCGAGTGGCCGGCGCGGATGGTCTTCGTTTCATCGAACTGGGGCGGCCGGTCATGGGCTTCCGAATCTGCGGGCGATCCTGCGGACCCGGATCAGTTCAGGTCCGACGGGAGCCGCACGGTCGTGCACTGGCGGGAGATGCACTCGAATCTCGCCGGCAAGCTGTTCGTTCAGATCAACGAGGACGAAGTTCACCAGATGCCGTACAACACGGCGGCCAGGAACGCCGACAACCGGGGCTGGTACTGGGCTCGCTCGGGCACCGACCTCTCGCCGAGCGTGACCTTGATGTCACTTCCCTTTCAGCCTCCGATCTCCCTCCCGAGGCCGACCAACTGGATGGTGGTCCGTGGCGGCGCCGCGGAGCTGACCCCCCAGGCGTTCATCTGGGACGAGCCCGAGGCGGACGGCTCCATGACCGACCAGGAGCAGTTGCGGGTTAAGATCGCCATCGACCTTCCCCACGTCCGCGCCTCGGCGAGGCTGTACGAGGATGAGAGCGATCTGGATCCGGCAGTGGTCCCCGCTGCTCCGCTTACCTACCTGGCGGGCGACCGCCTGGCGAACGGCCTGAATGCGGCGCCACACTTCCTCACCCTGTCCGGGCACGGCAATCCCGATGGCTGTTGCGACCTCGACCGCTGGATGGCGGATACGCTGACCAATGGCCTGCCGGGCTTCATCGGCTACGCCGATTCCTGCCTCACCAACGCATTCGATCAGGACGGCATGGGTTCGCATCTCCTGCGCAACGCCGGCGGGGGCGCGGTGGCGTACCTGGGAAGCACGCGCTTCTCATGGATCGGTCTGGGCGATGACTTCCAGCGGGCGTTCTGGCACCGGCTCACCACGACGCGGCATCTCGGCCTGTTGGCGGACACGCGGTTCGCCCTGACGGGGGACGAGGGCGTCTACACCAAGTGGGCGACCTTCAGCCTGAACCTCCTCGGAGACCCCGAGATGCCGATCTGGACTGGCGAGACCGGGCTTCTCTCGGTGGCGACCACCCGCCTAGCGGACCAGGTCCTCGAGGTGCGGGTCCGCGGCCCGCTGCCGGACCGGGGACCGATCGAGGATGCGGTTGTTCACGTAGCCACGGGCGAGAAGACGGAGGTGATATCGCGGACCGGCTGCGAAGGGGTCGTGGCGATCGACCTCTCGGACCTTCCCGCCGGTGAGCTCGAACTCACCGTTACGGCGGACGGTTACCTTCCCCACATCGGCATGGTGGCGACCGATGGCGCCATCGCCGACGAGGACCGAGCTGGTGCCGAGAACGTGAGCCGCTGAATCAGAGCGCGATCTCCGCACAGGGTCCGTCGGTCGCCCCCAGTGGACGGGCGGCACCCCTGGCGTTGGCGCGGCGCTGGCGGCGGGCGATCGGCCCGATTCATCGGTGAAGTCGAGAACACCACCCCGAACGGCAGCCGTGCGGCTGCGGCGTATTCCAGCGTCTCCCAGGGATCAGAACAGATGTCGTCTGCGACTGCGTTGAGCTGCTCTGGAGGGCAGGCGAGGTTGCGATCGAGCCCCACTCTCTCACCTCAGCAGCCCGCCCAGCAGCATCGGCATGCCGGTGCGCCGAGGATGCCTCCGATTTGGACCCCTGGCCGCAGCCGACGAGGGCGAGCATGGCCCAGCCGATCGCCAGCAGCGTTGGTCCTCGCGCCCGCCTCCAACCGGCCTCGCTCGCTCGTCCCCGCCTCTGGATCGCCACGAACCAGACAGCACCGGCAACGGTCAGCACGCAGGCGACGTAGAAGTTCAGCCGCAGGCCGAAGATGTAGTGAGCGGGATCGACCCGCAGCGACTCCTCGAAGATGCGAAAGGCCGAGTAGCCGGCGACGTACAGCGCAAACAGTCCCGGCGGCCTGATCCGGCGGTGGTGGCCGAGCCAGACAAGGAACGCGGCGAAGCTGAGGTTCCAGGTCAGCTCGTAGAGGAGGTGGGATGAAAGGTGGCGAAGCTCTGGTATCCGACGGGCCGATGGGCCGGTGAGATTTGCAGCGCCCAGGGCAGGCTCGTCGGCCCGCCAAAGAGCTCCTGGTTGAAGTAGTTGCCGATTCGTCCCACCGCCTGGCCGACCAAGAGGGCCGGCGCGGCAGCGTCCATGAATGGGCCGAGCGAGACCCCGTTGCGATAAAGGCGCCACAGCCCGACCGCCGAGCCGAGGGCGATGCCGCCCCATATCCCCAGGCCGCCGTCCCACACCGCGAACGGACCCCACCAGTGAGGGGGGACTTCGCTCCAGCTCGTCGCGAGGAAGTAGAGCCGGCCCCCGATCAACCCTGCTGGGAAGGCCCAGAGAGCGACGTCGTAGACCAGCTCCCGCGAGCCACCCCGTGCCTCCCAGCGGCGGACGGTGATCAGGACCGCGAGCGCCAGCCCGACCACGTACATCAGCCCGTAGACATGGGCCTCGAACGGGCCGAGGTGAAAGCCGCTGGAGGCGGGGCTGGGTATCGAGGCGAGCAGGCTCAAGCGGGGCCGGGCTTACGGGCCGCCACCCGCTCGACGATCCTCCACTTCGAGCGCTCCTGCTCCTCGACCTCGAAGCCCACGGCGCCGAGGTGATCGAGCGGCTCGCGGGTCAGGTGGTCGGCCTCGAAGCGCAGACTGAGCGGCTCGATCAAGCGCTGCACTGCCCGCACCGCCCGCGCCGGGCTGCGGACGTGCTCCAGCAGCGAGAAGCGCCCGCCGGGCCGCAGGACGCGGTAGACCTCCTCGACGGCGGCGCGGTCGTCGGGGATCGTGCAGAGGGCGAGGGTGCAGAGGACGCTGTCGAAGCTGGCGTCGGGGAAGTCGAGGGCCTGGGCGTCGCCGAGGCGAAGGTCGGCCTCGCGGCCCAACTCTTTCGCCCGCCGTTGGGCGATGCTCAGCATCTCCGGGCTCAACTCGATCCCCGTTAGCTCTACGTCGTCTCGGTGATAGGGCAAGTTGCGCCCGGTACCGAGGGCGATCTCGAGCACCCGGCCCTGCACACGCGAGCAAGCCCACTCGCGCCCACCCTCGAAGAGGACCCGGTCGAAGAAGCGCATCTGGCCGTCGTATTTGGGCGCTCCCTTGTCCTGGACGCGGCGGACCCGCTCCGTCTCTTTCCTGATGTCTTCGGATAGTGCCATTTGGATGCTCCGATCAGCGCGTGTGACTCGGCTCGGCTCGCTCGTCGGCTTCGCTGCGGCCAGGGTAGCGCTCGGGATCGACCTCGAAGGTGTGCAGGCAGTGCTCCGAGCAGAAGTAGAAAGTGCGGCCTCCGAACTCCTTGGTCACTGCCTTTGCCCGATCGACCCTCATTCCGCAGACGGGATCGGTAACGTCGCGGCGGGCAGTCAGCCAGAAGAGGGCGGCGAAGACGACCAGCGCGATCACGTTCAGCACGAGCTTGTAGTCGAGCTGCACAGAGCCGAAGATGTCGTCGCGGCTCGGCCGCGTCGTCGGAATCAGATTGGTGGCGCTGAACAGACCGTCAACGGCGAGCGCCGCGACGATCATCGTCACCAACATCAAGGCGACGATCCGCACCGTGAAGGCCCAGCCGTAGTACTTGCGATAGATCGCGATGATCGGCAGAACGATCAGGTCGGCGAAGATGAAGGCCATCGCCCCGGCGAAGCTGATCCCGCCCGACCACAGCACGGCTGCCAGCGGGACGTTTCCGACCGAGCAGACGAAGCTGAGCACGGCGATGATCGGGCCGACGATCACGTTCTCCAGGGCGTTCAGCCAGCCCGGCGCGCCGCTGATGAAGAGGCCGTTGAAGAAGTCGTCGCCGAGCAGGCCGACGAAGCCGGCGAGCAGGAAGCCGATCCCGATCTCCTTCCAGAGCATCTGCCAGTCGCCGCGGAAGTTGTGCGCGACGTCGGACCAGGCGGAGGCCGAGGTGAGCCGCTCGCGCCAGCCGATCCGCTCTCCCGCCGCGTGGTGCTGGTGGCCGGTATCGGCCTCCTGGGCATGCTTGCGCGCTTGCTCCTCCAGCCGGGGTGAGACGAAGCCGCAGCAGCGCCGTCATCAGCACGATCATCGCGATCCCGCCGACGTACTCGGCGAGGGTGAACTGCCAGCCGATCAGTACCCAGAGCACCAGGCCCAGCTCCCAGACCAGGTTGGTTGAGGCGAACTGGAAGGCGAGCGCCGAGGCCGCCGAGGCTCCCTTCTGGAAGAGCGACTTGGCGATCGCGATAGCGGCATAAGAGCAGGACGAAGAAGCGGCGCCGAGCCCGGTCGCCCAGGCGACGGGCCTCGGGCCGCTTCCCGACAGCGCCGACTCGATCCGCTCGCGCGGAACCCATGCCTGCACAATCGCCGAGATCGCAAAGCCTAGGACCAGCGCCCACCAGACCTCGTAGGCCATCAGGAAGGACTGCTTGAAGCCTTCGCCGATCGTGTCGATCACGTCATTCACGGGTTGCCCCTTCGGGGGTTGATTGCAGAGAGCATCGCAACCCCCGCCGTCCTGGGTGACGATGTCTGCTACATGGGCCGGGCAGGACTGCGGCTACGGCGACGCCGGTGACGACCAGCTCTACGGCGGTTAGGAGCACCCACGTTCAAGGCAAGGGTCCCGCCCCGCATGATCGCCGTGCCTGAGCACTGACCGTGAATGACTTCACCGGACATCGTCTTCGTCGCGATGCAGAACGCGGCCAGTTCGCCGACCACGGCCAGGATCGCTACACGCGCGAAAACGCCACCCCCCGATCAACCTTTGTGGTGCCAGGCGCGGCCGATGTCGACCTTCTTGACGGTGATCGTCGGCGTGAAGCCTTCGGTCGAGCAGTGCTTGGAGAGCACCGTGATCTTGCCGTGCAGCTTCACCCTGCTGCCCGCCGGGGAGGCTGGGTCGACGCCGTGGTGGAACTTGATCTTGGCGGCTGCCAGCGCGAAGGTCTGATCGCCGGTCGGAGCCCGGTGGTTGGCTTTGGTCAGGTTGACCTCGAGCGTGCCGCTGTAGCGGTGATGTTCTTCTGCGGTCAGCGACGAGCTCACCAGGGCACCGGAGGCGTTGTAGCCCACGCTGTGGGGCAGGCAGCGATGCGACCTCGGTGGCGGCGCGGGCGAGTAATGGGGCGCCGCCTGGGCGGAGGCGACCAGCGCCAGCAACCCGAGCGCGGCGAGAACGGCGATCTTCTTCATAAAGAATCCTCCCTAGTCATCGACCTGAACCTGATGCGCAAACGATTCAGGGCTGCAATGTCAGGCTACTCCCGTAGTCCCTGCTCTGAGAAGCCATCAGAAGCCCTCCCGGTAGGGGCGATCCAACAGCCAACGAGCCGATCGCCGATCGCCGCCTCGTCGTGCCAGCCGCTCGAGCAGTCGGCCGGCGCGCCGATCCGCCCCGTGTGCGGCCAGGTCGGAGTGGCTGACGATCCCGACGAGTCGGCCCGCCTGGACTACCGGGAGCCGTCGCACCTGCTGCTGCTCCATTCGCTGCGCGGCCTGATCCAGGGTCTCGCGCGGAGAAACGGTCGCGGGCTCGCCCGTGCCGCACTCTCCAACCGTGAGCCCACGAGGGTCAAGTTCCTGGGCGATGACCCGGACCACGATGTCGCGATCGGTGATCACGCCGCTCAGGCGATCGCCACCCCGGCACACCGCCAGAACCCCGACGTCCTGCTCGGCCAAGCGCTCAGCGGCATGGGCGACCGGCGCCTCGGCGTCTATTGCGGCTACCCGGCTGCTCATCGCGTTGCAAACCAGCTCCGCCCCCTCGACATTCGACTTGCGCCTGCCGGTCGCCCGGCCCCCCAGCTCGGACAGCGCTGCTTCGGCCCGGGCCACGAGCGAACGATCCTTCTTTGCATCAATCTGGGCGGTCATCTCAAGCTCCCTCCTGTCGGTTCCTACGGGGTTAGCTGACGGGCTCGCGGCCGATGCCGCTAGGGCCGGATCACCGGCCCATTCGCCCCAACTTCTTGGGTCCCCCGTCCGCCTACGCCTGGGCGAGGCGGCTCGGAAATGGACGCTCAACCTAGCAGCCTCGACCCCTGGGCCAAAGGGCTCTCGCTGCGCCGCGCAAATGGCCCCGGATGGGCGGCAGGAGCAGAACGCCGGCGGATCTAGTTCGGCAGCACGGTGACAAAGCGCTCGATGGCGGGGATGCCGGTTACGTCGTGGCCGTGCCGCTGGGCGAGGCAGGTGAATGGGTGGTGGCATTTTCGCCATCGCGGCCCTTGCAAGGACGTTCCCATGCGGCATAGGATCGGTTGTCCACCCGGTTTTCCCAGGAGGTGTTTGCCATGTCTGAGGATGTCTGGCCGAAGGTCGGCGCGTCTGCCGGAATCGTTACTGCGGTCCTCTTGATCCTCTCGTTCGTCTTCGGGCCCAGTGGAACCCCGCCCGGTTTCGACGACAGCGCGCGCGAAGTCCAGGCGTTCATCCAGGACAACCACGGCGCGATGCAGGCGCAGGTCGCGCTGGGCTTCGCGACGCTGTTTGCGTTCGCCTGGTTCCTGGGAAGCGTCTTCTACCGGTTGCGGGCGGCCGAGCCCGCCGCACGGCTTTCCGCCGTTGCCTTGGCCGGCGGACTCGTTCTGATCATCGGGGCGATGATCGGTACCTGCGCCCAGGGGGCGGCGACGTATCACGCTGCCTCGCTCGACGCCAATACCGTTCGGGGTCTCTGGGATCTGAGCGTGTTTGGGTTCCTTTTCTTCACGGTCGGGTTTGCCGTTCTCGCCGGGGCATCGGGAGCCCTGGCGATACACGCCAAGGCGTTGCCCAACTGGCTCTGCTTCTACAGCGTGCTGGCGGCTGCGTATGCGTTCGTCGCCGGGCTGGTCGGCTCTTTCAGCGAGACCGGAGCCTTCTCGCCCTCCAATGGCGCCCTTGGCCTGATCGCCTTCTTGCTCTTCATCGTCTGGCTGCTGGCGATGGGCATCACCCTGGTCAGAGAGCCGCGCGCCGCCCCGGCCCCTCCCCGGTAGGGGCCGGACTCTTCGTGGCTGAGGATCGGTGACCCACACCGCGGCCGAGGGCACGCCGGACCGAGAACCTCGCGGTTCGCGATGACGTGGCGATGTAGCAGCAGGTCGGCGTCCTACCCGGTTCGCCACCGGGATGAACGGCGACTCCCTTGACCCGCCCGTCCCGCGGATTTAAAGTCGCATGAGCGGGCTTCGGCCCTCGCGGCTTGGGCCCGGAATCGACGGCGGCCCGGCGCCGCCGGGAAGGGGCGCCCATGGCCTGGAGAATCTCGGGGACCTACCTGGCAACCTGCTCGTGCCAGCTGTTGTGCCCCTGCCCAACCGATGCCCCACCGACTGGACCGAACGGCGAATGCCACGGCAACCTCGTCTTCGACGTCGGCGAGGGAAAAACCTGGATGACGTCGATCTCAGCGGCACCAGGATCGGCCTGATCAACATCTTTCCGTCGAATCTGAGCGCAGGCAACTGGACGGTCGGCGTAGTGGTCAACGAGGACGCCTCAGACGAGCAGCTCGACGCGATCGACCGGATCATGCGCGGCCAGGAGGGCGGCCCGTTTGAGATGTTCGCCAGCCTCTACGGCAAATACCTCGGCACCGAGCGTGGAGAGGTGACCTTCACCGACGGGGACACTCCGTCGTTCTCGATCCGGGGCAACTCGTTCACCTTCGAGCCGCTGCCGGGGCCGGAGGGCAGCGACTCCCAGACCGACGGTGAAGAACGCCGCCTTCGGCTTCGCGCCCGAGTTCCGGGTCGGCAAGTCCTCGGGGCACTCCGACGTCTTCGACATCGAGTTCGACGCCGTTTACGCCGAGAGCGCCGACTACGAATTCGCCAGCGAGATGGGCGAAGGGGCAGCGACGGGGCTCGGCTAGCATCCACTCGCAGCGCCCTGCCCGAACAGCCATGGAGTCAGCGACCCTTCCTCGCCGGCCTCCTGCCCTGCCCGAGATCCTGAGATTCGGCCTGCTGGGCCTGCTTGTCCTGCTGGCGCTGGCGGGCTGGGCGGTGACCGACGAGCGGATGCACGGTATGGACGCCGGGGCCGGCACCGACCTGGGCACGCTCGGCTTCTACCTCACCACCTGGGTGGTGATGATGAGCGCGATGATGTTCCCCTCGATCGCCCCGATGGTCACGGCAGAGCAGCGGCTGCGGTTCGTGACGCTGCTGAGCCAGGCTGCAGAGGACGCGGGTCTGCCGGCGGATCCCGAGTTCCGGGCGGCGATCATGGGCTACGCCGAGTGGGGTTCCCGCCTAGCGCTGCACAATTCCGGAGCCGGGGCACAAGTGGCAGAACAGGCGCCGATGCCTCGCTGGAGTGGGGAGTCGCTCCGCCCTTTATCGAGGGTGAGAGTTGACCGCGGGCTAGGGGTCTCGTAGCCTGAGCCGGGCTCGGATTGGCGCGGCAGCGCGGGATCGCGGGCCGGGGACCCGTTTCGGGTACTCACCGTCAAGCTTGCAATTGATGCGGGATTCCAACGCAACCTAGGAGGCGAGTAGAGATGGCCGAAACGACGAGCGCCCACGCCACACGGTCGGATGCGGCCGACCGAGCCGATGCCGCAGCAGTACGAGACGCCGCTGCCAAGCACGCGTCAAAGCACACCCGCCTTATCCGCTCCGCCAGGGGCGGTCGAGTTCTAAGTGCCTTGATGCTCCCGTTCTTCATGGCGCGGCCGCCGTCCGGCTTCGGAGTGATCACGACGACCGGGCGCAAAACCGGGAAGACGCGACGCAAGTGCATCCGCATTATCCGAAGAGGGAGCAAGGCCTACATTGTCCAGCTCCGCCCCCCCGAGCTGGCGATAAACCGCCCAACTGCTGTCGCAGCTTGGGTTTGGAACATCCGGGCGAACCCGAACGTTCGCCTGCGGATCCGCGGTGGGACGTTCGAAGGCGTCGCCCGAGAGCTGAAAGACCTGGCAGAGGTGGAACAGGCAAGGGAGGCGATCTGCGAAACAGTCAATCTGTTCGACTACGGCGAGTGCGACGTCCATCTACGCGGACTCCCGACCCGCGCGAAGATCAAGGAGCTCCACCGTTACTGGTTCGACACCGGGATCCCGCTCGTAGTCGAGCTGCGGGATTAGCGCTCGCTACCGTCAACGGGCGGGAGAACCGGAGCTGCTGCTAGAAGCTTTCACGCTGACAAGGGCAGGCTGGTCGTCTTCTTCAGCAGGGATGGCATTGCTTCGGCCCGGTCTCACTAGTAGTGCTCCGTTAGGTAGGTCCAGGCGGGTGCAGGTAGGGAGTCTTCGGGCGGCAACCGTCTGCGGCATGTTGGGCAGGTGCCGTGCCAGCAGGCCAGGAGCTGTTGTAGCTCCCTGACGACCTCGAACAGCGAGGTCAGGCGGCCGCCCTGAGTGGAGGACGCCGCAGCCGCTCCGTGGTGAGGAAGCCGTGGGCGACCGAGACCAGGGTGACGTGGTGGTTCCAGCCGGGATAGGAGCGGCCCTCGAGGTGGTCGAGGCCGAGTGCTTCAGCTCGCGGTCGTCCTGCTCGACACGCCAGCGCAGCTTGGCGAGGGAGGGGACGCGGGGGCCGCTTTCCTCGCGCTTTTTGGTGGCCCGTCCGGCAAGGAGGAGCCAACCGACTTCTGGCTCTCCAACCTCCCGGCAAGCGCGAGGCCGGCGAGCGAGTCGAACGGACGGCGGTAGCGCGCGGTGGGCGGGCGGCCTTTGCCCGACCCTTGCGGGCGCTGGGGCCTTGCGCTCTCGGGCAGCGCTGAGGTCGACCCCTTGACGTCGAGCACGTAGCCGACCTCGCGCTCCGCCAGGCCTGCCCGCAGCTCGGTGATGTCCCCATAGGCGGCGTCGCCGAGCACGACGGGGGGCTCGAGGCCCCACTCGCGCAGCTCGTTGATCATCTGAAGTGCGAGCTTCCACTTCGGCTCGTGGACGACACCCTCGGGAACCCCGGCAGGCCTCCCGCCGTGGGTTCCCGTCCCACTCGGCGGGCATGAACAGCCGCCAGTCGATCGGACAGGAGGCCTGCGGGGAAGCCGCCGAGATCGAGACCCCGACCTGGCAATTGCCGACCTTGCCCAGGGCGCCGCAGTACTGGCGCGCCACGCCGACCGAGTTGTCTCCGAACTTGGAAAGCCCGTGTCGTCGATTACCCATGCTTGGGGGCAGATCTCGGCATCCATTCGCGCCGCCAGGCGGCGGCGCACCGGCTCGGGCCGCCACGGCGACTGGTTGACGAACTGCTGCAGGCACTCCTCGTCGCCGTCCTGCAGCCGGGCGGCCATCGGCTCGATCGACTTGCGCTTGCCGTCCAGCATCAACCTGCACAGGTAGGCCTCACCCCAGCGGCGCTGGTCCTTACGCGCCATCGGCTCGAACATCTCCTCGGCGAACTCGACCAGGCGGCCACGAACCCTCTGCAGCTTCGCGGGCGTAAGTCCCGACACCTCCCCCATTCTCGCCTCCTCCGTGGATGTGATTCATCGCGGAGGGATTCGCCTGCTCGGGGCGAAATTCCTGCAAGACCTAACGGAGCACCTACTAGAGCGATTTTCCCGGAATCGAGTTCGGCTGGGATCGGCTGGGATACGTGCGGCTTCTTGCCCCAGGACGGCATTCGGTATACCCAGGTATACTGACGAGCATGGCAAAGGTAATGGTCTCCATGCCCGACGATCTCCTGGCCGAGGTGGACGCCGAGGCTAGCCGCGCTGGCACCAGCCGCAGCGCCGTTATGCGCGACTTCGCCGATGCCGCCCTGCGCCGCCGCCGAGCGGATCGCGCTGCGGCGATGCAGAGCTTGCTGCGCGACGCCTCCCCTCACGGCGGCGGGGCTGCCGAGCAGGTGAAGGCAACCCGGCCCGGGCTGTGACGACGCTGTTCCTGGACGCCAGCGTCCTGCTTGCGGCCTTCGATCCCGAGGACGATCACTATGAGCCGGCAAGTGCCCTGCTGGTCGACACCGAGACCACGCTCGCGACCCTCGACCTCGCCCGCTATGAGGTCGCCAACGTCGCGGTCCGCGCTTGGCGTGCCCCTGAGTTCGTGGCGCCTCTTCTTGCCGCGGTCGAGCGGCTTGCGGACGACGGCGGGGTCCTCGCCTCCACAAACTCCTTGCTGACCCGTGCCGCCGAGCTTGCCGAGCGCCACACGATCTCCGTCTACGATGCCGCCTACGTTGCCGCGGCTGGCGAAGGCGACCAGCGCCTCATCAGCTGCGACGAGCGCGACCTGGTCTCAAAGGGTCTTGCGGCGCCCCCTGCGAACGCCTACCCCACGTAAGGTGCCGCTGCGTTGCATGCGTGCACACCGGCGAGCATGTCCGCGCTGATTCGAACTTACTGGGCTTGCGTCGCACACCCGAGGCGAACAAAGCAGGGCTCCGGCCTCTGATCAGGCGAGCTTGCCAGCCTTGAGATCGACCGCGACGGAGTCGCCCTCAACCTTCTCATCGCTTGGGCGGTAGCCGATCGTGAGCTGTTTGGCCTTCATGTCGACGGTGACGGTCAGATAGCCGAAGGCGACGATCGGATCGGTGACCAGGGTGTACTCGCCTTGGGTGATCGGCGCTTTGACTTTGGTCCGCGGGTAGGTCTCGCTGAAGCCTCCAGCGCCGGCGACCACATAGGGGATCTCGCGCCCGTCGACTTTGCGGGTGTAGCGCTGGTAGAGATGGGCGTGGCCCGAGAGCACGGCGTCGGGGAAGAGCCCGGCGTCCTCGAAGGCGCTGTCGAGGTCTTTGGCGAGCCCTTCGGAGCCGACGTGTTCGGAGACCGAGCCCGGTGGGTGATGACAGGCAACGACCACCGCGCGTTCCCCGGCTTCCCGCTCGGGCTTCAGCCGTCTCAGCTCGCCTTTGAGGAACTCGAGCTGCTGGTCGCCGACGATGGCGTAGCGGTCGTGGCCCTGGGTGGAGAGGACGCCCGGCCCGTCGAGCACGTTTGTGTAGAGGCCGACGATGGAGACGAACGGGGCATCGAGGGTGAAGTAGACGCCGGGCTGGTTCATCGTGCTGCGCATCAGAGTCCCAGCGTCCTCGGCCAGCCCGGGGGTCTCGGCGCAGAAGTTGCGCATAAAGGCGGTGAGGGTTTGAGCCGCGGGCGTGTCCGGGCTGGGCCCGAAGACCATTCCATCATGGTTCCCGGGGATCGCGAAGATCGGCCGATCGTAGTTCCGGAAGGGCTCGTAGAACTGGTCGTAGTAGTACTGCCCCTCGCCGAAGTTGTAGACGACGTCGCCGAGGTGGAAGAAGAAGGCGGGAGCCTCGTCGCCGCCCTTTTTCACGTCTTCTGCCATCAGGTCGGCGACGCCCGCCTCGTGGCTGATCGCGGTCGCCATTTTCTGGCTCCTGTTGACCTTGGCCGCGCCGGTGTCCCCCACTGCGTGGAAGCTCAGCCGCTTGGCGTCGACGATCGGCTTGAGGAACTCCGGCTCGAGCACGTCGGCCAGGTCGAGGCGGGGCGGGCTCCTGCGCGGTGGGGGGACCGGCTGCACGTCTTCCGCATGCTTCTTGAAGTAAGGGGAGTCGTAGTAGGCGCTGCTCGTATTTTCGATCATGAACGCCGTCTCGTCCGGACTGGGTTGCGCCTCGGCGAACAGCCGCTTGTCCTTGCCAACCAAGCCCTTCACGATGTTCGTCATACCGATCCCCTCAGCGAAGATTGCCCATAGAACCCCGAACATACCCAAAGGGGCAAGGTGGCGGCAAACGATACCGTGAGCATTCCGGCGCTTCGGCAATCTGCGCCCCACCCACTGCTACCGCCCGAAGCGCGACGACCGCAACAAGTATCCGGACTAGGAACTCCGACCTTCGGGTTTACACCTGGACAGTCGCTGGGGTTATGGCCCGACCCGGAGGTCCCGCTGGACTACGTGGGGCACGGTTTCAAGCGGGTTTCGAGAGATCGAACTACGTGGAGATCGGCTGGGATCTGTGGGGCATCTTGCCCCATTTCTTGCCCCAGCTGAGGCCGCTCCGAGGCGGGGAAGGGCTGGGATGATGGCTTCGGTCACCGTTCGGGGAGCACTGCGAAGGCGAGCGCGGTCGCTCCGCCATAGACCAGGTGGTAAGAGAGGTCGAGAGTCAGCACCGGCGCCGAGTATTTCCAAGGCGGTTCGTAGATGCCCATCGGCACCATCTGCCAGGTCCTCGGCGAGCTTCTCGGCGACAGCGAGCACGGTCAGGGCAGGGCTACCTACGGGTGGAGCGCAATCGGCTCAGCCGGCGTTGAACGTAGCGCGCTCGCTCGGGGTCAGCTCACGCACACTCGCCTTCTCGGCGAGCTCGGCCAGGCGCTCGGGGTTCTCGCAGACATCGCACGTATCCCAGACCCGCAGGACGTTGCTCGTGTCCTCCACGGCCAGCTCGCGGCCGTCGGGCGAGAAGACGAGCCTTTGGATCGCGCTGTCGAGGGTATGGTGGCGGACGAGCTGCAACGTCCGGGCGTCGTACTCGTCGAGCGTCCCATCCAAGCGGCCGATCGCGTAGAAGCGCCCGTCGGGCGAGATCGCAAAGGCCCTCGCCTCGGTCTCCGCTCCGGGACGCACGACCGTCTCCCCGGAGCCGAGGTCCACGCGCACGAACGATCCGCCGAGCACAGGCACGAGCACGTAGTGCCCGTCGGGCGAGAGCACCGCGCCCGACCCGCTGGAGCGATCCGGTAGCTCGATTGCCCGCTTCACCGCTCCGCTCTCGAGGTTCCAGACGACTACGTTCAGGCAGCCGTCGACGATTGCCATAAGCCGGCTGTCGGGCGTGAACGAGGGCGTCGTCGCGGCGCACCCGTCGCTGCTATCGCTGGGCTGCAGATCGCGGGCCCGTCCGGTGCGCGGATCGATGACCCGTGCGAAGAACCGATCGCCGTTGACGTACGCCGCGACGATCCGCCCGTCGGGCGCCACGCCCTGAGCATCGAGGCGCGGCACGGTCACGGTGGCCAGCGGGCGGCCGGTCCGGCCGGCTATCTCGCGAATCCGAAAGCCCGCCGAGCCGGGGTCCAGGTAGGTGAGCCGGCGCAGCTGGGGAGAAGCCCCGAAGCAAAGGGAACTGCAGCCCTCCAAGACTCTCGTCGCCGGGAAGCCTGGGAACCTGCGCACGGTCTGACCGGTGCGCCGATCGACGATCATGCCCCGATCCCCGACCAGCACCAAGCGCCTGCCGTCGGGGGTGAAGTCGATGGCGGTCGCGGCGAAGGCCTGTAGGCGAAGCTGCTCGCTTCCGTGCGCCGACCAGCCGCGAATCACGCCGTCCAGCGCCACGCTGACGAGCGAATTGCCGCCCGGAGGGAAGGCCATGTCACCCGCGCCGATGCCGGCGCTGCTGGCGTCGCGCACGACGAGACGACCGGTCGAGGCGTCGAGCACGTCCGTTGCGCCCTGGCTGTAGCCAACGGCGACAAAGCGGCCGTCCGGCGAGGCCTGGACCGGGCTGGCGGTCGAGCCGAGTGGACCGCGCGCGATCCAGCGCAGCCGGCGCGAGCGAGCGTCGACGGCCCACGTCACCCCGACCTGACGGTTGCCTTTCGGGTTCACGTCGGCACCCGTGATGAACCATGTCCGCAGGTCGGGCGAGACCCGCAGAAAGTTCACGGCGGCCACGTGGCCAGGCTGCGCGAGCGACACGGTTTTCCGCGTCCCGCTGTCGGTATCGAGAACGGTGAGGCCGCCGAACAGGTCGCCGTGCCCCCGGGTCTGGCCCAGGGATGCGACGAGCAGCAGTTTGGGCGACGCCCACATCATGCCGTTGATGACGTTGGCGCTTGCGTCGCCGTGTGCGATCACCCGCACGCGCTGGCGGCGTAAATCGACGATGCCAACTTGTTCCTTGTCCGCGATCGCGAACGTACGCCCGGGCACCCCGGCGAGCTGCTCGATCACGAACGGCGCCGTGAAGATCGTCCGCCGTCGCCCTGATTTCACGTCGAGTCTGACCAGCCTGTGCCCCGTCGCGACGATCAGCGCCGTGCCCGATCGGCTGAGGACCATCCCGGTCGAGGTCGCGCCGACCTTGACCCGCCGGACGATCCGTTTGCGCGCCAGGTCGGCGAAGATCACGTACCCGTCGCAGGTGTTGTCGGCCGCGATCCGCCCGTGGTCGAACAGGAAGAGGAAGTTCGCCTCCTGGCAGCCCTGGACCCCGAACGAGGGAAGCTGCCAGCGGGCCGTGTTGGCATCGAGCGCCTCCGACGCGGCGAGCTGGGCGTCGGCCGTGGGCGCAAATTCCAGCGCCGCCCGCGCCAGCAACAGGGCGCGCTGCGGATCGCGGCCGACCTGGGTCTCCGCCGCCGCGGCGATCGCCTGGGATCGCGCGGTGGCCTCCGTCTCAACGGCGTCGTGGCGGCTCACGAGCGCGAAGATGAGCAGCGCGCCAGCCGCGACGAGCAGCACCCCGGCTCCGACCAGTGAGCGGCGCAGCCGGCGGTTGGCCTTCAGCTGGTCGCGCTGCACGCGTGCCGCCTCGTCCACGCTGGCGCGCAGGAAGTCGCGCTCGGTCTCGTTCAGCAGCTCGGCCTTCGTCCTCGCCCACTCGGTTGCAGCATCGAGTCGCGTCCCTCGGTAGAGGTCGGCGGCCTCGCGGCCGCCCGCGTCCCAGAGCCGCGCGGCGTCGCTGAGGCGGCGATGCAGCCGGATGCCCTCGCGGTCCTCCTCCAGCCACCGGCGCAGGGTGGGCCAGCGGCGGATCAGGACCTCGTGCGCAACCTCGGCGGTCCCCTCGTCGAGGATCACCAGGCGCGCCTCGGCGAGCCGCTCAAGCAGGATCCTCACAGCATCGGGCGAGGCGTCCTGCAGGACGAGTTCCTCAATCCTTACGCGCCGCCTGGTGTCCTCCACCTCTTCCCCGATCTCAGTGAGGCGCAGGAACACATTGCGCAGCAGGAGCCGATGCGGGACCGGAGTCCGGGCGAGTACGTCGTCCGCGGTCTGCGCGATCGCCGAGCCGACGCCACCGCTCTCGCGATACGCGTCCAGCGTGAGCGTCCTGCCGTCGCGGCGCTCCCAGGTCTCGCGCAGCGCATGGGACATCAGCGGCAGGGCGCCGGGCTCGCCGGCAACGTCCCTCAGCACCAGATCGATGAGCCCGGGCTCGAGCCGCAGCCCCGCCAGCCGGGCCGGCTCCGCGATCGCGCGGCGCAGGTCTTCGTCTCGCATCGGGCCGAGCAGCACCTGGTTGCTCGCAACGGCCTCAGCGAGCCCGGGGTCTGCGCTCATCTCCCCGTAGAAGTCGGCCCGCACCCCGATCGCCACGGGTCCGGGGCGGGCCAACAGCACCGCGATGAACCGAGTCCGGCGCTTGCCATCGCGGCACTGCGTGTAGAGCTCCTCAAACTGGTCGACGACCAGGAGCTCGCCCGGGTCCTTGCCGAGATCTAGCGGCGGCTCTTCTCCAGGGGTGATCAGTCGGGCCGAGCCGGCCGATGCCACCTCGCCGGCCTCCGCGGCGCCCACCAAGCCGGCGCGCAAGAGTGAAGACTTGCCGCTCCCCGACGCGCCGACCACAGCCAGCAGCCGCCCAGGCGCGATCCGCGCCAGGACGTCGGCGACCGCCTCCTCTCGACCGAAGAAGAGGCGGCGGTCCTCTGGCTCAAAGGCCAGCAGGCCACGATACGGGCACTCGGTGGCCGCTGAGGCTGTCGCCAGACCCGGACCCGTGAGCGCCTTGATCGCCTCCGGCTGCTCGATCCCCCTGAGCCTGTGCGGTCCCAGATCAACGATCTCATACCCGCCGGGAGCTCCCTCTTCGCAAGCGCCGACGTAGTCTCCGAGAGCAGGAGTTCGCCCCCGTTCGCCTGGTCTCGAACCCGAGCGGCGATGTTCAGCGACGTGCCGAAGTACACGCCGTCTCGTTCCTGGGCAACGCCGGTGTGCAGGCCGAAGCGGGCCCGGATCTCGAGACCATCCGGCCACGGCTCATCGGCGAGGGCTCGGGTGGCGTCGATCGCCGCCCGCACGGCGTCGGTCACGGATTCGAAGGCCGACACGGTGGAGTCTCCCTCGCCCATGGAGTGCAGGAAGCGCCCGCCGTGTGCCTCGACGGCGGCCGCGATCAGCTCGTCGTGGCGGGCGAGGGCCTGGGCCATCGCCTCCGGCTGGCTCTCCCAGAGCCTGGTCGAGCCCTCCAGGTCCGATAAGCAGAAGGTGAGCACCGCCCTGTCGATCGACTCAGCCATCGGCGCGCGCCTCCCCCTGTGGGGACGGACGGACTTCTCCTATGGATCTCTGGCTGTCTGCCATTTCTTGGTCCTTCTGAATCCGATCAGCCGAGACAGGAATTATTTTTCAAACCTGTTCTCGCGGCTGCAAACCGTTCGTACGGCTGTGTCTTCGGGCCACCCGCGTAGCTCCGCTATGCGGGAGATAGCCGTGCGCATCGAGCTCGCTACGCAGAAGAGTCAGATTTCGACTGCTTGCTCGCTCGGTGCTCCAGCGCCTTGCGTCCTTGCCGTCCTCGGTTTTCGCTCGCGAGAGACAGTCCTGTCTCGGCCTCACGAATTCCTCATGACTAACTGCAACAGCTGAACTGCTAACTGCGAACAACACTTCGGTCAAATCGACCACCAAGCCCAGGCCAATACTCGCTGCAGCTGTCGGACGCGTGCAAGGCGCTCGCTTCTCATGCCTCGAATCCCGTCAAAAACCCGCCTCCACCATTCGCCTCCGCTGCTGGCAGGATATCAGCGAGTACCCAAAAGGAAAAAGGACAGAGTCCTAGTCTGGAATGCGTTGCTCCTTAACGAGGACAGCTGCCCACCAAGAGGGCCTATCCGGTTCCGCGCGCCGATCCTGCGGTCGACGGCACGCGCCGGACCCGCCGGGAAACCGTAGGTGATACGACTCCCAGCAGTAGTCAGGCATCTCAACCCCAACCCCCATAACGCTCCCTTATGGAGACCCGCAAAGCTGGCGCCAGGCCCGGGACCGACCCGGGGGCATCCGCGTCGCGCTACCCTAACCGTGGGGTCGCGCAGGGGGCGGGGAGCACGGACTTAGCGAGGGGAGTCCTATGACTGTCGGGTTCCCTACACGGACGGTCCGCTTATGAGCCCGAACCTAGAGTGCGGCTGGACTATGTGGGGTACGGTTTTAAACGGTTTTCGGGGAATCGAACTACGTGGAGATCGGCTGGAATCTGTGGGGCTTCTTGCCCCATTTCTTGCCCCAGTGATGATCGCCCCAATTGCGCTGCCGAGACGAGCGCAATCACGCTGACGACGGCGCCCGCCGCAGCGAGGTCGCCCGTCACCGCCGCGAGGAGCAAGCGTACGCCGAGCCGGGGGCCTTGGTTGACTTACATCGCCTGAGGGCGTGGAATCAACCATCTACGGGCAGATCACTCGCTGTCCAACTTATACGCCGCTTTTGATAAGCCTCGCTCGCATGGCTCCGATCTGGTCTCCAACATCTTCGACGAACGACGGGGGTCAGTTCTCCTTGGAAGATCTGTTCGCATTGACGGATCTGGTCACCAATGCAACCTTGAGCAGCCCAACCGCTAGAAAGCTGGCTGAAGCGGCTAAGTGGGGCTCTGCATCGACGATATCGGCCGAGGCCGCGCTGATCTCACTCCAATCCGCTCTGGAGCGACCGGCCCGCGGACATGTCCTCGCCAACCTGGCCCTCGCCGTCGCCGAGGGCCCCGCGAATCGAGATGAGAAGGCGTGGCGTAGCGCCGCCAAAGCGGTCCTCCTGACCGCAGCGGAGGTGATCGCCGAGAGACCGGACGAGGCGACGATACGACGCGCCCAAGAGATAGAGAGGAAGTTGATCCTCACTACGCGAGAACCCGAGGACCTCGGCCGGGTTCATGCGGCCATCGGCTCGGCCCAACTCACGCCCTTTGGGATGTCGCCAGCATTCGATGACTACGAGGTTCAGCTGAACGCGTGGTGGCCGCGAACGGTCCTTCACCAAGGTGTGTTGCCGAAAGCGACAATGCCGTATGCGCGGGCCGCGCTTGACGTCGCAGTCGACTCTCTGACCCATGCCGTCACCCTTCTGCGCGACCGAGAGAGAGCGCGCTCGCTCGCCGATCTGGCCTACGCGAGGTTCACGCAGGCCTGCAGCGGACTGGGCCTTGCCCGCGATCAGATCGTCAGCGACTGTCTCGAGGCCTGGCCGCTTCTCGGAGACGATCCTGCCAGGCGGGCAACAGTGGCCTTCGCGCTGTCGCGCATGAATGCTCTGAACCTACTGGGGCCGTACCGACTTGACTTTCCCCGAATCGACGCCCTGATCCGCAGCGTCGGCCTACGACGGGCCGCGATGACCGCGATAGTGGCCGTCACGTTTCGTTCCTACATCCCTGATGAACGTCGGCAGTTCCGAATGGAAATGCTGAAACGACTGCCGAGCGACCGCTTGGAGGCGGAGCGCTCCCAGCTCGAGGCGGCCGGCGCTCACATACTGCCGTTGGACCCGCTGGACTGCGAGCAGGCGGCCGACGGCATGCCCGATCAGGCGCAGACAAGATCCTGGAGTGGGCAACGGCTCTCCGATGCGGCCCTGCATGTCTTCGCTCACGGGGGGCCCAGCCACGCGGCCCTGCGAACGACCCCGAAAAGCCGAGATCGAGATCGCCTGCTCCAGCTGACGACGGCGTTTCGGATCGCGGACATCGCCGCCGAACGGTACGAGGCAAAGGCCTATGTCGCCGCCACGGACGGGTTTGCGCAGGCATCGGTCATGTTTGGATGCCTCGGGTATCGAGAGCGGACCCTGATCGGCCTGAAGCGTACGACCGAAGCCATTTCGAAGGGGCCGCCCGATGCTGCGGCGGTGGCGATCCGAAGGCTTCAGGACAGGGCCGATGACATCTTGGAATGGTTCGCTGGCACCGGTGGACTGGGGCTTCTTCGGATGCTCTACGGGCAGGTCTTCACTGGACTATCCGCAACCTCTGGCCCAACCGAGCTCACCGAAGAAGAACACCTGGACGCAGTGGTCATCGCCATGCAAATGGCAAAGGGCCGGGCCCTCTCCTGCGCCCTGGATAAAGCGGGTCCTTTGGTCGATGACGCCTCTGCGGCGCATACCCTGACGCTCGCGTCTGGTCTTCTAGCCACCCTGGATCCCGGGACCGAGATCTCGACCTCTCGAAGGTTCGCGGATTTCAACTCTGACCTAGGGGACAACGAGGCTATCCTGAGTTCGCATTGGCACGAATGCGAGGCCATCAATGGCGACGACACGGTTGGAGTGATTGCCAATCTCCGCCAGCGCTATCAGCATTTAGATCAGGTGCGTTGTGCGACTCGTCGCGCCAAGACTCGCCCCCCGTATCGCGCCGCCGAGCTGAAAGCGGCGCTGACGCCCGACACCGTTCTAGCCGCCTTCTACTACTGGGGGGTCGGTAAGCCTCCGCGCACCGGCTTTCACTGCCTGCTGTGCACCAGCGACAGTATGTCCCACATGGCCGTGTTCGATCCGCGCCGACCAGCCGACGCGGAACTGTTCGGCCTCCGATTCCCACCCGACGCAGACGGACAAGATACGAGCATCGCCTTCGCAGAACCCGGTCCCCAAACCGCACATCTCCGACGATCCATCATTGAGGATCCACTGCACGGCGTGGCCTCGCGGCAGGCCCTCGTGGCATTGCATGACTCCCGCAGCCACTTCGAACCGGTCATAGAAGCACTCGAATCAGAGCATGCGGCGGGGCGGAATCGCCTGGTGATTTGGCCGCACGGCCCACAGTATCTTTTGCCGTTCCACCTGCTGCCGACCGCGGAGGGAAGGATCGTTGCCGACGATTGGACTGTGACCTTGGCACCATCGCTGCACACGGTCATGCTGAAGAAGCCGCCGTGGCCGCCCGCCAGGACGGAGGTCGTCGCGATAGCGTCTTCGCTCGGCGGGGTTCCATTCGGATTGCCTCCCGAGCCCTCAGTCGAAAACCAGGCTCGCGCGGTCGCCGCGGTGTTCGGCACCGAGCCACTTTCGTCGAAGAGCCGAGAGAGTCTCCGCGCGAACGTCCAGGGCACCCGTTATCTACACATAGCCGCTCACGGTGCCTTCTACCATTCCGCGCCCCTATTTCACCAGATCTACCTGGACGACGGCCCGCTTTACGCACACGAGGTGCTAAAGCTCGACCTGAGGTCAGTCGACCTCGTCACCGTGAGCGCCTGCGAGTCTGCCCTCGTTCGGTACGACGAGAACGACAGCCTGCTCGGGTTGCCAGCGGCGTTCCTCCGAGCTGGCGCTTCGGCAGTGATCGGGGCGCTGTGGCCTATTGACCCAACCACCGCCCTTGACTTCTTCAAAGCGCTCTACGATGCGCTGGCCGATGGAGCCAGCATCGTGAAGGCCTTTCGCATCGCACAGCTGCTTACGCGTGAGCGGCATCCCGGATACCGCGACTGGGGCGCATTCTGCATGCTGGGCGGGGTTTCACCGTGAACCGCGTCACGCTGCCAGATGTGGAGCTGGTCCCGGTCACCTTGCGCCCGCGCAGGGTCTTGCACGGCCATGAGAGCAAGTCACTCGCCGACCGCGTCTCGCTGGGCACGCCCCACGCGGTCCGCCTGCGCGCCGAGGGACTCGCCGAGATCGACAGCTTCGACGCGCCCACCGCCACCTTTCTCCGCGAGGAGGAGCTGGACATCACCTATTACCTGCTCAGCCTGGTCGTCAACTTCTACCCCGACGAGGATCTGCCTCTGACCTCGGCTGAGATCGGCGTACTGCTATCGCATGATGGCCCATCCAACCTCCCCGCGCCCCTCGCCCACTCGATCGCGCCGATCGAGCTCAGAGCTCCAGCTATCCTCTCCGCGAGCACGACCCTGACGGCCAATCTCGGCTTGGTGAAGGCAAAATCGACGCGCATCATTAGCGGCGAGACACAGGATCCCTTCCTGCTGGGGCTAGGGGAGGGACGAAGCGATCCCGAATGGCGCTTTTGCGCGACGGAGACCCAGAGAGGGATTATCGGCGTCCATCGCCTATTGGCCGTGGTTCGGGCGCCAAGTAACGTCAATTGCCAGGCGAGCATCATCCTTGCCGCGGCCGTCCGCAAGCGTCTCGCCGGGCTCATCCACTACCGAGCCGAGCTCCCCCCTGAAATAGCCAGCGTCGAGTTTCCTCACTAGCGGCCCTGCGCCTCAAGCATGCTCATCGCGGCTGGAGCGAAGCTCGGTCGGCCCCACCGCCCGATAACCCCGCCTTTATGTGAATCGGGCTCGACGCCCAGTGACAATCCAAGGCACTGCACGGCGGCGAGCAGATCGTCTCCGATAAGGGCTATACCAGCCGGGAGTTTGCCGCCGAGGTCGAGGCGCACTTTGCCACCAAGGTGCTGAACAGCTCTCTTCGCACGGTCTTCCGGGCGAGCGAAGGCGGTCTTCGAACCCATTAGACAGCACCACCTGGCGGACCGACTATGTGAGCGTATCCGCTATCGGTAAAACAACAGCTCCGTCACGACTGCCGGATCGCCCCGCTTTGAGATCCATTCGGTTAGTTCCTCAAATCGCTCGCGATCGGCTGCCTCGCTGAGATCGTCCAGAAGTTGAACCGCAGCCGCGGTTGCCCAAATTGGATGTTCGGTCACGAACGCCTTCTCGAGCAGGTCTTTGACAAGGGACGTATCTCCATCCTCTTTCGCGCTAGCCGCCCTAAAGCACAACCAGGCAGGCCACAACGGTGCCCGCTCTTGGGCGATCTCCTCGACGAAGGCGTCTTCGCCAGCGAGCTCCCGGAAGAGCATCACTGCGCCGAGCGCAGTAAACAGGACACATCCTTCGATGATCGTCTGGCGAAATACCTCCACCCTGTGGGCGTCTCCCGCGCCGGCTTCGAAGCGCTTGGCGGCCTTGCCGAAGCGCTTGCCGATGCGGATGATCCGACGGCTGTGTCGGATTCGTTGAATATGATGTGGGAACAGCGACCAGCCCCGTGCCAAGCCTAGGGTCGTCCCAGCCACGCACAGCGCGCCGAGAACCCACCCAACCACTCCTCCTCCAGCTCCGAACTCCACGGCGATGGCTGCGCCGCCACAGAGCAAAGCCATCATCATTCCCGACGACGTCTCGAGGCGCAGCGGCCGGCCAAGCGCCAATACGCGAGAGACCGGCAAGGCGGGCCGTGCCCGGCGCGCTTCCAGGGCTTCGCTAACAACTATCCGAGCCTCAGTCTGATTGCGAGGAATAGCCACTAGTCCGGAAAGACTGCGCCGGGTGCTTCTTCGGCGATCATCCCTGCGAGCGGCTCATCCGCGCTCAGCCCATGAATCACCAGCCGTTTCGTGCCGACTCTGGGACCGAGAACGAGGATCAGTCTGATCCAGTCGCTGTAGCTCCAGTGTGGCGGGTGATATAGATGCAACTCCTCTCAACCCTCCAGTCGATCGAGTTCACGTTGCGCAATTTCTTGAAGGGTGCTCCGCTGGGAGCGCTCGAGAGACATGCTGCAAGGAACATCAACCCCCGACACTGCAACCTCATCGACGAGGGTCCATTCGTTGAAGTCATCTCCACGCCGATAGCGCAGGGTGAACGTTCCCTTCGCGTGGGTCTCCAAGTCAGCGAGCGCTCGACGACCGCCGTTTCCGCCGTGTTTCAGGTCTTCGATGCCGAAGGCATCGCCTTTGTCGCGGAGCGTCACCGCCCCATCGCTCGCCTCGATCTCGATCTGCTCGACCCCGCCGTGCTCGAACGCGTTTAGCGCCAACTTGGTCGCGACCATGCGCCCAAGTTGGTACTGCCGTCCCCAGCATCGGTTGGCACCGACATCCTCCAGGAACTCCTGAACGTCTCGGTGCACTTCGTCGCAGCTATCGATACAAATGCTGTACGGGACCAGCCGACGCTCGGAGTCCGGCGTATCGGGATCGGGGCGACCCTGTTCTGCGCGTGCGAGAGCCTCTGCGGACTCGCGCCACCCGACCAAGAGCGCCACCGTGTAGCGCTCTTCATTGTCGATTCCTTCGCCGTGGGTCGCGCAGAGCCAAAGCCCGTTCTCTCGAGAGCTACGCTCCTCCGGCGGTTGCATGGGATCGTGCCGCGGTCCCCCCTCTGCGGCCGCAGCAATATGTGCAGCTACGCCGACGTTGGATGCGCCCGAGACTCGACTCTCTGAGGGGCCGCTGGTGTGCGCATGGCAATCGGGCTTGGAACATCGATACCCCACCCGCGCGGCCAGTTCCTTTTTTACTGCCTCGGTGAAATCGTCGCGACCAGCCATTTGCTAATGCCGAGCGCTTCCGCTGACCAGGCGACGTTGCCAGAGGGCAGATCCCGCGGCTCGCTCGCGCAGCGCATCTGCAATCCGACCGACAACCATTGGAAGCTCCCGCGCAACCTCGAAGTCCCACACCCTCACTACGGTCCAGCCGGCCCTACGCAGGGCTTTGTCGTTTTCCCAATCGCGCCGAACGTTCCGGGCGATCTTCCGATCCCAGTACTCGCCCGAACGCCCAGGCTTATGACGCGAGGGGTGGCCATGCCAAAACGCCCCATCGACGAATACGGCGACCCGCAGGCCAGGCCAGGCCAGATCGGGCTTGCCAGAAACGCGGCCGTAATGGCAGCGCCAACCCCGGACGCCAGCGGCGTACAGCGCACGCCGCAACCGCAACTCCGGTCCGGTGTCGGAGCTGCGCACCGCGCTCATGATCCGCCTGCGCTGCTCGCGGGTGCGAGTATCGGCCACTACGGGACTTCTATCGCCTGAGCCTTTGACGCGCCCCCACGCATGTACCTCTGCCGGCGGCGCAGACGCTCCTCGAGCGACAGTCGCTGGCGCTCCGGAGGGCCAGAGGAAACAAACCGGGACGGCTGAAGCCGCCATCCCAAGGATTTCGCGATATGGCGGGCGACCGCGCTGGCGAGCAGCGGCGGGACAGCATTGCCGACCTGGCGGTACTGCTGAAGCCGCGCCTGCTCGTCGGGCCAGACGAAGCTGTCGGAAAACGACTGCAAGCGAGCGCACTCCCTGACCGAGAGAACGCGGTCGTGGCGATGGTGCACCGGGCGCAGTGGCGAGAAGTTGCCGCTGCCTGCACGCAGCGTGTAGCCGGGGCGTTCCGGGTGCAGACGATCGTGGCGGGACTTTCGATCTCGCGTTCCGGGCTTGAGCTCTGCGAAGGCCGCCAGCATGGCCTCGGTGTGAAAGGTCGGCTCATGGTTGGGAACCTCACCCGCCTCTGGATCCCAAACGTCGGGCAAGTCGTCGAGGGCCTCCGCGGCGCTGACATAGGGTAAGCGACCGTTGGCCTCAGGCGCATGGGTTACCCGAGGAGGCATCGGTATCTCCCTCCGCCCCTTGCCACCAACGATGAACAGGCGCTTGCGCATCTGAGGGACTCCGTATTCGGCCGCGAGAAGTACGCGGGGCGTTGCCGAGTAGCCGGCCTCGCCAAGCGCCGCGAGCAAATCGGCGAGAACGGCGCCTTTTGAGAAGGTCGCGAGGTTTGGCACGTTCTCGAAAACGAAGGCGTCGGCATCCGTCTCTCCGAGCAGGCGGACAAACTCGAAGATCAGGTCGCCGCGACCGTCGGCAAGGCCCTGTCTTTTCCCCGCAACGCTGTAGGGCTGGCAGGGCGGGCCACCGACGAGCAGGTCGACGGGATCGCCGGCCAATTCGAGCAGCCGCTCGCCGCTCAACTCGCGAACGTCTGCTTGCAGCGCCTTGCTTCCGCGCTGCGCGTGGTTGAGGTCGAAGGTGGCGACGCTCGGCGCATCGGAGTCCACGCCGACTCGTACGTCGATCCCCGCATCGAGCATCCCGGTGGAGAGCCCTCCACACCCGCAGAACAAATCGACGCAAACGGGGGCGCTCACTCCGCGTCTCCCTCCCCATCGGCGGAGGCGCTCTCTTCGCCGAGGTCGAGGCGAGGCTGCTCGACAGCACTGCGATCAAGGCTTGCGCGAGTCTCGCGAATCAGCTCCCGCTGTCGGGGAGAGAGATTCAGCCGGTAGCCGTGGGAGGAGACAATCCGGAGCCCCGGCAGCGACGTCGTGGCACGGAACTCCAGAAAGTGAAGGACCCCGTCGTAGGTCAGCTTGACGACGATGGGGCGAATCTCATGACCGGCGAAGTAGGTTTCGCAATAGGCCACCGCGGTAGCGATCTGAACCTTGTTTATGACCTCGTCCGCAGCCTTCGCCTCAATTGGGAAGACAACTGGTACGTCGTCGTCGCGAAGGGCGATCCCAACGTCGATCTCGTCGAGCTCCGCCTGCCCGACACCAGGAACCGACTTGCGCACATGAGAGCGAAGGCGGTAGACGGTGAGGCCAGTGAAGTGATCCAAGAGCTTGCAGTAGCCGACCAACGTCAGAAGTCCCTGCTCATCGAGCTCGGCCAGGTTCTCTGGTAGAAGACGACGAACAGGCAATGGCGTCTGATCGTTGTGGTCGAAGATCTCGTGCTCGGGGAGGTGCACCAGAGCCTCTCCGCCAACCTCAAGTGCATACTTTCCTCGGCCGATCCCGCGCAAGATCGTGAAGCCGAGATCGAGGATGTCGTCCGGCAGACGCGTTCGAGACCGCATCCTGTAAACGACATCGGCAGCGTTGCCAAGCTTGAGCCCAAGATCCGAAGCCACCGCCTCGACATCCTGCTTGCTGAACTCGATTCTCTGGGTTCCCGGCGCGTAGTTGCGCCGCACGATCTCGCGCAGGATCGGCACGTAGACACGGCTGGACTGGCCATGGGACTGGGTTGCCTCACGGCGTTTGGGAGCAGGCATCGCCGAGGGATTCTCGCGGGACGCTCGGACGATCGAGTTCGGTGGATGGCGCGACGATGGTCGAGGTCAGATCGAGCGCCGGCGCCTCGTCGCCGGGCAATAGATGGGTGTAACGAGAGAGCGTGAACGCGGCCGAGTAGTGGCCAAGCGCTCGGCTGAGCTGGAGCAGGTTGGTTCCCTGGCTGAGATGGATCGAGGCGAACGTGTGGCGGAACGTGTGAAAGCCCGCCCAGGGGGCGTTGACCTCCTCCACGATCGGCTTGAGGTGCCGGCGGAGAAGGTTGCCGTACTCCAGAACGTTGCCGTCCCTGTTCGTGAAGGCCAGCGCGGTTGAGTCCTGGTCCTCCTGCGCGGCGAAGTGGGCGCGCAGCCGATAGACGAGCGGAGCGGGCAACGCCACCTCGCGCCTGCCGTACTTCGTCTTCGGCGGCTCGACCCGTCCGCGGACGATCGCGCGCCGAACGCAGACCTCAGGAGTCGAACCGTCGATCTGAAAGTGGAGGCGCTGGAGCGCGATGCCCTCACTGATCCGCAGGCCGCTCGTCGCCAGCACCTCGAACAGCAGCTTGTAGCTCTCCGGTGCCATCGCCAGAACCGCCGCAAGCTGCTCTCGGCTGAACACCTTGATCTCGTCTTCGTCTTTGTCCTCCTCGATGTCCTCGCGGTGAGGCAGCGTCAGCCCCTGAGAGGGGTTGTGTCGGATCAGGCCCTCGCGGTTCGCGGTCGTAAGCGCCGCGCGCAGCGGGATCGCGATGTTGGCGATGGTCGAATCGCTGAGGCACTTGCCCTGCTCGTCCTCGTCGGCCAGCCAGTCCACGAAGCGGGCAAGCTGGTACGTGGTCACGTCGATCAGCTTCAACTTGGAGGAGAAGTACGGGCGGGCGTAGTTGTCGATCAGGCGCCGATATTCGTCGCGGGTGTTCTCGCGAAAGCCGCGACGACCCTGGCCGCGATAGCGCTCGACCCACTCATCGAGAAAAGCCACGAAGCCGGTCGTCGTCGGCTCCTGGAGCTCGCCGCGATCACGGTCGGTTTCACTCTCGCGCTTGATCCGACACGCCGCCGAATAGGTGCGGGCGCTTCGCTTGCGCTGCTTGCCGGCTACTTCGATTACGGCGACGTAGCCGATCGTCTTGCCATTGGCATCGACCCGCCGGTAGACGCCGGGGGTCTTGGTCTTCTTGAGCCGCCGCTTGTCGCCGCAGCCCTCGCTGTCCGCACGGACAGTCGTATCCTGAGAAACGCTCATGAGCTATCACCTCGTGAGCCGGGGGCGGGCCGTTTCGGCGGCGCCGCCCCATTTGCGTTATCGGACAAAACGTTAACAGGATGATGCGGCCTGTATTCATCCCGCCGAGGCCCGCAATCCCTGCTCTCATGGGATATTCGGCCGTCTCGGATCACGGTCTGCCTTCCGCCTTCGTCACGTACTCGTCCAGCGTCCGGCGGCGATAGAGCGGCGTCCGTCCGTCGTAGCCGTCCGGCGCGAGCAGGCCGGCGCTGGTCAGTTCGTGGACGCGCCTGCGCGAAACACAGATGTAGCGGCCGGCGGCCTCGGGGTTCAGGTAGCCCTCGTCGTCGGTGGCCTCCTCGTGCAGGCGATCGACGACCTGCTCGGCGACGGTGGCGGCCAGCGCCTCCACGAAGCGCTCATCGGCTCGCAGGACCGGCATCCCGACCGGCCGGGGACGCTCGCTGGCGGCTCGCGCCTCGGCCATCAGCCCATCTCCTCCCCCAGCCAGTCCACCGCCTTGCCGGGGTCGGCGAGGGTCCGGCAGATCGGCGCGAAGGGCCCGCGCTCGGCGAGCTCGTCCAGCAGGCAGATCGAGACCTCGACCTCGGGTGTCTCGGCGAGATCGGGGTCCTGACCGCACAGCGCGAGCACCGTCCGGCGGCGATCCTCAAGCCGGTCGCTGGGCCGCCCGGCGAGGACGACCAGCACCGCCGGGAAGACCGGGTAGAGCCGCGACCACAGCGCCACCGCCTCGCCCGCCCCCTCCACCGGGACGGTGCGGCGGTAGAGCCGGGCATAGCGCCCGAGCCGGCGGGCGAGGTCGACGGCCGAGCGGTTGGCCCGGTCGAGCTCGATGAACCTGTAGGCGATGCTGGTCTGCCCGCCGGGCTCGGCGAGCTGGTAGGTGAGGATGGCGTCGGCGATCAACTGCTCGGGCGTCCGGCGCCCCGGCGGCGGGCCGAGCGGATGCGCGATCTCGTGGAACCAGTTGAACGGGCCGCACTCGTCCTCCCGCTTGCACGCCGCCTCCGCGAACGCGATCCCCACGTCGTTGACGGCGATCGTGTGCTGGTGGAGCGCCCCGGCGGCCTGCTCGGGTGCGATCACCTTGCAGCGAGCCTCGGCCCGGCTCGGGATCGCCGCGACCACCTCGGCGCCGCGCTCGGTCAGATGCCAGAGAAGCCGACGACCGGGGAGCCTGGTCCCGGTCGCGAGGCCCGCCGAGCGAAGCCCGGCAAGCTGGCGCTCGGTCCAGCGCCGCGAGGTGTCCGGCGTGTGCAGCGCGTGGACCTGGCGGGTCAGGAGAAGCCGATGCTGGTTGAGGCTTTCGAGGATCGCGACGGCGGTCGGCCCGATGCGCAGCGGCAAGTGCTCGGCGGCGCTCATCGGCCCGGCTCCGTGTCGAGGGTCTGTCTGCCGCCGCTCGCGCCGCCTCTCTGCCGGCGCGGGGCGGTGAGGTGTTTGAGGATTTCCTGCGGGTGGCGGTCGAGACGGTCAAGCGTCTCGGCGACCGGGACGCGGCCGGTGGCTTCGTTGATAGCCACTTCGAGCTGCGGCAGGCACTCGGGGTGGCAGTCGCCGGGAAGCAGCTCCTCGACCGGCACGCCCGCCAGCCGGAACGGCCGGCTGATCTCGCCGTCGAGGGTGACGGAGGCGATGCTGCGGAACCGGGGGAGCTGGCCGATCGTCTCGGCGTCGAGCTCGCCGCCGAGCTCGCGGGCGAGCAGGCCGGCGCCTTTCGCGTTCAGCGCCGTCGTCACCAGATGCGAACGATTGGTGGTGACGGCATCGCGGGTCGCAGCCGTCAATCGCTCGGGGTTCTGGTTCAGCAGCAGAGCCCGCACCCCGAACTTCGCGACCTGCTCCAGCAGCGCGGCCAGCGTGCCCGAGGATGCGCCGTCATATATCTGGACCTCGTCCAGCCACACGTAGAACTCGCGGCGCCGCTCGGGCGGAACGTCGGCCCTGGACCTTGCGCCGTGCAGGGCGTCGAAGACGACGAAATTGGCGACCAGGCGGTCCCGCCCCGACCCCGAGCCGGGGCAGACGAGGACGATCTGCCCCCGGTCCATCGCCGCGCGAATGTCATAGGTGGCGAGCGGGTTGCCGAACAGGGCGGCGGAGGTCGGCGCCGCCCGCAGTCGGTCGATCAGGTTCGTGACCGGCGTGATCGCCTCGGGCGCGAGACGCGGGAAGCGTTCCTCGAAGAACTGCCGCACCGGCGGCGAGACGTGAGGAAGCACCGCTGCCCGCCAGTGCTCGTCGCTCAGCAGGACGGGGATCTCGAAGATCGTCGGCGCCAGTTCAGCCGGGAGGCGGCCGGCGAGGTCGACCAGCGCCTGCGCCGCCTGGGTGGTGAGGTTGAGCGCGCGGGCGTTGACCTCGTCCCAGCGCAGGGCCGAGGCGAAGGCATCGACAACGGCATCGACCTGGCCGGCGGCTCGCTTCGGCGAGCGACCAGCGACGGCGAACAGGTTCCAGGGCGGCTGGCGGTCGGGGTCGGCGAGGTTGACTTCCACGACCCGCTCGCGCAGCCCCTCCTCGGTCAGGTAGCGCTTGATCCGGTTGAGCGCGTCGAGGTGAGGATCGAGGAATAGGCAGCCGTGACCCGAGCGGGCCAGATGAAGGAACTGGCCGATCGCCGTCTCCGTCTTCCCGAACCGGCTGCGGCCGGCCATGTAGAAGAAGAAGGTGTCGCGCAGGGGGACGCCGACCATTCGCTCCCCCGCCTCGGTCTCGACCTTGCCGAGCGGCAGCAGCCCGGCCTGTCCGGTGAAGGTCGGCAGCTCTCGCGGCGGCGGTGGCACCGCGCCACCGGAGCGAAGGACGTTCGGCGAGGCGCATCGCTTGCTCGGCGGCTTCATCAGGCCGGCGATCTCGCTCGTCGTCACGACCCGCCGCCGCGCGGGGCGAAACAGCCCGGTCGCGAAGCGCCGGTCGAACCGGCGGCGGCGTCCGGGCAGGTCCGAGCCGAGGAAGGCGACGCCGGGAATGCGGAGGCCCGAGACGCGAAGATGGTTCTCCCCGGCGAAGGCGTCGAAAACGCCCAGCATCCCGGCGAGCTGTGCCTTTGCCCGGCCGGGTACCGGCGAGGCGACCCGGATCAGGACCTGCATCTCGAAAAGCGGCTCGGCGGTCCCGAGCTTCCTGGTCAGCGCCTGACGACCGACCCATCGCTCCACGAGCTCGGCCGGCGGCGTGCCGCCACGGCGGCGATCGCCGCCGCCGAGGAGATCGGCGAGCTCGTCTCCCGGCGACGGTGAGGGCTGGTGATGGCGGGCGCGACGAAGCAGCCGCCGCCGCAGTCGCCGTCGCTTCCCCGGCGTGACGGGCAGCAGATCGACGCAGACCGTGGCCGCGTCGCCGTCACCGGGATCGAGGGCGTCGAGGGTGCGGGCGAATCCCGCGAGCGGATCGGGATCGAGCCCCGTCGCCCGCAGCGGCTCGCTGCTCGCCCTGGCAAGGACCAGCTCGGCGCGGGCGACCTCCAACGTCTCGGGCTCGGCCGGCGCGTCCGGGACGGGACGGAGCTCGACGCCCTCATAGGCAGCCAGCGCGGCGCGCAGAGCTCCCCGCGCGCGCTCGGGAACCTCCACCGCGTAGCGGAGCTTTCCGGCGGGGTCGGCATCGAGCCGCAGACGGACCGCACTCGCCGGGGCGTCGAGCACACCGCGCAGAGCTCGGCGAGATCGGCTGAGCCCGGAGGCGAAGCGGACGACGGACTCGGGGGAGGGATCGAAGGAGTCGGCGGGGATGGCGAGCATCGCCGCGCGGTGATCGAGAGCCCGGCGAGTGACAACGAGCCGCGCGACGAGCACCGCAAAGGCGAAGCTCAGCAGAGCCCCGGCGAGGCTGACGGCGGCGGGCTGTCCCGCGAGCTCCAGGAGTGATCGGGCCCAGCGGGTAGCGGAGGAGGCGACGAGCACAATCGCGACAGCCGCCGCGAGGAGGATGAGCGGGACTGCGTCCCGCCGGTCCGACTCACTCACGTTCGTCCCCTGCGGGGCTATAGAAGTCAGCGAACCGCGGGCCGCCCGATGCCAGCAGGCAAGCGCCCCAGCGCTCGGCCGGGAAGATCGCGATGCGAACCCCACAGCGAACCCCGGTGCGGACCCCATTGCGAACCCCGTAGCGAACCCCGGTGCGAACCGCGTCCGGCATCATCGCTCGCCTTCTCTGCGGCCGGGGCTCTGTCGCGCGATCGTGACGACGACGAGGCGGGCGAGCGGTGGGCAGACCGCGTTGCCGATCTGGAGGAAGCGGCGAGACCGCGATCCCTGCCAGGGGTAGTCGGCTCGGAAGCCCTGCAAGACGCCGGCCTCCTCGACGCTGATTCGGATCGCGTCGCTCGACTCGCGCGAACTGTCAGCCATCGGTTCCCTCGCGGTCGGGCTCGATCGTCCATGAGCCCGAGGCCGAGTCGATCGTCACCGACGGGCGCACCGCCGGCCTGACGATCCCTCTGGGACGGCGCCCGCTGCCGGTCTGATTGTTCGTGCAGACGATCGCGTCCCGCGCCCAGCCCAGCGCGTCGGCCATGCTGACCCAGGGCAGCAGGCCGCGCTCGTCTTCGCGGACCTCATCGGGGCGACGTGGGTTGAAGGAGCGATGGGTCGGCGCCGGCAGCTCGGCTGCCCCGTCGAGCGAGGCGACCAGGTAGGCCCGCTTGCGGACCTGCGGCAAGCCGAACTGCTCGCTGCTCAGCACCCCGGTGGTCGCCTGGTAGCCGTGTGCGACGAGCAGGCCGGCGAACAGCGACCAGAGCTCGAGGACCGCCGGCACCTGCTCCAGCGCGAGCCAGCTAGGCCGCAGCGCGACAGCCGAGCGCAGCGGCTCGACGGTGAGCAGAGAGCGGGGATCGCGGCAGGCGGCGAGGTGTTCGGCGCGGGTGTCGTGCCCGGCCGCGAGCTCGTGGGCGCAGGCGATCACATGCGGCTTGTCGAGGCGGCCCAGCTTCTTGCCGCTGTTGGTGTACGCCTGGCAGGGCGGCGAGCCGAGCAGCCCCCAGACCGGCGCGAACTCCTCCGGGTCGAGCGCGGCGATGTCGGCTTCGATCCGCTCATGCCCGGCGGCGCGCGCCGTGGCGCAGGCCCAGCGATCGACGTCGATGCCGACCGTCCTGTAGCCGAGCTCGCGCAGCCCCTCGTCCCAGCCGCCGGCACCGGCAAAGAGATCGACTATCCGGCCGGGCTGCATCAGCTCACCGGCTCCCGTCCCGCCGCGCGCTCGTATTCGAGGATGCGCCACCCGATCCACTCCGCGATCTGCGGGACGAGGGCGTTGCCGAGGGCGGCAAGACGGTCCACCCGATCGGGAACCCCATCAGCCACTCGACCCACAGCGGGTTCAATGCCCCAACCGGCCGACGCCGGATGCCGGCCTTCAAGTCCCGACGCCGCACCTCCTCCCGCAGGGTCCGTTGCGCCTTCGACCCCGATGGCCGCCGGCCGCTGAGAATCGTCTGATCGGGGCTGAGGCGGCCGCCCTTTCCGTCCGCGGCGTTCGGCGTCGGCCACAGCTCCTCCCGCGCCACCGCCGTCACGAGGTCGTCGCCGCCGCTTTTCGGGCGCTGCGCCCGCGCGAAGTCCGCCCCGCTCGGGCTCGCCTTCGGGGTCGGCCACAGCCGCGACTGGACTGCGCCCGAGAGCGTCTGCCGGCCGCGACGGTTCCCCGGTCCGGGCGGCGAGGCGTACCCCTTGCGCGCATCGGTCTCGGTCGGCGTCGGGAAGCTCTCCCGCTCTGCCCTCAAGACTGCCCGGCCGAGCTCGTTCCCACTTGGACCCGGATTTCTCGGCTGCCCCCGCTTCGGCATTCCGTGCGGGGTAGGCCACGATCCAGACCCGCTTTCGCAGGTGGGGTGCCCCGAACTCTCTAGCCGATAGGCACGCCCACTCCGCGTCATGCCGTGCTTCGGCCAGGTCTCCGAGAACTCGCCCGATCGGCCCGCGGTCCCAGCGCTTCCCCTTCCCGGTGAGGAGGGCGGGCACGTTCTCCACGACGACGTATCGCGGTCGAAGCTCGCGAACGATCCGGGCGAACTCGGACCAAAGACCCGAGCGGGCGCCGTCGATGCCAGCTCCTCTACCGGCGCTACTGAGGTCCTGGCAGGGGAAGCCGCCGCAGATGAGATCGACGGGGTCGAGCTCGCGGGCTCCGACCTCCCGCACGTCCTCGAATCGGGCGGCGTCGGGGAAGTGCCGGGCGAGGACGGCCCGGCAGAAGGGGTCGAGCTCGATCTGCCAGGAGACGCGCATCCCCGCTCGCTCGAAGCCGAGGTCGAATCCGCCGATTCCCGAAAAGAGGCTGCCGACATTCACGCCCCGCCCCTCGATCTCCTGGCCGCAAAGACCGCGACGTAGGAGCGCCCGGAGTCCCCGTAGCGACGCAGGAACCGATGCCATCCCATCCGCGCTGCCGGGACGGTCGGAGCGCTGACGCGCAGGATGGCCCGGCTCCCTCGCGCGCCGACCAAGGCGACCGTCAGCTCGCCGTCCCTATACGGGACGTGCTGGAGCGCCCGATGCGATCGGAGGGCGTGAGCTGCGCGCCGAGCGGCGGCGCTGCCCTCCACGTCCTGGGGGTCCTGTGAGTGGGTCGGCGAGCGATGCTCAGCGGCTTCGTCTTCGACCTTCTCCACCGAGACGCGCGGCGGGGATGGAGCAGGAGCCACCGGCGGGGACTCCTGCGAGGTGGGTCGATCGGGTTCGCTACCGGCGAGGACAAACAGCGCTGCGAGCCCGAGCAGGATCGCGCTGGTGAGAACCAGGATCGCCCGCGCCGCGCTCGGATCGAGTGGGCGGTCGAGCAGGGCGCGAAGTCGGTCAACCATCGGCGCCGTCCTCGGTGCTGGGCGGGTGGGCGTAGCCGAAGATCGGCGCCGGCATCCCGTACTGCACGGCCTGGGCGGGCGGGAACGGACCGGAGCGGGCGACGCGGTCGCCGAAGTTGCCGTCGATCGTCGTGATCTGCCCGCCGGGGAAGACGCGCTCGACGATGCCGATGTGGTCTGAGTCGGTCGGGCCGGTGCCGTAGAGGACGGCGTCGCCGGGAGCCGGGGTCGCGGTCGGCGGCAGGACGCGGGCGCCGTTCGGCTCAGCCGTCGAGAGGGGCGGCTCGCCGGGAGCCGTGGCGCCGGGCAGCCCGCCGCCTTCGTGGGCCTCGGCCCATTCGTAGACGGTGCCCGAGTAGGCGTAGGTCGCGGTGCTGCCCTCCAGCGGGACAGCCGCCCGCTTCCAGACCCAGGCGACGAACAGCGAGCACCATTCGACGCACGGCCCGTAGGGGTTGCAGTTCGATCCGGGTGGGTCCTCGCTGCGGCCTAGCTGGCTCTGAGCGATGTGGACGATCTCGTTGCCGCTCGCCCCGGCCGCCGAGCTCGACCCGCAGGTCGAGCCGCCCCCGCTCGCGGCGGGTTCAGTCGCCGCCGGCCTGGTCGTCGGCGGCGCCCCTGCACCGCGAAAGCCGTATTCGACGGCCCGCGACATCACCTCGTCGGCGTAGTTGGCGACGCCGTCCGCGCAGGCGCCGTAGTAGTTGCAGGCGGCCTGCCGATAGGCGGCGTAGGAGTCGCCCGCGAGCCCGAAGACCGGGCGCAGCATCCGGGCGGCGGTGAAGATCGCGTCGGCGGGATCGAAGGGGTCAGCGCCGCCGCCGTCCGCATCGACGTGGTAGCGCTCCCAGATCGTCGGCCCCGATCCTGGACTACAGGCGCTTTCGCGGACGATCGCGATCTGCATCGGGCCGCCGCAGCCCGAGGGGTAGACGTGGGCGCAGGCGCCGTGGCCGCACTCCTGGTAGCCGATCGAGGCGAGGAAGGCCCAATCGACATCGAAGCGCTGCCCGGCCTGCTGGTAGATACGGAGCCGCTTGGGCGGAATCTCGCGCACCGCCGCTTTGGTCGCCGGGGCGGCGACGGCCGGCCCGCCGCCTCCCATGCAAGCGATTTCGGCGCCGAGGATCGCCATCACCGTGCCGGTGATCGCGACGACCAGGGCCGCGAGGACGCCGACCGCGACCAGGGCGAGAAGCGATCCTCCGCGACGCCTGGCGCTCATCGCCCGCCGCCTTTCCGCCACTTGCGCCTGCGTCGGGGAGGCGCGGCGTCCCGCTTGGGATCGGGCCGCTTCTCGGCCGGCGGTTTTCTCGCGGAGTCGCGATTGCGTTCGCGCTCGGCGCGGAGCTCGGCGCCGAGGCTGTCTTCACTCTGGGCCGAGGACCCGGCCCTGCGAGCGGGCGGTTGCCCTGCGGTGGGCTGCCTACCCTCGCGGCGGGTGGGTCGCTGCTCTTTCTCAGAGCGGGGATCGCGCCGTCGCGGATCGACTGCCCCCTGGTCGCCGGTGGAGCGCTTGCGCCTGTCGGCGCCTTTGGTCGTGTCGCCTTTGGCCGAAGGACCGCCCGCCGCAGCGGACTCGCCGGCCGACGCCGACGCCGGGGAGGCCGAGGCGGCGCCCTTGCCCGCTTCGTTGGTCGAAGCCGCCGGGCGCGGGCGCTGGGATGGGCGCGGCGCGTCGATGGGAGGTGCGTCGTCGCCGATCGGCCTGCTGTGGCTCGTCCCGAACAGGGGCGCCCGGCGCCGG
>DATFVC010000043.1:0-22929 GCA_035260485.1 Solirubrobacterales bacterium | reverse complement strand
TGCGGGGTGTCTGCGCCGTTGTCGTGCTGAGTAGGGCCGCGTCCAGGGCATCCAGCGGCGCGCGCTCAAGCCGTTCGTGTCTCAGGGCCTCCACGGGTAGGGGCTGCCGCGATCTGGGACTGTTGGACCTGGCTAGACGCTATTTCTCTTTCGGCTTTTGTTTTCGCCAAGGCCCTCTCCCCCGAAGGGGGCCTTGGCGAAAACTTGCTGAAAGAAAAGAGCGGATAGCCAGGTTGTCGCAGAGTGCGTTCTCGCGCCCGTGGAGGCAGATCGACGGCGTAGCCCTGCGAGCTGCCTCTCCTAGCGCCTCTTCGAGGCGGCCTGGCTCTCTTCGCCCAGCTTGACCCACGCCGCGGGCGCTGCAACCCCGCAAGGGGGTTCCCCTCGCCCTGCGGGCTCGGTTCCGCTCCCGCGGTCGCGGGTCCACTGGCTCTCATCGACCCAACCCACCTCGAAAGGAGTCTCAGATGAATGAAGACAGCCAACAAAGCTCGGCCTTGGCCGGGGCATCTGCCATCATTTCCGTGATGAAGCTCCACGCGCCGACAACTCCCGCCAAGAAGATAGCCTCGAAGCGAAAGCTGGAGTCTGGGCTGCCAGGTACTCCAGAGGAGCAGCGCCGAGAGCTTCGCGCGGCGATCAAGAAGCACGCCGAGACGCTGCGCCGCCTGGCCCAGTAGCCACGGACAACCATCAACCGTGGTCTACTACCTCGAACTCGGCGACTACTGCCGCATCGCTGCCGAGGTCCTCGGCCTCGATCCCGAGCAGATCGCCGAGCTACCGAACATCGGCCTGGCCGACTCCGCCTTGGCGGCTCCACGCGCCGGGTTCGGCGACTACGAGGCCTTCCCAGCGCTCATCGAGAAGGCTGCCGTTCTCGTCGAACGACTGGCACGCAACCATCCGCTGCCCGATGGGAACAAGCGCTCTGCGTTCCTGGCGCTGGAGCGCTTCCTCGCAGCAAACGACCAGCCCATCCTCGATCCAGACCCCGACACCGACGTACCGATGATGGAGCGCATCGCGGCGGGGGAGGTCATTCAGGGGGAAATCGAAGCTTGGCTGGAGAAGCGCACCGCTTCTTCTGATTGATGCCATCCCACGCCTCTTGACCGGCGCCCCCCGCCACCGGAGACAGAGCAGGCATTGCGGCCAACCAAGAAGTCCCGCCCCAGGGTCAGCCTGGCGACGGGACTCTTCGAAGTTCTTGGAACGACCTTCGGAACGTTCCTTCGCGCTCTTCAGCGTCAAAGATTGGCGGCTGTACCAGGTCGTTGGTGGCCCTGGCCGTCACGGAGTGCCCGAAACATCGCGTCCCGAGGTCCGCACGACCATTGAACACACGCTCCGGCGGAACCGCGACGGGGCTTGAGAGGGGTCTGCCGGACCCGTCACAATGTTGGCATGACGATCGGCTCGATCACCAGTGCTACGAGGATCTTTTCGCAAATCGAAAGCCAGCGGCAGCTTTTCGATTCCTTGTATCGCCCCTCAGCGTTCCAGGCGCTCTTGGATCAGCACAAGAGCTTGACTCACCCCTCGATGCTGCAAACGATGCTCGACCAGGAGGCAACCCAGGATCGGCTGTTCGGCCTGAGGGCTCCGTCAATGGTCGAGCAGATCGTCCATGACCATGACCGGCTGGATCGCATGTTCAAGAACCCGATCCAGCCGACCGCGCTTCAGGCGATGATCGACCAGCAGAAGACATCGAGCCAGTTGCTGGGCCTCGGGGCCAGTTCCTCGATGCTCAAGGCGGTTGTAGACGCCCAAGGAAAGCAGCCCGGACTCTTTTCCTCACTCCAAGGCACCTTCCAGTTCAGGCACTCCGACCTCCTGCGCATCTCCGAGGCCGCTGGCGGGGACCGGTTCAAAATGCGACAGGATCTATTTCAGGGCATGGCCGATCAGCTTGCCTTGGGGACGATGAAGAGCTGGCCCTCGATCAACTTTCCGCCTGGCTTCGCCAAGGCACTCAGCGGCTACGAGGACGGGCTGGTTGCGAAGTACGCCGAAGGCGTGATCGCCGAGGTAGAGGCCGCCGCCGACACGGTTACCGAGACCGACTTCGTAGACGATGAGGCTGCGGTGTGGTTTGGTGCGGAGTCTTGGTCGGCGCTCGTCTGGGAAATGGTCACGATCCTGAAGGCCTTGGAGTTGGCGACGGCCGGGATGTGGGCGGCAAAGGGCATCCTCAAGGCGCCTATCCCGCTGAACCTCCTGTACCTCGCTGCCATGGCGGTCGTGGCTGGAGAGCTTGCCGCACGGTTTGCTGAGCGCGCCGCGAAGCGGCTCGACGGCGACGAAGACTGACCCGTTTCTTGCCACCAGCCTTACTACTGTCGTTCTAGGTCTACCCGTCGATCTTCTCTCCGCCTTTACTTCGCCAGGCCCTCAGACACTCAAGCGCCGCCGCTATCGACCTGAGCTTGCGCGGGCGGCGCACCCTCCGCCAACTCTTGATCGGCCGCGGAGCCTGACTCCCCGGCCGAAGCCTGTCCAGCCTCCCGTTTCAGGCCAGCCTGCTCCAGCCGACGATCGATGCATGCATCGATCGTCCACGGCTTGTAAACGATTCCGAGCCCGAGATGCTCGGTGGACACGCTGGCCAATGCAGTCGGCAGCTCTATGACGGTGCCGAGTCTCTGGCGAGAATGCACGCTCGCGAGAATGCCAGCGAACATGAGACGAGTCCCGGGGCCACCCTCTGGTTGTGGGGCCGGACCGTGCAGGAAAACCGGACTTCCACTCGATCCCTCAAAGACCGCTACATCGATGAGAAAGGCCGGCTTGCCCTGGTAGTTGCAGGCGCCTCGTTAGCTTCGGTCGTCCCAGTGTTGCGAACTTGGCCGCCGGCCTGCACTGGCGCCGCGGCAAACACTGTTACGACCAACACCATTAGAAGAAACGATCGGCGTCGCCATGCAGTGAGAGCAAAGAACTTGCCCATAGTGTTATACCGTTATATCCAGTCGGTGTCGGCGAAAAGTGGCCAGACGGTCAAAGCTCGATCGCCGTACCCGTGGGGCCGAGGTTGCGGACCGGCGTATCTCCGATCTGACTCTGGCAGCCCCAGGACTCGTGGATGTGGCCGCAGACCGCCAGGCGCGGGCGCTTGTCTTCGATGGCTTGGAGGAGGGCGCTACTGCCGAAGTGGTCATCGCTGCCGTTCGCGTCGCAGTGGCCCTGCGGGGGCGAGTGGAGGACGAGGACTGCGCCCTCGGGACAGGGGGCGAGCATTTGGGTTGCGGACATGTCGTCGAGGTCGAAGCTCCAGTCCCAGGGCGTGACCGGGATGCCGGCGCCGAGGCCGTAGAAGTCGACTCCTTCGATCGTTGTGCCACTGCCATGCAGGACAGTGGCGGCGCTCCAGGCGGACGCCGCCTCGCGCAGGGCGTCCTCGGTCTCGTTGTTGCCAGGGATCAGCACGGTTGGCTTCTCGATCGCGGCCAGGGCGCCGATCGTCTCCTCGAGGCCCTCGTGCACCGAGGCGAAGTCGCCGGCCCCGATCACCACGTCGGCTCCGGCCGACAACTCAACCAGCTTCGCGGCCTGGCCCAGGTCCCGGTGCAGGTCGCTGAATGCGAGCAGCTTCACGGCTCCAAACCTACCGGGCCTGGCGCTATGCCTCGGCCGGCGCCGTGCGCCTTGGCAGCCGTTCCCGCCAGCGCTTCGACGGGCCCTCCTCGGCGCGGGCCTGCAGGTCGAAGTAAAGGAGGGTGCGGCCGACCGCGATGTAGGGGACGAGGAGAGCGAAGACCACCGAGCCGATGACGTTGATCCAGAAGAGCGAGAAGTTGGTGAAGATCAGGGTGAAGCCGACCACCGGCCCTGCGACGACTCCGATCAACCAGAGGAAGCCGGCGACCCACCGTGTGCCACCAGCGCCCCCGAACGAGCTCGGAGCTGCCGCGAAACGCGCCGCGGATCGGCTTGTCGCCGAAGAGGATCTCCTGCTGCACGAACTGCCAGCCGACGTACTTCCAGGCGGCGAAGGGCAGGCCGATCACGCTGAGAGCCAGCGCGGCTACTCCCAGCGTCGCCAGCAGCTGAGCCAGCACCACCCGCCGGAAGCGTTGCCACATCCCGCGGTAGGAATCGACGAAACTCGCCCGTGCGCCTTCGACGAGAAGTCGTACGAAGACGATCACGACTGCGGCCACGACGGCGCCCGCACGAGCTGCCCGAAAGCGCGGCGGTGCCGCAGTTCGCTGAGGTTGACCGGCCGCCAGCGGGTCAAGCCGACGAGTAGCGCCAAAAGGATGAGGGCGGCGGCGATCGTCTCGATTGCGGCCGGGCGCGACTTCGCGTCCAGGTTGATCAGGTTGGAGACTTCCGCCACCGCGCCGCAGAAGGCGCCGGTGACCGCGGGGCCGACGATCGAGCCGCCCGGCAGCCGTGGGCTGGTCGAGCGCTGCCCGTCCATCCAGGAGAACGGTTCCAGCCACTGGGGCTTCGTCACCGGCCCGGTCGGGCCGTTGTTGAAACCCTTCTCTTTCTCCCCCCAGTGGCCGAAGTAGGTGAGCCATTTGAAGCGGCCGGTGGTGGTGGGGAAGGTGGGAACGCCGACCGGCCGCACCGCCAGCCGTCGCAGCGGCTCGCTCGTGTTGTCGCAGCCGACGCCTGAGCCTCCCTGGCCGTTCTCGACGTAGACGGTCGAGTCATAGAAGGTCGCGTGCGAGCCGGCCGCCGGGTAGACGACGGGGTGCGTGCCTTCCTTCTCGACCTTGGCGTCTTCCCAGCTCGCGGTCTCCCCGCCCGCTGCTGGAAGAGGACCATCTCGCTCGGGCCGGCCCGCAGCGCCGCACGCGGGTTCGGCTCTTCGAAGGCGATCTGCATTCCCTCCCAGTCGCCCTCGTGCACGTCGTTGAACTGATTGAAGTACCAGAAGAACCAGTACTGGACTGCCAGCCCGGGGCGCCCGACCTGGTGGGCGATGTGGGCGTAGGTGATCGCCGGGGGCCTCACCTTCGCGCTTCAGCTGGGCGAAGTCCCTGGCGTAGACGCAAGTGTCGTCGAGCGGGTCGCCGGGGATGTCGAGGTGGTACTCGTCGCCGAGGCCGGCGACATCGGCCGCGGTCGGCTGGTACTGCTCGGCGGAGGTTTCGCAGGGCGGGTCCTGCTGTTCGCGCAGCATCAGCCGCGGCACGTACGTCTCGATCAGTCGCTGGGCGGCGGACTTGCCGCCGCCGTCGCTCTCATTCCCGGAATCCTCCCTGTCCGATAACCTCGCCCGCCTCATGCCTGACGTCTTTTGGATCGGCCTCGGAATCTCCGCCTTCTGCGTTCTCGTCGGTTTTGTCGCCGGCGCGAAATCGCGCACCACCCGGACCCTGACCGGCGTCGCGATCGGCGCCTATCTCGGCCTGATGGCTGGCTTCCCGCTGCTCGCAATCGGCCTCGCCACCAGCTAGCGCCTCGGCCGAGGAATAATCGCCCTACCTGCCGGGTAGCTGCCCTCTGCCGTTTCCCAGTCCAGCACAACAGGAATGGAGCAGGAGATGACCCAGGCGACCTCTGTCCCCGCGGTGACCCTTCATGACGGAGTCGAGATCCCACAGCTCGGCTTCGGCGTCTTCCAAGTGCCCCCCGACGATACCCAGCGGGTTGTCGAGGAGGCGCTGGAGGTCGGTTACCGTCACATCGATACCGCCGCCGCGTACCGCAACGAGCGCGGCGTGGGAGCGGCGATCGCTGCCTCCGACATCCCCCGCGACGAGATCTTCGTCACGACCAAGCTGTGGAACTCCCAGCAGGGCTACGAGTCGACCCTGGGAGCTTTCGAGAAGAGCCTCCACCGCCTCGGGCTGGATCGCCTCGACCTCTACCTGATCCACTGGCCGGTCCCGACCGAGGATCGCTTCCTCGATACCTGGCGCGCCTTCGAGAGGGTCCATGAGGAGGGCGGAACCCGCTCGATCGGCGTCTCCAACTTCCGGATCGAGGACCTGGAACGCCTGCAGCGGGAGGCGGAGACGTTGCCGACCGTCAATCAGGTCGAGCTCCATCCCCACTTACAGCAAGCCGAGCTGCGCGCCTGGCACGACGAGCACGGCATCGCGGCCGAGGCCTGGAGCCCGCTCGCCCAGGGTGACCTGCTGATCAACGAGACGATCGCCGGCGTGGCCGCCCGCCACGATAGGACGCCGGCCCAGGTAATCCTGCGCTGGCACCTGCAGCTGGGCAACATCGTCATCCCGAAATCGGTGACCCCGGCGCGGATCAGGGAGAACTTCGAGGTCTTCGACTTCGAGCTGAGCGATGACGACATGGCCGAGATCGCCGCGCTCGACGTGGGCCAGAGGATCGGGCCGGATCCCTCGACCTTCGTCGAACCCTAGGAATTTCCGCCGACGGCCCGTCGGCGGTCAGGCTTCGGCGCTCTGCGCCTCGGGGCGGCGGACCTGGTGGCGTCCCTCGCCGTAGCTGCGGGTCTCGTAGGCGATCATCGCCCAGATCAGGACGTTGGCGACGGCGAGCGCTGCCAGCGCCGGGACCTCGGTCGCCACCGGCACCAAGATCAGCAGAACGATCGCCAGCAGCAGGCGCTGGCGGTTGATCGTGTGGATGTGGCGGTAGCGGAAGGCGACGTGGCCGAGCAGGTAGATCGCGACCCCGCCGAGCAGGGCAAAGGCGGGGACGGCATCGAGGTGCCCGCCGAAGTGGCCGATGGTCGTCTTCATCCCGAGCGCGGCGAGGACGATCCCCGCGACCATGATCAGGTGCAGGTAGGAGTAGGAATCGCGGGCCATCTCGTTCTGGGCTCGACCCGGCTCGGCGTCGATGAGCCGGCGGCCGGCGACGATCGCGACGATGTCGAAGTAGGTCCACCACATCGCCGCGGTCAGCGCGACTCCCAGCACCGCCGCGGCGCCGATTCCGAGGCTGAGGGTATGGGAGGCGCCGACGCCGATCGCGACGATCGACTCGCCGAGGGCGATGATCACGATCAGGCCGTGGCGCTCGGCGAAGTGCTCCGGCATCAGTTTCCAACCCTCGGAGCCGAAGAAGTAGGGACCGCCCATGTCGAGGAGCAGGGCGAGCGCCCACAGCGCCCCCTGCGCGAGGCCGTCGAACAGCGAAGCAGCGAGCAGCAGCATGACCGCGACCGCGCTGCTGGCTGCAAGCCCGAGCACCGAGTGGCGCAGGCCATCGTCCTCGGGGCTGGCGAGCATGAAGAGGGCGATGTGGGCGCTCCGCACCACGCCGTAGGTCAGGGCGAATGCGAGTGCCAGGCTGCCGAACGCGTCCGGGACGCAGAGCGAGACGAGCAGCAGCGCCGCGATCGCGCCGAACATGACCAGCCGCACGGCGCCCTCCTCGGGATCGACGACGCTGGTCAACCATGCATAGCCGGTCCACGCCCACCAGAGCATGCCCAGCACGAGCAGGCCCTGGGCCAGTCCAGACCAGGTCGGGTGGTGGGACATCAGCGCCGTGCACTGGGTGATCGCGAGAACGAAGACGAGGTCGAAGAAGAGCTCCAGCGGCGTCACCCGCTCGCCTTCGCGCAGGGTCGCGCCGAGCCGGGACTGGCGCGTGTCGGAGGCGGCGACCATCGTGGCCTATCTTCGCAAGCGCGCGGCGGCCGCCAGTGGTCACACCGCTAGGTGTCTTCGGTGTGGTATTGCGCCAGCAGCGCTTCCTCCTCGTCCTTCTTCGGGAAGAGGAAGAAGACGAGCGCTGCCCCGAGCAGGACGGCGACGATCCCGGCGGTATAGGCCATCCGATCGCCCTGCAGAAACGAGGTCTTGGCGGCGGCGATGATCTGCTTGGAGTACTGCGGGTACTGGCCGGCAAGGTCGGAGGCGCTGGAGAAGGACTTGGTCAGCTCGCCCTGGACGTTCTCGCTGACCTTGCTTGCTTCCGGCGAGGAGGCGATCGCGGCGCCGGCAGCGGCGGCGTAGCCGGCGGTGAGCAGGGCGCCGAAGATCGACTGCATGATCGCGCCGCCGAGGTCGCGCTGCAGGTCGGCGGTGCCCGAGGCCATGCCGGCGCGCTTCACCGGCACCGAGCCGGTCAGCGAGTGGGAGGCGGGGGTGCCGGCAAAGCCGACGCCGATCCCGATCAGCGCGTAGCCGAGGCCGACCTTCCAGTAGGAGATGCCCTGCTTCCAGAGCAGCAGCATCGCGAGGAAGCCGAGCAGGCAGAAGACGTAGCCGATCAGGAGGGTGAAGCGGGCGCCGCGGGTCTCGACCAGCTTGGCCGAGCGGGGAGCGACGACGACCATCAACGCCGCCGCCGGCAGGATCGCCAGGCCCGAATCGACGGTCGAGTAGTCGAGCACGTTCTGCAGGAACTGCTGCCCGATGAACATCGCTCCCATCAGCGAGCCGAAGACGATGATCCCGGCGCAGGCCGCTACCCAGAAGATGCGCCGCGACGCAACCCCAAGGTCGTAGAGGGGCGAGCGCGCCCGCCGCTGGCGGATCACGAAGGCGATCGCCGCTGCGATCGCAACCATGCCGAGCCCGATCGCCAGGGTTCCCTTGCCGGGAACCGGGGCGAGGTTGATTCCCATCACGATTGCCGCGATCAGGAGGATCGAGAGGATCCCGCCGAGGTTGTCGACCGGCTCGGTCGTCTCGTTGACGTGGGCGGGGACGTAGCGCCAGGCCATGTAGAAGGCGATGGCCGCCAGCGGCAGGGTGATGAAGAAGACCGAGCCCCAGTCGAAGTGCTCGAGCAAGGCGCCGGAGAGCAGCGGCCCGAGCGAGGCGATCGCGCCGCCGATCGCTGACCAGAGCGCGATCGAGCGGGTCCGGGCCGGGCCGGACCAGAGCGCGGTGATCAACGCCAGCGTGGTCGGGAATGCCATCCCCGCCGAGATTCCGCCGATCACGCGCGCCGCGAAGAGGATCCCGATCGATGGTGCGAAGCCGGCGATCAGCGCCTGCGGGATCGAGAGCCCCATGCCGAGCAGCAGCATCCTCTTGCGCCCGTAGCGGTCGCCGACCGCGCCCAGATAGAGGACCGAGGTTGCCAGCCCGAGCGAGTAGCCGATCGCGACCAGGTTGAGCGACGTCTGGCCGGCGTTGAAGGCCTTGCCGATATCCGGCAGGGCGACGTTGGCAACCGCCAGGTTGAGGTTGGCGACGGCGGCGACAAGGATCAGCGCCGCGAGGACGAGGCCGGCGCGCTTGGGGCTGTTCGACGCCATATCCGCGCTCAACCTATCCAAGCTTGACGGCGATCACGCGACGAGCCGATGGCTCCTGAGAGGATTGCGACGATGATCGAGGATCGCAAACGGCCCGAGACGCCCCGCGCGGAGAAAGTGATTCCCGGCGTCTGGAGGTTGCGGCTGCCACTGCCCTGGCCCGGCGTGCCCCACGGCAACGTCTGGGCTGTTGCCGCCGACGGCGGGATCGTCCTCTTCGACACCGGGATCGGCGGCAAGGGTGGTTTGCGCCGCTTCGATATCGCCCTTGCCCAGGCCGGCTTTGGCCTCGAGGACGTCCGCCTGCTCGTCTGCACCCACTCCCACACCGACCACTACGGGCTGGCTGCGCCGATCGTCGCCGGCGCCGGTTGCGAGCTCTGGATTCATCCGGCCTGGGAACACATCCGCCTGCACGCCGACGATCCCGCCGCGTCGCTGGAGCGGCGGATCGAGGTCGCGCGGCAGAGCGGCGTGCCGCCGGCCTCCTTGGAGCGCTACCGGCAGCGGCACAGGGACGACGACGACAACGGGATCGATGCGATCGCCGTTCCGGATCGCGACCTGCTGCCCGGGGTCGAGGTCGAAACGGATCTCGGCGCCTGGCAGGTGCACGAGACGCCAGGCCACGCTCCGTCCCACGTCGTCCTGCACCAGCCCGAGCGCAAGCTGATGATCTCCGGCGACCACCTGCTCGGACGCACGGTCCTCTTCTTCGACCATGGCCACAGCCCCGACCCGGTCGGCGAATTCCTCCACAGCCTCGACCAGGTCGAGCCGCTGGAGGTCGATCTGGTCCTGCCCGGCCACGGCCGCACCTTCCGCGACCCTGAGGCGAAGATCGCCGAGGCCCGGCGACAGGTCGACGAGCTGCTCGGCAAAGTGCGCGACTCGCTTGGGGAGGGCGAGAAGACCGCATTCGAGATCGTCGCTGACATCATCGGTTCCGAGAACGTCAACAGCCCGGGCAGCGTCTGGGCGCTGCAGATAGTCCTCTCCAGTCTCGACCACCTGGCGATCCTGGGCGAGGTCGCGCCGGTCGAGGGAAGCGATCCCAAGCGCTGGCGGTTGGCGTGAGGACCGGGGTACCCGGTCCTCACGCTAGGCTCCGGCCGTGGCTAGCTTCACTCTTGTGCGCGAGGTTGGTGCGCCGCCTGAGGTCGTGTTCGATGTGCTGACGGATCACTGCCGGTACGCGGAGATCACGCGGTTGCGCAAGTCAGAGCTCGAGCGCGAGGGCGAGCCTGCCCCGAATGGAGTGGGGGCGATCCGTGTGCTGAGTGCCGTCGGCCCGCCTATACGCGAGGAGGTGGTCATCTACGAGCGGCCGAGCCGCTTCTCCTACAAGGTGCTGTCAGGGCTGCCACTCCGCGATCATCTCGGCACCGTCTCGCTGGAGCCCAGCGACGGAGGTACCAAGGTCACCTACGCCCTGAAGGCAATTCCAACCGTTCCCTTCGCCGGCAGGGTCGTGATGCTCGCGCTCGAGCGAGCCGTCACGGAACTTTTGAACGGCGTCGTATCCGAGGCCGAGCGGCGCGCTGTCGCCGGGGTCTGACCGGCCCGCATGGGTCGCTTGCTCGACGAGAAGGAGCTGTGGTGAGCGACGTCTCCCGCCGCCTGCAGCGAGTCTGGCGCGGGACCCGGCGGGCGGTACGGCATCCGCGCTGGTTCTGGCGCGAGCACCGGCGCCTGGCACTCGCCGCCGGCGCCGCCGCCCTTGTGCTGCTGGTGGGTGGCGGCGTGCTCGCCTACGAGCTGCTGAAGCGACCTGCCGACGTCCACAACTCCAACGTCGCCTTCAAGCCGCAGAAGCCCCCGAAACCCCAGGCGAAGACGGTCAATTGGCCGATGTTCGGCCTCAATCCCGCCCGCACCCGCTACCTGCCGGTCAAGGGGGTGAAGCCGCCGTACAAGCTGATCTGGCACTACACCGAGCGGCCGCTGCTCGAGTTCCCGCCGATATACGCCGGCGGCAAGCTCTACGCGGTCAACAACAGCGGCACCGCTTTCTCCCTCGACGCCGACACCGGCAGGGTGCTTTGGGAACGCCGGATCGGCCGGCTCAACGCCTCCTCCCCTGCTTACTACAAGCATCGCCTCTACATCGTCAACCTCGTGCCGGGCCATGTGGTGAAGCTCGACGCCAGGACCGGAAAGGTGCTTTGGAAACACGCACTGCCGGGCCGGGCGGAGTCCTCGCCGCTGGTCCTCGACGGCACCGTCTACTTCGGCTGCGAAAACGACCAGCTGTTCGCGCTCAGCACCCGCAACGGGCACGTGCGCTGGGCGACCACCCTGGGCGGCCCGATCAAGTCGGCGCCGGCCTACCGCAAGGGAGTTCTCTACGTCGGCGATTACGGCGGCTACATGAACGCGGTCGACGCCAAGTCCGGCGCGATCGAGTGGCAGAGCGGCTCGCTCGGCCAGGGCTTTGGAACCTCGGGCGAGTTCTACTCGACCCCGGCCCTCGCCTATGGCCGCGTCTACGCCGGCAACAACGACACCCGCGTCTACAGCTTCGACCAGAAGGACGGCACGCTCGCCTGGAGCTACTCGACCGGCGGCTACGTCTACTCCGGCCCCGTCGTCGCAAACACCCGCCACACCGGCCCGACCGTTTACATCGGCTCCTTCGACGGCAACATCTACGCGCTCAACGCGAAGAGCGGCGAGCCGCGCTGGATCCGCTCCGCCGGCGGCTCGGTGATCGGCTCGCTCTCGGCTGTCGGCGACATCGTCTATGCGGCCGAGTTCAGCAACGGCTCGACCGAGGGCTTCGCGATGAAGACCGGCCGCCGCGTCTTCCACTACAAGACCGGCACCTACACGCCGGTTATCTCCGACGGGCGCCGCATCTACCTGGTCGGCTACTCGAGCATCAACGCGCTCCAGCCATACAAGTGGAAGGCGGGGCTGGCGGACAACCGGAAAGCGAAGCCCGCGAGGCACCTACGGCGACCCGGAAACCAGCACTGAAGCTTTTGCGCCACCGCCGACTAGAGCGCCAGCTTCAAGGGTTCGCAGCGGCACGCGTACCGGGTGGAGGGCGCGGTAGCGGGTCAGGGTGAAGTTGTAGGAGACGGGCTTCGACTCGACCCGGTGGAAGGCGGGCGGGAGCAGGCGTCCGGCGCTCCGCCGTGCCGCGATGCCCGAGCCGACCAGGTCGATCTCGCGCAGTGGCGGCAGCGGCCCCGTCGCGAAGCGCCCGCCCAGGTAGTAGCGCAGCGGCTGGTTGCCCGAGTACCTGATCGTGACGACGGCCTTGCCCGGGCGCAGCGGCCCCACCTGCGCGGCTGCGTTGCGCAGATCCTCGCGCTGGAGCCGAGGGAGGCGGTCGATCTCGATTGCGAAGGCGAGCGAGCAGAGGCAGAAGGCAGCGGCCAGGCCGAGACCCGCCCAGCCCGCTCGGCGCACCCCGAACCCTGCGCCCAGCAGCACCATGAGCGGCACGAATACCGGGATCAGATTGCGCCCGTCGAGGTAGTCGGCGCCGAAGGCGCCGAGCAGCAGCGGTAAGCCCACTCCGGCCAGTCCCACCGCCGCGGCGATCCCCGCGCCGCGCCGCTCGCCGGCCTCACCGCGCCAGAGCAGCAGCGCCAGCGCGGCGAGGGCAAGCGCCGCCGGCACGCCGAGCGGGATCGGCCCCGGTTGACGCGCGCCGTGCTCGTTGCCGTTGTCGTCGCCGACGAGCTTCGCCCCGGCCCGTTCCAGGCGCTGGGAGGGCGGCTGTTCGGCGATCCAGGCGGCGTGGGCGTTCCCGGCCTGCTGCAGCGCTATCGGCAGCAGCAGCGCCCCTGCAGCGAGCACCGCAGCGATCGCGATTGCGACCCGGCGCCTCTCCGCCGCCCCCCACATCAGCAGCGCCGCCTCGGGCAGGACGACGAAGCCGGCGAAGTAGTGAGTGGCGAGAGCCAGGGCCGAGAAGCCCGCCCACCAGGCGAGGTCGCGGCCGGCGCCGCTGCGCCGTGCGCGGGCGAAGAAGAGGAAGGAGAGGGCGGTGAGCAGGAAGGCGAGCGCGTAGGCGCGGGCGTCCTGGGAGAACCAGATCAGCACCGGGCTGACGGCGACGATCGCGGCCGCGATCAGGCCCGCCCGTCGGGGCAGCGGCAGCTTCACGGCGCCGAGGTAGACGACAGCGATCGAGACGGTTCCCGCCAGCGCCGAGAGCGAGCGCAGCCCGACCTCGCCGGTCCCGAACGGCCGCGACCACAGCCACGCCATCAGGTAGTAGAGCGGCGGGGTCGACTCGCTCCTGGGGACGGTGGCGAGGGTGTCGAAGAGGCTGGGGTGGAGGACCCGACCCACCGTCACCGCCTCGTCGTAGCGGTAGCTCTGCAGGTCGAGCGTCGCGAAGCGCAGGGCGGCGCCGAGAACGACGATCCCGGCCAGCGCCACCAGGTGCGGCGACTCCATCGCTCGCCGCAGTGCCCGCTCCAGCCGGCCGGCTACGGCGTCACTCCACCGGGCGGCGGGGGCGGCGGCTGCGGCGGTTCGAAGGCGTAGGAGGGGAAGCGCGGCGAGCTGAGCTTGTGGCTCACGATCGAGAGGCTTTCCGGGTAGTTCTGGAGTCGGTAGGGGCTGGTCGAGCCGAAGTCTTGGTAGTAGATCAGCATCCGGCAGCGCGGATGGCGCTGCACCCAGGCGAACAGCTGCTTGACGAAGCTGGTGTCGTCGCTGCCGTTCAGCCCCCACTCGGTCAGCGTGAAGGGCTTGCCTTCGCGGCGGGCGAAGCGTTCGTAGAACCCGGTCAGCGATTTCCAGACCGGGTAGTTGGCGTAGAAGTCGGTCCCCACCCAGTCGACGTAGCGGGAGCCGGGGTAGAAGAAGCCGGGCAGGTTCTGGCGGACTTCGGGCGAGCCGCCCGGCAGCGGGCTCCAGACCACCTCGATCGGAGCCGCCGGCAGCCCGGTGGGCAGGGGCACGGATTCGCTGCGCAGCGGCGGCAGGCCCGCTTCGGCGAGGCGGCGGTCGATCTTCGCCAGCTTGCCGCCGCCGTGCAGGACGATGTACATGCGGCGGAAGGCCATTCTGTACCAGTCGGGCTTCTGCGCGACGGAGATCGGGTTGCCGCCGCAGTCATAGGCGGCGTAGACATTGAGGCAGCGGTTCGGCTCGCCCAACGGCCGGATGTAGGCCCTCATATTCCCCGACCAGAAGATGTAGTTGAGGTTGATCAGGTAGTCGTCGCCGTATCCCTGGGCGATCTGCCGCGGGTCGATCAGCTGGTGGCCGTCGTTGGGGTCGGCGGTCGTGAGGTGGAGGACGGGGCGGGAGAGGGCCTTCTGCCAGCGCTTGATCGAGCCCTTGAGGTCATCGCCCCAGGAACGGAAGGTCTCGATGATCGCCGGGTGCTTGCCGACCAGTTCGCCGAATTCGGTGAACTGGGAGGTGACGCCGCTGTCGGTGAGGCCGAAGAAGGTCTTGCCCTTGGCCGGCTGGAGCAGGCTGGCGTCGGCCGCCGCCGCCGGGCCGAGCGCGAGCGCCGCCGTTACGGCCAGCACTGCGAGTACCGTTGCCCTGTCTCGGCCGTGATTCATCCGCATTCCCTTCGACTGGATGGGCCCCTACACCTCCCCCAACACGGCTCGGACGCGATGGTTCTTCTGGGCCGTGTTCGGCCTGACGGCCTTGGCGGCGGCGATCCGCTTCTCCACCCTAGGGTTGCAGAGCTACCGCCACGACGAGGCGGTCACCGCCGGCCGCGTCCTCTTTGCCGGCCTGCCGCAGACTATGCACGAGGTCTGGGCGGGGGAGTCGACCCCGCCGCTCTATTACCTGCTCGCCTGGCTGTGGTCGCACGCGTTCGGCGTGCACGAGGTCGGTCTGCGCTCGCTCTCGGCGCTGTTCGGCACGGGCACCGTTCCGGTCGCCTTCCTGGCCGGGCGGGAGCTGATCGGCCGCCGCGCGGGACTCACCCTGGCGGCGATCGTCGCCGTCGAGCCGATGCTGGTCTGGTACTCGCAGGACGCGCGCGCCTACGCGCTGCTGGTTCTGCTCAGCACGGCGGCGCTGCTCTTCTTCGCGCGGGCGCGGCGGACCGGAGCGGCCCGCGACCTCGCCTGGTGGGCCGTCTTCTCGGCACTGGCGCTCAGCGCCCACTACTTTGCCTTTTTCCCGCTGGCGATCGAGGCCGCCTGGCTGCTGCTCGCCGTCAGACCGCTGCGCCGGGTCTTGTGGGCGGTCGGCGGGGTGGTGCTGGCCGGGGCGGCGCTGGCGCCGATCGCCCTGCACCAGGCCCGCGGCAAGAACAACGACTGGATCGCGAGCTTCGGCATGGTCGGTCGGCTGCGGGAGACGGGAATCAGCTTCTTCGTCGGCGAGGCCGGCCTGCTCAAGCACGCGCTGGCGCCGATCGCGCTGTTCGCGGTGGCGGTCGGGCTGCTGCTGGTTCGCGGCAGCACGCGGGAGAAGCGCGGCGCCGCGGTGGCGTTTGCGGTCGGTGGTGGCGCCATAGCGCTCGCGCTCGCTTTCGCCGCCGCTGGCCAGGACTTCGTTCTGGAGCGCAACCTGCTGCCGGCGCTGATCCCGCTGGCGCTGGTCGGCGCGGCGGGGATCGCGGCGCCGCGCGCCGGCTGGCTGGGGGCGGGGGTGGGTATCGCCCTCGTCGCCTACCTGTTCGCCTTCTGCGTCTACGCGGACTTCCGCCCGGCCTTGCAGCGCGACGACTGGCGCAGCGTGGCGCGGCAGATCGGCCCGCCGCGTGGCCCGCGGGCGATCCTCGTCTGGGAGCAGGGCGACGAACCGCTCGCCTTCTACCTCGGCAGCGGCGAGACCCGCGTCGAGTGGAAGCAGTGGCGGCGGGCGCCGCGCGCGGTGAGCGAGGTCGACGTGGTCAGCGGCCGTCCGCCGCCGCCCGGCGCAGACAGCGCCCTGCCGCCGAGCTTCCGCCAGGTCCAGCGGACCACCCTCGGCCGTATGACGCTGATTCGCTACCGCTCGATGCGTCCCCAGCGGCTTGGCTGGGGCCGCATCGTCCGCAACTTCACCGGCTACTCGAACAACGCCGTGCTGTTCGATCGGCCCTAGCGAGGTGCCTTCGAAGAGACCCCGCCCGGCGGAGGCGGTGGCGCCTTGGGCGGGAACGGGGCGTAGGAGGGGAAGCGGCCGTTGTGGATCTTGTTGCGCAGCACGCCGAGGCTGACCGGCCAGTTCTGGATCCGGTAGGAGCTGGTGGAGCCGAAGTCCTGGTAGTAGACGAGCATCTTCGTGCGGCGGTGGCGTTCGACCCAGGTCATCAGCTTGCGTACGTAGGCAGAGTCGTCGCCGGTGTCGACGCTCCACTCGGTGATCGCGAAGGGCTTGTCGGCGAAGCGCCGGTAGAGGCCGTTCAGCGACTTCCAGTCCTGGTTGTCGGAGTAGAAGTCGGTGCCGGCCCAGTCGACCCAGCGGGAGCCCGGGTAGTAGTAGCGGGGCCGGTTCTGCGGCACGGTCGGTGAGCCCGCCGGCAGTGGGCTCCAGACCACTTCGACCGGCGCTCTCGGCAGCCCGGCGACGTCGCTTTGCAGCGGCGGCAGCCCGGCTTTGTGCAGGCGAGCGTCGATCTGCGCGCGCTTGCCACCGCCGTGGACGATCACATAGATGCGGCGGAAGGCGAGTCTGTACCAGCGGGGAGTGTGGGACGAGTCGCGCGGGTTGCCGGCGCAGTCGTATGACGCGTAGACGTTGAGGCAGCGATTGGGCTCGCCCAGCGGTCGGATGTAGGCGCGCATGTCCTTTGCCCAGAAGAGCTCGTTGAGGCGGATCAGGTATTCGTCGCCGCCGCCGGTGGCAATTCCGCGCGGCGTGATGATCTCGTGCCCGTCGTTGTTGTCGGCGGTGGTGATGTGCAGCACCGGCCGTGCCCGCGCCGCCTGCCAGCGTTCGATCGACCCCGGGAAGTCCGAGCCCCAGGCGCGAAAGCTCTCGATCAGCGCCGGGTGCTTGTGCAGCGCGGAGCTGAAGTGGCCGAAGTCGGCGCTGTCGCCGGTGTCGCTGGCGCCGAAGAAGACCTTCTTACCGTGGGGCACCAGGGATATTGCCCCGGCCGGTGCGGCGGCGACCAGGCAGAGCAGGACAGTGGCGCAGAGCGCCCCGAGTACAGCCACCTTGTGACGGGCACCGACCATCGAAGGGAGCCGCGGATAGTGCCATGCCACCTGCTTCGCCGCTGCAATTCGCCTGGCGCGGCCGACGGGTCCCCGCGACAGGACCCGTCGGCCAACCCGCTATTTCTCGGGGCAGATCGTGTGGTCGAACCCCGGCTGTTTGCTGAACGGCATCCGCTGGTAGCTGAAGACGCCGCTCGCGTGCGGGTCGATGGTCAACTTCAGCCACTCGTGACACGGGGTGGTGCTGCCGTTGACCGTGATCCGGTGCAGGTTGGGCACGTCCTGCGTGATCCCGTAGATCGACTTGTTCTGCGGGCGGCTCGGGTCGGCGAGCGGGTAGTCGTCGACAAATTTGTGCGAGTCGCCGTTCAACAGCAGCACCGGGCCATGGAAGCCCAGGGCCTCCTGCGCAAGCGCCACCGCGCCAACAACGGCGGCTACTGGCCTGCCGGGCCGGTGCTGAACGGCGACTCCCGCCCGGCACGGCTCAGCGAGATCCACCGGATCTTCTTCGACCATCCCGGCTGGAGCCTCGGCCAGCACCCGCAGCGCGTCGAGACCCAGGGCGGCAACTTCGTCGAGAACGTCACCTGGAGTGCATGACCAGGCGCACCTTCGGGTCGGCATTGATCTCGCCGATGTCGTTGGGGAAGTTTTCGATCTGCGGCAGGCCGTAAGGCGTGTCGCCGATCACGGCATAGGTAGTCGGGCCGGCTGAATGATCGTCACCGTGATGCTCGTCGGAGCGTCCGTGATACTGATCAGAACGGCCGTGGCTCTGGGAGTGGCCACTGTCGGCGCCGGCGACCGGCACGATAAGTGCCGTTATCGCGAAGACCGCAACGGCGAGAAGAACACGTCTCATTGGCGATTCCTTTCGGTTGGACTTCCTCGCTGCGAAGCTAGATGCCGGGGCCGGGCCAGATGTGGACGAGAAGTGGCCAATTGGTGACTGACTTGTGAAGCGTGGGGGACGCCGCGACCGATCCGCGGCCGCGCACTCGCGATCAACGCTTTACTTCAGGTCACGGACTAGCGATCGAAGGCGGAAGGGTGGTTCAGGTGGCGCTTGATCAGAGCAAAGTGGGGCAGCACATCGCATCGCAGATGGAAGCGATCGAAGCCGACTACGGAGACGACAGCGAGATCGGCGACATCTGCACCATCGTCGAGATCAGGGGACCGCACGGCTCCCACGTGCGGATGCGAAGCACCGCGTCCTCGCCGCACTCGACCCTGGGTCTGCTCAAGCTCGCCGAACAGGTCGCGCTCGCCAACTTCGGCAGGGACGACGCCTAGCCCGAGGCGGTCGAGCTAGCGCCGCGGCTTGGTCGAGAGCAGCTGGAGCGTGTACCGCTCGCTGTAATGGGAGCCGCCGCCCGCGCTCGTGTCAGCTTCGCTTTCGGCTGAGCGCCGTAGGAGCAGGCCGTCGGATCGGCGGCGCCATTCCTCGCGCTTGGCGGAGCCCGAGGTCTTACCGCCGAGCGTGCTCCGCGACTCGACGCGAATCGCGTCGAAGCTCTCCGCTCCGACCGCGACCCTCTCGACCCCCACGACTCGCGAGGCGGTCGATATCGAGGAGTCTTCCGATTTGCAGACGCTGGAGAAGCGCGCCCCGGCCCGCAACGTCGACGTCCCGGATGCGGAGATGCCGTGACAGTGGAACGAGTCTTCCTGCCCACTGCCGAAGAATTCGTGGAATTCGGTCACCGTTGTGGATGTCTCGCCGTTCTTCACCGGGCAAGCTTCCCCCTCGCTCCACCGCCCGGCCAGCACCTGCCACCGCTCCCTCGCCCCGCACCGTCCCGCGCTGAGGACGATCGTCGAGACTCCGTCGTAGTCGTGGGTCGCGCCGAAGGCCGCGCCCTTCACCGTCTCCGAGCCTCGCGTCGCGTAGCGGTAGACGCCGAGCGCCGGTCCCTTCGGGCCGGCCCCGGCTCCCCCGGATTCGCTCTCCGCCCGGAACGACCGAACCGCGTCGTCGACGGTGGGCCTGGTGGGCTCGTCGCGGGGGCGGTTCAGCCAGGCAAGGCCGGCGAGCACCACCACGCAGGCGGCGACCAGCAGGGCGATCTTGCGACCCCGTCCCATGCCCCTCAGGAACACCACGACGTTTATCTTCGCAGCAGCGCTCGCCTAGGCGTGTTGTGATTGGTTGACGATCACCAGGACCTCGGCGGCGTACTTGGAGACGAAGCTGGGGCCGATGCCGCGGATCGCCAGCAGGGCATCGTCATTCGCCGGGCGGGTGGCGGCGATCGCCTCGAGGGTGGAGTTGTGGGCGACGGTGAAGGCCGGCTTGCCGTCGGCGGCGCGCCGCCGCCACGCTTTCAGCTGCTCGAACAGGGGCGCGTCGGCGGCGGAGAGGTCGATTGGCGCCGCCGCGGGCTTCTTGGCGCTGCGGGGGCGGCGGACGACGATCGTCTCGGGGTCGGGCAGCCAGCTCTCGGGATCGCAGACGTCGCAGCAGCGGGTCAGCGGCCGGCCGGCCTCGTTGTCGCCGAAATGGTCGAGCACGCTGCGCCGCCGGCAGCGCTCTGAGTAAATGAACGATTTGATCGTCTGGTAGTCGCGCCAGCCGCGCTCGTGGGCGATCGCCAGCTCGGGATTGCCGGCGCGCTGCTGGTTGAAGCGGACCAGCCGGCCAAGGTCGGCCTTCATCGCCAGCAGCACGGCCTTGGCCGGCAGGCCGTCGCGGCCGGCGCGGCCTGCCTCCTGGTAGTAGGCCTCGAGGCTGGTCGGGATCGCCATGTGCCAGACCGAGCGCACGTCCGCCTTGTCGACCCCCATGCCGAAGGCGTTGGTGGCGACGATGACGTCGACCTCGCCGCCCATGAAGCGGGCTTGGGTGCTGCCTCGCTCCTCGGACTCCATGCCGGCGTGGTAGGGGAGTGCGCGCAGCCCTGCTTCGCGCAGCGTCGCCGCGACCTCGTCGGTGTCGCGGCGGGTGCCGCAGTAGACGATCGCGGGGCGGTTGGCCGGATCGGCGAGCCCGGCTTCGAGCAGCGCCATCCGCCGCGCCTTCGAGCCCGTTCCTTCGAGCCGCACGACGTCGAAGGAGATGCTGGGCCGGTCGAAGCCGGAGCGCACCTGGAGCGGTTCGCGCATCTCGAAGCGCGCCGCGATCTCGCGCGCCACCGCCTTGGTCGCCGTCGCCGTGCAGGCCATAACGGTCGGTCGCCCGAGCCGCTCGGCTATCTCCGGCAGGCGCAGGTAGTCGGGGCGGAAGTCGTGCCCCCACTCGGAGACGCAGTGGGCCTCGTCGACCGCGAGCAGGTCGATACGGCGCTGCTCGATCGCGCTGAGGAAGACGGTTGAGCCGAAGCGCTCGGGCGAGCAGTAGACGATCCGCGCCTCACCGCCGCGCACCTGGGCCAGCGAGCTGCGCACCGCCTCGTCGCTCATTGCCGAGGTCACCATCGCCACCGGGTGCCCGGCGGCGCTCAGTCGCCGCCACTGGTCGTTCATCAGCGCGATCAGTGGGCTGACGACGATCGTCAGGTCCTCCGATGCCAGCCCAGGCAACTGGTAGCAGAGGCTCTTGCCGCCACCGGTGGGCATCACGATCAAGGAGTCGCGCCCCGCCAGCGCCGCCTCGACGGCCTCCCGCTGTCCGGGTCGCCAACTCGTGAAGCCAAGCTTCCCCAGCAGTTCATCGGCCCGGCTGGGCGCCGGCTCGGTGTTCAATTCAGCCTGCCCGTCCACGGCCGTCCAGGCTATGCCTTTCTCCGGCGGGCTAGGCCGGTAGCCAGGGCTCATACCACTGGCAGATGCCACGGGTGAGCGCGTTGGCCTCCTTCGGCCCCCAAGTCCCAGGCTCATACGGGTGCACCGGGCCCGGGTTTTCGAGCAGCGGCTCGACGATCCGCCAGGTCTCTTCGACCGTGTCCTGGCGGGTGAAGAGCTGGGCGCGTCCTGCGAGCGCGTCGCCGAGCAGGCGCTCGTAGGGCTCGGGATCCTCCCCCGGCACTTTCTCGAACAGCACCTCGAGGTCTGCGGGCTCGAATGCCTCCTCGCCGGCCTGCTTGGCGAAGAGGCGGATGCGCGAACCGGGCTTGGGCTCGATCCGTATCGTCAGCCGATTTGGTTCGGGCAGCTTGCCGGGGCCTATCCCGAGCCGCGGCGGGCGCTTGAAGGTGACGGTCACCTCGCTCGCCTTCGCCGGCATGCACTTGCCGGCGCGGATGAAGAAGGGGACGCCGCTCCAGCGCCAGTTGTCGACCTCCAGCTCGACCGCGGCGAAGGTCTCGGTGGTCGAATCCGGGGCGACGTCCTTGACCTCGCAGAAGCCGTCGTACTGGCCGCGCACATAGCGCCTCGGGTCGGCGGTGCGGGTCGCTTTGAAGAATTCCAGCTTCTTGTCGCGGATCGAGTCGTGGTGGTTGCCGGTCGGCGGCCCCATCCCGACCAGGGCCAGCACCTGCAGGGCGTGGTTCTGGATCACGTCGCGCATCGCCCCGACGGCGTCGTAGAAGCGGCCACGGTCGTCGACCCCGAAGTCCTCGGCGATCGTCATCTGCACATGGGCGACGTGCTCGCGGTTCCAGACCGGCTCGAGCAGCGAGTTGGCGAAGCGCAGGTAGGTGATGTCCATCACCGGCTCCTTGCCGAGGTAGTGGTCGATGCGGAGGATCTGCTCCTCCTCCAGCACCTCGCACAGCTCGGCGTTGAGCGCCCGCGCCGATTCGAGGTCGTGGCCGAAGGGCTTCTCGATCACGACCCGTGCGTTCTCGGTCAGGCCGGCCTTGCCCAGGCCCTGGACCACCGTGGCGAAGAGCGCCGGCGGGATCTCCAGGTAGAAGACCGGGCGCTTGGCGTCGCCGATCGCCTCGCCGACACGCTTGAACGTGTCGGCGTCGGCGTAGTCGCCCTGGATGTAGGTGAGGCGGGCGGCGAGGCGCTCGAGGACCCTCTCGTCCGGGTTGTCGACGGTGGCGCCGATCGCGTCGTGGGCATGGTGGCGCAGCTTCTCGGTGTCCCAGTCGTCGATCGCGACGCCGACGATCGGGCAGTCGAGCTTGCCGCGGGCCTCGAGCCGGTAGAGCGCGCGGAAGGTCATTTTCCTCGCCAGGTCGCCGCTGATCCCGAAGATCGTCAGCACGTCGGCCGCGGCGCCGTCCTTCCGCTTCGCCATTGCCGCCAGGCTATACAGGTGAGTCGCGTAGGGTAGGCCGACGAAGCGAGAGTGGAGCGAGGATGGGAGGAGCTGCTGATGGAGCTGGGAATCGTCGGACTTGGCCGGATGGGAGCGAACATGGCTCGCCGCCTGATGCGCGACGGCCATCGCATCGTCGCCTACGACGTCAACGCCGACGCAGTCTCTGAGCTGGCCGGCGAGGGCGCCGGCGGCGTCTCCTCGCTGCAGGAGCTTGCCTCGAAGCTGAGCGCGCCGCGCGCGGTCTGGGTGATGGTTCCTTCCGGGGAGATCACCGAGAAGACGGTCGAGGACGTCGCCGCTGTGCTGGAGTCGGGCGACGCGATCGTCGACGGCGGCAACTCCTATTACCGCGACGACATCCGCCGTGCCGCGAAGCTGCGCGAAAAGGGAGTCGACTTCGTCGACTGCGGCACCAGCGGTGGCGTCTTCGGCCTCGATCGCGGCTACTGCCTGATGATCGGCGGGCCCGATGGAGCCGTCGAGCGGCTCGACCCGATCTTCGCGACCCTGGCGCCGGG
>DATFVC010000042.1:0-9322 GCA_035260485.1 Solirubrobacterales bacterium | reverse complement strand
TATCGCGCATGTCGCGGACGCTGCGCACCCCGCCACCGACGGTCAACGGGATGAATGCGCGACGCGCGGTTCGCTCGACGATGTCGAGGAGGGTGCCGCGGCCCTCCGGCGCGGCGGAGATGTCGAGGAAGACGAGCTCGTCGGCGCCCTCAGCGTCATAGCGCTCGGCCAGCTCGACCGGATCACCCGCATCGCGCAGCCCGACGAAGTTCGTCCCCTTGACAACGCGCCCAGCGTCGACGTCCAAGCAAGGGATTACACGCTTCAGAACCATCTCCACAGCCTAGAGCTCGGGGTGCGGTCGCCTCTTCTGCCGCATAGCGATAGAAACGACGACCGCGCTCAATCTGGGCCGCCTCGAGTGCTGCGCAGCGCGGCGATCGCCTCGGCAACGGTGAACTTGCGCTCGTAGAGGGCGCGACCAACTATTGCGCCTTCGACGTTGGGTGGGGCCTCGCGGGCGAGGGATTCGAGGTGGGCCAGCTCCCCTACGCCGCCTGAGGCGATGACCTGCGACTGGGTGGCCGCGGCGATCTCGCCGAGCCGAACGAGCGCCGGACCCTCCATGGTCCCGTCGACCTCGATCGCCGTACAGAGGAAGCGAGCCACGCCGCGCTCCTCGAGCGCCGCGACGACCTCGACCACCCCCTCCTCACCTGCTTCAGTCCATCCCTCCAAGGCCACCCGACCGTCGCGAGCGTCTACTGAGACGACTACACGCTCCCCGTGTCGATCCAGCATGTCGTCGAGGAACTTCGGGTCCCGCAGCGCTGCCGTCCCGATCACCACCCTCTCGGCCCCTGCGTCGAGAACTGCCGTCACGGCCACAGCATCCCGTAACCCTCCGCCAACCTGGATCGGGCAATCAACCGCCGCGACAATCCGCCGCACCGCCGCCAGGTTCCGCGGCTCACCCGCCTTTGCCCCGTCCAGATCAACCACGTGCAGGAACCGCGCTCCTTCGCTAGCCCAGCGCACGGCCGCGTCGACCGGATCGGCGTCGTAGGCGATCTCGCGCTCGTAATCGCCCTGCAGCAGCCGCACCGCCTGGCCGCCGCGGATGTCGATCGCCGGGTAGAGGATCACGCCGGAGCAGGCGTCGACGCGCAGACCCCGGCGAAGTTGGAGAGCAGCCGCAGGCCGGCGCTGCTCGACTTCTCGGGGTGGAACTGGACGCCGAAGACATTGTCGCGCTCCGCCGCGCAGGCGAAGCGAGCGCCGTAGGCCGCGCTGCCGAGCAGATCCTCCTGACCGGGGCTTGGCGCGAAGGAGTGGACGAAGTAAAAGGGCGTCTCGCTCTCGATCCCCTCTGCCAGGCGCGAGTCCTGCTCCCAGCGAACCGGCGACCAGCCGATGTGCGGGACCTTTAGGCCGTCGGCCTCGAGCTCCGCCACAGCGCCCGAGAGCAGGCCGATCCCGGTCGCTCCACCCAGCTCGCTGGTCGAATCGAACAGCAACTGCAAGCCAAGGCAGATGCCGAGGATGGGCACGCCGGCGTCGCGTCGCTCGGCGACCAGATCGTCGAGGCCCAGCTCTCGCACTCTCTCCATCGCTTTCGGGAAGGCACCGACCCCGGGCAGGATCACGCCGTCGGCGGCACGGATCGTCGCAGGGTCGCTCGCGATCGTCGCGGTGGCGCCGACGTGCTCCAGCGCCTTCTCGACCGAGCGCAGGTTGCCCATTCCATAGTCCAAGATGCAGATACGCGCCGTCATTCGCTCAAGGTCCCCTTGGTCGAGGGCACGCCTCTCTCCTCGGGGTCGACCGAGACGGCGACCCGGAGAGCTCGCGCGAAGGCCTTGAAGCAGGCCTCGATCATGTGATGGACGTTGCTGCCGTAGCGGACCGAGACGTGCAGGGTCAGCTTGGCGCCGTTGGCGACGGCACGGAAGAACTCCTCGGCGAGCTCGCTGTCGAAGCCGGCGATCGAGGTGGCTGGCAGCTCGGCGTCAAAGACGCACAGCGGCCGGCCTGAGATGTCGATTGCGCACTCGGCCAGCGACTCGTCCATCGGCACCAGCGCCGAGCCGTAGCGGCGGATCCCGGCACGGTCGCCGAGTGCCTCGTCAAGTGCCTGGCCAAGGACGATGCCAACGTCCTCCACCGTGTGGTGGGCGCCGGTCTCGAGGTCCCCGCTCGCCTCGACCCGCAGTCCCAGCTTTCCGTGGCGGGCGAGCAGATCAAGCATGTGGTCGAGGAAACCGACGCCGGTCGCGGCGCTCGACTCGCCGCCATCGAGATCGAGCGAGAGCTGGATCTTGGTCTCGGCGGTGCTGCGCACTCTGTTCGCGGTTCTGCTCATCGTCTAATCATCGCCGACTCGCCGTGAACGGGGAATCCCTCGGCCCGGGCGAGCGCCTCGACATGTGGCGCCAACTTCGCCGCGGCGCCGGCAGAAACCTCCACCGTGGCGATACTGCGACGAAAGACGCCGGGCCCGAGCGGGCCCGAGAAGCGCCCCGCGCCGCCGGTTGGCAGCACGTGGTTGGAGCCGGCGACGTAGTCGCCGAAGGCGGTAGCGCTGTAGCGGCCGGCAAACACACAGCCGGCCGTCGTCACCCGGTCGGCAAGCAGCGCCGCATCCTCCTCAAGCAGCTCTAGGTGCTCGGGCGCGAAGGCATTGGCGAGGTCGATCGCATCGCTGAGGTCGGGCACCTGGACCAGCGCCAGCGGCGCCTCGCCGACGCTGCGTCGCTCGGCGGCGGCGCGCTCGGTTGCCGTCGCAAGGGCCTCCAGCACAGCCTCCTCGACGGCGACCGCGAGCAGTGGCCCATCCCCCCCGTGCTCGGCCTGGGCGCAGAGGTCCAGCGCCGCCCACTCGGCGTCGACGTCGTGGCCGGCGATCAGCATCAGCTCGGAGGGCCCGGCGAGCGAGTCGATCCCGACTGTGCCGCTGACCGCCCGCTTGGCCTCGCGCACCCAGGCGTTGCCGGGGCCAGCGACGACGTCGACGGGAGCGATCGTCTCGGTGCCGTACGCAAGCGCAAAGATTGCTTGCGCGCCGCCGATCGCGTAGATCTCGTCCACCTCGCACAGAGCCGCCGTGGCCAAGACCAGCGGAGATATCGAGCCACCTGGCCCCGGCGGGGTCGCCAGGGCCAGCCGTTCCACCCCCGCGGCGCGGGCGGGGACCGCGCCCATCAGCACACTCGACGGATACGAAGCGCGGCCGCCGGGCGCATAGATACCGGCGGCCCCTGCCGGGACGCTGCGCAAGGTCACGGTTTGTCCCTGCGGCAGATCCACCTGGCGGTGTCCGCCGTCGAGCTGCGCCTCGGCGACAGCGCGGACGTTGGCGATCGCCAGATCGAGCGATTCGCGGATGCTGGGGTCGAGGCTGGCCAGGGCATCCGCAATCGCCCCCGGGTCGACCCGCAGCGCTTGCGGCGACCGCTCGGTCGCGTCGAAGCGCTCGGTCAACCGCAGCAGCGCCGCGTCGCCGCCCTCGCGAACTTCGCGCTCGATCGACGCGACGTCAACCGCTGGCGCCTTCTCTGCCGTCCATCTGCGTATCGCGGCCGCAGTCCCCTCCGCCTCGATCCACTCGAAACGCCGCACTCTCATCGCGCCGTCGCCTCGCGCAGCTTCGCAGTCAGCTCGTCGATCTCCTTCGCCCGCAGCTTGTGGGCAACCCGATTGGCGACGAAGCGCGCGGTGCACTCGACGATCTCCTCGCGCACCTCGAGATCGTTCTCCTCGAGCGTGCGGCCGGTGGCGACGAGGTCGACGATGCCGTCGGCGAGCCCGATCAGCGGCGCCAGCTCGACCGAGCCCTTGACCTCGATCGTCTCGACCTGGCGACCGGTGGACTCGAAATAGCGTTCGGCGATCCGCGGATACTTGGTCGCGATCCGCATCATTCCGAGGCGACGCTGCGACTCGCCAAGACTCTCGTCTCCCTTGCGGCCGGCAAGCACCATGCGACAGCGTCCGAAGCCGAGATCGAGCAGCTCGTAGACCATGCGGTCCGCCTGCTCGAGGAGCACGTCCTTGCCGGTGATGCCGACGTCTGCGGCGCCGGCCTCGACATAGGTCGGCACGTCGGAGGGTCGCATCGTCACCAGACTGATCCGCTCCCCCGGGAAGATCAGCGCACGCGACTCGCCGCGGACGGCGGCCGTATCGACACCGGCGGCGTCGAGCACGTCCAGGGTTCCGTCGAGCAGCGCGCCGCGCGGCACCGCGAGCTTCAGCGGGCCCTCCGGCTTGGCTCGAGCGGTACCGGCGACTTCGACGTTCACGAGGCCCCCTTCCGCCGCGACTCCTCCTCCGTCTGGGCAACGTGGACGCGCTCCAGGTAGAGGGCGAACCCGGCTGCGGGAAGGTCGACCCCGAAGCGCTTCAACAATCCGTCGTAGCGCCCGCCGCCGCCCAGCACGTGCCCCAGAGCGGGGTCGTAGACCTCGAGGATGGCGCCGCTGTAGTAGCCGAGGTCCCGCAACAGCCCGAGGTCTACCCTGACCCGCTCGGCGACACCCCGTTCTTCAAGCGCCTCGAAAGTCTCGCCAAGCCGTGCCGTCGCCCGCTCGACAGCGCCGCCGCCCATCGTTCGCGCCTGCTCCAGCACCTCGCGGCCGCCGCGCAGCTGCGATAGGGCAACGCAGGTTGCGACCTGCTCCTCGCCGATCCCGGCCTGGGAAAGCTCTGCCTCGAGTCCGACCAAGTCGTGTGTGGCTAGGCGGGACAGGATCGTGTTGCGATCCTCGCCCTCGACTCCGAGCTCGGTCAGCAGCTGGCGGAATAGGTCTGCGTCGCCGAGGCCGATCACCGCACGGTCCAGACCTGCCGCCTCGAGTGCCGCCTCGAGGACCTCGATCACCTCGACCGTGCCGGCCGGCGCCGGCGCCCCGATCAGCTCCACCCCGGCCTGCGCGAACTCGCGCATCTGGCCTCGCTGCGGGCGCACCGCGCGGAACGCGTTTGCCAGGTAGCAGAACCGCAGCGGCTTCTCGGCGGCAGTGAAGCGTGAGGCAGCCAGACGCGCGATCGGCACGGTCATGTCGGAGCGCAGGGCGAGCAGGTCGCCACGCTCGTCGAAGAAGCGGTAGGCGGAGGCAGCAGTGCGGCCGTCGCCGCGCGCCAGCACCTCGTCGTACTCGATCGCGGGCGTCGCCACCTCGCCGTAGCCGCGGCTCTCGAAGACCTCGACCAGGGCGAGGTGCAGGCGGCGCAGCTCCCGCATCTCATCCGGGAGAATGTCGCGCGTCCCTGGGGGGATCGGATGAATCATGCGCCTGACCTTACGAGAACGGCGAGAGAAAGCCTGCTAGACGGTTGACGACGAATTTGCGTGCCCGCGGGGGCGCGACTGGCCAAGCTGGGCGGTGCACGCGGCCGCGGCGCGTAGCAGCGTTACGCGCAAGGTCGTGGGTGCCGATCCAGCGCCGTGCCAGGCGTGTCGTCCGTGGATGCGGAAATTCGTCGTCAACCGTCCTAAGCCGGGATCTCTGCAGAGACGCGTTCGATCCGGGCGCCGAGGCCGCGCAGCCGCTCATCGATTGACTCGTAGCCGCGGTCGATCTGGCGGATGTTGCCGATCTCCGAGGTCCCCTCTGCCGCCAGGGCGGCGATGAGAATCGCCATCCCGGCCCTGATGTCGGGACTCTCGACGCGCTCGGCATGAAGACGGCTCGGACCGCTGACGATCGCCCGGTGGGGATCGCAGAGCGTAATCCGAGCGCCCATCGCGACCAGCTTGTCGACGAAGAAGAGGCGGTTCTCGAACATCTTCTCGAAGATCAGGATCTCGCCATCTGCCTGCGTGGCGAGCGCCAGCGCGATTGAGGTCAGGTCCGCGGGAAAAGCCGGCCAGGGGCCATCCTCGATCTTCGGAATCGCGTCGCCGATGTCGGTCTTGATCCGCAGTCGCTGCTCGGGTGGGACGATCACGTCGTTCCCCTCGATCGTCGACTCCAAGCCGAGGCGCCGGAACTGGCGGCGAACCATGACCAGATCGCCGGGAGCCGCGTCGCGGATTCGCAGCTGACCGCCGGTTGCGGCGGCAAGCGCCATGAAGCTGCCGACCTCGATGTGGTCGGGCGAGATCGTGTGCTCAGCGCCGCCCAGGCGGTCGCGACCGTGCACCGTCATCACATTGGACCCGATGCCGGTCACCTCCGCGCCCATGCCGGTCAGCAGGCGGGCCAGGTCCTGCACATGTGGCTCGCAGGCGGCATTTGAGATCGTCGTCGGGCCCGGCGTCAGCGCCGCCGCCATCAGCGCGTTCTCGGTTCCCATCACCGAGGGCTCGTCCATGAAGATCGCGCAGGGCCGCAGGCCGCCCGCCGGAGCGTTCAGCTCGATCCAGCGATCGCCATCGACGCGGGCGCCGAGATCGGAGAAGGCATCGAGGTGCGCGTCGAGCCGCCGGCGTCCGATGAAGTCACCCCCGGGAGGCGGCATGCGCGCCTCGCCGAATCGCGCCAACAGGGGACCGGCCAGCAGGAAGGAGGCGCGGATCTTGCTGGAGAGATCCTCATCGACCTCGACGACGGTTACCCCCGCGGCACAGAGGCGAAGGCTGTTGTCGGCCACCCAGCCAACCTCCACCCCGAGGTGTTCCAGGAGAGCGATCTGCGCTTCGGTGTCGCGGATCCGAGGTACCCGGTGCAGGAGCAGCTCCTCGTCGGTCAGCAGGCATGCAGCGAGGATCGGCAGGGCGGCGTTCTTGTTGCCGGCTGCAGTCAGCTCTCCTGAGAGCGGCGTGCCTCCATCTATTACGAACTTCTCCATGGGTTCCGGCTAGGGTACCTCCGCAATGGGACGGGGATGGAAGATTCTGATCGGCGTCATTGTCGCCCTCGTTGTCGTGATCGGGGTCAACGCGCTGGTCGTCGACGCAGAAACCAAGTCGGCTGCGGTGACCGAACCCGGCGGTCGCATCGTCAGCCTGCCCGGCGGCGATATCGAGGTCGTGGAAAAAGGGCCACGTGGCGGCAGCCCGATTGTCCTCATCCACTGCTTCACCTGCGCGATCAATTGGTGGGACGGGGTGATTCCCCGCCTCGATCGGGATCACCGGGTGATCGCGGTCGACCTGCTTGGACACGGCGGCTCCGAGAAGCCCTCATCTGGGTATTCGATCGAAAACCAGGCCGATCTGATTGCGGGTGTCCTGGGGCGACTGGGCGTACGCAACGCCGAGGTCGTCGGTCATTCGCTGGGTGGCCCCGTTTCAATCGCTCTGGCGGAACAATCACCGCGGCTTGTCAATCGCCTCGTGACGATCGACAGCATCCCCGATGACAGCTACGGCGACGTCGGATTCATCGGCGAATTGCCGTTCAAGCCCGTGATTGGACAGACCCTCTGGCGGATCAAGCCCGACTTCTCGATCAAGGACGGCCTCGGAGTTGCCTTCGCGCCCGGTTTTAAGGTTCCCGATGCTTTCGTCGAGGACGTAAAGCGGATGACCTACAGCTCCTACACCGGCTCCCACGACGCCTTCGATAACTACACCGGCGAAGAGCCGCTTCCGCAGCGTGCCGCCGCCACCGGCAAGCCGGTTCTCGCGATCATGGGTGCTGAGGAGCAGATAGCAAAGGATCCCGGCGTCGCCCTGGCCGCCTATCGAGCCGCCGGCGCCCAGACCAAGTTGATCCAGGGCGCCGGCCATTCCCCCAACGTCGAGAAACCGGCCGAGACGGCAGCCATCGTCCTTGCCTTCGACAAGCCAGCCGAAATCGCGAAAAAGGCCGCTGCCAGGCACGAATTGCAAAAGCGCCTGCAAGATGGGGAAGCCGTCCGGAAGCGTCCGTAGAGTCGAACCTATGTTCGATACGAGAAAGACCTTCAGCAGCCGCATCGCAGATGCCATCGACCTGGCGATTGACTTCGCCACCTTGGGCGAGTACGGGCTCGAGGAGCCGGCGAAGAGAAAGTGCGAATCCCGAGGTTCGTCGCGAGGAGAGGCATGGGCCTGGGGCGTTCGAGGAGCAAGCGAGACGTCGCCGGCGTGCGGCGTGGCGTGGCAGCGCCACGCGAGCCGCGCGACGGTGGGGTAGTCGCGCAGCTCAATCGGACGCATCCAGGTCCGTGACTCTCCTTGTGGCGGACCTCAAAAAAGAACCGGCGGCGACCTACTCTCCCAGGAGGTTGCCCTCCAAGTACCATCGGCGCTGAGGAGCTTAACTGCTCTGTTCGGAATGGGAAGAGGTGTTTCCTCCCCGCTATGCACCACCGGAAATTTGCGAGACCGCCCCGGTGGAGCTTGAAAACTGCACAAGGCCATAGGTAAGAAATAAATATCCGTCAAGCCCTCGACCCATTAGTACCGGTCGGCTGAGCGCATCACTGCGCTTGCACCGCCGGCCTATCAACCTGGTGGTCTACCAGGGGTCTTACTCCCTCGAAGGGATGGGAGAGCTCATCTCGAGGACGGCTTCCCGCTTAGATGCCTTCAGCGGTTATCCGTTCCGTGCGTAGCTAACCTGCGATGCCCTTGGCAGGACAACAGATACACCAGCGGCACGTTCATCCCGGTCCTCTCGTACTAGGGATGACTCCTCTCAACTCTCCAACGCCCACAGCAGATAGGGACCGAACTGTCTCACGACGTTCTGAACCCAGCTCGCGTACCGCTTTAATGGGCGAACAGCCCAACCCTTGGGACCTACTCCAGCCCCAGGATGCGACGAGCCGACATCGAGGTGCCAAACCGGTTCGTCGATGTGGACTCTTGGAACCGATAAGCCTGTTATCCCCGGAGTACCTTTTATCCGTTGAGCGACGGCGCTTCCACTTGCTACCGCCGGATCACTAAGCCCAACTTTCGTTCCTGCTCGACCCGTCGGTCTCGCAGTCAAGCTCCCTTGTTGCCTTTACACTCTACGCACGATTTCCAACCGTGCTGAGGGAACCTTTGGGCGCCTCCGTTACACTTTAGGAGGCGACCGCCCCAGTCAAACTGCCCACCTGACACTGTTCACCACCCGGATCACGGCATGGTGTTAGAAGCCCGGACTACCAAGGGTGGTATCTCAAGGACGACTCCCCGGCAGCCAAAGCCGCCGGTTCACAGTCTCCCACCTATCCTGAGCGAGATACCCCAGACTCCAATATCAAGTTGCAGTAAAGGTTCACGGGGTCTTTCCGTCTTGCTGCGGGTACTCGGCATCTTCACCGAGACTTTAATTTCACCGAGCCTCTCGTTGAGACAGCGTCCAACTCGTTGCGCCATTCGTGCAGGTCGGAACTTACCCGACAAGGAATTTCGCTACCTTAGGACCGTTATAGTTACGGCCGCCGTTTACCGGGGCTTAGCTTCGCTGCTTCGCGCCGAAGCGCTAACAAGTCCGCGTAACCTTCCGGCACCGGGCAGGCG
>DATFVC010000041.1:0-60300 GCA_035260485.1 Solirubrobacterales bacterium | reverse complement strand
CTCGAGCCGGTGGTACCAGTTCATGCCGCTGATCCAGTGGCGGTCGGCCGCCACCCCGGTGACCATCTCCGCGCAGGCGACCGGCGTCACCGAGGGAAAGCTGGAGACGCAGTCGGGGACCAGGACACCGCGCTCGAGCAGGGCCCCGAACGTCGGTGCCCGTCCCTCCCCCACCGCTCGTTCGAGCATGTCGGTCCGCAGCGAATCGACGTAGGTGAGGACCAGCTTCTGCGCAGGCATCCTGCCGCGAATGATGAAGCTCTGCCGGGCGCGGGTTAGCGCAGTACCCGCAGGCCGGCGTGCTTGCGTTTGGCACGGCGCTGGCGGGCCGCGCCGAGCCAGACCAGGGCGACGATGACCAGTAGCGTAAGGACGGGCAGCAGCAGCGCCGCCGCGACGACGATCAAGGCCGTGAGCGAGACGAGGAAGCCAAGCGCCCCGCTGCCGCCTTCGCGCCGGCTGGCGCCGCTGACGACATCGCTGATCACAATGCAGCCGACGACGGCGCCGAGGAGGCAGAAAAGCGCGCCGAGGAGGCTGCTCAGGTCAGCGGCGCCGGAGAGCAGGAAGCCAACGATGAGCCCGATCACGGCGGCGAGCAAAGTCATCCGGCCACGAGCCGAGCCGCGCGTGCCGGTGGTGCCGGCAAGCATCCCGATCGCGATGCCGATGCCGAGCTCGAGCCCGGTGCCTTCGAGGAAGCTCACGTCGAAAACCTACACTCCAGGGATGGAAGAGACGCCGCACCGCCGGCGCGCGCACACGCGCAGCAGCGATCTGGAGCGCTATGCCGGTCTCTTTGCGGCGCGTACCGGGGTAATGCGCTCCTCCGCGATGCGCGACCTGATGGCGATCACGGCGAGGCCCGAGGTGATCTCGCTGGCCGGCGGCTTGCCCGACACGTCGACTTTCCCCGCTGGGACCTTTGCCGCACAGATGACGCGGATCGCGCAGGAGTCGACCGCGGAGGCGCTCCAGTACGGACCGACCGAGGGCTTCGCCGAGACCGTCGACTGCATCGTCGAGGTGATGGGGGCCGAGGGGATGCTGCCCGACCCCGACGACGTGATCGTCACCACCGGCGGCCAACAGGCGATCGACCTGATCTGCAAGACGCTGGTCGATCCCGGCGACGTCGTCGTCTGCGAGGCGCCGACCTACCCCGGCGCGGTGCCGGTCTTCTGCAGCTACCAGGCCGAGACGATCCAAATCGACTGCGACGAGGACGGGATGCGGGTTGAGGAGCTGGAAGCGGTGCTGGCCGGTTTGGACGGCGAAGGCCGGCGACCCAAATTCGTCTACTCGGTTCCCAACTTCCAAAATCCCGCTGGGGTGACGATGTCGCTGGAGCGGCGCCGTCGCCTGGTTGAGCTGGCGCGGCAGCGCGAGCTGCTGGTCGTCGAGGACAACCCCTACGGCCTGCTGCGCTTTGGTGGCAAGCCGCTGCCGCCGCTCTACCAGCTCGACGGCGGCGACTTCGTCATCTATATCGGAACCTTCTCCAAGATCCTCTCCCCCGGTATCCGGCTTGGCTGGGCGGTGGCGCCGCCGCCGGTGATGGAGAAGATCGTCCTCGGCAAGCAGGCCTCTGATCTCTGCACCTCGACCCTGACCCAGCACTTCGTCCGTGAGTACTTCTCCGAAGGGAGCTGGCGTGAGTACATCACCAGCCTGGTCGAGATCTACCGCCGCCGGCGCGACACGATGGTCGGGGCGCTGCGCGATCATTTTCCGGCGCAGGCGACATGGACCGAACCCGAAGGCGGCCTCTTCATCTGGGCGACCCTCCCCGATTACATCGACACCAGTGACCTGTTGGCCAAGGCGCTGCGTGAGGATGTCGCCTTTGTCCCTGGGCAGGCCGCCTACATCGACGAGAGCCGGGGCCGCAGCTCGATGCGCCTCAACTTCTCCGGTGTCGGCGACGAGGAGATCCGCGAGGGCATACGGCGGATCGGCAAGGTGATCGCCGAGCAGGTCGAGCTGTATGAGGCCTTGACAGGCGAACAGCCCGCCGTGCCGGCGGCGACGGAGCAGACTCCCAGCCGGAACGAGAGCCGAGATGCCGACGTCCTCCCTTTTCGGAAAACCGGCGAGGGGGCAGCTTGAAGGTCGCCGTGCTGAAGGGCGGGCGGTCGCTCGAGCGGGGTGTCTCACTGCGCTCCGGCGCCCGGGTCGAGGACGCACTGGAACGGCTCGGGCACGAAGTTGTCTCGATCGACGCCGACGGTGACCTGATCAAGCGGCTCACGGCCGAGCGCCCCGAGGTCGCCTTCGTAGCCATGCACGGGCTTGGTGGCGAGGACGGGACCGTGCAGGAGCTGCTGGAGATCCTCGGCGTCCCCTTCACCGGTCCCGGTGTCGCTGCCTGCGCGCGCTGCATGGACAAGGTCCTCGCCAAGCACCAGCTGCGCGATGCCGGCGTGCCGACGCCGGACTGGTTCGCCTTCAACGAGACCGCCTTCCGCGAGCTCGGCGCGGCTGACGCGCTGAGCGAGCTCGAGGAGCGGCTCGGGTTTCCACTGGTGGTAAAGCCAAGCCGGGGCGGCTCGGCGCTGGGGGTGAAGTTCGCGGCGAGCTGGTTCGAGGTGCCGGAGGCTCTGGTTTCCGCTTTCAGCTACGACAACCGAGTGCTGTTGGAGCGCTTCGTCGAGGGCCGCGAGCTGGCGGTCAGCGTAGTGGGCGGCGAGCCTCTTCCGGTGGTCGAAGCGATTCCCGGCGGTGGCGATCGCTACGACTTCGAGGCGCGCTATGAGATCGGGCGGACCGATTTCGTCTGTCCGGCAAAGCTTGGTGAGGAGGAGGCGTCCGCAGTGACGGTTGCGGCGCTGGCCGCCTACGAAGCGCTTGGCTGCTCCGGCTTCTCCCGCATCGACCTGATCCTCGGCGCGGACGGGCCCCAGGTGCTCGAGGTGAACGCGATCCCCGGCCTCACCGACACCAGCCTCCTCCCCCAGTCCGCCGAGGCTGCGGGGATGACCTTCGAGGGCCTGGTCGAGCGGATTCTCGAGCTGGCGCTGAGACCTGCCGCGGCCTAGGAGGTTCCCTCGGCAAAGTCATCGGGCGTGACCTCATCGAGGAACTCCTTGAACTTGTCGACGACCTCCTCGGTGTCCTCGACCTCGTGCTCGAACTCGATCGCCGACTCCTCGATCACCTCCTCGGCCGCAAAAATGGGCGCCGAGACCCGGACGGCCAGGGCGAGGGCATCGGAGGGCCTCGAGTCGATCTCCAGCTCCGAGCCGTCGATCGAGACCGTGATCGAGGCATAGAAGGTGTTATCGCGCAGCTCGGTGACGGACACCCGCTCGCATTTGGCGTCGAGCTGCTCGAGCATGTCGGAGAGCAGGTCGTGGGTCATCGGCCGTGGCGTCGACGCCCCCTGCAGCTTCATCAGAATCGCCGCTGCCTCGGGATGCCCGATCCAGATCGGCAGAAAACGATTGCCGTCAACCGTCTTCAACAAGACGATCGGCTGCTTGCCGACCATGTCGAAGCTGACCCCGTAAATCTGCATCTGCTGCAAAATTCGCTCCGAGCCGAAGTGGATCGCCCATTATAGGTACGGCTTTGGGCCGCTCCGCCGAGCAGATGTCGCGGCGTCGCGGCAGTGGGCGATCCTGGATTCGAACCAGGGACCTCGTCCTTATCAGAGACGCGCTCTAACCAACTGAGCTAATCGCCCGGGGCGAGGGCGATGATAGCGACCTGGGGATGCCCTTCGCGCGGTGTGCTCAGGCCAGCTTGCGGGCCAAGGCGAGCGCCTCATCGAGATCGGGGAGGCGGATCTCGACCGCCACCTCCGCCCCGCGCGGACGCACCTTGACCTCGTGGCCCAGCGCCGTCTCGAGCTGGTCGGCAGCCTCCCGCATCGCGGCCGCCTCTTCGGCGCTGACTCCAGAATGAGCGCGCTCTTTCTTTGGCTGGCTGGCCAGCTTAACCCTGTTCTCGGTCTCCCGCACCGACCAGCCACCTTTCGCTGCATCGCGGGCGAGACGTCGGCGCACATCGTTGCCCGAGGCGCCAAGCAGAGCGCGTCCATGCCCCCCGCTGAGCTCACCGGACTCGAGCAGCTCGAGCGCCTCGTCAGGCAGATCGAGCAGCCGGATCAGGTTGGACACGGCCGGGCGGCTGCGGCCAACGCGGCGGGCAAGATCCTCCTTGGAGAGTCCAAGGTCCTCGACCAGGGCGGCACAAGCACGCGCCTCCTCGACCGGGTTGAGGTCCTCGCGGACCATGTTCTCGATCAGCGCCACCTGCAGGCGCTCGGTGTGCTCGGGGTTGCGGACGATCGCCGGGACCTTCTCCAGGCCCGCCTGCTGCGCGGCGCGCCAGCGGCGCTCGCCAGCGATCAGCTCGTAGCTGCCGTCGTGAAGGGGGCGAACCAGCAGCGGCTGCACGACGCCGCTGGTCTCGATCGAGGCAGCGAGGCCGGTCAGCGCCTCAGGGTCGAAGTTGGTCCGGGGCTGCTCCGGGTTTGGCTTGATCAGCCCAACCGGCAGCTCGCGCAGGTCGCCGACCTCCAGGCCGGCAGCGCTCTCGGGAAGGATGGCGGCGAGGCCGCGACCCATGCCACGTTTGGCCGCTTTGCCGCTAGCCACGGCTCGCGAGCTCCTCGGCCAGCGCCTGGTATGCCGTCGCGCCGCTGGAGGCGGGGGCGTGCTCGGTCACGGGCAAGCCGTAGCTCGGCGCCTCGGCGACCCTGACGCTGCGTGGTATGACCGTCTGGAAAACCATCTCGGGGAAATGCTCGCGCAGCTCCCGCTCGACGTCCTGGGCGAGGCGCGTGCGCTCATCGTGCATGGTGATCAACAGCCCCGACACATTAAGCGCGGGGTTGAGCTCGCGGCGGATCATCCCCAGCGTGTCGAGGAACTGGACAAGGCCCTCCAAGGCCAGGTACTCGGCCTGCACGGGCACGATCACGCGGTCGGCGGCGACCAGAGCGTTGACGCTGATCGGCCCCAGCGAGGGTGGGCAGTCGAGCATCGTGAAAGCGAAGCGATCGCGAAGCGGCCCGAGCCGTTCGCGCAGCCGCGTCTCGGAGCCGTCGAGCCGCGGCAGCTCGACTGCGGCGCCTGCCAAGTCGCGGTTGGCGGGGACCAGCCAGAGGTTGTCTGGCCCGGCCGGCCGGGCCGCCTCCGCCACGGAGACATCGCCGATCAGACAGTCGTAGGAGGATGGATGCACATCGCGGTCGCCGCCAAGCGCCACGGTGGCGTTGCACTGCGGGTCGAGGTCGACCAGCAGCGTCTGGGAGCCGGCGACGGCCACGCAGGCGGTCAGGTTGACCGCGGTCGTCGTCTTGCCGACACCGCCCTTCTGGTTCGCCACCGCGTAGACCAGGCCCATGGAACGCAGACTATTTGGCCTCAGCCTCGCGGGCGCTTCTTGGCCATGCCGGGACGACGGGGGAGGTCTGCCGGGGTCGGCGAAAGCTTGCTCAGGACGTGGAGATGGCGGTGCTTGCTGCCGGCCCGGTCGCCTACATCGAGAATCAGCTCGGGATGGACGGCCAACTGCTCCGCTGCCCGTTCGAGCTGTTGCTCCTCGTCCGGATCTCGTTTGCCCTTCCAGGCGACCAGGATTCCGTTCGCCCGCAGAAGTGGCGAAGCGAGCTCGGCGAGGGTGGAGAGGCGACCCACGGCTCTCGCCGTGACCACGTCATAGGACTCGCGCAGCTCGGCGCTGGCAACTTCCTCCGAACGTGCATTGACCACTGTCGCGTTGGCGATTCCGGCTGCCTCGACAGCTCGCTGGATGAAATCGCACTTGCGGCCTACCGACTCGATCAAATCAACCTCGGAATCCGGTAGCGCCACGGCCAGAGCAAGACCCGGAAAGCCCGCTCCAGAGCCGATATCGGCTATCCGCCGGGCCTCGACCAGCTGCTGGATCTCAAGTCCCGTAAGGCTATCGGCTACATGCGCTTTCCAAGCACGATCGGGCTCAGTTATGGAACTGACAGACGCACGCTCCTGCGCGAGCAGCTCGAGCACCTTCTCCAGCTTCCCCCGCTGCTGGGAGTCCAGCGAAGCAGTTGGGTCGTGGCTCACTCCGAGACGAGCGGGGCGACGACGACGCAACGGCGGGGCTCGTCGCCTTCGCTGTAGGTCTCGACGCCGGAGCGGTCTTTGAGGTGTTCGTGCACGACGCGCCGTTCCTGCGCGCTCATCGGGTCCATCTCGACGGTGACGCCGCCGTCCAGCGCCTGCTCAGCGGCTCGGTCGGCCCGAGCAGTAAGCACCTCTCTGCGACGCTCCCGGTAGCCGGAAGCGTCGAGGACGACCCGCTTGCGGTCCCGCATTCCGCGGAAGGCCGCCTGGAAGCAGAGCAGCTGCAGCGCGTCGATCGTCTGCCCCCGTTTGCCAATCAGCAGCCCGTAATCGTCCTCGCCGGAGACCACCGCCTCGATCCGGTCGTCGTCCTCGCGAATCTCAACCTCACCATCGAGGTCAAGCTCGTCCAGGACCCCCTCAACAAGCTCCCGAACCCGCTCAGCAGGCTCCTCAGGCCATTTCGTCTCATCACTCACAGCTGCGCACCCTATTCCAGCTAGCGAAGCAAGGGGAGCCGGGTGTCCTCTCTCCAGGAGCCCAGGTCCGCCTGCGGCGGACCAATCTTGTGCCCCTTCGGGGCAAGAACCTCTCAGCCGTGGCCGCTTCGCGAGGCTCCTGGAGAGAGGACACCCGGCTCCCATCTCCCACGCTCAGCGAGAGACGCAGTGCTCCAGGCACTAGGGGAACAGCCCCGGAAGTGCCTCGCGAAGCGGCTCCGCAGAGTGATTCAAGCCGCGAAGCGGCTCCAAATTCGTGAGCGAAGCGAACATAGGCACCTTTCGGGGCTGTTCCCCTAGTGCCTGGGCCGTGCGGCTACCTGCGCCGCTTCTTCTTTTTCGGCGGCGGAGGCGGAGGTTTGGCGGCTGCTACTTCCTCCGGCGTGGCCACATGAGGAGCTGGGATCAGGCGCTGGATCGTGTACTGCTGGCCGATCGTCCAGATGTTGGTCGTGATCCAGTAGAGGACCAGGCCGGCCGGGAAGCTGATCACAAAAGGAACGAAGATGAAGGGCAGCACCATCATCATCGTGCGCTGGCTTTTGTCTGCGCTGACCGCCATCACCATGCCGGAGATCAGCTGAGTGCCGACGTAGAGGACGAGGAGCGTTATCAGCACTCCGCCAGTCGCCTTTGCCGTCAGGTCGGGAATGAAGAGGAAGGAGGCTTTTTCGCCGCATTCCCCCGCCTTGCAGCCGATGTCGGCAGGAAGCTCGTGGCGGAGGACGTAGAAGAGCGTGATGAAGACCGGCAACTGGGCGAGCAGCGGGATGCAGGAGGCAAAGGGGTTGACTTTGTTCTCCTGGTAGAAGCGCATCATCTCCTGCTGCATGCGTTTCTGGTCGTTTTTGTACTTCTCTTTGAGCTCCTTGAGCTGCGGCTGCAGGGCCTGCATCGCCCGCATCCCTTTCAGCGATTTATAAGTCAGCGGGATCAGCAGCGCTCTGGTGCAGATCGTCAACGCGATGATCGCCCCTCCCCAGCTGAGACCGGCATTGTCGTGGAAGAACTGGAGAACGCTGTTGGCGATGTTGACCAGAAACTGCGGCGCCAGCTGAAGTTCGGCGAGCGGGAGCATCAGGAACGGGCCTTGCCGTGGAAGGTCGCCGGATCGACAGGTCCGACCCTCAGCGTGAAGCGGTATGGGACGGGATCAAAGCCGCCATGGCTGAATGGGTTACAGCGCAGCAGCCGCCAACTGGCGAGCAGCAGGCCGCGAATCGCGCCAAAGCGGCGGATCGACTGGGCCGCGTAGGCCGAACAAGTCGGCTCGTACCGGCAACGGCGGGGCAGGGTGGGAGAGATCCAGCGTTGGTATGCGGTTATCGGTGAGAGAAGGAGGCGTTTCACGTGGAACGCTCTCCAGGGGCGGTGTGCTCGAGCGCCTCTTCAAGGGTAGCTTTGACCCCTTCTGCGCCGTCCCGCTCGATTAAGGCGCCGAGCTCTGGCCGGGCCACCAGAACGAAGTCGTGCCGCTCCGGCAGCCGATCCGAAAGAGCCCAGAAAACCTCGCGCAGCGTCCGCTTGACGCGATTGCGGTCAACGGCGCCGCCGAGCTTGCGGCTCACCGATACGCCGAGCCTCACGTCACGCTCCCCTTCGTCGTTGCGGGGGAAGCTGTAGAGCACGAGGTAACGCGTCGCGTGGGATGAGCCATCGCGGTAGACGCGGTCGAACTCGCCGCTGCGCGAGAGGCGACGTCGCTTCGCCGCCATCACGCGAACCCGGCTGTGGGGACCGTCATCCCGGAGTGAGGCGCTTGCGGCCTTTGGCCCGGCGCCGCTTCAGGATCGCCCGTCCGCCGCGCGTTCGCATCCTCGCCCGGAACCCGTGGGTCTTGGCCCGCTTTCGCTTCTTTGGCTGATAGGTGCGCTTCATTGGCCGTCGCAGTATACGGACGCATCTCTGTCCCTGGATCAAGCCGGTGCGGCGGCGTGGGGAATCTTTCTTCCGGCATTTGCGACTCGCCCCGATTCCGCCTGCGTGGGCGCCGCTATGGTCGCTCGCTGGTGCGCGACGACTCGGCTGGACAGAACCTCGATGCCCTCTGGGAAGACGTGCAGCGGCGCCTGCGGGCAGCCGTGCCCGAATCGACCTTCAAGATCTGGCTGGAGCCGGTGCACGCGGTGAGGGCGCAGGGAAACACGCTTTATCTCACTGCGCCCGAGGGGGTTCAGACCTGGGTGGAGCGCCGTTACTCCTCGCTGCTCTGCGAAGCTCTCGACGACGTCGGGTCGCCTCTGAGTGAGATCGCGTTCGCCGCGGGCGGGGACGCGGGCGCCCCACAGCGCGATTGCGCGACGCCGGTCGAGCTCAACCCCAATTACACATTCGATCGTTTCGTCATCGGCGAGGGAAACCGGGTCGCCCATGCCGCCGCTCTCGCCGTCGCCGAGACGCCTTCCGAGGCCTACAACCCGCTCTTCCTGCATGGCCCTCCTGGTCTCGGCAAGACGCACCTGCTCGGCGCGATCGCCAACTACCTGTACACCAACGCCCCAGGCCTCAGCGTCCGCTATACGACCGCCGAGGGGTTCACCAACGAGTTCGTTGGCGCCCTGCGCTCGAGCGGGGCCGAGCGGTTCAAGAGCCACTACCGCGACCTCGACGTCCTGCTCGTCGACGACATCCAGTTCCTTCAAGGCAAGCAGCACACCGAAGAGGAGTTCTTCCATACCTTCAACGCTCTCTACGAGGGGGGAAGCCAGCTCGTCCTCTCGGCCGACCGACTGCCCAGCGAGCTCTCCACCCTGGAGGCGCGGCTACGCGATCGCTTCGAGTGGGGTCTGACGATTCCGATCGAACCGCCCGATCTAGCGACGCGCCTCACCGTCCTTCAGCACCTCGCCCGCGAGGCCGGCCTTGAAACCGATGAGCGCGACGCCCTCTCCGAGCTCGCCCGCCGCATCGACGCCAACATCCGCCGCCTGCACGGCGCCCTGACCAGGGTGATCGCCCACGCTTCGCTCACCGCCAAGCCGCTCAGTCCCGAGCTGATCGCCGAGCTGATCCCCAACCGATCGCAGCCAAGCGGGCCAACGACCGTAGAAGACATCCAGCAGCGCGTTGCCGTCGCCTTTGGGATCTCTCGGGCCGAGCTCGTGGGCAGCAGCCGTGCCGCCACTCCGCTCCGTGCCCGGCAGATCGCGATCCTCCTCACCCGCGAGGCGACCGACCTCTCACTGCCTCAGATCGGCCGGCTCTACGGCGGACGCGATCACTCGACGGTCCTCAACTCGCTGCGCCGGGCTGAGGGGACGCTGGCCGGGGATGCCGATCTCGCACAGCAAGTCGCGGATTTGCGCTCTGCTATCCACAGCCCTCTATCGAAATCCGCCCGACCGCCGACCGCGCTGTAAGAATCAGTGCCTTCCCCAGACAAGTCCACAGCCGGAAAATCCCATGACCATGCCGATTTCCGCTGGTCTTGGCTGTTTCCACAAGTGCTAATCCAACTCAAGAGGACATCAGTCATTTGAAGCTGACCACCAAACGCGATGAGCTCGTCTCCAAGCTGTCAATCGTCTCCCGTGCCGTCTCCACTCGCGCCGCAACCCAAGCCCTCTCCGGAATCCTTCTTACCGCTGCCGACAATGACGTGACGCTGACGGCGACCGACGGCGAGATGGGCTTGCGCACGGCGCTGGAGGCGGATGTCGCAGCCAGCGGCTCAGCCTTGCTCCCCGGCCGCCTCCTCTCCGAGCTCGCCCGTTCGCTTGGTGAGGACAGCGTCGATATCGAGCTGCGCGAGTCTGAGCGAGACGTCGAAATACGCAGCGGCAGCTCCAGCTTCCATCTGCGGGTCCTGCCCGCCGAGGATTTTCCGAACCTTCCAGAGGAGGGCTCCGAGCCGCTGAAGATCCCTGCCTCGGCGCTGGCGGAGACGATCGAGCTGGTCGCTCGCGCCGCCTCGCGCGATGACATGCGCCCGGTTCTCACCGGCGTTCTGGTCACCGCGGCTGAGCAGGAGATGACGATGGTGGCCACCGACTCCTACCGCTTGGCGGTCAAGCGCACCGAGCTCGAGAGCGCGATCGGCGGGGAGCTCGAGGCCAACATTCCGGCCAAGGCGCTGCGTGAGCTGGGGCGGCTCGTCGCCGCCGGCGAGCTTGATGAGGTCGCCGTCAGCCTGCTCCCCAACCAGGCCGTCTTCAAGGCAGGGCCGATTCTCCTCAACACGAGGCTGATCGATGGCCAGTTCCCCAACTTTCGACAGCTACTGCCAGAGTCCTATGAGCACGACGTGCGCCTGCCGCGACCCGAATTCCTCGATGTCGTGCGGCGGGTGAGCCAGCTGGCTCAGCGCAACGCCCCGCTGCGGCTCTCTTTTTCGCCGGGCGAGCTGAAGGTCTCGGCGTCTACTCCTGACGTCGGCGACGCCGAAGAGACGATGCCTGCCGCGTTTGAGGGAGAGCCGCTGGAGATCGGCTTCAATCCCGAGTTCCTACGCGACGGCATCGAAAGCGTCGCGGGCGACGAGGTGATGTTGCGGTTGATCTCGCCCCTGCGGCCGGGACTGCTGCAGCCGGTCGACAACGAAGACTTCCGCTATCTGGTGATGCCGATCCGCCTCAACGTCTGAGTGGGAGGGGCGAGTGCGGGTCACCGCCGTCGAAGCGAAGCCGCTGCGCAGTCTGAGCGACGTGCGAATTGAGCTCGGCGCGGGCATCGTCAGCCTGATCGGACCAAATGGCGCCGGTAAGACGAACCTGCTCGAGTCGCTCTACTTTGCTCTAACCGGACGCTCCTTTCGGACCACCGATCGGCGCGAGCTGATTCCGTTTGGCGCCCAGCTCGCTCGCGCCGAAGCGCTTGTGCGCGACGAGGACGGCGTCGAGCACCGCCTGCTCGCATCGGTCAGCCGTACCGAGGGCCGCCGCCACCTGCTCGACGGGGATCCCGCCGAACCCGCCACGATGGCCCGCCACCGCCCGCCGGTCGCCGTCTTCTCGCCGGATCGTCTGATCCTGGTCAAGGGCCCACCAGCGGAGCGCCGAGCCCACCTCGACCGCTACATCGCCGCCCGCTGGCCCTCGCGTGCCGGCCTGCGACAGCGCTACGGCCAGGTCTTAGCGCAGCGCAACGCGCTGCTTGCGCGCCCCGCTGCGGGGCACACGGGTGGCAACCTGGACGTCTGGGACGCGGCTCTTGCCGAGGCGGCCGAGGCCTTGATCGAGTCGCGGTCGAGGGCCGTCGCCGAGCTGGCGCCGCCGTTTGCCCTCGCCACGGACGAATTGGGGCTGGTGGGAGACGGGGCAATCGACTACGCCCCCCGCGCCACCGGCTCCGCCGCGGAGATCCGCGCCGGGCTCAGCGCGCGGCGCGCGGCGGACCTGAGGCTCGGCCGCACTTCATGGGGTCCTCATCTGGATGAGCTGAAGATCGAGGCGGCGGGCCGATCGCTGCGCCGCTACGGCTCTCAAGGCCAGCAGCGCGCGGCGCTCCTGGCACTGCTCTTCGCCGAGCGCGAGGCGCTGCTCGCGGCGCACCGCGTTGCGCCGCTGCTCCTGCTCGACGACGTGATGAGCGAGCTCGATCCGGAGCGCCGCGACCGTCTTGCCGTCCGCCTCAGTACGGGTGGTCAGGCGCTGGTCACCGCCGCGGCCGAGGAGTCGGTGCCGCCGCGGGCGCTGGAGCAGGTGCTGCGGATGCCGTTTGATGCCACCCGGGCCGCCGCCGCATGAGTCGTCGCCGCGTCCCGCGTCCTGCCTCTTCGGCATTCCGAGCAGCACTCCAGCGTGCCGCTCCAAAGACGCAGCTCGCGGCGGTGCAGTCGGTCTGGGAGGAGGTCGTGGGCGAGCGGATGGCCGCCGCCGCCCGCCCGGTCTCCGAACGGGCGGGCACGGTGACTATCGCCTGCTCGGACCCCGTCTGGGCGCAGGAGCTGGACCTGATGCAGGAGCGGCTCCTGCGGGGTCTGCGCGAGCGGCTCGGAGATGCTGCGCCAAAGAGTTTGCGCTTTCGCGTGGAAGACGCCGTAGATTAACCACGTTTTTACATGATTTGCAGGACTTTCTTAATTTGACCGCGGGTGTTCTGAGAGGCCGAACTGGTATCCTTATGTCAACCCGAATTCTGCCCCGACCCGGTGTGCCGAGCGCGCCCAGGTGTCGGGGTTTTCTGTGAGACCTGGAAAGGATCAGTTGCCTAAGAAGAGCGAGAACGCCGGCAGGGGCACGGCGAAAAAGGGAGACTCCTACGACGCCAAGGACATCACCGTCCTCGAGGGCCTCGAAGCCGTTCGCAAGCGGCCCGGCATGTACATCGGCTCGACTGGGCCGCGCGGCCTCCATCATCTCGTTTACGAGGTCGTGGACAACTCCGTCGATGAGGCAATCGCCGGCTACTGCAGTGAGGTTCGCGTCGTGCTCCACCCCGACGACAGTTGCACGGTCAGCGACGACGGCCGCGGGATCCCCGTCGAAGAGCTGAAGAAGGAGAAACGACCGGCGGCGGAGGTCGTGCTGACGACGCTGCACGCCGGTGGCAAGTTCGGTGATGGCGGCGGCTACAAAGTCTCCGGCGGCCTGCACGGGGTCGGCGTCTCGGTCGTCAACGCTCTCTCCGAGAAGCTGCATCTGGAGATCAGCCGAGACGGCCACGTTTGGAGCCAGGACTATGAGCGTGGTAAACCGCAGGGCCCGCTTACCGAGGGGTCGGCGACGAAGGAGACCGGCACGACCTTGACCTTCCAGCCCGACGCGGAGATCTTCGAGGAGGTTGAGTTCGACTTCCAGACGCTGGCCGATCGGCTGCGTGAGACGGCTTTCCTCACCCGCGGCCTGAAGATCGAGCTCGTCGACGAGCGTGGTCAGACCAACAGCGTCACCTTCCAATACGAGGGTGGGATCGAGGATTTCGTCCGCCACCTCAACGAGAACAAGGACACGCTGCACCGCAAGACGATCTTCTTCGAAGGCGAAGAGGAGGAGGGCCAGGTGGAGGTGGCCATGCAGTGGAACGCCTCCTACCAGGAATCGATCTTCAGCTTCGCCAACAACATCAACACCCACGAGGGCGGCTCCCACCTGTCCGGCTTCCGCGCCGCGCTGACCCGGACCCTGAACGCCTACGCGCGCAACAAAGGCCTGCTCAAGGAGAAAGACGACAACCTTGGTGGCGAGGACGTGCGCGAGGGTCTGACCGCGGTGATCTCGGTCAAGCTGCACGACCCCCAGTTCGAGGGTCAGACCAAGACCAAACTCGGCAACCCGCCGATCCGCGGTCTGGTCGAGGAGACGGTCAACCGCAAGCTTGCCGAGTTCTTCGAGGAGAACCCCGCTGACGCGCGACGGATCATCAACAAGGCAATTGACGCTTCCCGTGCCCGTGACGCGGCTCGCAAAGCACGCGACCTGACCCGCCGCAAGTCAGCCCTGGAGAACTCGACGCTGCCCGGCAAGCTGGCCGACTGCACGGTCAAGGACCCACGCGACGCCGAGTTGTTCGTAGTCGAGGGCGACTCGGCCGGCGGCTCGGCGAAGCAGGCGCGCGATCGCTCGACGCAGGCGGTGTTGCCGCTGCGGGGCAAGATCATCAACGTCGAGAAGAGCCGGATCGACAAGGTCTTGGCCAACACCGAGGTGCAGGCGCTGATCACGGCAATCGGCACCGGCGTCCACGAAGAGTTCAACCTCGAGGACGCCCGCTACCACAAAATTGTGATGGCCACTGACGCCGATGTCGACGGCGCCCACATCCGCACCCTGGTCCTCACCTTTCTCTACCGGCAGATGCCGGAGCTGATCGATGCCGGCTACGTCTACATCGCCAAACCGCCGCTTTACCGGGTCAAACAGGGCAACCAGGAGACCTATCTCGAGCGCGAGTCCGAACTGGAGGAGCTGCTGCTGCGCGACAAGCTCGAGGACATCGAGGTCGCCGACGCAAACGGCAAGACGACGAAGCTGAGCAAGAGCCGCTGGCAGAGCTACACCCGCCGTGCCAAAGAGTACGAGGGCTGGGGCTCCTCGCTGCAGGCGGAGTTCGGCCACGAGACGGTGCGCTTCCTCGAGGAGTCGAGCCTGCTCGACGAGGAGGTCGCAACGCTGGCCGCCGCCCGCAAGGTGTTGGGCTCCTCGACGGCGGAGGGGGAGCCCTTCGACACCGAGATCGTCGAGGACTCCGAGGCCGGCCTCGCGGTGAAGGCGATCGAACGCAAGAGCGGGCTGGCGCGCACCCATCGCTTGCCGCGGGAGCTGTTCGAGCACCACGACTACCGCAAATTCGCCGAGGTGCACGCGGCGCTGTTGAAGCAGGTCGGTCGAGCGCCCTTCGAGGTGCGCTTCAGCGGCCGAACGTCGGAGGCACTTTCCTTTCAGGCGTTGCGTCCCGCCGTGCTCGAGCTCGCCCGTCATGGGGTGCAGCTGACCCGGTTCAAGGGGCTTGGTGAGATGAACGCCGACCAACTGCGCGAGACGACGATGGATCCGGCAAGCCGCACCCTTGCCCGGGTCACCCTCGACGATGCCACCGCCGCGGACCAGATCTTCTCCATGCTGATGGGCGATCAGGTCGGTCCCCGCCGCGACTTCATCGAGTCAAACGCCAGAGAGGTGAAATTCCTTGATGTGTGAGATGGGTAGCTGATGGCGCTGGAGGCGCTTACCGGCCGCGTAGAAGAGCGCGAGCTGGAGAAGGAGATGCGCTCCTCATACCTCGATTACGCGATGAGCGTGATCGTCGGCCGGGCGCTGCCGGACGTACGTGACGGGCTGAAGCCGGTCCACCGGCGCGTGCTCTATGCGATGCACGACATCGGTCTGCAGCCAACCCGCCCTTACCGTAAGTGCGCCTTCATCGTCGGTGAGGTGATGGGTAAGTACCACCCACATGGTGACTCCGCGATCTATGACACGCTGGTGCGGATGGCGCAGGAGTTCTCGCTGCGCTACCCGCTGATCGACGGCCAGGGCAACTTCGGTTCGATCGACGACGACCCGGCGGCGGCGATGAGGTACACCGAGGCGCGGTTGGGACGGTTGGCGACCGAGCTGCTGCGGGACATCGACGCCGACACGGTCGACTTCGGCCCCAATTACGACGAATCGACCCAAGAGCCGCTGATCCTGCCGGCGCGCTTCCCGAACCTCCTGGTCAACGGGGCGTCAGGCATCGCGGTCGGGATGGCGACCAACATCCCACCGCACAACCTGCGCGAGGTGGCCGGCGCAGTCCACGCCTACATCGACGATCCCAGCATCGACCTGGCCGGGCTGATGGAGCACGTCAAGGGCCCCGACTTCCCCGGCGGCGGGATCATGAGCTTGGAGGGAATCCGCGATGCCTATGCTTCTGGCCGTGGCACGGCCAAGGTGCGTGCTCGCGCCCACGTCGAGCCGCTCAAGGGCGGCAAGGACGCGATCGTCGTCACCGAGCTGCCCTTCATGGTCAAGAAGGGCGGCGACAACGGGCTGATCACGAAGATCGCCGACCTCGTCCGCGACAAGAAACTGGAGGGGATCTCCGACCTGCGCGACGAGTCGGACCGCTCGGGAATGCGCCTTGTGATCGAGCTGAAGCGCGGCGGCCATCCGGCCAAGGTCGTGCTCAACAACCTCTACAAGAAAACCGGGATGCAGACCAGCTTCGGCATCAACATGGTGGCGCTGGTCGACGGGGTGCCGCGCACTCTGGGTCTGCGCGAGCTGGTCGAGCACTACGTTCAGCACCAGCGCGAGGTCGTTACCCGCCGCACCCAGTACGAACTGCGCCGTGCCGAGGCTCGAGCTCACATCCTCGAGGGGCTGCTGATCGCGCTGGACAACCTCGACGCGGTGATCAAGCTGATTCGCGGGTCGGCCGACCCCGATCAAGCGCGCGAGGGCCTGATCGCGAAATTCGAGCTCTCGCGCGAGCAGGCGCAGGCGATCCTTGACATGCGCTTGCAGCGCCTCACCGCGCTGGAGGCTGACAAGGTGCGAGCCGAGCACGCCGATTTGATGGAGCGGATCGGCGAGCTGCGCGCCATCCTCGGCGACGAGGCGAGGGTGCTCGGACTCGTCAAGGAGGAGCTGGCGGAGATCGTCGAGTCCTACGGCGACGAGCGGCGCACCGAAATCGCCCACTTCGAGGGCGACGTCGGGATCGAGGACATGATCGCCGACCAGCAGATGGTCATCTCGCTGACCGCCTCCGGCTACGTGAAGCGCCTGCCGTTGGCCACCTACCGCCAGCAGCACCGCGGCGGGGTCGGTGTGATGGGGATGAACATGAAGGAGGACGACTACATCGCCCACCTCCACATCTGCTCGACCCACGACTACCTCCTCTTCTTCACCAACCGTGGCAAGGTCTACCGACTCAAGGTCTACGAGCTGCCGGAGGGGTCACGGACGGCGAAAGGGAGCGCCCTGGTCAACCTCTTGCCGCTGCGCGAGGGCGAGACCGTGATGGCGGTGATCCCAACCCGGGACTTCAAAGAGAACAAGTACTTGGCGTTCGCCACCGCCAAGGGCCAGTTCAAGAAGACCGAGTTTCTCGCCTATAACACGCCGATCCGCGCCGACGGGATCATCGCGATCAAGGTGCGCGACGGAGACGAGCTGGTCCAGGTGCGGCTGACCTCAGGCGAGGACGACATCCTGATGGTGTCCAAGTCGGCCCACGCGGTGCGCTTCTCAGAGGGGGAGGCACGCCCGATGGGGCGTGACACTTCGGGGGTGAAAGGCATGAACGTGAGCGCCAAAGTCGGTGGTGAGGCCAACCGGGTGCTCGCGATGGACGTCGCCCGCGACGACACCGAGCTCTTCGTCGTCACCGAGAACGGCTACGGCAAGCGCACCTCGATCGCCGAGTACCCGCGTAAGGGCCGCGGCACGAAAGGGGTCCTCACCGCGAAGTTGACCGAGAAGAAGGGCGGCCTGGCCGGCGCCCTGATCGTGCGCGAGCACCAGGAGCTGCTGTTCATCTCCCAGCTCGGGATGGTGCAGCGCACCTCGGCGAGCGGAATCTCGCGGATGGGCCGCCCCACCCAGGGGGTGAGGGTGATGAACATCAAGGACGACGACCGGATCAGCGCCGTCGCCCTCGTGGTCGAGTCCGGCGAGGCGGCGCCTACCAACGGCGACACGCCGCAGGACGAGCTCAGCGAGTAGGGAAGGAACGGGCGCAGTCAGGCGGCCGCTGGTAGGTACTGCTGCCAAGCTGGGGGGATCGACGGGCTGGCCACCTGAATGAAGATGCTTGGGCCGGGGGCCTTGGGCGACTTCTTCGGGTGCATCTGGATCTCGTGGGGAAGGCGGTTGCCCTTGCGCCGATTACAGCTGGCGCAGGCGGCGACGATGTTCCCCCAAACCGATTTGCCGCCCCTGCTGCGCGGGATCACGTGGTCAACGGTCAGTCCGGACTTGGTCGAGCCGCAGTACTGGCAGGTCCATGCGTCGCGGGCGAGCACGGCACGCCTGGTGATCTTGCGCCGGTGCGCCTCGCGCGGCACCCGCACGTAGCTGACCAGGCGGATCACGTCGGGCCGCTCCATCGTCATGTGCTCGGAGTGGATCGCCCCCTCACGCCGCTCAAGCAACTCGGCTTTCTCCTTCAGTAGCAAGACAGCAGCACGCCTCAACGTGCAGACGTTGATCGGCTCATACGTTGCGTTGAGTACGAGCACACGTGCCATCTTGCCCGGGAATTCTACGCAGCCCGCTACGGGGGAGGGCCGGGAGTGGTTCCGCTGGAGCCTCGCGAAGCGGCTCCGCAGAGTGGTTCTCAGCCGCGAAGAGGCACCAAATCCGTGAGCGAAGCGAACATAGGCTCCAGCGGAACCACTCCCGGCCCTCCCAGTCAGCCGACTGGGTAGGACCCCAGAATGCGCACGGTTTCGGCCTTTGCCCGAAGCGACGCAAGGGCCTCTGCGATAGCTGGATCGTCCACCGCCCCTTCCAGATCGCAGAAGAACATGTAGCGACCCAGGCCCTGGCGCGCCGGGCGAGACTCGATACGACTCAGGTTGATATTGCGGCTGGAGAACTCGCGGAGTGCATCGACAAGGGCGCCTGGGTGGTCGGCGCCGAGCTCAGAAAAGACGAGCGACGTCCTCCATGGGCCCTTGCCCGCCGGCTTCGTGTCTGCGGGAGCGATCCAGACGAAGCGGGTCACGTTGTCGTCCTCGTCCTCGATTCCTTCACGCAGCACCGTGCAGCCGTACAGCTCGGCGGCTGCTCGAGCGCCGATCGCAGCCCAAGGCCGCACCGACTCCCCGACCATGCGCACCGCCTCGGCGGTGCTGCTGACGCTGCGCCGTTCGACCCCCGGCAGGCTCTCACGCAGGAAGCCGGCACACTGCGCGAGCGGTTGAGGGTGGGAGAGGATCGCCGAGATCTGCTCCAGCCCGATCCCCTCACGGGCGATCAGATGGGCATGGACGCGGAAGTCGTGCTCGCCGACGATGGTGACCGCTTCGGTGTCGAAGGCGAGCGTGTCGAGGGTGCTGCGCACCGACCCCTCGATCGAGTTCTCGAACGGCGCCAGCGCCCGCTCGGCCTCACCCCGCTCAACCGCCAGGATCGCGTCGTGGACGGTCGTAGTCCGAAGTGCCTCAATCTCCTCACCCTCAGGTGCCGCCTCCCGCAGCGCATCTTCAGTAAACGTCCCAGCCGGCCCAAGAAAGGAAACGCGCATCTAGAGAAAAGATGCGGCCGTAGCGCCGGTTGAGCTGCAGAGGGAGCGGGTTGGGCTGGTGACGGGCGGGTGGTGGGGCTCCGCCGGAGCCTCGCGAAGCGGGCACCGCAGAGTGGGCCCAGCCGCGAAGCGGCTCCTCATTGGTGAGCGGAGCGTTAGCGAAGCGAACACAGGCTCCGGCGGAGCCCCACTGCCCGCCCCGCTCATTCGAACACAACCGTGTACGACGCTTCGTTGTTTTCCGACACTTCCTCGCCGGGCACAGGCGCCACTTCGACTTCAAGCGTCACTTCCCCTTTCGGCACCGGCGTCAACGGAATCGTCACCGTTTCCGTTGCGCCGGGTTCGATGCTGCTGATGTCCTGCTGGAGGGTTTTGCCGTTCACGGTGACCGAGACGGTGATCCCGTTCTCGGTGGATTCGCCCTGATTCTGCACCTGGACTTCCACTTCCGGCGTTTCTTCCGCGACCACCGCGGTGCTCCCTTCCGGCGTCAGTTCGGCGCCGTTGATGCTGGTCCCGATCAACCCCAGGCCGTGCACTCCCGACGTCGTTTCGGCGGCGGCGCCGCTGACCGAGCCAAGCGCGGCGCTGATCGCGCTTTCGTCGAGCCACTTAGTGCCTTCCGGAAGGAAGACGCTCTTCGGCACGTCGTCTCCTTCGATCCCGTTGTCGGCGAGCACCCCATCGATTTCCGGCCGGGTGACGGAGGCATAGACGACGTCGCTCGCCAGCAGCCTGGCCATCTGCCTCGAGATCGCGGCGATCGCCTTCTTGGAGCCGACATCGCCGAGCGCGGTGCTCATCTTGTCGGCGATTTCGGTCATCGCGCTGCCGCGCAGCTCGTAGACCAGCTCCAGTGACTTCTGTGCATTTCCCATGTCGCCCGGGGTGTCGAGGGAGTCGATCCGCGACCGGTAGTTGTCCATCGCGCTGCGATCGGCGTTCACCTCGGCGACGAACTCGGTAACGGAAAGAGTGCCGGGTTCCGCCAGCTTGCCGAAAAAGCTCTTGCTGGTCTGGTCGGTCTCGTCGACGATCTGGGTGACATTGCGGGCGTAGTCGCTGAGGGCTCGGTGCTTGCGGGCGTTGAGGCAGCCGCGCACACCGAGCACGATCAGGATCAGGATTAGGAGGCCGGCGCCGAGCGCCAGCGCCCGCCGCAGCAGGATCTGCTGCCGTTCGGGACGGCGTTGCGGGCGCGGTCGGCGCCCCGGCCGGGATGCGAGCGAATCCTCCAAGAAGCAGGGAGTATGTCGCAGGAGGAAGCGGAATCACGGCGAAGTCGAAGGAGCTTTGGTCGGTTCCCTCGTTCTCAACCGCTTCCTGATCGAGCGCCGCATCGGCAGCGGCGGCTTTGGCGTGGTCTACGAGGCCTGGGATGGCCGCCTGGAGCGAACCGTCGCGGTCAAGGCGATCGAATCGCGCGGCGAGGCGGGACGGCGAGTGCTGCGCGAGGCTCAGGCCGCGGCGCGGCTCAATCACCCCGGCATCGTCACGCTCTACGAGATGGGAGAAGAGGACGGCAACGCGCTGCTGGTCACCGAGCTCGTCGAGGGCACGACGCTGGCCGAGCTGAGCCTGGAAGGAGCGCTCAGCGACCACGAGATCGGCGAGATCGGCGCCGACCTCTGCGAGGCGCTCGACCATGCCCACTCCCGCGGCGTTGTCCACCGCGATATCAAGCCGCAAAATGTCCTTGTCGCCCCTGAGGGGGAATTTCGCGCCAAGCTGATGGATTTCGGCATCGCCCGCCTCGCCGATGGCGCCGCCCTGACCGCGCCCGGCGATGTGGTCGGAACCCTCGCCTACATGTCCCCCGAGCAGGCCGAGGGCCGCTCCGCCGGCCCCGAAGCCGACGTCTACTCACTCGCCCTGACCCTGTACGAGTGCTGGGGCGGTGAGAACCCGAACCGACGCGCGACGCCGGCCGCGACGGCACGGGCGATCGGCGGCCGGCCGCGCTCGTTGCGCCGCCTCCGCCCCGACCTGCCCCGTGAGCTCAGCGATGCGATTGACGCTGCCCTGCAGCCGAGACCCTCGCGCCGACCCCCCCTGGAGGAGCTCGGCAGCGCGATCGAGGACTCGCTCGGCTGCCTGGCCGAGGATCTTCCCCAGCCGAGCACGACACTCGGCCTGCGGCTAGGCGCCGTAGCTGCTGCCGCGATGCTCGGGGCCTGGCTCGCACTGGGCCACGTAGCCGTCCTACCCTAGGATTTCCCGATCAGCGTCCTACGCAGCCTCGAGAGTCGGATCGAAGGCCTCGTCGAGGGGGTGTTCAGTCGCGCCTTCAGCTCTGAGGTGCAGCCGGTCGAGCTCGCTCGCAAGCTTGCCAAGGAGATGGACTCCCACAAGAGCGCCGGTGTGGCGCGGGTTTACGTCCCCAACGAGTACACCGTCTACCTCTCGGGCAAGGACCGCACCCGGCTCGAGGGCTACGAGCGCTCGCTCGAGCAGGAGCTCTCCGGCTACCTGCTCGAGCACGCCCGCCGACGCAGCTATGACCTGCTGACCCGTCCTACGGTGGCCTTCCAGACCGACGAGCGTCTGCGACTTGGCGAGTTCGGGATCCAGACCCGGCTGGTCAAGCCCCCCGCCCACGAGGGCGAGCCCCCCCGCCAGGGCGAGGAGGGCCACACGATGGTCTACTCGGCCGTGCGCGATGCGCCCCCGGCGGCTCCGAGCCCGTCCCACCGAGCCGAGGTGAGCAGCCGCGCCGTCGTCACCGTCGACGACCGTCGCTACGTGCTGGAGGGACCGCGCGCCACGATCGGCCGCTCCAAGGATGCCGACTGCGTGCTGCGCGACGCCAACGTCTCCCGTCACCACGCCGAGCTCCGGCGCTCCCCCGGGGGCGACTGGACGATCGCTGACCTCGGCTCGACCAACGGGATCAAGGTCAACGGCCGCCGCGTCGGCTCGACTCGGCTCACGTCGGGCGACAAGGTCACCCTGGGCACGACCACCTTCCTTTTCGACGTCGAGCAGTAGCGCCTGAGTTGCCTCTAGGCTGCTGAGCGCGTGGACTACGAACCTATTTCTGTAGCTCTGAAGTTCGGCTTTCTCGCCGTCCTCTACCTGTTCCTGCTCTGGATCGCGCGCAGCGCGCTGAAGGACCTGCGCGGGACCGTGGCGCCGGCGCCGGACGCGACCGGCTTCCACCCGACGCCCGCCTTCGAGGGCGCTGCGGCGGGCGGCGACGCCTGGCTGGTGGCGCTGCGCGGAGGCGGGCTTCGGGAGGGTGAGCGCTTCGACCTGATCGGCGGCCTCTCGATCGGCCGCTCCCAGGAAGCCGATCTGCGGATTGAGGACCGCTACGCCTCCGGGCTGCACGCGAGGATCTTCTCCCGCGAGGGACGCGCCTACGTCGAAGACATGAGCTCAACCAACGGCACCCTGCTCAACGACGCCGCCCTGCATGGGGAGGCCGAGCTGATCGACGGCGATGTGGTGCGGATCGGCGATACCGAGTTCAGGTTCGAGGGTGGCTGATGCTGCGCGTCGATGACCAGGCGTTTCGCACCGATACCGGCCGCCAGCGCAGCGAGAACGAGGACTCATTTTTCGTCCGCGCGCCGATCTTCGTCGTCGCCGATGGAATGGGGGGCGCCCAGGCCGGCGAGGTCGCCTCGAAAACCGCCGCCGACGCCTTCGACCGCGACCTGCCCGAGATCCCCCCCGAGCGCTTCCTGCGCGAGACGATCGAGGAGGCGAACCGGCGCATCCACGAGCTGGCGCGAGCCGACCCCTCGCGAGCCGGGATGGGAACGACGATCACCGCGGTGATCGTCGACGCGCAGAAGGAAGAGGTGGGGATTGGACATGTCGGCGACAGCCGCGCCTACCGCCTGCGCCGCGGCAAGCTGGAACGGCTCACCCGCGACCACTCGCTGGTCGAGGAGATGCGCCGCAAAGGCCAGATCACCGACGCCCAGGCCGAAGACCATCCGCAACGCTCGATCATCACCCGCGCCCTCGGCCCCGAGCCCGAAGTGGAGGTCGACGTGCAGACCGTGCCAGCCGCCCCCGGCGACGTCTTCCTGCTCTGCTCCGACGGCCTCACCACGATGATCGGCGAGGAGCGCATCGCCGCGGTCCTCTCCAGCGCCGGCTCGATGCGGGAGGCGGTACGGACACTGGTCGACGAGGCCAACGGCGCTGGCGGGCGGGACAACATCACCGCGATGGCCTTCCACCTCGGCGACGCCGCCGCGCCACTCGGCGAGAGCGCCGAGGACGCGACTCTGGTCGGCGACGCCGCCGAGGAGGCGGGTCTGACCGCGACCGAGGTGCGCCGCCGCGCCGCGGCCGCGGCCGCGCAGGAGCGGCGCGAGCGGCTCACCGCGAAGTCGCCGCGCGGGCGGTTGCGCACCACCGTGACGGTGCTGATTGCCGTCGCGATTTTGGCTGCGCTCGCCTTTGGGGTCTGGTATGGCAACAGGCAGGTCTGGTTCCTCGGCACTGACGAAGGCGGCCGCGTCGCCCTCTACCGCGGCCTGCCCTACGAACTTCCCTTTGGGGTGACGCTCTACGACGAGCGCTACGCGAGCCCGATCCAGACCGAATCCCTGCCCGGCAAGCGCCGCGCCGCGGTCACCGGCCACGACGTCCGCTCGCGCTCCGACGCCGTCTCTTTGATCGAAGACATCGAACGCAGCCAGGGAGTGCCTTGAGGAGCGGCGTCAGGAACCGGGAGCTCCTCGCCCTGGTCCCGGTCGCGCTCTTGCTCAGCGCCGGGTTCGCCGCGGTGTTCGCCCAGGAGAACGCCCGTCTCGGCAATCTCAGTCTCGTCTACGGCGCCTACTTCCTCGCGGTCTGCGTCGCTACCCACATCTACCTGCGGCTGCGACTGCCGGACGCCGATCCCTACCTCTTCCCCCTGGTTGCCCTGCTGACCGCCTTCGGGCTGGTGATGATCTACCGGATCGACGAGAGCCTGGCCCGCGATCAGGCGAACTGGTTCGTGCTTGGCCTTGTCCTCTTCGCACTGACGATCCAGTTCCTGCGCGACTACGACGTGCTCGAGCGCTACCGCTATACGATCGCGGTGGTCGGGCTGCTGCTGCTGCTGGCGCCACGGCTGCCCGGGATCGGTCAGCAGGTCAACGGCGCCTACCTCGGCGTGAAGATCGGGCCGCTTGCCTTCCAGCCGGCCGAGTTCTCGAAGATCTGCATCGTCGTCTTTCTCGCCAGCTACCTGCGCGAGCACCGTGAGGTGCTGATCGTCGGCGCGCGGCGGGTGCTCGGCGTCACCCTTCCACCGCTCAAGCATCTCGGGCCGCTGCTGGTCGTCTGGGGGGCGTCGATGTTGATGCTCGTCTTCATCCGCGACCTCGGCAGCTCGCTAATGTTCTTCGCCGCCTTCCTCGCCCTGCTCTACGTCGCTACCGGCCGCTTCTCCTTCGTCGCGATCGGGATGGCGCTTTTTCTGGTCGGCGCCTGGTTCTTTGCCTCGACCGTGCCTCACGTCCATGATCGGGTCGAAATCTGGCTCGACCCTTACCACGACCCGATCGGAAGCGGCTACCAGATCCTGCAGTCGATCTTCGCTCAGGCCGACGGCGGCCTCTTCGGCAAAGGCTTCGGGCAGGGGTTGATCACGATCCCCGGCACCCACGCGGCATTGCTGCCGGCTGCGCAGACCGACACGATCTACTCATTGATCGTCAACGAGCTCGGTCTCTTCGGCGCCTGCGGGGTGATCCTGATCTACCTGCTGATCGCGGCGCGGGGCTTCAAGATCGCCCTGCTCGCCGACGATGGCTTCTCCAAGCTGCTGGCCACCGGCCTCACCGCCGTCTTCTCGATCCAGGCCTTCGTGATCATCGGTGGCGTCACTCGCGTGATCCCGCTGACCGGCGTCACCCTGCCCTTCATCAGCTACGGCGGCAGCTCGATCGTCGCCAACTTCGTCCTGCTCGCCTTGCTGCTGCTGGTTTCTGACCGCGCCCGGCGTGAGGCTGCCCTGCCGCGCGGCGCGCTGGCGATGGAGGGCACTTGAACCGTCAGATCGTCAAGCTCTTCGGGCTGATCGTCGTCCTCTTCGCGGTGTTGATCGGCTTCACGTCCTACTGGTCGGTATTCGACGCGCAGGCGCTGAAGGAAAAGGAAGCCAACAAGCGTCCTTTGCTGGAGCAGCAGCAGATCAAGCGAGGGCGGATCCTGGCGGCGGACGGCACGGTGCTGGCCCGTTCCGTCGCCAAGGGGCACGGCGCCAGCCGGCGCTACGTGCGGCGCTATCCGGAAGGCGCGCTGTACGGGCACCCGATCGGCTACAGCTTCGTGCGCCAGGGAAACAGCGAGTTCGAGCAGTACCACGACGGTGAACTGGTCGGCAACAGCTCCGAACTGAGCTCGATCCTCGACCAGCTGCGGGGCAAGCGCCAGGAAGGCAACGACATCGTCACCAACATCGAGCCCGAAGCGCAGCGGGTGGCGCTCTCCGATCTCAAGGAAGCCGGCTTCGGCGCCGTGGTGGCGATCGAGCCGAGAAGCGGCCGGGTGCGGGTGCTCGCCTCGAACCCCTCCTACGATCCAAACCGGGTTCCCTTCGAACTCTCGAAGCTGAATGAAAACGAAGTCGAATCGCCGCTGCTCGACCGCGCCACGCAGGGGCAATATCCGCCTGGATCGACCTTCAAGGTGGTCACTGCCGCCGCCGGCCTCGACAGCGGCACGATCACGCCGGAAACGACGATAGACGCCCCCGGCGAACTGGACGTCCAGGGGCAGCCGCTGCAGAACGACTTCACCGCGAGCTTCGGCCCGATCACCCTCGACACGGCGCTGACCAACTCGGTCAACACCTGGTTCGCCCAGCTCGGCGAACAGGTCGGCCCGGAAACCCTTTTCGAATACATGGACCGCTTCGGCTTCAACTCGACCCCGGCGATAGACCTGCCCGAAGACCAGGTCTACGCGAGCGGGATCTTCGAAGGCGGACAGCTGCTCGGTCGCAACGACCCGATCGACATCGCCCGCGTCGCGATCGGCCAGGAGCGCCTCGCGGTGACGCCGCTGCAGATGGCCGAGGTTGCGGCCGCGATCGCCAACGGCGGCAGCCTGATGAAGCCGCAGATTTGGAGCCGCGTTGTCGACCCGGACGGTCGCGTCACCAAGCGCCTCGAACCGTCCCAGTACAGCCGGCCGATCGGCAAGCAGACCGCGGCCGAGCTGACCACGGCGATGGAAGGTGTGGTCAGCGAAGGCACCGGTACCAATGCGGCGATCCCGGGCGTCGCGGTCGCCGGCAAGACCGGCACCGCGGAAACCCCGTTCAACGCAACCTGCGGCGGTGGCGCCGAAGAGAACCAGGCATGGTTCATCGGCTTTGCGCCGGCCGACGAACCGAAGATCGCGATCGCCGCGACGGTCGAGTGCACGACGGCGTTTGGAAATGACGTGGCGGCGCCGATCTTCCGCGACGTCGCCGAAACGATCCTCAACGAAGGGGGCTGAATTGTCGCCTGAAGTCGGCGAGGGAAGCACGATCGACGGCCGCTACCGGCTTCTGCGCCGGATCGGATCGGGCGGGATGGCGGACGTGTGGCTGGCCGAGGACTCACACCTTCAGCGCCGAGTCGCGCTCAAGGTGCTGCACCGGCGCTTCGCCCAGGACCGCGAATTCGTCGAGCGCTTCCGCCGCGAGGCGGAGGCGGCCGCCGGCTTGCAGCACCCCAACATCGTCGCCGTCTTCGACCGAGGCGACATCGAAGGCACCTACTACATCGCGATGCAGCTGCTCGAGGGACGCTCGCTGAAGGAGCTGATCGACCAGGGGCTCACACCGGAGCAAGCGGTCGGGCTGATTCGCCAGGTGCTCGAGGCGGCAGGCTTCGCCCACCGTCACGGTGTCGTGCACCGTGACCTGAAGCCGCAGAACGTCATTGTTGATGATGAGGGGGTGGCCACGGTCACCGATTTCGGCATCGCCCGCGCCGGGGCGTCGGAGATCACCCAGGCCGGATCGGTGATGGGCACCCCGCACTACCTCTCGCCGGAGCAGGCTCAGGGTCAGGCGGTGACCGCCGTCTCCGATCTCTACTCGATTGGGGTCATCCTCTATGAGGCTCTCGCGGGGCAGGTGCCCTTCGAAGCCGACTCGGCCGTCGCGATCGCGATGAAGCAGGTCTCGCACACGCCGCAGCGGCCCAGCTCGGTCAATCCGAACGTCTCACCCGCGCTCGACGCGGTGACGATGAGGGCGCTGGAGAAGGACCCGGGACAGCGCTTTCAGAGCGCCGACGCTTTCATCGCGGCGCTCGACGCCGCCCTCCGCAACCCCGCGGCCGAAGGCGGCGGCACGGCGGCTTTCGCGCCCCTGCCACCAGTCGCAGTTGGCCCCGACGGGGCCGCCGCCACGGTGCCCGACCCAGAGGAGAAGCGCCGCAGGCGCTGGGTATGGCTCGCGGTCGGCGCGGTGCTGCTGGGCGCGGTGCTGGGCTTTGCTCTGACGCGGGACACCACCACCGACGTCCCAGGGGTGACGGGCAACCAGCTCAACGTCGCGATCGCCCTGCTGGAACAGAACGGGTTCAAGGTCGGCAACGTCAACCGCGTGCAGCGCGAAGTGGCGGCCAACACGGTTCTCGAGCAGGATCCCCCGGCCGGCAGCTCCTCGCTCGAATGCGCCTTTCTCAGCTTCTTCTGCTCGAAGCCCAAGGTGGGGCTGACGGTCAGCGCCGGCCCGGGCAGCGCCAAGGTGCCGGGGGGGCTGTCCGGCCTCAGCCAGGAAGCCGCCGCCGCGAAGCTGGAAGAAGCGGGCTTCGAAGTGGCGGTGAAAAAGGTCAACTCCGACCAGGTGGAAACGGGTCTCGTGATTCGCTCCGATCCCTCCGGGGGCAGGACCGCCACCCGTGGCTCGACCGTAGTCCTCATCGTGTCCAAAGGGCAGAAGCTGGCCGCGGTGCCGGTCCTGGTGGGGACGCAGCGCTCGCTGGCGGTGCAGCAGATCCGCGGGCGGGGCTTCGCCCCGAGCGTCGAAGAAGAAGAAAGCGCGAAGCCGGCGGGCGAGGTGATCCGCCAGGCGCCGAGCGCCGGCTCGCAGCTGCCGCGCGGCTCGACCGTCTCGATCGTCGTCTCCAAGGGCGTGCAGAAGACGAAGCTGCCGAACGTGATCGGCAAGGAACGAGCCGAAGCGGTGGAAGCCCTGCGCGCGGCCGGCCTCGACCCCACGGTCTCTGAACAGGAAACCGAAGTGCCCTCGCAGGTGGGGCGGGTCACCGACCAGTTCCCGCCCCCGGGCGCCGAAGTAGAGCCGGGGTCGAGCGTGACCGTGGTCGTCGGCAAACGAGCGACGAAATCCGAAACGGAAACGGAAGTCCCGTGAGGGTCGCGGTGCTCTGCGGCGGCCGCTCCTCCGAGCACGATGTCTCGCTGCGCTCGGGCGCGGCGGTGGCGCGCGGCCTGCAGGACGCCGGTCACGAGGCGCTGCTGTTAACGATCGCCCGCGACGGCAGCTGGAGCTTCCGCGGCGCTCCGGTCGAGCTGCTGCCGGCGGCGGGTCTCTTCAGCGCAGAGGTCGCTTTCCCGGCCCTGCACGGTCCCTTCGGCGAGGACGGCAGCGTGCAGGGCGTGCTCGAGTGGCTCGACATCCCTTATGTCGGCTCCGATGTGCTCGGCTCGGCTGTCTGCATGGACAAGTTGACGCTGAAGCGCCTCTTTGCCCAACATGGTCTGCCGCAGGTCGAGTTCGCCGCCGCCGGCGAAGCCGGCTGGCGCGCGCGCTGCGAGGAGATGGGCCTGCCGCTCTGGGTAAAGCCCTCGCGGCTTGGCTCCAGCGTCGGTATCAGCAGGGTCGAGTCGCTGGGAGACGAGCTCGACGCCGCGGTCGATCTGGCCCTGCGCCACGATCCCCGCGTGATCGTCGAGGCCTCCGCCCAGGGCCGCGAGGTCGAGTGCTCGCTGCTCGGCAACGAGCAGGTTGAGTGCTCGCTGCCGGGTGAGGTGATCGCCCACGGCGACTGGTATGACTACGAGACCAAGTACAGCGACGGCGGCATGGAGCTAATCGTGCCGGCGTCGCTGACCAGCGAGCAGACGGTTCGCCTGCAGGGATTGGCGCTCGAGTCCTTCCGGCTCGGCGGCTGTGCCGGACTCGCCCGCTGCGATTTCTTCGTCGAGCCCAACGGCGAGCTCCTCGTCAACGAGATCAACACGATGCCCGGCTTTACCGAGACCAGCGTCTACGCAAAGCTCTGGGAGGCAAGCGGCCTCGCCTACGCCGACCTATGCGACCGCCTGGTCGGCCTGGCGATCGAGCGCCACACCAAAGTCCGCTCCTACGAGTTCTGATGCTCAGCCCAGCAGTTTGATGTCGCTGATCTCGATCTGGTAGCGGCCTTCCTGGTCGCGGGCCGGGGAGGCCTTGGTGAACCAGAGCAGGAAGTAGGTCGAGGGCTGGCGGACGTTGAGGTCGATTTCCTGCGTCGCTTCGGCTTCGCTCACTTCGCCCACCGGTTCGCCCCAGCCGCTGAGATCGGAGGGCGGTCCGGCGGAGGCGGCGAAGACCTGGGCGTCCCAGCCTGGCGTCGGGGTGCGGACGATCATCTTCGTCGGGTTGGCCGGCGAGGTGGTGGTGACGTAGATGCCGACGCCGGGGTCGGGCCCGGTCTTGGTGCCTTCGAACGTTTCGGAGTCGTAGTGCTCGGTTTCCCAGGCGGTGCCGGTCGGGTCGCCATCGGCGGCCAGTTCGACCTTGCTGCCGACCTCTTCGCCATCACCCTGCGGGTCGTAATCGGTTGCCCCCGAGATCGAGATGTTGCCGCCTTTGCCCTTGTTGGCGCCACCGCCGCCGATCCCGCTGGAGATCAGCTGCACCGCCAGCAGCGCGCCACCGCCGACCAGGAGCAGGACGAGGATCGCCGCCCAGGACCATCGCCCCCGGCCGGAGAGCTTTCGTTTCGGCGGTGGTACCGCGTCGAGCACGCTGGTCGCCTCGCCGGTCGTCGAGCCGGCCCTAGCCGCCTCGACCTCGAGCGCGGTCTCGAGGTCGTCGATCATCTCGGCGATCGACTGGTAGCGCTCGCCCGGGTCCTTCGCCGTCGCCCGCTCGACCACCAGCGCCACCGCGGCTGAAGCTTCCGGACGCCGCCGCTGCACGTCCGGCAGCTCCTCGTTCACGTGTTTCATCGCCACGCCGACCTGGCTGTCGGCGTGGAACGGAACCTGCCCGATCAGCATCTCGTAGAGCACGACGCCGAGCGAGTAGATGTCCGAGCGGGGGTCGGCCCCTTTGCCCATCGCCTGCTCGGGCGCGACGTAGTCGGTGGTGCCGAGGACGCGCCCGGTGGCGGTCACGCCGGCCTGTTCGAGCTGGCGTGAGATGCCGAAGTCGGTCAGCTTGGCGCGACCCTCCTCGTCGATCAGCACGTTCTGGGGCTTGATGTCGCGGTGGACCATGTTGCGGGCGTGGGCGACGCTGAGCCCGCGCGCGACCTCGATCGCGTAGGCGATCGCCTCCTGGGTGTCGAGCGCGCCGACCCGGCCGATCCGCTGCTTCAGCGTCTCGCCCTTGACGTACTCGAAGACGATGTAGGGGTGGCCGCCATCCTCGCCGGCGTCGATCACGGAGACGACGTTGGGGTGGGTCAGCTTGGCGACCGCCCGCGCCTCCTGGCGGAAGCGCTGCAGCTGCTCGGGCTGCTCGGACATCTCGCGGTGCATCACCTTGACCGCGACCGGCCGATCGAGCGTCTCGTCCCGGGCCAGGTAAACGGTCGACATGCCGCCGCTGCCCAGCTTCGCCTCCAGCCGGTAGCGCCCGGAGAGAACGGTTCCGATCATCGAGCTGGAAGGGCGGGTGTCCATCTACCTGCGGTCATTGTCGAACACGCTGCCGATAGAGGTTCTCTATCGAATCGCGGAGTCCCGCTCAGGATTGGACGATCTCGTGCGGGCCGTCCGCCGCGCGACCGATTCGCCTCGCCCCGGGGCAGTGGGTGCGGAGGAGATCCAGAGCCGCGTCCTCCTGCTCTGCGGCGATGACGCAGCAGAAGCCGCAGCCCATGTTGAAGACCTCGTGCATCTCCCCTTCGGGCACACCGGCGCGCTCCTGGATCAACTCGAAGATCGGCGGCACGGGAAGCGGCTCGTCGATCTCGTAGCCGACGTCGGCGGCGAGGCGCAGCAGGTTGCCGAGGCCGCCCGAGGTGATGTGGGCGAGGCCGCGCACCTCGACCTCGGAGCGCAGCAGCTCCAGCACCGGCTTGACGTAGATCTCAGTCGGCTCGAGCAGCTCCTCACCGAGCGGCCGGCCGAGGCGCCCTTCCGGGTCCTCGTCCAGGTCGATCCCCTCCAGCGCCGAGCGGGCGAGCGTGTAGCCGTTCGAGTGGAGGCCGGAGGAAGGCAGGCCGATGACCGGGTCGCCCGGCTGTACGGCCGTGCCATCGACGATCGCGTCAAGCGCGACGGCGCCGAAGCAGGCGCCGGCGAGGTCGAAGCCGCGCACCATGTCGCCGAGCTGGGCCAGCTCGCCGCCGGGGACCTCGACCCCCGCCAGCTCCGCCCCCCGCGCCAAGCCGACGCCGATCTGCTCGCAGACCTCGGGGTCGGCGCGATCGATCGCGATGTAGTCGAGCATCGCCAGCGGCTCGGCGCCGACGCAGATCACGTCGTTGACGTTCATCGCCACGCAGTCGATGCCGACCGTGTCGAAGCGGCCAAGCTGCTCGGCGACGAGAAGCTTGGTGCCCACCCCGTCGGTGGAGAGCGCGATCCCGGTCCGCTCGTCGATCCGGATCACGCTCGCATAGTGGCCAGGCAGCGGCACCTGCCGTGCCGGCCGCCCCAGCTCGATCCGCCCCAGCGCCCGCACCAACCCGGCCACCGCAGAGTCCGCCGCCCCCTGGTCGACCCCGGCTTTCGCGTAGGCGTCCGCGTCGCTCACACGGGCGATTCTTTCAGGCGCTCGTCCAGGTCGGGCGCAGGTTCGAACAGGTGCTTCCTGCCTTTGCGTCGCCGCACCAGCAAGCCGCGCTCGACGAGACGCCGCAGGTCGGAGCGCGCCGTCTCATGCGAGACCCGGTGACTGTCGGCATGACTGTCGAACGAAAACGTGCCGTCCGGGTGTCGCACGGCGTCCGTGAGGAGCGCAAGCTGCCTGCCGTTGAGGTTGTCGTCGCCCTGCAACAACCGCTCGACATCCCGCACCTCGGCCGTCTTGCGTTGCACGTACGCATGGACATCGTCGATTGCCCTCTCGATCACCTTCAGCTGGTGAATCAGAAAGTAGGTCGTGTCGCCTCCGTCGGTCTCAGCTTCCATGAACGCCCGGGCGTACTGATTGGGAGCCCTTCGGATGAACCGGGAGATTGGCAGGTACTCGGCGAGCCAGTAGCCGCGCGTCCTCATCGACCAGAAGAACAGGATACGAGCCGTGCGGCCGTTTCCATCCAAGAAAGGATGGTCATAGGCGAGCCAAAAGTGCAACAGGATGGCTCGAACCACGGGGTGCACGAAATGCTCGGCGCTGTCGGGTTCGTTGGCGAACTTGCAAAGAAGGTCTAGGCGGTTAGGGAGTTGCTCGGCGGGAGGCGGCTTGTGAATTGGCATCTCCTCGTCATCCCGGTCGTAGACCGCAACCCTCTCTTCGCCCGGCCGCTGTAGCCGCCCGGCCGCGCTTGGGTCGTCGAGCGTCCCCTCGGTGAGGATTCTGTGCAGCTCTAGGACAGCGTCTGGGTTCAGCGTGTCACCCATTTCGTCGCGCATGAACTGCAGTGCCCTGTAGTTGTTGGCGATCATCCTCTCGCTCTGATCTCTCGGTTTGCGGCCAGTTCTCAGCAGCTCCTTGGCGACGCGCCGCGACGTGGTCGCCCCCTCGAGTTGGCTGGACCTGATCGCCTCCTCAATCAGTGAATTGACGAGGAACCTCTGACGTGCCCCTTGCTCCGACAACACTGCCTCGTCCATCGCAACCTCGCCGCTCCCGCGCTGATCGACGTGATGCAGGTGACGCAGGACCGCGTCGGGCAGCGTGAACCCGAACCGGTTGTCATTGAGGTCACAGAGAGGGAAGTGGCGCATCTCGCCCGCTCGAGAGAGCTTGAGTTTGAGCCACCATTGCTCTGCGCTTAGCCCGGCGGGTGGATCGAGGCGGCAGAGCTTGTCCCAGTGCAGATAGCGTTCGTCAGCCTCGTGCCCTGCGAAGGGCGCCGCCAGCGCGGCTCCCACGGCCTCGCCAGGGAGGCTTTTCAGCATTTCGGGGATTGAGGGTGCGGGGGCTACGAACATCTCAACTCCAAATCAATTCCAAGTTTCTCCAAGATTTGGAATTGTAGCGAACTCCAAATCAATTCCAAGTTTCTCCAAATCTGGGAGTTACCTGCTCAGCGAGATGTCCGGCGTAACTTTGCCAGCACGATCGCTGCCAAGCTCGCCCGATAAGCCGCATAGGGCCACAGCGCCCGGTCACGCTCCACCAGGCGGATCAACCGCTGGGAAGCGAGGGTCGAGGCAAAGGAGGCGGCGACGCCGATCGCCATCGAGCGGCGCAGGGCGGGGGAGGCGCCGCGGCGGCGCAGGCGCTCTCCCTTGAGGATCGTGGCGCCGACGATGATCGGCAGGGCGACCGTGCGCGAGAGCAGATTCGCCTGGTCGCGCGAGAAGCGCCGCCAGCGGGCCGCCGCCAAAGTGACGCCGTTGCGTGAGACGCCCGGCGCGAGGGCAGCTGCCTGGGCGATCCCCAGCACCAGCCCGTCCGTGGGAGTCGCCTCGCCACGGCCGCGCTGCTGCGGCCGTGTATCGGCGATCAGCATGGCCGCCGCCCCCGCGAGCAGCCCGATCGCCGTCCCCTTCGGTCCGCCCAATCGCTGCTCGATCGGCCGCTCCAGCGCGTAGCCGACCACGGCGGCCGGCAGGAAGGAGAGGCCGAGGACCAGCGCCCGCGATCGATCGAAATGCCGCAGCTCCTCGAGGATCGTCTGCCTCTGGCCGATCAGGAGCGCCACCGCGGCCCCACCGTGCAGCGCCACCTCGAAGCTCTTGCGCACCTCCGGGTCGAGCTGTTCCCAGTCCCACCCCACGAGCCAGGGGACGAGGACGATGTGGGCGGAGGAGGAGACCGGCAGCAGCTCCGCCGGCCCCTGGACGATCCCCAGCGTCAGCGCGCGGGCAGGCGGGATCCTGCCGTCGGCGGCTGCGCTCAAGCGCCTCCGCCCGAGCGGGCGGGCTCGGCGACGGGCTCGGCCTCCTCGCCCTGCCCGTCGCCGCCCCGCCGCCGCCGGATCAGCAGGTAGACGATGCCACCGACGATTGCGGCCAGAACCACGTAGTCGAGGTAGCCGAGGTTGTGGCGCCAGTGTTCCCAGTTATCGCCGACGCTGCGGCCGACAAGGGCCAGCATCAACACCCAGGGAATGCAGCCGGCCAGGGTGAAGGCGGTGAAGCGCCAGAACGGCATCCGCGCCACGCCCGCCGGCAGCGAGATGAAGGTGCGGATGATCGGCAGCATGCGGGTGAAGAAGACGGTCGCGTCGCCGTAGCGCTTGAACCAGTCGTCGGCCCATTTCAGGTGCTTGGGGCTGATGTGGATGAGCCGATTGCGTTCGAGCAGGTCGAGGCGGGCGAAGTAGCCCACCCCGTATGCGATCCAGGAACCGGTGAGGTTGCCGAGCACGCCCGCAGCGACGATCCCGAACAGGGTCAGATCCCCTTTGGAGACGCTGAAGCCGGCGAACAGCATGATCGCCTCGCTCGGCACCGGGATGCAGGCCGACTCCAGCAGCATCAGCAGGTAGACGGCGACGACGCCCGCCGAGCCGATGAAATCGGTGGCGACGTTGACGACGGGTTCGACGATCTTGTCGGTGAGGCTGGCGAAGAAGATCAGCATGCGCGAAGCGGGGATTGTAGGCGGGATGCCGGGCACGCTCTAAACTCGTCTGGTCGCCATGCACCGCTTGAACCACCCCGTCTACCGCAATCGGGTCCTCCAGGTGGCGGCCGACGCGCTCCTGGTCGCGCTTGCCTTCTACCTGGCGTTCCGGCTTCGCTTCCTGGACCGCTCCGATCTCCCCCACCGCTACTGGCTGCTGTTTGCCCAGTCGGTCGGCTTCGTCATCGTCGTCAAGGTCTCCGTTTTCGCCGCCTTCGGCCTCTACCAGAAGTGGTGGCGCTACGTCAGCGGTCGCGACTTCCTCACGATCGTCCGCGCCGTCGCCGTCGCCAGCGCGATCGTCGTCGTCCTCTTCACCGTGCTGCAGCCGTTCAAGCACAACCTGCCGCGCTCGGTCGCGGTGATGGACTTCATGCTCACCCTGCTCCTGATCGCCGGCGCCCGCCTCGCCGTGCGGCTGATCGTCGAGCGCCCCACCCACGGCCACCGCCTGCCCAAGCACGAGGTGCTGGTGATCGGCGCCGGCTCCGGCGGCCAGATGGTCGTCCGTGAGATGCACCTCAACCCCAATCTGGGTGCGACCGCGATCGGCTTCGTCGACGACGACGCGCGCAAGCAGGGGATGCGGATGCTGGGCCTCAAGGTGCTGGGCACCACGGCGCGGATCGAGGCGATCCTCGACGAGACCGAGCCCGACGAGGTCGTGATCGCGATCCCCTCCGCGCCGGGAACGCTGCGGGCCAAGGTCGTCGCCGCCTGCCGCGAGCGCGAGATCCGCGTCCGCACCCTGCCGACGGTCTTCGAGCTGCTGCGCGGCGGTGTCCAGCTCAGCAAGCAGTTGCGCGAGGTCCAGGTCGAGGACGTGCTCGGGCGCGACCCGATCGTGGTCGAGCTGGACCGGGTCGGCGCCTACCTGCGCGACCGCATCGTCCTCGTCACCGGCGCCGGCGGCTCGATCGGCTCTGAGCTCTGCCGCCAGATCGCCCGGGTCGGGCCGCGGCTGCTGGTGATGCTCGACCACGCCGAGGACAACCTCTTCGAGATCGAGCGGGAGATGGTCGACGAGCGACACTTCAGCAGCGTCGAGGCGGTGCTCGCCGACTGCAAGGAGCCGCACCGGATGCTGGAGACGATGCAGCGCTTCAAGCCGAGTGTCGTCTTCCACGCCGCCGCCTACAAGCATGTGCCCTTGATGGAGGCTAACCCGCTGGAGGCCGTCCGCAACAACGCGATCGCGACCCGGATCACCGCCGAGACCGCCGCCGCCTCAGACGTCGAGCGCTTCGTCCTGATCTCGACCGACAAGGCGGTCAACCCGAAGACGGTGATGGGCGCCTCCAAGGCGATGGCCGAGTGGATCGTCGAGACGGCTGGCCATAACCACCCCGGCACCCGCTTCGCCAGCGTTCGCTTCGGCAATGTGCTCGCCTCTTCGGGCAGCGTCGTGCCGATCTTCCGCGGCCAGATCGAGCGCGGCGGCCCGGTCACCGTCACCCACCCGGAGATGACGCGCTACTTCATGACGATCCCCGAGGCGGTCCAGCTGGTGATCCGCGCGGGGGACATCGGCGCCGGCAAGGGCGAGGTCTTCGTCCTCGAAATGGGCGAGCCGGTGAAGATCGTCGATCTCGCCAACAACATGATTCGTCTCGCCGGCTATGAGCCGGGGGTGGAGATCGCGATCGAGTTCACCCAGCCACGGCCGGGCGAGAAGCTGCACGAGGAGCTGTTCGGCAGCGGCGAGGAGCCGCGGCCGACGGCGGCGAAACGGATCCACCGCGCGGTCCGCGAAGCGCCGCTCGACCCGCAGTGGGTCGAGGCGACGCTGAACTCGCTCGAGCACCTGGTGATGGCCGGCGACGAGGCCAACCTCGCCGAACGGGTGGTCGAGCTGATCACGGCACAGGGCGGAGACGCGGCGGCAGTCAGCTAGTCGGCCTCAACGGATAGCCTCTCGCAGCCAACCTTGGTGCTGCTTAAGGAAATCGGGGCTTACGCGGGTCTGGTCGCCTTCCTCGGCCTGGCCCTGCTCGCCCTGCTCTCCTTTGCCCAGGGGCGCGACATTCGCCGTCTGCGCGAGTGGGCGGGCTCGGCGCCGGAGCGCGACGCCGAGCGCAAGGAGACGACCTCGGCCGCCGCGGCGGAGCGGGCCGAGGAGATGCGCAGACTGGAAGAGGCGCGCGATGACGAGCTTCGCGAGCACCGGCGCGAGCGGCGCGAGTTGGGCCTGCCCGAACTTACGCGCGCCGAGCGCCTGCGCGAGCGCTTCGCCGGCGCTGGTGGAGGGATCGGCAGCAGGCTCGGCGAACCGCGCTACCTGGTGGCCATCTTCGTCGTCCTCGTGCTGGTCGCGGGCGGGGTTGCCTACGCGGTCGTGAACGGCTCCGGCGACGAAGCTAACGGCAAGGGAGGCAAGCAAGCGTCCCACGCGGTCAAGCCAAGCGAAATCGAGGTGACGGTGCTCAACGGCACCGCCGTCGAAGGTCTGGCCGGCACCTACGGCAACATGGTGGAGCGCAAGGGGTTCCAGCTCGGCGCGGTCACCAACAGCCGCTCGAGCTTCACCAAAAGCGTCGTCATGTTCAAGCAGGGCAATGGTCGTGAGGCGCACCGAGTTGCCACGGCGCTGAAGATCTCGCAGGTGCAGCCGATGACCTCGGAGATCGCCTCGCTCTCGGCAGGGGCGCCGGTCGCGGTCGTGATCGGCGATGACAATGCCTCCACGGCGAACCCCTAGCCCCGCGGCGGTCGTCTTCGCCCTGCTCGTCTTCGCCACGATCGCCGCCTTCGCCTGGTCGCAGCGCCTCAAGCGCGACCCGCTCGTGCTCGACCGAGTCACCTTCGGTACCCTCGCCAGCCGCGGCTTCACCCCGAACCGCGATTGCCGCTTCGACCGGATCCGGATCCGCTTCCGCGTCACCCGCTCCGACCGCGCCAACGTGCAGGTGGTGAAGCCGGGCGGCAAGCTCGTCGTGACCCTGGCTCGTGACACCTACCTGAAGCGCTACCGCTTCTTCACCTTCTACTGGGACGGTCGCACGCGCAGCGACGGCCCCGCCCCGCCCGGCCGTTACAAGCTTCGCGTGAAGCTGCTGGGCCAGGACCGTGTACTGGTTCCGAGCGGCGTGATGCGCTTGCACCGTGCGTCCCGCAACCCCGCGCCGGGCTGCGAGCGGGCGGGACGCTCGAAATGAAGCCGAGCGGCGCCTTTCTGTTGCTAGGCGACAATCAAGCGCCAGGCCTCAGGGGAAGCGACCGATGATCCTGTCCGCGATCGGCGTTCTGGTTGCGGCCGGGTCGGCCGCTGCGGCAATCCTGCTGCCCTCGAGCCGAGTCCGTTCTGCGTCGATGCTGCTTGCGCTTGCCCTCTTCCCACTGCTGATCCTCGGCGACCAGTGGCACTCGCCCCAGATCGTTGACTTGCGCAACCACTCGATTCGGCTTGTTGCGCTTGCTCTCGCAGGTCTGGTGGCAATCTCGATTCTTACCGTTGCCTTTCACCGCTGGTCGGCCCTGTTGCCGCTGGCGATCGTGGCAGCGCTGCCCTTCCGCGTCCCGCTACATGCCGGTGGTGACACGGCCAACCTCTTGGTGCCGCTGTATCTGGTGATTGCCGGGGGAGTGCTCTCCGCGGTGCTGGGCGAGTGGCAGGAGGGAGGGGGGTCCCAAGCGGATGCGGCGTCCTGTTTTTCGCCCTGGCAGCTCGGCGAGAGACAGCAGCCGCCCGGCGAAAAACCCAGCACACGGTTGGGACCCCCCTCCCTCCTGCCCCTGGTTCTCGCTGTGGTCGTCGTGCTCTACGCGCTGCAGACGCTGTACTCGCCCGACTTCTCGAAAAGTCTCCAGAACGTCTGCTTCTTCTTCGTGCCGTTTTCGCTGCTCTACGCGCTGCTGCGAGACGTGCGCTGGGACAAGAAGCTGCTGGTACTCGTGCTGTGGGTGGTTGCCATCGAGGCCGTGGCATTCGTGCTTGTGGGTTCGGTCGAGTACTTCAGTCGCAGCTTGTTCTGGAACGACCAAGTCATCAGGTCGAATGAATTCCACACTTACTTCCGGGTCAACTCGATCTTCTGGGATCCGAACATCTACGGCAGGTACCTGGCGCTGGTGATCGTGGTGGCGATGTCGGCGCTGCTGTGGGCGAAGGAACGGCGAACGCTCGCGCTGCTGACCGGATTGGTTGCTGTCCTCTGGCTCGGGCTGGTGCCGACCTTCTCGCAATCAAGCTTCGCCGCGCTGCTTGCTGGACTAGCTGTGCTCGCCGCTCTGCGCTGGAGCTGGCGTTGGACGCTTGGAGCCGTGGGAGCTGTTGGCTTGTTGGCATTGGTTGTCGTGGTGTTTGCCGGCGGCACTTCTAAGATCAGCATCTCCCGCCTCAACGTGGATACCGGCGGGCGAGCCAACCTCGTCTCCGGCGGCACCGACCTATTCGCCCAGCGGCCGATCTGGGGCTACGGAGCCGGCAGCTTCCCCCGCGCCTACCGCGAACACGCAGCAACCAAGAAAGCCCCCGTATCGGTATCGCACACCGAGCCCGTGACCGTTGCAGCTGAGCAAGGCTTGATCGGCTTGGCGGCCTACGCAGCTCTTCTAATCGCAGCGCTTTGGACGATGGCGGCTGGTTTGGGCTCAAGGGGGGAGGGTGGGGGGTCCCTGCCGGGGGCGGCGTCCCGTTCTTCGCCCCACCCGCCCGGCGAGAGAGACGAGCCGCCCGGCGAAAAACCCAGCGCCCGGCAGGGACCCCCCACCCTCCCCCCTCAGGCGATCGCCCGAGCCGCAGTCCTCGCCACTTTCATCGCCCTGCTGGTCCACACCATGGCCTACGCCGGCTTCTACGAGGACCCGATCACCTGGGTCCTGCTTGCAGCCGGAGCCTCGCTCGCCGCAGTCCCGGTCCGCCCCTCGGCGTAGGCTCGCGACGTGTCGGGCTACCTCCGCCGCCTCGCGACGACCGGCGCCGCCTACACCGCGGCGAGCATCCTCTCGAAGCTGATCGCGGTAGGCCTGCTGCCGCTCTACACGCGCTATTTGAGCCCAGCCGACTACGGCGCCGCGGAGGTCATGTTCGCCGCCGTCGTCTCGGCCAGCATCGTCGTCCGCTTCGGCACGATCGAGGCCCTGCTCCGCTTCTACTACAAGGACGACGAGGACCCGGCTCGTGTCTTATCGACCTCTTTCGCGGCACTGTTCTGGTTCTCGAGCGCGGCGGCGCTGATCGCGCTTCCCTTCGCCAGGCCGATCTCCGAAGCGCTGCTCAATCGTCCCGCTCCCGACCTGGCAAGGATCTCGATCGGCGGCCTTTGGGTGCTGACCATGTTCGAGTACCTGCTGACCCTGTTCCGACTCGAGGAGCGCGCTCGCGCCTACTTCACGACGACGATCCTCAACGTGCTGGCGGCGATTGGTTTGACCGTGATCCTGGTCGTTGGCCAAGGCGAGGGCGCGCGTGGCCTGTTGCTCGGCAGCTACGCCAGCGGCGCCGCCTTTGTGTTGGGGCTGATCGTCATCCACCGCCGTCGCCTCTCGCTCTGGATCGACGGCCCGCTGCTGCGGCGGATGACCCGCTTCGGCCTGCCGACGATGCCGGCCGAGCTCTCGCTTTACCTGCTCAACTTCGTCGACCGGATCGTCATCGTCCGCTCCGCCGGCCTCGCCGAGGCCGGCCTCTACTCGCTCGCGGTCAAGTTCGCGCAGGCGGTCAACGTGCTGGTTCGCGGCTTCCAGCTCGCCTGGCCACCGCTCGCCTACTCGATCCGCGACGACGGCGAGGCTCGCCGCGTTTACGCGGCGATCGTCACCTGGTTCGTCGCCGGCTGCGCCTTCGTCGTCACCGGCATGTGGCTGTTCTCGCGCTGGATCGTGCGGGTCCTGGCGGCGCCGCAGTTCTTCGACTCCTACGAAGCGATCGGCCTGATCGCCACCGGCGTCACCCTCTACGCCCTCTACATGGTGCTGGTCGTGATCCTCGGCCGCACCGGCCGCACCGAGTTCAACTTCCCGGCGACGCTCGCCGCGTTGGTCGCCAACGTAGCCCTCAACCTGGCGCTGGTCCCGTCCCTGGGCATCGTCGGCGCCGGCCTCGCCCTGGTCGCCTCCTACGTCGTCGTCGTCGCGCTGATGTACGTGCTCACCCAGCGCCTCTTCCCAGTCCCCTACGAATGGGGGCGCCTTGGCCGCGTCCTACTCGTCTCGGCAGTCCTGGTCGGGCTGGGCGAACTGCTGCTGCCGACGGAGGGCTTCGTCGGCCTAGCCGCCAGGGTGCTGCTCTGGCTCGCCTATCCGGCGGTGCTCCTCCTCAGCGGTTTCTTCACGGCCGAGGAGCGCGGCTGGCTCGCCCGCCTCCGCCACCCAAGCAAGCTGTTCGAGAGCTTGCGAGCTCTCCACCGCGAGCCGGCAACCGTCGATGGCCGAGTCCCGGAGGCCTACGAGGCCGAGCAGATGGACGAGGACTCTCGCTTCTAGACGTGCCGGGACTTAGGCACCCTATGTGGCGCTTAAGTCCCGGCACGTCTTGCGCGGTCGCTGAGGCTTTCGCCGTGGTTTGGGAGGAGCGCCTGGCGGGTGTGGGCCAGGTAGATGCGAGACGGCTGGTTTGGTAGGACGGCAGCAGCCAGCGCTCGCAGGGCGTAGGACCAGGCGGTGAGCACGCGGACGGCTAGGGCTGCTGGGGGGGAGTGGTGCTTGCGCATGTAGAGGTCGCGGTTGCGGTGGAATTCGACGATGCGCGGCAGGCCGGATGTGAGGTCGGTGGAGAGCTGGTCGTGATGGATTGCCTCTGCGGCTGGGACGAAGAGAGTGCGCCAGTCGGCCCCCGCGAGGCGCTTGCAGAAGTCGCACTCGTCGTAGTAGACGAAGAAGGCGGGGTCGAGGTAGCCGACCTGCGCCGCCGCCTCCCGCCGCACCATCAGCGCGCTCGACTGCGCCCAGTCGACAGCTCGAGTCTCGGTCCCATCGCTCTGCACGGTGAGCAGGCGGTGCAAGAAGACGCCGCCGGCGAGGGCCGTGCCGACCCCCGGGAAGCGCCAGGCGCAGGGGACGGGATCGCCTTCGGAATCGAGAAGCTGCGCGCCCGCCGCGCCGGCGCGTGGATTGGCGTCGAGCGCTGCGATCAGCGCCCCAGCAGCTCCCGGACGCAGCTCCGAGTCCTCGTTGAGCAGCAGGCAGTAACGGCCTTTCGCCTCGCGCAGCAGGGTCGAGTCGTTCTCCGCCTTGCCGGCGCGCCGGTCCAGGGCGATCAGGCGGATGTCGCCGCCCCGTGCTCGCACCGCGTCCGCCGAACCGTCGTCGGAGGCGTTGTCGAGGATGAGGATCTCGCGCTCGACTCCGGCCGGATGGGTGCGCTCGATCGCGTCCAGGCAGGCGAGCAGGAGCTCGCGGCCATTCGTGTTCACGACGCAGTAGGAGAGCGCGGGAGTCACGGCGGTCACCATAATCGCCCGCTATGCGTGTCCAGCTGGTCGACCCCTCGGCCTTCACGCCTCCCTACGACCGTGCCCTCGCCGCGGCGCTGGCCCGTGGCGGCGCCGAGGTCGAGCTGCTGACCAGCCGTTTTCTCTACGGACCGGTGCCGCCAGCCGAGGGCTACGAGGTGCGGGAGTGCTTCTACCGTCGCAGCGCCGCCCGCGGTTTGGGCGCCCCCGGCCGCCGCGCCTTCAAGCTGGCCGAGCACCTCCCCGACATGCTGCGCTTCCGCCGCGCCGCCGAAGCCGACGTCCTCCATTATCAGTGGCTGACGCTCCCGGCGCTCGACACGATGCTGCTGCCGCCGACGCGCCCGCGGGTGATGACCGCCCACTACGTGCTCCCGCCCAGCCCGAGCCGCCGGCAGCTTGCGAGCGCACGGCGCGCTTTCGGATCGATGGACGCAGTCATCGCCCACTCAGAGCACGGCGCGCGGCGTCTGCGCGAGCAGGTGGGGCTCGACCTGGATCGGGTCCGGGTGATCCACCATGGCGCCTTCGACTACCTCACCCGGCTGCCGGAGGAGAAGCCGCTGCCTCCCGAGCTGGAGGGGGCCGAGGGGCCGGTGATCCTCTTCTTCGGTCTGTTGCGGCCTTACAAGGGAATCGACACCCTGCTCGAAGCCTTTCGCAGCATCAAGGGCGCCGAGCTCTGGATCGCCGGCAACCCGCGCATGGATGTCGAGCCGCTGAGCCGCCTCGCCGCCGAGGCCCCGGGTCGAGTCCGCACCCTCACCCGTTTTGTCGAGGACGCCGAGATCCCGGCGATCATGCGTCGCGCCGACGTCGTCGTCCTGCCCTACCGCGACGTCGAGCACTCCGGCGTCCTCTATGCCGCTCTCGCCTTCGGTAAGCCGCTGGTGCTGAGCGCGGTCGGCGGCTTCCCCGAGGTGGCCGAACAGGGAGCCGCCCGGCTCGTCCCGCCAAAGGACCCGGGGGCGCTCGCCGTGGCGCTCGCCGAGCTGGTCGGCGACGAGACTGCGCGGGCGGAGCTGGGAACAGCAGCAGCTGCTGTGGCTTCGGGGTCTTATTCCTGGGATGAGGCCGCGCGGCAGACGCTCGCGCTCTACGAGGAGCTGCTGGAGGCGCGAGCATGATCGCCGTCGCCCTGGCCTTTTGGATCAGCGTTGCCCTGATCCTCTACACCCACCTCGGCTACCCGCTCGTCTTGCGGGCGCTCGTAGCCCTGCGCCGGACGCCCACGCTGCGCCCCGGCACCTGGGAGGAGCCGCCGCGCGTCTCGCTGATCGTCGCCGCCTTCGACGAGGAGGAGGTGATCGCGGCCAAGATCGCCAATGCGTTCGCCCTCGACTATCCGCGCCAGGGGCTCGAGTTGATTGTCGCCTCCGATGGCTCCGCCGACGCCACGGTCGAGCGAGCGCGAGCCGCGGGCGCCGACCTCGTTCTCGACTTGCCGCGAGGCGGCAAGGTCGCCGCCCAAAATGCCGCCGCCGAGCGCGCCTCAGGCGAGATCCTCGCCTTTTCCGACGCCAACAGCGCCTGGGCGCCGGACGCTCTCCGCCACCTGGTCGAGCCCTTCGCCGACCCTGTCGTTGCCTATGTCTGCGGCCAGGTCCGCTTCCTCGACCCCGGCGGCGGCAACCTCGAGGGTTCCTACTGGCGCTACGAGATGACGGTGCGCGAGCTGGAGTCGGGCCTGGCCGGGGTCACCGCCGGCAACGGCGCAATCTACGCCGTGCGTCGTGACGCCTACATTCCCCTGTCCCCGGCTGGCAGCCACGATCTCTCGCTCCCGTTTTTGCTGGCCAAGCGCGGCAAGCGCTCGCTCTATGTCCCTTGGGCCGCCGCCGAGGAGAAGATGGTGCCGACGCTGGAGGGCGAGCTCGCCCGCAAGCGGCGGATGATGGTCGGCATCTGGGACATCGTCGTGGGGGAAGGAATGCTCCGCCCCGGCGGTTACCCGCCGCTCTACGCCTTCGAGATCGCCTCGCACCGGCTGCTGCGCTACGCGACGCCGTTCCTGCACGTGGCCGCCTTTGCCGCCAACGTCGCTCTGCTCCGCGAAAGCTGGATCTACATCGCCACGATGGTTGTCCAGCTCGCCGTTCTGAATGCCGCGGTGCTGGGCCGATGGCTGTCGCTGGCGCCATTCCGAATCGCCCGCTACTACATGCTGACTACGGCCTCGATCGCCTTCGGGCTCTGGGACCGGATGCGGAGCGGCGCTCCTGTGGGCGCCTGGGACAAGGCTGAGGGGACGCGCTAGCCGTGCCGCGCACCTTCGACGTTGTCATTGCGACGATCGCCCTGATCGTCCTCTCTCCCGTTCTGCTGGCCGCTGCGGTCGCGATCAAGCTGACCAGCCGCGGGCCGGTGGTCTACCGGCAGCGTCGGGTCGGTAAGGACGGGCGCGAGTTCGAGCTGCTGAAGCTGCGCACGATGGCGCCGGGATCCGACCCGGTCGGGGTCGGCATGGTCGTCGCCCGCGACGATCCGCGCGTGACTGCGCCGGGCCGCGTTCTGCGCCGCACCTCGCTCGACGAGATCCCCAATCTAGTCAACGTCCTGCGCGGCGAGATGGCAATCGTCGGCCCTCGCCCGACCATTCCCGCCCAGGTGAAGGACTACACGCCCCGCCAGCACCGTCGTCACGAGGTACATCCCGGCCTCACGGGCTGGGCCCAGGTTCAGGGCCGCGCCGGCATCCCCTGGGAGGAGCGGATCGAGCTCGACGTCGAGTACGTAGACCGCCGCAGCCTGGGCCTAGACCTCCGCATCCTCGCTCGCACGGCCCGGCTCTTGGCAACGGGCCACGGCCTAGCCCCAGACTGATCGCCGATGGGCCTAAAACGGGACTATGAGTCCCGTTTTAGGCCCATCGGCTGGCTGTTAATAGGGTTTCGGGGATGAACGAGCGTCCCGAGGTGTCGCTGCGACCTTTCGAGCCCCGCGACGCCGCGGCTGTGTACCGCTGGTTCAACAACCCCGAGGCGACGCGGACGCTGATGGAGCAGCGCGATGGTTTCTCGCTCGAGGAAGCCGAGGCTTGGGTGCGGCGGGCGATGGACGACTCCGGCGAGGACCGCAAGTACGCGATCGTCGTCGAGGGGTACGGAGAGCCAGTCGGCTTCACCGCGCTCTACGGCCTCTTCCGGCAGACGGCGCCGGAGCTGGGAGCGCTGATCGGCGACGACGTGCGCGGCAAGGGAGTCGGCCGGCGCGCCGAGGCGCTGACCATCGCCAGGGCCTTCGGCGAGTTCGGCGCGCACCGCGTCTACGGTCGTATCCCAGCCCGCAACGAGGTCGCCAAGAAGACGGTGGCGGGGCTGGGCTGGAAGCACGAGGGGACGATGCGGGGCCATCTGCGCCGGCCGGATGGCGTCGACGACTGCGAGGTCTGGGGCGTGCTCCCCGACGAGTTCCGCGCCGCCGCAGCGGACCTCTTGCTCGAATGCCGAGCGGAGGGAACGTCCATATCCGATTCCTCGTGACCGGAGCGAAGGGTGAGCTTGGCGTCCGCGCAACGGCAGAGCTGCTCGCCGATCGCGGTGCGGCGGCGGAGAGCGAGGAGTTCTTCCGCAGTCGCCCCTTCCTCGATGCCGAGGGAGTCACCCACACGCTGAGGATTGAGGCCAGCGACGCCGAGTTGCTGGCGCCGCTGATCGTGCGCAAGATCCCTGGCACGGAAGCGACCGACGCGATCTCTCCCTACGGCTATCCGGGAATCGACGCAACCGGTGTTGGCCACCCCATGACGGGGTCAACTCCGGCCGGGCTGGTCGAGCCGGGCGCGGTGGACTTCGCCCCGACCGGCCTCGTGTCGCTCTTCCTGCGCCACACCCTGGGCGAGCCGCTGCTCGCCAGCGCCACCGAGCGCAACGTCGTCCAGATTGCCGACCCGGAGCTGCCGCCGAAGCGGCGCTCCAGCGACCGCAACCGGATCAACAAGAACCGCCGCGTGGGCTACGAAGTCGAGCTGCTCCCAGGTCGAGAGACCGGCGCCGAGCAGCGAGCCGGATTCCTCGCCGTCTACGAACAGACGATGCACCGTGCCGCCGCCGCCGAGCGCTACTTCTTCGGCGCCGCTTACTTCGACCGAATCCTCGAGTCGGACCGCGCCTGGCTCGCCCTCGCCAACGCCCCCGGCGGCGGGGTCGCCGCCGCCTCGATCGCGGTCCGCAGCGACGGCTTTCTCCACTACTACCTGAGCGGCAGCGCCGAGGCCCACCTGCACGACTCGCCGATGAAGAACGTCGTCGCGGCCCTGGTCGAGCTCTCCGCCGAGCAGGGCCTGCCGCTCAACCTCGGCGGCGGCCTCTCCCGCGGCGACCAGCTGGAGGAGTTCAAGCGCGGCTTTGCCAACCGTGAGGCGCCGTGGCGCTGCTCGGAGATCGTCTGCGACCGCGAGGCTTACGACAGGCTATCTGCCGGCAGCCAGAGCGGAGGCGGTTTCTTTCCGGCCTACCGGGCGCGCCGGAGCTAGCGGGCAGTTTCTTCCGGTTCCAGCGGGGTTGGGCCCTTTTCGCTGAAGCCAAAGCCGGTCGCCGGCTCGCGGCCCGTGCTTCCCCATTTCGCCTTGCCGAAGTCGCGGATCGCGTCGAGGGTGATCGCGCCCTTGTATTCGGTGCATCCCAACAGGTTTCTCCAGGACGTCACCGCGACTTGGTAGTCCATGTTTTCGTTGGGGAAGAGCAGCGCCCCCTTGTACAGCGTTTCGTAGAGGCCCTTGAGGGCCAGCTGGTCTTCTTCGGGCAGTTCCGGGCTGTACTGGATCTCCAGCCGGCCGTGCTCGAGCGAGTGCACGAAGAAGATTTCGCCCGGCATTTCGCTGTAGGCGCCGTCCGCCTGCTGATAGGGCGGTTCGACGTGGTTGCCCGAGGTCGGCGGGTTGGTCTTGTAGTCGGGCGTCGGCGAGGTCGGCGGGATGTGGCTGTGTCCCTCTTCCTTCAGGTTGAGCCGCAGGGCGCAGCCGGCCTGCTTCGCCGCCTGCTTCAGGCTCGTGACCTTCACCGGGGGCGGAGCGGGCCCGCTGCGATTGTCTGGCTTGACCCCGTTGGAGGAGCCGCTCCCCAGGTTGATGTGCGCTTCGCCGCCGCTCCCGCTGCCGCCTGAGGAGGAGATCGCGGCGACGATCCCGGCCACGACGAGGAGGCCGATCAGGCCGGCCACCCCGTAGACCGCGAACAGGCGTCGTTTGTCCGCCTTCCCCTGGCTGGATTCGCGTTCCTGCCGGGCCTGGCGGAGTCGCTCTCTCTCTTCCTCCCTGCGATTGGCCACGTTGCGGCCCCTATCCTGCCACAGGAGCGGCGCTTCGGCCGTTGCCGTTAGAGCCGCTCGCGGGGATCCCCGCCGGCGCCCAAACTTCGTCCAGGAACCGCGCCAGCTCGTCATTGAGGCGCTTCGGGCGCGTCCGCCACTCGAGGATCGAGTTTGCCTCGACCAATTGCGCCCGGCCCAGCTCCTCGATCAGCATCCCCGAGTCGCTGAACGGATGCAGAGGATCGCGCGGGTGGCCGACGACGAGAGCCGGCTGGTCGATCAAACGCCGTTGCTCGCGGCCCGGTGCGGTCTCGCCCAGCAGCAATCCCTCCAGCACGGCGACGGTGGGGCGCGGTTTGCGACGAGCCCAGTCGAGGCCGATGTCGAGCAGAAAGTTGGTGCGGGGGACGAGTGAGGCGAGGCGGGAGCTGAGCTCGACTGCCGGCCGGCCCACCCGCAGACCGAGCAAAACCGGGGCGAAGATCGCGGCAACGGCCGCCAGCGCATTGTCGAGCACCGGCATCTCGATGAACAGCCCCTCGACCCGTCCAGGATGACGGACCGCCAGCTCGAGCGCGACATTGGCGCCCAGCGACGTGCCCCCGACCACCGCCCGCTCCAGCCCCAGGTGGTCGAGCAGGGCGATCACCTGCTCGGCGAACTGCGGCATCGAGTAGAGACGCAGATCGTCGGGCTGGTCGGAGCGGCCATGGCCGAGCAGGTCGACGCAGATCACCCGGTTGCCGCGCTTCGCCAGCGCCGGCCCAAGGCGCTCGAACATGCGCCGGTTCATCAGCAGCCCGTGGACGAGGACGATCGGCCGCTCACCCTCGCCGTACTCGTCGAAGCCAATCCGGTGTCCCTGGTAGCTCAGCTCAGCCATCGTGGCGACCAGTCTAGAGACCTGTAGCTAACGGCTCGACTCGCCGACCGGGTCGGCAGGCCTGCCCCGTGTGCGCTTCCAGGGCGGCGAAGCTCGCAGCGCCCCGAGCACGGCTCGCGTCGCTGGCGCCCGGTTGAGAGCGTAGAAGTGGATCCCGGGGACGCCTGCGATCAGCAGCTCGGCGCACTGCTGAGCCGCGTAAGCGACTCCGAGCTCGAACTCGGCCTCTTCGTCTCCGTCGGCGGCCGCGAACGCTGCTTCCAGCCGCGGTGGGATCGAGGCGTCGCAGAGCTCGCAGATCCGCTTCGTCTGGGCGAAGCTGGCAACCGGTATCACCCCGGCCAGGATGGGCACCTCGATTCCCTTCTCCCGGGCGGCGGCGACGAAGTCGAAGTAGACCTGGTTGTCGAAGAAGAGCTGGGTGATCAGGAACGACGCGCCCGCCTCCACCTTCGTCTTCAGGTAGTCGAGGTCGGTGTCGAGGTCGGGCGCCTCCGGGTGCACCTCCGGGAAGCAGGCGCCGCCGACGCTGAAATCCCAGCCGTCGCCGATGAAGGCGGCGAGCTCGGCGGCGCTGCCAAGCCCCCCTTCCGGCTGCTCGAAATCCGATTGCCCGCGCGGGGGGTCGCCGCGCAGGGCAAAGACGTTCTCAATCCCGGCTGCGGCGATCCGGTCGAGGGTGGCCGAGAGCCCTTCGCTGGTCTCGCCGACACAGCTCAGGTGAGCCATCGTCTCGAAGCCCAGCTCGTCCTTCAGCGCGCGCGTGATCTCCACCGTGCCCTCGCGGGTCGAGCCGCCCGCCCCGTAGGTGACCGAGACGAAGTCTGGCTCGAGCTCGCGCAGCGAGCGCGCCGTCGCGAACAGCCGCTCAGTCGCCTCCTCGCTCTTCGGTGGGAAGAGCTCGACCGAGAAGACGGGTCGCTTCGCGTCGAGGATGTCGTTGATGCGCATCCGCTCAGCGTAGCTAGCGTGCTGCTAGGCCGACGCTTTGCGGCGGTCCACGCGGGCCTGGAAGATTGCCTGGATGTCCTCCAGCCGCTTGCCCTTCGTCTCTGGCACCAGCTTCCAGCAGAAGATCAGGGTGAGGACGCCGATCCCGCCATAGAGCCAGAAGGCGCCGCTGCGGCCGACCGCGTCGATCAGCAGCAGGAAGGTGAGCGAGACGATGAAGTTGAAGGTCCAGTTGGCCATCGTGCCGACGCCGGCCGCCTTGCTGCGCACGCCGAGCGGGTAGATCTCCGCGTTGAGCAGCCAGAAGATCGGCCCGAGGCTGATCGCGAAGGAGGCGACGTAGGCCATCAGGCTGACGATCGCCACCACCGAGGAGAGGGTGCTGCCGCCACCGCCGATGAAGGCGGCGCCGAGCGCGAAGAGAGAGATCGACATGCCGGAGACACCGACCATCAGCAGCGTTCGCCGGCCCGCCCGGTCGAGCAGCCGCAGCGCCAACATGGTCATACCGACGTTGATGACGCCGACGCCGACCGCGGCGAGGATCGATCCCGCCGAGGAGTTGACGCCGGTGAATTCGACGATCGTCGGGGCGTAGTAGATGACCGTGTTGATCCCGGTCACCTGCTGCAGGATCGCCAGCCCGACGCCGACCAGGAGCGCCGCTTTCACCACCGGCGCCAGCAGCTCACTCCAGGCGCCCGCGGCTCTCCGGCGGCGCCATCTCGGAGATGTAGACGGGCGCGGCGGCCGAGGCAAGGCCGATCGCGACGCCGATCACGATGCGGGCGATCACCAGCACCTCCTCGCCCGGGGCGGCGGCGCTGGCCAGCGCCCCGGCGATGAAGACGATGGCGGCGAGCAGGATCATCACGCGGCGGCCGTAGCGATCGGCGGCCGGTCCGGCGAAGGCGGCGCCGGCGACGGCGCCGATCGGCACCGCGGCGACGACCAGCCCCTGGGCGAAGCTGCCCAAGTGAAGTCGCTCTTGATGAAGAGCAGAGCTCCGGCGATGACACCGGTGTCGTAGCCGAACAGGAGCCCGCCGAGGCCGGCGATCGCCGCGGTCAGCACCACGTTTCGCCGCGCCCGGCGGCGAGAGGCATCCAACCCATCGTTCATCCCGCCGGCGACCGCACAGCGCCTTCCAGACGGCCCGACAGAGGCGCATCGAGACGCAATCTTCGGATTTTGCGGAATAGAGCCGGCGACCCCCCTAGACGCCGCCGCGGCGCCAGGCTAAGTTGATCCTGCGACTGGGAAAGGCAGGCCCTGCGGAAGCCAGCGGGACACCGTCTTGAAGGTGGCGCACAGAGCTTCTAGCGCGAAGGCTACGCGCGGGCAGGCTTTAGGCGTCATCCCCGGTCGTTTTTCGTTGTGGGGAAGCGTCCGGGAGCGTCTCTAGCTTGGGCGGCGGTCATCTAGCGCCTGCCCTTGATGACCGCGGCGCGCCGGGGCGTACCCGGGAGTTGGGCGTCGTCGGCGAGACCCGGAGGTTCGCCGCGACTAGCCCGCCCGCTCCCCATCTACCTAGACTCAGCGGCGATGGCTGAGGAACTTCGCTACGAGAGGATCGGCGCGGCGGCGCTGCTCACCATCGACCGGCCGGCGCGGCGCAACGCGATCGACGCTGCCGCGGCAGCGTCGATCCGTCGGGGGCTGAAGGATTTCGAGGCCGACGAGGACGCCCGCGTGCTCGTCCTCACCGGGGCCGGCGGCGAGGCCTTCTGCGCGGGGGCCGACCTGAAGGCGATGGACCTCGACGTCGACCATCCGGATGGACCCATGGGTCCCACCCGCCTCACGCCAGCCAAGCCGGCGATCGCCGCGGTCGATGGCTGGTGCTTGGCCGGCGGGGTCGAGCTGGCGCTCTGGTGCGACATGCGGATCGCCACCCCCAGCTCCACTTTCGGTCTCTTCGAGCGCCGCTGGGGGGTGCCGCTGGTCGATGGCGGCACGCAGCGGTTGCCGCGTGTGGTTGGCATGGGCCGTGCCCTCGAGCTGATCCTCACCGGCCGCCCGGTCGAGGCCGAGGAGGCACAGCGGATCGGCCTGGTCAACGAGCTGGCCGAGCCGGGCCGCCACCTCGAGCGGGCGCTGGAGCTGGCCGAGCGGATCGCCTCCTTCCCGCAAGAGACGATGCTCGCCGACCGCCGCGCCGCGATCGAGGGATTCGGCCTCCCCCTAGCTGACGGCATCGCCCTGGAGCACAAGCTAGGCCGAGAGACCCTCCACATAGCCGCCCAAGGAGCAGCCCGCTTTTCAGCTGGCGAAGGCCGTCACGGCGAGGGCGTCTGAGCGGCGGCTCAGGTGCTCTGGTGGGTGACCCGCCGCATCTCGTCTTCGGCCGCTTCCGGGCCCAGGTAGGGCATCAGCACGGCGAAGACGAGGTCGGGAAGGATGCGGGTCAGCTCGGGGCCGCGGCCGGCGCGGACCTCGTCGAAGATCATCGAGGTGGCGCCGCCGATCGCGAAGCGGGCCGTATCGGCCGGTAGCTCTTCGCCCTGGCCCGAGTAGGTGCGGCCCTTCTCCATAAAGGGGGTGAAACGGGTCAGCATCGCCCGGTAGCGCTCGCGCGCGTCGTCGCCCGCCGCGGTCACTTCGACCATCGCCATCCGTGCGATGTCGGCCTCGACGGCCAGCAGCTCCACCAGGGCCCCAAGTCCGGCTGCGATCTGCTCCGGCCAGGGCTCCTCCGCGGCGGCCTCGAAGGCGGCGGTGACATGTGCGACCAGCACGTCAAAGACCGCTTCGTAGGCCTCCAGGAAGCAGGCCTCCTTGCTCTCGAACATCTCGTCGAAGGTGTCGCGCGAGACGCCGGCAAACTCGACCACGTCGGCCACGGTGGTCGCCTCGTAGCCCTTTGCCGCCGCCATCCTCACCATCGCCTCCAGCAGCCGCTCGCGCTCGGAGCGAACCTCGTATGCGCGAGGCAAACCGGATCGTTGTGGATTCGAAGTGGATGGCGAATCCATCGCTACTTCAATGTAGGGCAGGACTCGCGACCTGTCCAACGCAGGCCGCGCTAGGCGCGCGCGGCTTGCATCTCGGCGCTGGCTGCCTCGGCGCCGAAGTAGGGCAGCACAGCGAAGTACATGAACTCCGGCAGCAGCCCGCGGAAGCCGTCGCTCGCCCCGGTGGAGAGCCGTGAATGGACGATGGCGTGGATCCCGGCCACGATGCCCTCCGGAGCGATCTGAGGTGGGGACTCGGACTCGTCCGCCTCCAGCCTGGCCAGATCGATGAAATCGGCCGCCCTTTTCATCGCTTCGGCACGTATTGAAAGTGCCTCTGGACCCGCCGCGTGGACCTCGACGATCACCCCGCGGCCGAAATCCGGCTCGTCGTCGAGGTGGTCGAGCAGGGCCCCGAGGCCGGCCCGCAGCTTGCCCCGCCAGCTCTCCTCACTCGCCGCCGCCCTCATCCCCAGCGCTTCGAGCCGCTCGATCCCCATCTCGAGCGCCGCCAGGTAACAGGCATCTTTGTCGGCGAAGTTGTCGTAAAAGGCCTGTCGGTAGAGACCGGTTCGGGCGAGAACCGTGCGTACCGAGGTCGCGTCGTAGCCCTCTCCCCCTACCGCTTCGAGCATCCCCTCGAGAATCTTTTCGCGCTTGGGGGAATTCACAAGCTCGAGCTTGGGGATATGAGGGAGTGCTTCCACTTCCCCGATCCTGCCGGTCCCCTCAGCCCCTGCCTGGACGTTGGTTGCGGCCTGCTTCCCCATCGCTACCCCTTCCTTTGTGATCTAGGGAACAGGTTGTCTGGCCTCCGGTACTGTAGCGGTATGCCGCCAATCCGTCCAGCTTGAATCTCGACGGGCTGTGAGTAGCCTCACTCTTGTGGCTGAACGCGCTCCTCAGGCGACCAGAATGCCCCCGGGGCGGCATCCACTGCCACGCGAGTTCATCACCCAGCACCAGCGCGCCCGCATCATTGCGGCGCTTGCCGAGGAGACGGTCGAGAAGGGATACCGCGCGGTCACCGTGGCCGACATCGTGCGCCGCGCCGGTATCGCCCGCAACACTTTTTACGAGAACTTCTCCTCGAAGGAAGACTGCTTCCTCGCCGCTTCGGAGTTCGCCGTCAAAGAGGCCCTGCGGCGCGTCGTCGACGCCGCCAGCCGGGTCGACAGCTGGCCCGCCCGGGTCAACTCCGGGCTCGCCGCCTTCCTCCACTACGTCTCCACCGAGCCGGCCCTCGCTCGCACCTGCATCGTCGAGGCCCTGTCCGCCGGCCCGGCCGCGGTCGAGCGCTATGAACGGTCGATTCAGGCCTTCGTGCCGCTCTTCCGCATGGGCCGCAAGGTTGCGCCGAAGGGGGAGCAGCTGCCGGGAACACTCGAGGAGACGATCGTCGGCGGGATCTTCTGGATCATCTACCAGCGCATCGTGATGGGACAGGTCGAGGAGATCGAGCAGCTCCTCCCCGAGCTGGTCGAGTTCTCGCTCACCCCGTACGTCGGCGCCGAGGCGGCGAAGCGTTCGGCAGCCGAGTCGCCGGCCAAAGCCGCCGGCTGAGCCGGAGCGATCGTGCGACGCCCGAGTCAGGGAGCTCGGAGGGACAAGTCCACGAAGGCAGGGACTGGGGGCCTCATGCGCTAGTGCTCGGTACCGAGACTCGCGAGGAGACCGGCAGCTCCGAGCGCGCCCAGATTCTCGAGGCGCTGATCGAGATCGCCTCCGAGCGGGGCTACGGCGAAACGACGATCGAGATCGTCCTCGAGCGGGCCGGGCTCGACCGCCCCGCGTTTGACCGTCATTTTCGCGGTAAGTACGACTGCTTCCTCTCCGCCTGGCAGGACCTGAACGAGGAGTGCCTGGAGACCATGGTGAGGGCCTATGAGAGTTGTGAGGAGTGGCCCGACCGCCTCCGCGCCGTCGCCTACCAGGTGATCGAGGGCTTGCGCCACGACCCGAGCCGCGCCTCCTTCGGGGTCGAGGTGCTGGCCGCCGGCGACGCCGCCCGCGCCCGCCGCGACATGACGATGCGGGTGATCGCCTCGCTCATCGACGCCGGCCGCCAGGAGATGGACGACCCAGAAGCCGTCCCCCACACCACCGCCGAGGCGCTCGCCGGATCGGCCTATGGCCAGATCTACTCGCGGGTCGTGCGCGGCGCGGTCGAGGAGCTGCCCGATCTGGTGCCGCAGCTGATGTCGGCGGCGGTGATGCCGTACCTCGGCATGGAGGCTGCGATGGCGGAGCTGAGCAGGGACTCCGGCGTGCCGGAGGGATATGCTCGCGGTGTGGCACGTAAACGCGCTGGCAAATCGGAGAACGAGCCGTCTGACGGCGCCGAGGGCTATCCGCCCGAGTTGGCGCGCCTGCCGCCGGGCAGGCACGGCCTGCCGCGCGAGTTCGTCACTCATAATCAGCGGGAGCGGCTGATCGCTGGAATCGCCGAGGCGATCGCCGAGCACGGCTACTCGGGCACGACGATTGCCCACATCACCCGCGCCGCGGCAGTCTCCCGCCGCACCTTCTACGAGCACTTCTCGAGCAAGGACGAGTGCTTCGTCGCCGCTTATGACACGGTGATGAAGGAGCTGCGCGAGCGCGTCTCGGCGGCCTTCGACGAGTCCGAGGAGTGGCCGCAGGCGATCAAGGCCGGGATCGAGGCGATGCTGCAGTTCCTCGCCGCCGAGCCGAACCTCGCTCGCCTCTGCATGGTCGAGGCGCTGGTCGCCGGCCCGGCCGTGGTCGAGCGCTACGACGCGGCGATCCAGAGCTTCGTCCCCTATTTCCAGGAGGGCCGCGAGGGCCGCCCGCCGGAGGTCCTCTCGCGCCTCTCGCCGACCACCGAGGAAGCGCTGGTCGGCGGCATGGTCTCGCTGATCTCGCGCCGCATCATCGCCGGCAAGACCGAAGAGCTGGAAGAGCTGCTCCCCGATCTGGTCGAGTTCACCCTGACGCCGTACCTCGGCAGCGCCGAGGCGGCTGAGATCGCCAAGAGCGACTGAGGACTCAGACGCTCGCCGCGGCGCGGATCTCGGCGTCGAGCGTCTGCGCTGCTGCGCGAGCCGCTTCGGCGAAGTCCTCGGCCGAGGAGGCGTAGATGATCGAACGCGAGGCGGCGATCAGGAAGGCCTCGCTGCCGGCCTTGCGGTTGGCCGCGACCACTGCCGCAGCGTCGCCGCCCTGGGCGCCGGTGCCGGGGATCAGGATCGGCATCTCGGCGGCGACGTCCTCGCGCACCGCCCGCAGCTCCTCCGGGTAGGTGGCGCCGACGACCAGGCCGCAGTTGCCCGCCGCGTTCCAGCTGCCGGCGACGGCGCGGGCGACGTGGCGATAGAGCGGCAGCCCGTCGCTGAGGAGATCCTGGAACTCGCCCGCCCCCGGGTTGGAGGTGCGGGCGAGGACGAAGACGAGCTTCTCGTGGCGGGCGAGGAACGGAGCCAGCGCCTCACCGCCCAGGTAGGGATGGACGGTGACCGCGTCGGCGCCGAGCTGGTCGAAGGCGGCCGTGACGTAGCCGGCATTGGTCGAGCCGATGTCGGCGCGCTTCGCGTCGAGGATCACGGCGGCATCGGGGGCGCTGTCCCTGATCGCCGTGATCGTCTCCGCCAGAGCGCTGAAGCCATCTGCTCCGAGCGCCTCATAGAAGGCGGCGTTCGGCTTGTAGGCGCAGGCCAGATCGGCCGTGGCATCGACGAGGCGGCGGTTGAACTCAACCACCCGCTCGGCCGCTCCCGCGCCCGGCGCAATCGACTCGGGGATGCGCCCGGGATCGGTGTCCAGCCCGACCACGAGATGCCGCCCCTCGGCAAAGTGCGCCGTCAGCAGCTCAGCGCAGGAGTCGGTCCGATCCATGGCTGGGAGCGTATATACGACCCTATTCCCCCGAAGTCATCACGTTCACGCTCTCGAACCTGAGCACGCCGGCGAGCAGTTCGAAGTGGCTGTCGGCGTGCAGGACGCCGAAGCCAAGCTCAGCGGCTGCGGCAGCGATCAGGTAGTCAACCGCCGGCAACCGCCGCCGTGCACCGAGCTCGCGCATCGCTCCCTGCGCGGCGCGGCAGACCGAGGCTGTAACGGGGGCCTGGAGGAAGGCGCCGAAAGCCTGGTCTAGGAGCTCGAATTCGCGCTCGTCGCGTGCTCCCGCCAGGATCTCCAGCGCTGCCACGGGGCAGCTGACAAGCAGGTCGGCATCGTTGGTCGCATTCCAACGCTTGTGGACCACTGGTTCCCGTTGGCGGTGCCAGGCTGAGGAGTCGATCACGAGCGGCACGCCCGACCCAAACGCCGCCGCCATCAGTCGTACTTGAAGGGTGAGCGCTCCCGCTCGGAGAGAATTTCTCCCAGGGCGTCGAAGTCGTAGGGAAGCTCACCGTCGGCGATCTTCCGCAACGTCTCCTTCGCCTCCTCTCGCCCAGCCCGCTCCTCTGCTGCTGCCGCCGCCCCGCGCAGCGCCAGATCGCGGATCAGCCGCGACTTGCTCGCGGGGTGGGGCTCAACGGACGCTAGCGCGGCTCCCAGCTCGGGGTCGACGGTTACTTGCACGCGGGGGTTGGTGGTTGCCATGAAGCTAGTGTACCACCGAGGCGGTACTCCTCAATCCGTTTGCTGCTGCGCCTCTCGGCTGTCCCCCTCTGACTCCTCTCCGAAGAGCTGCAGGAAGGCGAGGCGGGTCAGGTCGGGCAGCAGGCGCTCGGCGTCGGCGCCGCGGCCGGCGGCGAGCTCGAGGCTGAGCGATTCCTCGATCGCGCCGACGATGAAGCCGGCGGTCATCGGGCTGGAGTCGGGGCGGGCGCCCTGCTCCTCGCGAGCGCTGTCGAGGGCGGCGGTGAGCCGCGCGACCTGGCGCTGGTGAGCGAGCCAAGCATCGCCGCGGGCCGCCCGTACCTCGAGCAGCAGCGCCTTCGCCAGCAACGGCTGCTCGGCGACAGAGCGCAGCAGCTCAGCGAGGCCGGCACGGAAGCCCTCGCGCCAGCTGGCGGCGCCGCGGCCGGCATCGAGCACCTCGGTCGCAAGGCGCTCGGCGGCCTCTTCGTAGGCATGGGCGAAGCAAGCCTCCTTGCTGCCGAAGCGGCGGTGGAAGCGGTCCTGGGTGATGCGCGCTCGCTCGGCCACCTCGCGCACGCTCGTCCTCGCGTAACCCTTCTCGCCTGCCGTCAGCAACATCGCCTCCAGCACGTCGGCGTCGGCGCTACGGTCCGGTAGAGCCTCTTCCCACGAGCGAACCTCTCGCAATGGTCCCGGGGCTTCCATTCGGGACACCATAGCTTATGTTTGGGAACTTTCCCAACTCCATGTACCTGTTTCGTACCAATGGGAACTAGCGCTATCCTGAGCCTTGTGCGAGCTCTGCCCGGAAAGGACTCCAGACAGCCTCCCGGCCCCGAGCCGGTCAGCCGCGCCGCCGCCGCCGCCGACCAGCGCCGCCGCATCCTCGAGGCGACCGCCGAGCTGATCGCGGAGCAGGGCTACCAGGAGACGACGATGGAGGAGATCGTCCGCCGCGCCAAGGTCGGCTACGCGACCTTCTACAAGCATTACCCCGACAAGGAGGCAGCCTTCCTGGCCTTGCTCGACGCGGCGACCGATCGCACTGTGAGCCGGGTCGAAGACGCCTACAAGCGAGAAGAAGGTCCCTGGGCCGACCGGGTCGGGGCGGCGCTCGGCGTCCTCTTCGAGGACGTGGCCGCCCATCCAGCCGCCGCCCGCGCCGCCCTGGTCGAGGCGGTCGCCGCCGGCCCCGAGGCGGCGGCCAGGCACGAGGCGGCGCTGAAGCGTCTGGCGCCGCTGCTGCGGCCCGGTCGCGAGCTCAACCCGCGCCAGGCGGAGCTGCCCGAGAGCCTCGAGGAGACGCTGGCGGGCGGCATCGTCTGGGTGCTCGGCCAGCGGCTGATCGGCGGCGAAGCGGACAAGCTGCGCGGCCTCCTCCCCGAGACCCTCGAGTTCGTCCTCCGGCCCTACGTCGGCGAGGACGAGGCGGCGCGGGAGGCCGGCGAGGTCGCCGACGCGATCTCCGCCTAGCCCACCTGCTGCGCTCAGCCCATGCCCGCCGAAGAGCTCGGTCCCTTGCCGGCAGGCCGCCACGGCTACAGCCGCGAGCAGGTCGCCCACCACCAGCGCGAGCGGCTGATCGCCGGCCTCGCCGAAGCGGTCGCCGAGAAGGGCTACGCCGCTGTAACCCTCTCGGACATCGTCAAGAAGGCGAAGGTCTCGCGCCGCGTCTTCTACGCCAACTTCGAGAGCAAGGAGCAATGTTTCCTCGCCGCCTTCGAGGTCGTCGTCGCCCACCTGCGCGAGCTGGTCACCGAAGCGATCGAGGGGATTCCCGGTTGGCCCCGGCAGGCGATCGTCGCCACCCGTGCCACGCTTGGCTTTCTCGCCTCGGAGCCCGACCTGGCTCGTCTCTGCCTGGTCGAGTCGCGCGGCGCCGGGCCGGCGGTTGCCGCGCGTTTCAACGAAGCGGTGGCAGAGATGGCGCCATTGCTGAAGCAGGGGAGGGGTGAGCGCGATGAGGGCGAGCGGCCCCTCCCCGACTCCACCGAGGACTCGACGATCGGCTCCCTCGTCTCCCTCGTCTATCGCAAAGTCGCCAGCGGAGAGGCAGAGCAGCTGGGGAACCTCCTTCCCCACTGCGCCGAGCTCGTCCTCCTGCCCTACCTCGGCGCCGCCGAGGCCGCCCGCCTCGCCCGCCAAGCGGCGTGAGGAAGCTCAACCCTGGGGCAGGTTCTCCAAGTCGGCCTTGTCCAGCGCTCTTCCCTGCGCTTCCTTCATCTTTCGCAGTCGCGGCAGGGAACAAATCCGCACCGGGATGCCGAGCAACTCGGTCTCGACTGCGTCGGCGTCGAGTTGCGAATAGCTCGGCACCCCCCTGGCCCTCTGCACCACGTCGAGCCCACCGAAGATCGTATCGGCGGTGACGTTGCCTCCGCGCCGGATGACGCCCGCATCGCGCTCGGGCTCGAATCGCCGCCCTTTTGCGGTGGGCAGGGTTGAATCCAACTCAGACAAGGCCGAGGTAAGGCGTTTCAGGTTCTCAGGATCGGGATCGGGGACCAGATCGAGGTCCTCGGTCCCGCGGACGAACCCGTGCGCGGCGACGGCCACGCCTCCGATCACGACAAAACGGACGTCTTCCTCATACAGCAGATGAAGTAGAGCCCGAAGGTCGAACTCGGTCAACGCGCCGCCGCGCCCTTGATAGCGCTCATCTGCTTGCAGAGCGTGTGGAGCCGAGCCAGACGTTCGCTCATCGAGCCGCCTCGAGCCGCCTCGAGCCGCACCGCGCGCGCGCGCTTCAAATCGCCGATTTCCTCCCGCACAGTCGCCTTCTCAGACATGTCGCAAGTCTAACCCCCGCTCCCCAAGCGACATGGCGTTTCGGTACCCGTCCATCCCTTCTGGGAATGGATCTAGGAACGCTCTTTCTCTTTTAGGAACTCGTCCTTGACAACTCCGTCACGGAGTGCTTCCCTAGCCCTGCCTGCGGTACAGATAGCACCTTCTAGGAACTAACTGCAATCGCTCGGCATACAGGGAAACACCACATAACCGAGTCCGCCACAGGGGCCGCAAGGGAAGCGGCCGGCAGAGGGGCTCACGGGACAAGGAGAAGAGATTCGATGCTCTCGCCACTACGCAACCGCTTCGGCATCCCGGGCGTGATCTCGGTGATCGCCCTCGTCTTCGCGATGTTGGGCGGCGCCTACGCCGCCAGCGACAATGGCTCCGGCAAGGCCACCGCCTCGGCCAAAGCCAAAGCGGGCCCTCGAGGCCCACGCGGTAAGACGGGCCCCGCTGGTCCCGCAGGCCCGGCGGGTCCGACT
>DATFVC010000040.1:0-3533 GCA_035260485.1 Solirubrobacterales bacterium | reverse complement strand
CCCGCCGGTAAGCACCGAGATCCGCGCCGCGAAGGCGCCACGGACCGCCGCCCACTGCTCGTCGGTGAGGCGCCGCGTCTCGCCGTCCTCGCCGTCCTCGGGCGGCGACTCGCCAGGGTCGTGGCCGAGGTGGGGGGGAGCGGCGGCGCGGGCGGCCAGCGTCTCGGCGACGGCGACCTCGCTGGCGTGGGTCGACTCGCGGTAGGCGCGGCCTTCGTCGAGCAGCAGGCCCCGCGCCTGCGCCGGCACGTCGGGATCGGGGCGCAGGCCGATTAGCTTCGCCGTGCGCCGGTTCAGCTCGTCAACAGGCAGGTAGGCGTTGCCCTGCTGCTCGGCCTCCGAGAGGGCGAAGACCGCCGCCGCCTGGGCGCGCCGCTCGGACTCCGGCGGCACGTCGGCGGCCAGGGCGATCTTGTCGGCGCGGGCGAAGCCGACCCCCGCGACCTCGGTCAGCCGGTAGGGGTCCTCGTGCAAGACGGCCAGCGAGCGCTCGCCGAAGCGGGCGTGGATCGGCGCAGCCAGGTGGGCCAGCCCGTGCGGGGCGAGTTGCACGTGGAGGTCGCGGACCGCGCGCGAGGCGTGCCACGATTCGGTCGCCGCCGCGGCCTGGGTGACGCTGACCCCGCGCAGCCCGCCGAAGACGCCTGCGGGATCGGCGGCGATCGCTCCCAGCACCCCCTCGCCGTGCTCGTCGACGAGCCGCTCGGCGCGGGCCGGGCCGATGTGACGCAGGCTGGTCAGATAGGCGATCTGCCCCTCGCGGTCGGCCGGGTCGAGCGGCAGCGCCCCGCGCGCTTTCAGCTGCCGCCCGTAGCGTGAGTGGTTCTGCCAGTCGCCGCTCACTTCGGCCCGCTCGCCGGCGCTCAGGTGGGCGACCGGGCCGACCAAGGCAAAGCCCTCGCCCGAGTCTGCGTCCTGCACCTCCAGCACCGCGTAGCCGTCGTCCTCGGCGCTGAAGATGACGCCCAGCACCTCGACCGTCCCGGTGAAGGCTGCCGCATCGGCGTCGAAGAGGGTCGCAGCGTTGTTCACACAGCAAAGCTAGCCGGAGGCGAGGCGGCGGGCACCTGCTTGGAAGTCCAAAGTGCGAGAAGATGTCGGTAACCGGCCCGCGCGCGGCCGCCAATACGGGAGGAAGAGCAATGAGCACCTACGCGGTGAAGAGGATCGATGAGATGGAGGCCGTCTTCCAGGGCGCCTTCAAGCGGGCCCGGGCCGAGCTCGGGGTCGAATCGTTCGGCATGCAGATCATCGACATGCCAGCCAACTACGACAATTACCCAGTGCACGACCACGAGCAGGACGGTCAGGAGGAGGTCTACGTGACCCTCAGTGGTGGCGGTGAGATCGAGATCGAGGAGGAGCGCTTCCCGCTCGACACCGACCACGTCGCCCGGGTCGGGCCTGGCGTTACCCGCAAGGTCTGGCCGGGCGATGAGGGCATCCGCATCCTCGTGCTCGGCGGCAAGGCGGGGGAGGCCTACGAGGCCCCCGATATCACGAAGCTGGGCGAGCCCGACCCGATGGCGGCGGCTTAGAGGGCTCATACCCCCGGCAGCTAAGGACCGGCGCCCGCGGATAGCGCGGGTAGGCCGGGTCCTCGCGCGAGCGCCGGCAGAGGCTGAAGACCGATCCCCTCGAGTTGGGGACCAGCTGCTGATGCGCGCAGCTGTCGCACAGGCCGTTGCCGGATGTCGATATGCGTCGAGGCTGCACTTGGTTGCCAAGTATCCAGACGAGTCCCTAAATTCGCCAGGTCCCACCGACCGGATCGCTCTTCTGCTGTGTTCAATGGGTACACTCGGTTGCTTAATCCGGCTCATCATGGGTTTGAGCCGGGACCATTGTCAGACAGGGAGAAGGAGATCCAGAACGTATGTTCTCATCGATGAAGCGACGCATGAATATTCCGCTGGTCGTCTCTATAGGAGCCCTAGTTTTCGCCATGGTTGGCGGCGCTTGGGCCAGCACGGGAAATGGCGGCCACGCTACGGCCTCTGCCAAGAAAGGCCCTCCCGGCCCAAGGGGACCCAAAGGTAAAACGGGTCCAGTGGGCCCGGTAGGTCCCGCAGGTCCGCAGGGATCGCCTGGTGCGGCTGGCGCCAAAGGTGACACCGGACCAAAAGGTGACAAAGGCGAAAAAGGCGAAAAAGGAAAAACCGGCGACCCCTGGACTGCTGGCGGCACGCTGCCCATCAATTCAACCGAGACGGGCGTCTATGGGCCACTGAAAGAAACCAGTGGTTTTTCGACTGTCATCGCTGAAGGTGGCGAATATCAGGTCCCGATTTTCTTCAACATCCCTCTCGCTACCGCACCGACGTTCGTGTACGTGCTGAACTCCGGCGACAACTTCGGGACCGCCGCCGGCTGTCCTGGTGTAACGAGCGGCATTCCAAAAGCCGATAGCGGCAAGCTCTGCGTTTATGTCGAGCCAAATAACTTCAGCCTTACGGCCGCGACGGTTACCGCAATCAACCCGGCTAAAGTAGAAGGAACCGGTGGACCACAGCCTTCGGGCGCGATCCTAAGGGCGACGTGTCCAGGACCAGTGCTGGCGGAAATTTGCCCCGCTTCAGGGTTGTGGGCGGTTACCGGGTAGCGCTACTGACGCACATGTTGTTCAAGCTGGGCCAAGCCGACACCATCCGGCTTGGCCCAGCTTCTCTTCAGTCGCGCCGACGTTGAGCCTCGCGGAATACATCCGAGAACGGTTGGGTACGGTTGGGGCCGAGGCGTTGAGGGGGATAGTGGAGAAGGCGGCCCGCAACGAGGCGGGAATGCGGGCGCGGTCATGACCGGGCAGCGGATGAGTCTCCGCTCGATTTCGGGCAGCGACGCGACCGTTGGCCTCGCAACGGTGATGCAGATCGCCGGCGAGCTCGCGACTGGCGCCGTCGTCCTGCTCCGCGAAGACAATTGGTATGCGGCCGCTGCTCTCATTCGACAACTGGTTGAGGTGGAGTACCTGGCATGGGCATTCGCCGAGGATGAGCAAGAGGCTGAGAGGTGGGATGTGCTCCAGCAAGGCGGAGCGCGAGCGCATTGGAGGCCCGTCCATCTTCGGGACCGCACCGGCGGTCGGTTCCGCGCCTCCGATTACGGTGAGCACTGTGGCATGGGTGGGCACCCCTCTCCGGAAGGGAGACGCCTGCTGCCTGTGCATGATGAGGCGCCTGATGCGTTGGCTCAATACCGGTGGTGCGATATAGTAATTCACGGCCAGGGAACGTGTGGAGCTATGCTCTCGTCGCAACAGCGAAGCTCGGATAAGCTGATCTGCTTACCTCCCTCGACGAGGCGACCCTCCTATCTGAGGCCGAAAGCCGCTGGCGCGCCAAAGGCCCGTTCATCGCGTTGCTGCCCTAGCGATACACGCACCGAACCGCGCAGTGCATCGATCTGCGCGTGCGCAAAAGCCTCATACGACTTTTGCAGGGAAAACCCTGGCGATCGTTCGATTTGTCGTGCCGACCGTTGCCTTCCAACAGGAATTCTTGACTGAATCGGAGCGCCCGGCTAATCCTTGCCCT
>DATFVC010000039.1:0-43089 GCA_035260485.1 Solirubrobacterales bacterium | reverse complement strand
CCCAGGGCTTGGGAGAGGCTCTTCTTGACTCGGGACAGGTCGGCGAGGTCAGCCGGATTGCCGTCGCCGGCGTAGGCGTCGGCGATCCCGCCCTCGTCGGTTATGTCGGTGCGAACCTGCTGGGCGAAGAACTGGGTTTGGGCAAGCCCCAGCGCTTCCTTGTCGGCGTCGTTAGCCGCGCTGTAGCGCCAGACCGCGATACCGACCGCGACGGCCACCAGGATCACCAGCGCGGTGACCGCGACGGCTATCCGCTTTGCGGGCCCCTGGAGTCGCGCGTCCACGTGGGCGCCATCCTAGTCGCGGTCCCCGACGTCGCCCGTGTGGATGCAGCGAATTCCGGGCGGAGATTTGAGCCTATGCGCCCGCGGCGATCTCGTAGGTGGTGTCCGAACGCCGCTTCGCCGAGTACATCGCCTTGTCGGCCTGCTCGAGCAGGTCCTCCGGCCTCTGGCTGCTCCTGCCGAGCGCGATCCCGATGCTGGGAGTGAGCGAGACCTCCTCACCCTCGAGGGTCACTGGGCTGCGTACCGCCTCAGTCAGTCGCTCGGCGATGTCAGCGGCCTCCTCCGTCCCCTCCACTTCCTGGACCAAGACCGTGAACTCGTCTCCACCGAAGCGGCTCACCGTGTCGCCCGGGCGAACCCAGGAGAGAAGGCGCCCGGCCATGTCCCTCAGCAGAGCGTCTCCCGCCAGGTGCCCGAGCCGATCGTTGACCCCCTTGAAGCCGTCGAGGTCGAGGAAGAAGACCCCCACGAAGGACTCCTGGCGCTCGCTCTGGGCCAGCGCATAGGTAAGCCGATCGAGGAAGAGCAGGCGATTCGGCAGGCCGGTGAGGACATCGTGCAGGGCGCGATGGGCGAGCTGCTGCTCTGAGCGGCCGCGCTCGATCGCGTAACGCACCGACCGGCACAGCTGAGCGCTGTCCATCTGACCCTTCATCAGATAGTCCTGGGCTCCGGCCTGGACTGCCTTGATCCCGCGCCCGGCGTCGTTGTCGGCAGTCACGACCACAATGGGAGCCTCGGGCGCGACGTTTTTGATCTCCATCAGACCGTCGAGCCGGTCCGCATCGGGCAGCGTCAAGTCGAGCAGGATGCAGGCGACCTTTGCAGTCTCCAGATGCTCCTTCGCCTCACCCAGCGTCCCCACGTGAGCGACCTCGAACTCGGCGCCACCCTCCAGCAGCATCCGCTCCATGATCACCGCCTGAGACCGGTTGTCCTCGACCAGCAGGAGCTGGGCCGCGGGAGCCTGGGCGGTCTGAGAGGCGAACATCAGAGGAGTGCGGTTGCCACGGGGCAGGGAAATGCTACTGCGCGGCCCCTAAAGCCAGAGATTCCTGTCGCTACCGAGGCGCTTTTCGCCAACTGGCGAATAGCCCGCCGTAACCACGCGGTTGGAAATCGCCTCGGATTTCAGGCACTTACCCCAGAAGTGCCTGAAACCCCGCATATCGCCGCATTCACGCATATCCCGACTAGAATTTGCCGCTCGCTTGATCGCTAGACGGCGCGGCGGCGAACCTCCTCCATCGCCTCGTGCCCATAGAGGTCCTCGACCAACCGCAATGCCTCCTCGGTCGTCTCCCGCAGGACGTCTTCGCGCTCGCTGCCTCGGGCGAAGCCGAAGCGAAAGGCGCGGTTAACGGTTTCGGTCAGGCCGGACGCTGCGGCGGGGAGTTCGCCCCGAAGCTCGAGGATCGCCTCTTCAAGGATGCGAATCCGGTAATCGCCGCGGTCCGCCCTGCTCGTCAGCGCGGTAACTGGCATCTGCTGCTCGACTGCCATCAGATCCTCGTTTCGTCGTTTCCGGTAGTGAAAATGACGCTCTCAGGTGAACTGATGGTGAGTTTCATCCCTCCACGGCCTCAGCGCCCAGCCTAGCCAGGGAGAAATCGGGGTTGCTGCCAGCGGGATCGATGAGGTTCAGCACCGGCCCCACTCTGCTGCGCTTGAGAATGGGCTGGTAGTAGTTCCCGGGTGATCTGCCCGAGCACCGTCCAAGGCCCGAAGATCGAGCGCCCCGGCCTCCTCATCGGCACCCTCACCCTGCTTGCCGCCGTCCTGATGCTGTGCCTGGACGGGACCCGGGACGGCGACCTCTACCTCCAGTTGGCGAGTGGCCGCTTCATCTCGACGCACGGCCTAGCCGCGGTCGACCCGTTCCGCACCATCGCCCACGGCGAGCCCTGGCTGAACCAGCAGTGGCTGACGGAGCTGGTCGCCTACAAGGTCGTCGGCTGGGTCGGAGTCACCGGCCTGACCGTCCTCTACGCCGGCCTCCTCGCCGCCCCGCTGGCATTGCTCCTGTGGCTCTGCCGCAGCAAGGGAGTCGCGATGATGATCGCGCTTGCGATCCTCTACTGCCCCGGGCTATGGGTGATCGTGCACCCGCGGGCAGCCGGGTTCAGCGTGCTCGGCTTCTCCCTGCTGGTTGCGATCCTCATACTCGCCTGGCTGAGACGCCAGTCTGACCCGCCGGCCATTTCGCGGTTGCGCTGGGCGATGCCGGTGACGCTCGCGGTCTTCGCCCTCTGGGCGAACCTGCACGGCGGCTTCGTCGCCGGACTGCTGCTGATCACCATCGCCACCGGCGGGCTGGCGCTGGAGTGGCGGCTGGGACTGGCGAGTGCGATCAATGCTCGGCGGATCGCCCTCCTGGCGTTGACCGGCGCCCTCGCTGGGGCGACCGTGATGGTGGCAACCCCACTTGGCGGCGCCCTCTTGGCCTACCTCGCCAGCTTCGCCAACCCGGCCATCTCGCTGGCGAGCGCGGAGTGGCGGCCGACCTTTCAATCTCCACTGGCGCTGGCCTATCTGGGTGTCGCCACCATCTTCGCGGCCTGGCTCTGGGCGGAGGCACGGGGCTCCCGCTCGCCGGCAACGGCGCTGATCGCGCTCGCCTTCCTGGCCATGGCTCTGGTCTCGCTGCGCAACATCGTCTTCGTCGGGCCAGTGCTGGCGCTCAGCATCGCTTCCCTCGCGCCAGACAGGCCCTTCAGGATGCCTCGAGCGCTGATCGGCCTTACCGCCTTCGCCGCCACTGGGGGGGCGCTGTTCTGGGCGGTAGTCGTGGGGCCCGCCCGCAACGAACCGATCCTCGGACCCAGCCTGATCGGCTATGCAGTCCGGCACCCACCGCCCAGAGGGCACATCGCCAGCTACGCCGGTGTCGGCTCCTACATGCTCTGGCGCTCGGCCCGCGCCCCGGTCGTGCTGGACGGGTGGCTGGAACACTTTTCCCCAGCTGAGCTGCGCGGCACCTATGCCGTGGTGGACGGTCGTGGCGCCAACCCGATGCGCTACGTGCGACGCCTGCGGATCGGCGCCGTGATCGCCGACCGCCGCAGGGCGATCGACATCCTGCTCGCCCACGGTTTCGCGGTCAAATTCGAAAGCCCGGCCGGCACGTACTTGGTGAGGGAGCCCAACCGACGTCGGCGAGCGCCGACCGACGAAGGTCCTCCCACCGCTGCGCCGGCGCTTGCTGATCGGCGCCCAGCATCGTCGCCTGGCTCCAGCTGAGCTTGACGGCATCCGCGAGCACGAACGTGCCGGTGCACGTGGCCGCAAGCGCGAGTCTGTCGTCCGTCTGTGCCAGCCAGTTGCGCAGGCGGCGGATGTGGGCGGAGGCGAGCGCCTCGTCGTCGCCGACGACGTAGTCCATCGCCAAGGTCAGCCCGTCCGCGGTCGTGATCTTCGTCGCGCTGCCGACCATGCGGACCTCGATCGGTCGATCGACGGGTCGACCATCGCGCGCAGTTGATCCGCCGTGCGGCGTAGCGTGGCTGGGAGAGATGAAGGTCGAGATGCTCAACGTCGGGTGGTTCACCTCAGCCGCGGGCATCTGGCGCCGGGACGACGATCTCGACCGGCAGGTCCGCTTCCCCATCCCGGCGTACGTCATCGAGACGGCCGAGGAGCGGATCCTGGTCGACACGGGCCTGCACCCGGGCGCGGTCGATGACGCGGCGCGCCACTACGGCAAGCCCGATGCGCTCGGCGTGTTCGGGCTCGAGCAAGATGCGAGCGTTGGCGAGCAGGTCGACCTGACCACGATCACCAAAGTCGTGTTGACGCACCTGCATTTCGACCACGCCGGAGGGCTGGCCCTGCTGCCGTCCTCTGTTCCGGTCGTCGTGCAGCACCGCGAGTGGAAGGCGGGCCACGACCCGGCCGCAGTCACCAAGAACTTCTACCTCCCGCTCGACTACGGCGCCGTCGCCGAGCAGATCGTGCTCGTCGACGGCGACCACGACCTGCTCGGCGATGGGTCGATCCAGCTGCTCTTGACGCCCGGCCACACGCCCGGTCACCAGTCGGTCTGTGTCGGTGAGCGGCTCGTCATCGGCGCCGACGTCACCCACTACGCGTCCGGCCTCGACGACCACCGCTTCCCGATGTTCGCCGACGACTTCACCGCGCAGAAAGCATCGGCCGAACGACTGCGCGCGCTCCGCGATGCCGGAGCCGCCGTCCGTCCCGGACATGACCCCGCCGTTCTCGTTCCCGGGCCCGTGCCGGTGTGACCAGGCGCCGATCGTCAGACGACCTGAGCCTGTGCTTGCTCGATCGCCTCGGCGTAGGCGCCGTGGCGGGTGCTTGCCGGGGGGCGGATGGTGATTCCGTAGGCCTCCTTCATCGCTGCTGCGAGGGCTTGCTTGAAGGTGCGGCCGTGCCAGGCGTGGGGCTCGGCGGCGCGACCTATGTGCAGATGGACCAGCTCGTGGAGGAGCGTCTCCAGGACGTCACCGGGGCGGATTCCGGGGTAGACGGTGACCGAGAGGCGAAACTCGGTGGGGACGGCGAAGCCGAGGCGATTTGGGCGCTTGCCGGCCCGTCGCACCTTGAGCTCGGGCTTCCGTGTCGCGAGCGAGCCCTCGGCGAAGACGGGCAGGGGTCGCAGCCGTTCTAGCTCTTGATCCAGCGCCACGCCCGCGACCAAGTAATAGGAGCTGTTGCGCCGCTGAGGAGCAGGCGCTCGCTTCGGGGCCGGTCGGAGGAACTTGGTCACCATTGAGGGCGAGAGTCTTCAGCGAGCCACGGACGGGCCGGCGGCGATACCTTATAAGGTATCATGCTGATATGGAGCCCCCCAACGCTCTCGTGCGCGAGCTGCGCCTTGCCGCCGGTCTCTCTCAGCGCACCCTCGCGCGGCGGGCTGGCACGTCGCAGCCAGCCATCGCGCGCTACGAGCGTGGCGCGACGACGCCCTCCTGGGAGACGCTCCAGCGACTCGCGGTGGCGTGCGGGCAGCGAGTGAGGATCAGCGCCGAAGCGGTGCCCGATCCGCACGATGTCGAGCTGGCTGGGCTGCTCCTCCGGCGCACGCCCGAGGAACGCCTCCGGGCCCTGCGGCGCTACGCCCACATGCATGAGCTCGCCCGGGGGCAAGGGTGAGCGAGCTCGACCCCGAGAGGCTTCTCCGCTCCCTCGTCGACCACGGGGTTGAGTTCTGCGTGATCGGGGCGGTCGCGGCGTGGCTGCAGGGCAACCCGACGGTCACGCTCGACCTGGACGTGATGCCCCGGCGGGAGCTCGACAACGCCGCACGCCTTGCCACGGCGCTCAACGCGCTGGGCGCCCACCCGCCGGGCCATGACACCACGGTCGAGCTGGATGGCGCCGACTTCCTCGGGTGGCGATCCCAGCGCTTCGACACCGAGGCCGGCCCGCTCGACGTCGTTCCGCACGCCACCGCGATCGGCGGGTTCGAGGACGTCGCGACGATCGAGCTAGCGCTGGGGGAGATCTCTGTTCGCGTGATCACGATCGACGAGGTGATCGCTTCCAAGAAAGAGCTTGGGCGACCGAAGGACACGGCCGCCCTCCCGGCCCTCTACGCCACGCGCGAGGCGATCCGCCGGAAGAGGCGCGAGCCGGGAGGCTGAGGGACCTCGCGGAGAACACCGCGACCCCTGGCGAGCGCATGTCGAGAGCTCGGGCGCCCCGCACGCCGCGGCGACACGGTCGCTGTAGGGCGATCGCCTACGGCGTGACCAAAGCGATGCTGAAGCCGTCGTAGCCCTTGCCGCCGACCGTCTGAATCGTCGTCGCGCTGACTCGGCGCTCGCTGGCCAGCATCTCGTGCAGACGGCGCTGGGCCTGGATCGTGGCGTCGTCGCTGTCCGCTTCTGCGAGGCTGCCGTCGCGAACCACGTTGTCGACGACGATCAGGCTGCCGGGGCGAGAGTGCTCGAGCGACCAGGCGAAGTAGTCGGGACTGTGGACCTTGTCGGCGTCGATGAAGGTCAGGTCGAACGGACCGGCGTCCTCGGCCTCCAGGCTCGGGAGCGTGTCGAGGGCCGGCCCGACCCTCAGGTCTACGACACCGTCCAGTTCGGCCTCGGCGATGTTCCCGCGGGCCACCTCGGCATAGGCGGGGTCGGCCTCCAGCGTGATCAGGCGACCGCCGTCCTCCAGCGCTCTCCCCAGCCAGATGGTGCTGTAGCCGGCGAGCGTCCCGAACTCGAGGATCCTCTTCGCTCCCACGGTCTTCGCCAGCAGGCTCAGCAGCTTTCCCTGCGGTGGGGAGACCTGGATCGGCGGCAGCCCCGCCTCCTCGGCCGCCGTCAGCGCGGCATCCAGAACTCGGTCATGCGGCGCCAGAAGTCCACTCACATATTCGTCAACAGCCGACCACTGCTCTTGTCCCATGGAAGGTATTTATCAGGGAGGAGCCGAGGGGTCACAGAAACGCCTGGGGATCGTCTCTCCTCAGCCCAAACTGCGCAACCCGCTCTGAGCTGAGGAGAGGAGGTCGGAGGCTTCGGCCCACTCGCGCTGGAGCTTTGGCTCGACTGCTTTGGGATTGCAGGAGGTGGTTGCCAGGCAGTTGCCCCACGTGTTGGCGGCGTCGATGTGGACATTGAGCGCCTGCTCCGCGGGGCTGGCGACGCGCGCCAGGCACACGATCGGAAGGTGGTCGGCTTGGACGCTCGCGTAGGTGGCTCGAACGTGGTTCACCGCGTTGAGGTAGTCGTCGTAGCTCAGGCCCACCGCGAGCGTGTTGTTGAGGGATTCCAGCGAGTCGAAGAAGCCGCCCAGCAACCTGCCGCACCGTCTTGCCGCCGGGGGGGTCTTCGCGGTCGCTCCGCTCCGGGGCGCCTTCGCACTCTTCGTCGGCGCCGTTTCGCTGCCGGCCGCCACCGTTCGCTCGCCGCCGCAGGCGGGCAGGATCAGTGCCATGCCCAGCAATATGCAGACTGTCGCCGCTGGGCAGAAGCGCATCTGACTAGTGTAGAAATTCGCTGGATGAGAGTGCGCAGGCTCGTAAGGATGGTGGTTGGGGCTGCGCTGCTGGCTCTCCTCCTGCCCGCGCCTTCGGCCAGCGCGAGTGGGAGTGGTGGCGCGCTGGTGGTCGGCGACAGCCTCGAGGAGCTGACCTCCCCCTACCTGCAGCGTTACCTCCCCGGCGTGCCGCTGACGGTCAACGCGGCCGGCGGCTACAACAGCTACCAGATCTTCGACCTCTTCGAAGAAAGCTATTCACCCTCACAGTCGGTGATCGTCTTCGACGCCGGTACCAACGACAACCCCGCCTATCCGCAGATCCTCGCCGGAAACCTGAACGCCGTCGCCGAACGGATCGGCGACCGCTGCATGGTTGTGCCGACCATCCACGGCCTTACCGTGAACGGCATCGGAAATGACGGCAAGAACCGAGTGGTCGAAGCGTTCGCTGCTTCGCGCCCGGGGACGCAGGTGCCCGACTGGGCTGGCGCCGCCGCCACCCACCCTGAGCTGATGCAGTCCGACGACCTGCATCCGCTCCCCGCAGGCGCCGACCTCCGCGCGCAGTTGATCGCGCATGGCATCGAAGGTTGCCTCGCCTACATGCATGCCCCAAACGGGGAACCCGTACTCGAGTCCGGGCCGGAATTGGCCCCGGTCAGCAAGTTTGCCAAGCGAGAGGCCTCGGTCGCCCGCGCGATCGCGACCTCACTGGGCGAGGCGGTCGCCATGCGGGTGGCGGGCCGGCAACCGTTACTGGTGGTGGCGCTCGCCATGGTCTCCTCCTATGCCTGAACCGGTAAAGCGCGATCGGCGCTACATGCCCGGCCTCGACGGCCTGCGCGCGATCGCCGTGATCGGGGTGGTGCTCTACCACCTCAAATTCGGCTGGGCGGAAGGCGGACTGCTCGGTGTCGGTGTGTTCTTCACCCTCAGCGGCTACCTGATCACGGACATCCTGCTCAACCAGGTGAACCGGGGCGGAATCCGGCTGAAGTCGTTCTGGCTGGCGCGCGCCCGCCGCCTGCTGCCGGCCCTTTTCGTGATGCTGATCGTGGTGATGGCGTGGGTGACGCTGATCGGCCCGCACCAGCCGGCCGACTTCCGCGCCGCCGCGCTCAGCGCCGCCGCCTACTTCAACAACTGGTGGCTGATCTTCCACCACGTCTCCTACTTCGAACGCTTCGCGCCGCCCTCGCCCCTGAACCACCTCTGGACGCTCTCAGTCGAGGAGCAGTTCTACATCCTCTGGCCTTTCCTGCTGATGCTGGGACTGCGCTTCGTCCCCGAGCTGAAGAACGCGACGGGAGTCCGCCCGCGCCTCGCCGGAGTCACCCTGATCGCGGCGCTCTGCTCAGGCGTCCTGATGGCGGTCCTCTACCACCCCTCGCTCGATCCGTCGCGGGTCTACTACGGGACCGACACCCGCGCGCTCGAGCTGCTGATCGGCGCCGCCCTGGCGATGGTCTGGCCGAGCCGCCGCCTGCACGCGCGCATCACCCCCCAAGCGCGGCGGACGATCGAGGCGACGGGCGTCGTCGGCCTGGCTGTTATCGCCCTGATGTTCTGGCGCACCAGCGAGTTCTCGCCCTTCCTCTACCGCGGCGGCTTCGCGCTGCTCGGCCTCGGCTCGGTTCTCGCGGTCGCCTCGCTCACCCACCCCGCCTCGAGGCTCGGGCCGATCGTGGGCTGCAAGCCGATGCGCTGGATCGGCGAACGCTCCTACGGCATCTACCTCTGGACCCTGCCGATCGTCGTCCTCACCTCTCCCCAGGCCTCGCACGGTCCCAGCGTCGTGCGCGCGATCCTCCAGGTCGCCGCGATCCTCACCGTCGCCGAGCTCTCCTGGCGCTACATCGAGAACCCGATCCGCCACGGCGCGCTCGGCAGGCTGTGGACGCAGTGGAAGGCCGGCGGGTGGCGTCGTGAGCGGGTGACGCCGCGCGGCTGGGCTGTGGTCACCGCCGGCGCGCTTGTCGTCACGGTCGCGATCGCCGGCCTTGCCGGGGTCGGCGTCTCCGACAACTCGAACGCGATCGGTGCCGAGCCCGTGGCGAAGACCATCACCGCGAAGAACGTGAAGCGCGCCCCGCTGGCCACCTCTTGCGAAGCGGTCGTGCACATCGGCGACTCGACCTCGGAGGGGCTCGTCTCCAGCGAATACCTGCCCGACCCCAAGCAGCAGATCAGCGCCCAGTACGCACGAGTCGGCGCCACCACCCAGCACTTCGAGATCGCCGGCGCCCGCTCGATCTACGAGAACTTCGAAGGCGAACCGAACGCCCAGGAAGTCGCCGAAGCGTGGAAGAACGAAGGCTTCAAAGGCTGCTGGGTCCTGGCTATGGGGACGAACGAGGCGGCCGACGTAGCCGTCGGCTCGAAGTTCACCTACGACGACCGGATCGACAGCATGATGTCGACGATCGGGGAAGAACCGGTGATGTGGGTGAACGTGAAGTCGCTCGTCACCAGCGGTCCCTACGCAGGGTCGAACATGAAGGACTGGGACGAAGCGCTCCTGAACGCATGCGACCGCTACCCGTACATGCGGATCTACAACTGGGCCGCCGACGTCAAGGACGCCTGGTTCATCCCCGACGGGATCCATTTCACCTCGCCGGGCTACGCGGCGCGCGGCAGGCTGATCGCCGCCGCCCTGCTCGAAGCCTTCCCCAACTCGCGTCCGCTGGCGATGGCCGACAAGGACAACTGCCTGATCTCACCACCTTCGTGACGAAGGCCCAACGGTCGTACGGGTAGCCTTGGCCCGGTGCCCGGTCCGGCAAGTCGCGTGCTCTCGAAGTCGCAGCTGGCGACGCTGGCCGAGCATGGCGAGGAGCGCAGCGCCGCGATCGGCGAGACGCTGTTCGAGATCGGCGACGAAAGCTATCCGTTCATCGCGATAGTCGAGGGCGAGGTCGCGGTGACCGACGCCGCCGGCCACGAGATCGTCCGCCACGGCGCCTCCGGCTTCCTCGGGGAGATGAACCTGCTCTCGGGGCAGACCGTCTTCCTCACCGCGATCGTGACCGAACCGATGCGCTACATCGCGGTCGACCGCGAAGAGCTGAGGCAGCTGCTCTTCGAGGACGGCTCGCTCTCCGACCTGCTGCTCTCCGCGTTCGTCCAGCGCCGCGAACTGCTCCAGCAGCGCGACGGAATCGGGATCGAGATCGTCGGCCCGCGCGACTCGGGCGATACGCGCCGGCTGCTCGACTTCGCCAAGAGCCAGCGGCTCCCCAATTCGTGGGTCGACCCGGCCGAGGACGAGGAGGTGGCGGCGCTGATCGAGCAGTCCGGCCCCGACGACCTCCCGCTCGTGCGGCTCCCCGGCGGCGCCGAGCTGCGGCGGCCGAGCAACGGCGAGCTCTCGCGGGCGCTGGGGATCGGCCTCGAGCTGGGGCAGCGGGAGGAGGTCGACCTGCTCGTCGTCGGTGGTGGGCCGGCAGGCCTCGGCGCCGCCGTCTACGGCGCCTCGGAGGGTCTCGACACGCTGGTGATCGAGAGCACCGTCCTAGGCGGCCAGGCGGGCACCTCGCGACGGATTGAGAACTACCTCGGCTTCCCGGCCGGCATCAGCGGCTCCGAGCTGACCAGCAGGGCGGTCACGCAGGCGCGCAAGTTCCGCGCCCGCACGGCGACCCCCTACCGTGCCCGGGCGCTCGAGCCCGGCAGCGAGCGCCATCTGGTGAGGCTCGAGGAAGGCAACGAAATCGCGGCGCGGGCGGTGCTGCTCGCAACGGGCGCCGAATACCGCCGTCTGCCCGTCGCCGACCTCGACAGCTACGAGGGGATCAGCGTCTTCTACGCCGCCGGGCCGCCCGAGGCGCACCTCTGCGGCGCGCAGCGGGTCGGGGTCATCGGCGGCGGCAACTCGGCGGCGCAGGCCGCCGTCTGGCTGGCGCGGGGCGGCGCGCTGGTAACCCTCCTGCACCGCCGCGCCGACCTCAGCGAGACGATGTCCCAGTACCTGATCGAGGAGCTCGAGCGCTACGGCGTCGCGGTCCGCGACCGCAGCGAAGTCGCCGCCCTGCACGGCGATGAAGGTCGACTCGACGCCGTCACCCTCAGCGACGGAGCGGAGCTGCAGCTCTCCTTCCTCTTCCTCTTCCTCGGCGCCGCTCCCTGCACCGAGTGGCTGGGCGACACGGTCGCCCGCGACCCCAAGGGGTTCATCCTCACCGGCCCCGAAGCGGGAGCGGACGGCCTGCTCGAGACCAGCGTCCCCGGCGTCTACGCGGCCGGCGACGTGCGGGCGGGGTCGATCAAGCGCTGCGCGACCGCCGTCGGCGAGGGCGCCACGGTCGTCCGCTTCGTCCACGAGCACCTGGCGCCTGCCGCTGTCTAGATCGCCGATTCCCGAGGTCGCTGAGCGCAATCCTGCAAGCCTTCCCCAGATCAGGGCGTCAATGCCCGGACCAGCTCGGCGGCAGGCTTCAACTCGGCGATGCGCGCGACGGTCTCGCCGGCATAGAGAGGCCCGGCATCGAGGAGATTTGCCGGGCCGTCGTCGGTCGGGCCGAGCGGTGAGAGAAGCCGGCTGCCGGGACGCTGGGCCCGAGCCATGCGCCCCTGAACGCCGGCCGGCACGTAGCGCGCAGTCGGGGCCAGCAATCGGTTCAGCGAGCGGTTCAACCAGGGCCCGCGCGGATCGCCGCCGAGCCATCGCTCAGTCGCGGCATTGGCGACGACACGGTGTGGCGCCGGCCAGCCGGCGCCGAACAGCTCGGTGAGGATCGTGCTCTTCGCGCCGAGCAGCCGCCGCCGGTACTCCGGATGCGCCCGGCTCTCCTCCGAGAGCAGAAACCGGGTGCCGGCGACCACTGCCTCGGCGCCTGCATCGAGCGCCTGCCGCAGGTCGCCACGCTCGGCGATTCCCCCCGCGAGCCACAGTGGGTAGTCAGTGGGGAGCGCCGCGTGCGCCTGCTCCAGCAACTCCAGAGCCGGGGTGGCGCCACGGACATGACCGCCAGCCTCGACGCCTTGGACGATGACAGCGTCAGCGCCCGCCGCGTGCGCCGCGCGGGCCTCGGCGACCGACCCGCACTGATGCAGCCAGACGCCGGGCGTCCGCCGCCGCGGCCTGCCCCAGAAGGTGACAACGGCGTCGGCCTCGGCCGCCGCTGCGAACCAATCACGACGGGCGAACGGCAGCAGCACGTTCACGGCGAGCGGCCGCCCCGTCAACGCCCGCGCCGCCGCCAGCTCCCGCCTAATCGTCGCGGCGCCGGCAACAGCGATCGTCCCTAGGCCACCGGCCTCCGACACCGCAGCCGCCAGCTCATGTCGGCTCAACCCACCGCCCATCCCCGCCTGCACGACAGGCAGCTCGACGCCAAGGCGCTGCAATACCGACACGCCGGTCAGTCTAGGCTCGCCCGGGGTGCTCGAGGGCTCAAGGTAATAGTTCCAACGCTCCGATCTTGGCGCTCAGACCAGCAGGCCAACCAGAAGGAGCACTACGCCCGCGGTCGCGGCGGCGCCGCCTGCGCCCAGGAGCCAGCGGCGGCGGGCGATGATCGAGACCGAGGCGAGGACGATGCCGACCTGGAGGCCCACCTCAGCGAGCTCGTAGTCGACGTGTTGGGTATTGGCGTGGTCGGTTTCGTGCTCGCGGGCTTTGATCTCGCTGTTGAAGTGGGCGTCGGTCGGGCCCAGCTCCTGGACTACGCGGGCCTCGTGCCGCCCGGCCTCAACGGCGGCCTGGCGCTCCTGGGGACCCCCGGCCGCGAGGGTGCGGAGCAGAACCGCGTTGCCCTTGGCGACGTCGATCTTTACCCGGTTGCTCTCCAGCCGGGCGGAGGCGTCGGCGCGATGGGTCTCGCCGGTGATGACCTCCTTCACCGCCTCATTGGAGAGAAACACCGCGACGGCGAGGAAGGCCGCCATCAGGGCGACGACCATCGCCGCGTTTCGCCCGTAGTGCGGACCGACATGACCCGCTTCGCCCGCGGCTACCTGATGCCCCTGCTCGAAGCGCTCATATGACTTGTGGGCCTCCATTGGATCGCGCGAGCCGAGCCGGATACTCGCATTAAAGGGTCCCGACTGACGGCCCGAAAGAGTCGGCCGCTCAGGCTTGTCTGTGTTCCTCGACTGTTTCCCGCACCCAATCGGGGTGCCCGTCCAGGCTGGCCCCATACCGCGGTTCTCTGCCGCCCGGCTCGCCCGCTTTCTCAACGAGGTCGATCGACTCGAGCAGCTTGATGTTGTGGCTCACCGCTTTCAGCGACCTACCGGTCCTGGCGCTCAGCTGCGGGACCGTCAGCGACTCGCCATCGACCAGGCAGCACAGCAGGTCCAAGCGCGCGTCGTGCTTCACGATCGCTTCCAGCGTCGACGAGCTCACGGTTTCTCTCTTGCCCTGCCATCCAACTGGCTGACTGTGTCCCGACCGCTCATGGGAGGTGAAGCGGCCGGGACACGTTTATCGGCACCCCCTCGATCCTCGCGCGCATCCTCCCCCTACCCCCTCCCCGCTTCTTGAACCTCCTCTTCGGACCCTAGCGTATTCGCTATGGTGCAAGATCGGCGGTCGCGGGAGGCTCATTCGCCTCCGTGCCGCAACCGACTTCTGCCCAACTTGGAGCTGCAATCCGCCGCCTTCGTACCTCGCGCGGACTGAGCATCGAAGCGCTGGCTGCCGAAGCCGGCATCCACTGGACGTCCGTCTCCCAGATAGAGAACGGAAAGCGCAATCCAAGCTGGAACGTGGTTGTCGGCATCGCTACTGCGCTGGATGTCGAGATAGGGGACCTAGCGCGCCTTGCCGCCCAACCGCCCAGCTCTAGCCGCTGACCGTGGCGCTCACCAAACGTGGCTACGAGCTGCCGAGCTGGGCCAATCCCGAGTGGAAGTGGCGGACGCGCGCCTCGTGCGTCCGCCGTTCAAGGCCGGCTCGCGTAGCCTTTCCTGAATCTTGCGCTGGATCGGAAAGGGGATTGCGCTCGCGCTGGTGAGCGTTGGCGCCATGGCGGCTCTCGGCACTCCGGGGGCGGCAGGCCAGGCTGTGCCCTGGGGATACAGCTGCATCCCGGCGTCCTCGGCCACGCCCAGGACCAGCGCGACCTGCGGAGCTACCCTTCTCGACGGCCGCGCGATCGCGCCCCCCAATGCCCCGGCGCCGGTCAAGGCGGCGATCGCCGCCGCCAACCGCATCGCCCACAAGCCCTATATATGGGGCGGCGGTCACCTGAGCTGGTGGACTCGCGGCTATGACTGCTCGGGGGCAGTCGGCTACGCGCTGCACGGCGCCGGGCAGCTCGACACGACGATGGTCTCGGGGCAATTGGAGTTCTGGGGGCTCGCCGGGACCGGGCGCTGGATCAGCGTCTACGCCAACTACCACCACGTCTACATGGTCATCGCCGGCCTGCGCTTCGATACCCGCGACGATCCGCCGGGGGTATCGGGACCGCGCTGGCACACCGAACAGGTCAGCCCACGCAACTTCGTCGCGCGCCACCCGACCGGTCTCTGAGCCCTTCCTTACATTCGCCTTAGGAAGTGACATAGGATCACGCCCTTGAGCAAGCGGCCGAAGCTGATCCTGCCTGCGGTGCTAGCCGGTCTCGTCCTCCTGGCGATCGCGATCGTCTACTTCGTCGAGCCCGCGGGCTCACTGCCCTCGTTCTTCCCGGGCCACGAGGCGGGGTCGAGCCACCACCACACCAAGCACGGGATCGCCGCGCTCGTGGTCGCGCTCGGCTGCTTCGTCTTCGCCTGGTTCCAGAGCGGCCCGTCCCCCACGAGCTCCGCCTGAGCCAGCGACGCAGATGGATCCGATCTCCTACTTCCAGGCCGTCGTGCTGGGCCTGCTCCAGGGCATCGCCGAGCCCTTTCCGATCTCCAGCCTCGGTCACGGCGTGATCGCGCCCAGCCTCTTCGGCTGGAACATCCACCAGAACGACGACTTCTTCCTCTCCTTCCTCGTCGCCACCCACTGCGCCACCGCCGTCGTCCTCTTCTTCCTCTTCCTCGACGACTGGAAACGGATCTTCCGCGGATTAGGGCGCTCGCTGCGCGATCGCCAGATCGACTCCGGCGACAGCGACGCCCGCCTCGGCTGGCTGCTGGTGGTGGGGACGATCCCAGCCGGCTTGATCGGCCTGCTGCTCGAGCACCCCCTGCGCTCCCTCTTCGCCTCCGCCTCCACCGCGGCGGCCTTCCTGATCCTCAACGGCATCCTGCTGCTCGTCTTCGAGCGCTTCCGCCGCCGCCAGCCCCAACCCGACGAGAACCTCGGCGACCCCGACAGCCGCCTCGCCAAGCTGACTTGGAAGGAGGCGATCGGGATCGGCACCGCCCAGGCGGCGGCCCTGATCCCTGGGATATCGCGCTCGGGGATCACGATGGGCGGCGGCCTGCTCTTCGGCCTCTCAAATGAGGACGCGGCCCGCTACGCCTTCCTCCTCGCCACGCCGATCATCGGCGCCGCCGGCGTGCTGAAGCTCCCCGAACTGCTCGGCGAAGCGGGGAACGGCGTCCGCGGACAGGCACTGGTGGGGGCCCTGGCCGCGGCGCTGACCACCTATCTCGCGGTCAAGTTCCTGCTCCGCTTCTTCGAGACGAATCGCCTCACGCCGTTCGGCATCTACTGCATCGTCGCCGGCGTCATCTGCACGCTGGTCCTGGCATTCTGAGACGCGGCGGCGCTCAGGCGTCGACCGGGGCGCCGTTGGCGCTCAGCGTCACTTCGATGTTGCCCCTGGTCGCGTTCGAGTAGGGGCAGACCCTATGGGCGGCGCGGACCAGCTCGACCGCGCTCTCACCCTCCACCGAGGGCAGCGTCACCGCGAGCTCGACCGCGATCGTGAAGGTGCGCTCCTCGGCGCTCACCAGCATCACCTTGGAGTCGATCTCGACGTCGCCCACCTCGAGCTTCTCCCTGCGGGCGACCGCGGCGAGGGCGCCCTCGAAGCAGGCCGCGTAGCCGACGGCGAAGAGCTGCTCGGGGTTGGTCCCGCCACCGTCCCCGCCCATCTCGGGCGGCGTGCGCAGATCGACCTCGAGCGCGCCGTCGGAGGTGCGGCCGTGGCCGGCAATCCTGCCGCCGGTCACGTGCGCCTCGGCGGTGTAGAGAACCTTCCCCATCTGCACCAGGGTAGTGACCACCGTGCGAGGGTTGCTCCGCTACTTGCCTCGTCAGCCTGGCGAGAGCTGCTTGGCGAGGCGGCGCATCGCTTTGCCGTTGGCGCGGCGGACGAAGGCGCGGATCAACGGGGGACCGAGGCGTTCGGCCCTCGACGCCTCGAGCCACTCCAGCTCGAAGGAGATCCGCGTCCCCCCGTCGGGCAGCTCCTCGAGCCGGTAGGTGCCGCGGGTGCGGCGCTTTCCGCCGGCGCCGACTCCCTCCTCGACGATCCGGCTCGGCGGGTCGGCTCCGACGACCTCGAAATCGGTCCAGTCCTGCGAGCCGACCGTGTTTGCCCTGGCCCGCGCCCGCGCGCCCGCGCCGCGCTTCGGGCCGGAGAACTTCCAGTCGACGAGCATGTGGTCCATGAACCCCTCGTGGTTGGCGAGGACGTCGAGGAACTCGTAGACCTTGGCGACCGGCATCGCAACTGTGGCCGAGACGGTTACGGGCTTCATCGCCTCGATCCTATGAGCAAGCGAGGCCGGGGAGCCGGGAGCAGTGACTTTGAGCCAAGTGTTTACCCAATTTTGACCTGCCGTTCATCTACAGCCGCGATGCTGCTCGCGTGACCCAGACGAAGGAGGCATCCCATGACGCAGATACTCATAGTGGCCGATAGCCCGGGCGAGGCAGCGAGCACGGTCGTCTATCGAGAGCGGGTCGCCACCAGCGATCTCGAGTCGAACCACTTCTCCGGCCAGCTGGTCGAGCGGGTCGGCTGGGCCGTCCGCGACGCCGACCTGTTCGAGCAAGAGAACCGTCTCCCCCTGTCGAGCGATCAGCCCTCCTCGGTGCGAACCGTTCGATCGCCTTAAACCTGGTTCTCGAGCAAGCCGGCGACGGCGCGGGCTAGGCGCTTCCCGCGGCGCGTCAACACGTACTCGGTGTGGGGTGGGCGGCCGGGAACCAGGCGGCGCTCGACGATGCTCTCCGCCTCGAGCTGCTCGAGGCGCTCCGAGAGCGTCGTCGGGGAGACACCGGGGAGAGACTGGCGGAACTCGTTGAAGCGGACGGCGCCGCTGGCGCAGGCGTAGATCGTCGCCAGCGTCCAGCGGCGCTCCAGCAGGCTCGCCACCGCCCGCAGCTCGGTCGGAACCGGCGAGCAGCTACGACATCGCGGCGACATCGGCTCCGTTCCCGGCGGGCTCGAGGGCCCGCTCGAAGACCTCGCCGATGCCCATCACCGGGTGGAAGGTCATCTGCTCGCGCACCTCGTCGGGAACCTCGTCGAGGTCGCCGCGGTTGCGCTCCGGCAGGATCACCTCGGTCAGCCCGGCCGCATGGGCCGCCAGCACCTTCTGCTTGAGCCCGCCGATCGGCAGCACCCGCCCCTGCAGGGTCACCTCGCCGGTCATCCCGACGGTGTGCTTGACCGGCCGCCCCGAGAGCAGCGAGACGAGGGCGGTCGTCATCGCCGTGCCGGCGCTGGGGCCGTCCTTCGGGATCGCCCCGGCGGGGACGTGCAGGTGGAACTCTCGCTGGAAGCCACTGGGGTCAATCCCCAGCTCCTCGCTGTGCGAGCGCACGTAGGAGAGCGCGATCCGCGCCGACTCCTTCATCACGTCGCCGAGCTGCCCGGTCAGGACCAGGCCCTTGTCGCCGTCCATCGCCGTCGCCTCGATGAAGAGCACGTCGCCGCCCGTCCCGGTGACCGCGAGGCCGGTGGAGACACCGGGGATCGCGGTGCGCTCGACCGACTCCTGGAAGAAGCGCTGGCGGCCGAGGGCCTCGTGGACCGCGGCAGCGTCGAGCGCGATCGGAAGCTCGGCAGTGCCGGAGGCGATCCGCGTCGCGGCGCTGCGTAGCAGCTTGCCCAGCTCGCGCTCGAGCTGGCGCACGCCGGCCTCGCGCGTGTACTCGGAGACGACACTGCGGAGGATGTCGTCATCGACCTCCACCTCACCGGCCTCGAGCCCGTTGCGCTTCAGCTGGCGCGGCAGCAGGTAGCCCCTGGCGATCGCCAGCTTCTCCTCGGTCGTGTAGCCGTCGAAGGCGATCGTCTCCATCCGGTCCAGCAGCGGCGCCGGGATCGTGTCGGTCAGGTTGGCGGTGGCGAGGAAGACGACCTCAGAGAGATCGACCTCGACGTCGAGGTAGTGATCGCGGAAAGAGTGGTTCTGGGCTGGGTCGAGCACCTCCAGCAGCGCGGCCGAAGGGTCGCCGCGCCAATCGGCGCCGACCTTGTCGACCTCGTCGAGCAGGATCACCGGGTTCATCGTGCCGGCGTCGCGCAGGGCGCGGACGATCCGCCCCGGCAGGGCGCCGATGTAGGTGCGCCTGTGGCCGCGGATCTCGGCCTCGTCGTGGAGGCCGCCGAGCGAGATGCGGACGAACTTGCGCCCCAGCGCGCGGGCGATCGACTCACCGATCGACGTCTTGCCGGTGCCGGGCGGCCCGACCAGGGTCAGGATCGCGCCGTTGGCGCGACTGTCCTCGTCGACGCCCCGCTCCTCGCGCAGCTTGCGCACCGCGATGAACTCGGTGATCCGGCGCTTGACGTCCTCGAGGCCGGCGTGGTCGGCGTCGAGCACCTCGCGCGTGTGCTCGGGGTCGAGCCGCTCCTCGGAGCGCTTCGACCACGGCACCGCGATCAGCCAGTCGAGGTAGCTGCGGATCATCGAGGACTCGGGCGACTGCTCGCCCTGGCGCTCGAGCCGGCGCAGCTCGCGCTCGGCCTGCTCGGCGACCTCCTCCGGCATCCCGGCCTCGGCGATCTTGCCCTCGTACTCCTCGATCAGGCTGCCCTCGTCCTCGCCCAGCTCCTTGCGGATCGACTCCATCTGCTTGCGCAGGAAGTAGTCGCGCTGCTGCTTCTGAGCGCCCGACTCGACGTCGTCGCGGATGCGGCTGCGCACCTGCAGCTCTGCCAACCGCTCGCGCTGCAGCTCGACCGCGATCTGCAAGCGGGCGGTGACGTCGAGGGCGTCGAGCAGCCGCAGCTTCTGCTCAGCGCTGAATTCCGGGCTGAGCCCGGCCGTGTCGGCGAGGGCGCCCGGCTCCTCGACCGAGCGCAGGAAGTCCGAGATCCGGCCGTCGTCGCCGCGCAGCTCGAGGATCTCCTCGACCACGGCGCGGTACTCGCGGGTCAGCTCATGAGTGTGCTCGTCGTCGGGGTGACCGTCGTGGACCTCCTGCACATCGATGCGCAGCGAGTCGCCGGCACCGTCCTCGCCGGCCATGGCGACGCCGGCGAGCCCGCGGTGCAGGCCGAGCACGGTCGCCACTGCTCCGCCGCGGCGCGAGCGGCCACGCTCGATCACCTCGGCGACCACGCCGACACGGCCGAACTCGCCGTCGCGGCGGGGAAGCAGGAAGACGCGCTCCTCATCGCCGACGTCGATCGGCAGCGTGGCGGAGACGGTGGGAAAGACGATTGCCTCGTCGAGCGGAATCAGGAGATAGGCCATATCTAAGTCCAATTTCTGTAGTTAGTCTTCAAACAGGATAGCGCCATCTCCCACGCCCGTCCGGCTCCCCCGTGCAGGGGCGATACGGTGTCTGCGTGGACCCCGAACGTGCCCGAGAGCTACTCACCCGCCAGCGAGAGCAGATCGAGCAGGAGATCGCCGCGCTCGAGCGCGAAGGTCCCGAAGAGGGAGACGATCGGGTCGAGCCCGGCGACCTCAATTCGGAGGCCCTCTATCAGGACGAGCTCGACGCGGGCCGCGCCCAGGACCTCAAAGAGCGGCTCGCCGCCGTCGAGCGGGCCGAGGCGCGCCTCGAGGCCGGCGCCTATGGAGTCTCGATCAAGAGCGGCGCGCAGATTCCCGACGAGAGGCTCGAGGCTTTCCCGACCGCCGAGCTGACGGTTGAGGAGCAGGAGCACGGAGCACGCCCCGGTTAGACCTCCGTCTGGTCAGGGCGCGATCGCGGAGCGGGCGCCGGCTGCCTTGACCGCGGCTGAGAGCGTCTCGATGTCGTAGGCGCCGTCATGGCGGCGCTCGTTGACGAAGAAGGTCGGCGTGCCGGTGACGCCGCTGCTGTCGGCTGAGTCGACGTCTTCCTCGATCCGCGGCGCGTGGGCGTTCCGCTGTACGTCGTCGCGGAAGCGATCGGAATCGAGTTCGAGCTGCTGGGCGTAGGCGTGGAGATCGCGCGGCCTCAGCTCGCCCTGGTGATCGAGCAGCAGGTCGTGCATCTCCCAGAACGCTCCCTGGGCCGCTGCTGCCTCGGAAGCCTCGGCGGCGAGCTCGGCGTTCGGGTGGACGTCTGAGAGCGGCAGGTGCCGCCAAACGTAGCGGACGTCGCCGAAGTCGGCCAGCAGCTCGCGCACAACCGGCTCGGCTTTGCCGCAGTAGGGGCACTCGAAGTCCCCGTACTCGACGACCGTCACCGGCGCCTCGGCCGGCCCGCGCAGATGGTCGCGTCCGGGATCCACCGGCACGGCCAGGTCAACCAGCGTTTCCGAGGTCCCGAGAAGGGCACGAATGCGCATCCGCCGCGGGAGCAGCGCCGTGGCCCGAAACACGAGCCAGGTCAGGGCAGAGGCGCAGAATGCCGCGCTCAGCACGCCGAGCTTGGCCTCGCGCAGCTCGACCCCGTGAAAGGCCAGCGCCGCGATCAGCAGCGAGACGGTGAAGCCGATTCCTGCGATCGCGCCGCCGCCGGCCGTGGCGGCCCAGCCGACCGGCGGGCGAAGCCGACCCCGGCTCAGCTTCGTCACCAACCAGGAGGCGCCAGTCACGCCGACCGGCTTGCCGAGGACGTAGGCGAAGAGGATCCCCAGCGTGATCGGCGACGAGTACGCCCGCGAGAGGAAGCCCCCGTCGATCACGATGCCGACGTTGGCCAGGGCGAACAGCGGCACGACCACGTAGCTTGTCCACGGGTGGTAGAGCTGCAGTAGCCGAGCGTTCGGCGAGACGGCGGCGCGCAGCCCAACGCGGGCGGAGCGGGCCAGCTCCGGCGTCGGCTGCTCGCGAAAGCTGCGGAACAGATGCGTCGCCCGCTCCAGCTCGCCGCGGCCGGTCGGATAGGCGCCGACGATCAGGCCGATCGCCAGGCCCAGCACGACGGGGTCGACGCCCGACTCGAACAGCGCCACCCAGGAGGTCGCCGCGAGCAGCAGGTAGACGAGGCTGTGGCGGATCCGGAGGGCGAGGGCGATGATCGCCAGGAAGAAGACGCCGACGGCGATCGACAGCGGACCAAGGTCCACATGGCCGCTGTAGGCGACGGCGATGACGAGCAGCGCCACGACGTCGTCGACGACGATGATCGTCAGCATGAAGCCGCGCAGGCGATCGGGGAAGCGCGGCCCGACCAGGGCCAGCATCCCGAGAGCGAACGCGGTGTCGGTTGACATCGCCACACCCCATCCGTGGGCTGCGGGCCCGCCGCCGTTCACCGCCAGATAGATGGCGATCGGGACGGCCATTCCGCCGATGCCGGCGAGCACCGGCAGAGTCAGACGTCGACGCTCGCGCAGCTCACCGACGTCGAACTCGCGGCGGACCTCGAGCCCGACGACAAAGAAGAAGAAGGCCATCAGGCCGTTGTTGACCCACTCGCGAAGGTTCTGGGAAATGCCCGAGCCGCCGACCTGGATCGACAGCGTCGTGCGCCAGACGCTCTCGTAGGAGGAGAGATCGATGTTGGCCCAGGCAAGGGCCGCGATCGCCGCGGCAAGAAGCACAACGGCGCTCCCCGTCTCGGTGGTGAGGAAGTCGCGCAGCGGCGCCTGCAGGCTGCGGGCCCAAGCAGTCCGCCCACTGAATGCCGATCGGACCCGGGAGTCGGTCATCGCAAGCTAGCTTTTCATCAATGAGCAGCCATCCCGACCGCTACAAGTGGATCGCGCTCTCCAACACGACGCTGGCGGTGTTGCTGGCGACGCTCGACACCTCGATCACGCTGATCGCGATGCCCGACATCTTCCGCGGCATCCACCTCGACCCGCTGATTCCCGCCAACAGGGGGTGGGCGGCGCCTGCCTGCTCGTGTTGCTGATCCTTCTCTTACTGGGCCGGCTCTGACGACGATCGCGGAAGCCCCGGCCTGGTCCTCGGCATCTTCCTAAGAAGTCGGTTCGAAGGGCGGCGCCTCGCCCCAGCCCCAGCGCGGCACGGGGGCGTGCTCGGCCACCTCGGCCTGTGACTGGGAGTTGTGCAGCGCCACTCGCGTGCCCCACTCGAGATAGGCGACCAGGGCGGAGCGGAACTCGGCGTCGGACGGCAGCTCGGCGTCGTCCGCCGCCAGGCTCATCAGCGAGGCGAAGCGGAATCGTTGCTCCGACGTGATCCCGAGGTCGCGGTGCTTGGCGAGCATGCGCTCGTAGCCGCCCAGCTCCCGGGTGTAGCGGTCCGGGCCGCCGAAGACCTCCGACCACCAGGCGACCACATGGCGGCGGTGCTCTTCGCCGACCCCACCGGGGAAGAACGGAGCGAGCAGATCGTCGCGCTCGACCCGGTCATAGAAAGCGTCGATGAGCCGCTCGATCGCATCCTGCCCACCGGCCCACTCGTAGAGAGTCGGCGTCTGCTTCCCGTCCGCCGTCACCCGAACCAATCTAGCGCCGCGACGGCGCCGCTAGAAGACGAGGCGATCACGGCCGCTGTCCTTGGCCGCATAGATGGCTGTGTCGGCGCGGTCGAGCAGGTCGTCGATGCCCTCGGCGAAGTCCCAGCGGGCGAGGCGCGCCGAGCAGGTCTGCCCGTCCGGAGTCGCCGCTCGCAGTCGTTCGACGATCTCCGCCGCCTGTTCCGAGCGGCGTGTCCGGGTTTTCGAAAGCCCGTCGGCTCCTTGCCCTCGAAGAGGGCCGCCGCCTCGACTTCGGTGAGCTTGCGGTCATCGGGATGGACGAGATCGAAAAATGGCTTGGGCGCAGCACCGCGTCGCTGTAGCTGAGGCTGCGCTCCCAGGCAGAGTTCAGCTCGACGAAATAGTCATCCGTGTTCGCCGTGCAGAGCATGTCGTGGAGAGATCGAAGAAGCTCCGTGCGCGAAGACGGAGTTGACGCCGACGCTCACCCGGCAGCCTCCGCGATTCCCTGGCGCCAGCTCGGGTGGCGCGGCCGCCAGCTCAGCTCCCGCTTCGCCTTCGCGTTCGATGCGCCTCTCACCTCGGTCATCATGATCGCCGTCGCCTCCCCTGCCAGCAGCCGGCCGATCCAGCGCGGCACGCGCCGCGGCGGCTTCGCCCCCAGCGCGCTCGCAACCGCTGGCAGCCACTCTCGCACCGGCGCCGGCTCGTCGTCGACGACGTTGTAGACGCCGCGCTGGCCTCGCTCGAGGGCGGCCACGGTCGCCTCGGCCGCGTCCTCGATATGAACGAACGACCACACCCCGGCGCCGCTGCCGACGATCGGAAACCCGCGCCGGCGGATCATCTCGGCGTGCTCGCCGTCGACAGCGAGCGAGGTGCCGGGACCGTAGAAGCCGCCGTAACGGAGGGCGATCCCTACCGTCCACTCGGCGCCAGTGACCGCGTCCTCGAGGTGACGGATCGCTTCCAGCGTCTGCCGGGTCGAGGGAACGGGCGCCGGATCGAGCGGGTCCCCCTCGCTCTTCACCGGCCCGCCCTGGCGCGCATAGGGCCAGCCGGCGAAGCTCTGCGCGATGAAGCGCTGAACGCCGACCTCGCGCCCAGCCGAGAGCAGGTGGTCGGTCGCCTCGGTGCGCAGGCGGTTGGTGGGGGCGAAGTCGCGATCGAAGTTACGCATGTCGAGCGAGCCGGAGAGGGCCGTCAGCTCATGCACGATCGCGTCGGGCTCCGCCTCAGCCACGGCACGCGCCACCTGCTCGGGGTCGAGCGCGTCGGCGACAGCAGGCGCAGCGCCGAGGGCGCGAACCGCCTCTGCCTTGCCGGCGCTGCGGGTCATCCCCACCACCTCATGGCCGCCGGCAACAAGCCGCGGCAGCAGCTGCTTGCCCATCGCCCCAGAGGCTCCAGCAACCAGGATCTTCATGACTCCTCCCTCGTCGGTTTGAACTGATGAGATGAGACAGCGCCACCCACTGTGACACCTTGCCGACAGACGACGAGATAGCGTTGGGTGGTGTCGAGCGAGTGGTCTGAGCCGGGGCGCGTAGCCGAGTACCTCTCGCGCGAGATCCCACACCGGCTGACGGCGGAGGCAATGCTGCTGGAGGCGCTGCCACCCCGGATCGAACGACTCCTCGACCTCGGCACCGGCGACGGTCGTATGCTCGCGCTGGTCCGCGGCCGCCATCCGAATGTGGTGGCGATCGGGCTCGACTCCTCCGCACCGATGCTGACCCGGGCGGCGGCGCGGTTCGACGCCGACCGGCTGGTCGAGCTTCGCACGCACGAGCTCGGCACGCCGCTCGCGGAGTCAGGGCCGTTCGACGCCGTCGTCTCCGGACTCGCGATCCATCATCTGGAGGACGAGCGCAAGCGCGAGCTCTTCGGCGAGATCCACGCCGTGCTCGCCCCGGGTGGCGTCTTCGCCAACCTCGACCTCGTCCGTTCGGCCTCGGCGCAACTGCACGAACGCTTCCGCCGCGAGATCGGCCGAGCACAGGATGATCCGACCGACCGTCTCGCCGATCTCTCCGAGCAGCTGAAGTGGCTACGCGAAACCGGCTTCGACGAGGTCGACTGCCACTTCAAGTGGCTCGAGCTGGCGCTGATGGTCGCGGTGAGGTGAGCATGGGCGAGATCGATCCCCTGGCCGAGCTGCGCGACTGGATCGATGAGGCAAGGGCGGCGGGTATGCCCCAACCAGGCTCGGTGGCCTTCGTGACCGTCGGCGGGGAGGGACGGCCCTCGGCGCGAACGGTCACGCTCAAGCGGCTGGAGGACGATGCACTCGTCTTCACCACCGCGCTCTGGACGCGCAAGGCGAGGGAGATCGAGGCCAACCCCCACGTCGCTCTCCTCTTTCAGTGGCCGGCACTGGGCCGGCAGGCTCACGTCGTCGGCGAGGCCGTCATTGCCGAGCGGGCGCTGGCCGAGGAGCTGTTCGCCGAGCGCGATCTGCTCCACCAGCTGCAGGCGGTCGTCTCCCGTCAGGGCGAGCCGATCGACGACCTCGATCCCTTGCGCGAGAGGCTCGCGCACCTGGCGCAGGTCCAGGAGACGGCACCGGCCTGCCCGGAGGACTGGGGGGCGTTGCGGGTGCGTCCGGATGTGATCGAGCTGTGGAGCGAAGCGCCGGACCGTATCCACGAGCGCCGCCTGTTCGAGCACGCCGACGAGAGCTGGAACGTCACGCTCCTCTCGCCCTAAGATTTATAATCTCATCGCCCTCCATGATGGCATTGTAGACAACACGATGCGCGCGCGTAGCGTGCTGCGGCTCAGGTCTTGCGCTCGAGCTCGGCCGCTTCCTCGGCTTTCTGGTCGGCGCGCTCGCGAGCGTGGTCGCGTTCCTCCTTCTTCTCGCCCTTCTCCTCCTCGCGTTTGCCTTGGCGGCGCAGCGACGGATCGTCGGCGAGGTCGCCTGCTGCCTGCTTGGCCCTGCCGGTGATCTTGTCGAGAATGCCCATTGGGTCTTCCTTTCTTCGTCTTGCGGACTCGACGGGTACCCCTCGCCCGCTGCGATAAACGTCCGCGAAGAGCGCGAGCCCCGCCGCAGCCCAAACCGCCCGCGCTAAGGTGCTCCCAGAAAGACCTTCGATCGGGGAGAGCGAGATGAGACGAGTAGGGAAGCTGCTGTTGGGACCGGGAGTCGTCGCGCTCCTCGTCATGGGACTGATCGCCGCGCCCGCTGCGTCGGCGGCGCCCCTGGCGAGCGCATCGGCCTGCTCGAGCGCCAAGGACATCGAGGCGATCATCGACGACTCGGGCTCGATGTCGATCACCGACCCGGACCGCCTCCGGGTGCAAGCGATGAACCTGCTGATCGACGACCTCTCGCCCAATACGCAGCTCGGCGCGGTCGAGTTCGGCTCGGGGATCGATATCCCCGGGATCATCACGACCCCGCCCGCCAACACCGTGTTTCCGCCCGGAGCCGTGGGGGCGAACGCGAGCGCCATGCGCAGCGCGCTCGACACCGCGATCCACGCCGACAACGGCGCCACCGACTACAACGGCGCCTTTGCCAAGTCCGACGCCGACAACCCCGGCGCCGACGCGAGGATCTTCCTCACCGACGGCGGCCACGACATCGGCGCCTACAACGAAGCGCACCTAGTGCACAAAGTGCCGACCTACGTGATCGGCTTCGGGACCGGGATCTCCCCGGGCCCCGACCAGGCCCGACTGAAAAAAATCGCCAGCGACACCGGCGGCAAATACTTCCCGGTGCAGGATGCGAGCCAGTTGCAGGCGGCGATGAACAGCATCGGCGCGGCGCTCACCTGTCAGACCCCGCCACGCCAGTTCACCGACACGCTCAGCAATGGCCAGAGCAAACTGCACAGCATCACCGTCGGGGCCGCGACGAAGACGCTCCAGATCACGCTGACCTGGGCCAGCCCGCTCGACAAATTCAAGCTCACCGGACTGCGGCTGGTCGGCAAAAACGGCCTCATCGCGGTCGCCTCGCGCAGCCAGCCACCGGGCAAGCTGAAAGTGACGAAAACGACCAGCTCGACCTTCACCATCCTCAAAATCTCGAAGCTGAGAAAAGGAACGCTCCGCTTCAAAGTGAAGGCGGCGAAGGTCGGCTCCAGTGCGAAAGCAACCCTGACCACGCAGGTCGGCCAGAGCACGCACAAATAGCCACTTTCTCGCCGCCGACGGGCCTGAGACGCGTCTATATCCCACGTTTTAGGCCCATCGGCGGCGTTTTCGTGGTCAGCCGGCCGCGGGCTCGTAGGTGAGGAGGGCGATGCCGTCGCCCAGCGTCTTCGAGCCGGTGAGCTTCAGCGGCTTCTTGTCGCTGACGTCGCCGAAGAGGCGCTTGCCCGAGCCGAGCAGGACCGGGAAGACCATCAGCCGCAGCTCGTCAACGAGGTCGTGCTCGATCAGCGCCTGCACCAGCTGGGCGCTGCCGGCGACCAGGATCACTCCGTCGACCTCGCGCTTCAGCTTCGCTACCTCCTCGGCGACGTCGCCGCGGAGGACGGTCGAGTTGCTCCACTCGGCCTCCTCCAAGGTCGAAGAGACGACGTACTTCGGCATCGAGTTCATCTTCTCGGCGAAGCCGGCCTCGTCTTCGATCGTCGGCCAGGCGGCGGCGAACCCCTTATAGGTGACCCGGCCGAGCAGCTGCGCCTCGGCCTCGATCAACTCGTCGAGCTTGAACTTGTCGCCCTCCTCGCCGCGGTCGATCTCGAAGGTCCAACCGGCGTGCTCGTAGTCCTCGCCTCCGCCGGGCGCCTCGATCACCCCGTCGAGGGAGACGAACTCGGTTACGACGATCCTTCCCATGGTCAATCTCCTTTTGGTCGCTGGTCGACTCTCTACCCATATGACGAATGGGCAAGCCCGAAATCGACACGCGCAGGTGTCGATGGCAAAGGTGCTGCTACGGTCCATACGTCGGGTCTGGCCCTTTCGCCGCCCGAGAGGTTCCGTTTCCTCCGTGCGCTGTCTTTGCGTTTAGGGGTCGCTGGATCTCCCCTATCGCTCAAAAAGGAGCTCACAACAGATGTCGTTCGCCGATCTCGGCGTTTCCAAGCATGTCGTGCGCGCGCTTTCCCGCCGCGGCATCGATCAACCTTTCCCCGTCCAGCAGATGGTCATCCGCGACGCGCTCGCCGGTCATGACCTTCTCGTCCAATCTCCCACCGGCTCCGGCAAGACCCTCGCCTTCGGCGTGCCGCTGGTGGACCGCGTCGAGGCCGGAGCGGAGCACCTCTCCGCTCTCGTCCTCGCGCCGACCCGCGAGCTGGCGAGCCAGATCGTCGACGAGCTGCAGAGCGTCACCCAGGCTCGCCGGCTGCGGATTGCCGCCGTCTACGGCGGCGTTGGCTTCGGCCCCCAAAGCGCCGCCGCGAAGCGCGCCGACATCGTCGTTGCCACCCCGGGCCGGCTCGAGGACCTGATCTCCCGCGGCGTCATCTCGCTCGACCGGGTCAGCATCCTCGTCCTCGACGAGGCCGACCGCATGCTCGACATGGGCTTCAAGCCCGCCGTCGACCGGATCGTCTCCCAGACCCCGGCGCAGCGGCAGACCCTCTTCTTCTCGGCAACCCTCGAGGGAGCCACCGGCAAGATCGCCGCCGCCTACACGCGCGACCCGCGTCGCCACACGCGGGCGGCGAGCGAGCGCGACAAGGCCGACATCGAGCACCGCTTCCTCCACGTCGACTCGCAGAGCGCCAAGCTCGACCACCTGGTCGAGCAGCTGCGCGGTGACGAGGGTGGCCGCACGCTGGTCTTCGTGCGGACCAAGCGCGGCGCCGACCGCCTGGTCAAGCGTCTGCGCAACCATCAGGTGGAGGCCGCGGCAATGCACGGCGACAAAAACCAGCGCCAGCGCGAACGCGCCCTCGCCCGCTTCGAGGCTGGCGATGTCGAAGCACTGATCGCAACCGATGTCGCAGCCCGCGGGATCGACGTCGACGGGATCACCCAGGTCGTCAACTTCGATGCGCCCGGGGACCAGGACTCCTACGTACACCGGGTGGGTCGCACCGGCCGCGCCGGCCGTCGCGGCACCGGGATCAGCTTCGTGCTCGCCGATCAGGTCGACGAGGTGCGACGTATGGCCGTCGCCCTCGGCCTCGTCCAGGAGTTCGACCGGGAACGGGGAGAGCGCGGACGGGCCAAGGCAGCGCAACCCGCCTCGAAAAACCGCCCGCCCCGTCGCCGTCGCCGCAGCCGAGCCAAGGCCGCCAGATGAGCGTGGCCACTGCCACCGCCCCGAAGTGGACCTGCGGCCGTTGCGGTGTATCGGCAAGCCAGATCGACGGCACGCTCATTCCATTGCCCGAGAGCTGGGCCACCTCTGCCGACGGCCTGTTCTGCCTCACCTGCCGGCGCGAGCGGGCGGGCGAGGCGGCGCTGGAGGCCGTGCCGGACGACTGCAGCAACGACGTCCGCGCCAAAGTGCGCCGGTCCGGCCTGCTCGAGTTCGAGGTGCGCCGCGCCCCTAATCGCGCCGACAACGCGATCGCCAAGGCCTGCCACACCTCAGCCTCCGCGGTCGCGGCCGCACGCAACGTCGTCGGTCGACGCTAGGCAGGAGGTCCTCGTGCAGGTTGGCATCGCCCTCGCCTTCGCCGCAGCCCTGATGACGAACTTCGCCTCTCTGCTCAAGCACCGGGGTTGCCACCGCACGGAGGCGGTCAGCATCCGCCGGCCGCTCAGCAGCGCCCGCCGGCTCGCCGGCTCGCGCTGGTTTGCCGCCGGCTGGGGACTGGCCGCGGTCGCCTGGCTGGTCCATGTGGCGGCGCTCTCGATGGCGCCGATCTCCCTCGTGCAGGCGGTGCTCGCCGGCGGTGCAGTGCTGCTGGCGGCGATCTCACAGCTGATCTTCGGCGATCCGGTCGAGCGGCGGCAGTGGCTCGCGCTGATGCTGGGCGGCGCCGGGCTCGCCCTCCTCGCCGTCACCGTGCCGCAGCTGCAGGGCAGCCACTCGCAGTTCTCCGTCGGCGCGATCCTCGGCTTCGAGGGAGGGCTGGCGCTGCTCGCCAGCGGTCTTGCGCTCGGCCACCGCTCGGAGCGGCTCGCCGCGCGCCATGGCGTCCTTCTCGCCGCGCTCGCCGGAACGCTGATCGCCTTTGCCGGGATCGCGATCAAGGGCCTATTCGGCGCAAGCGGGGTCTCAATCGCCGTTGCTGCTCCATGGATCGTGCTCATCGTCATCTGCGGGGCGCTGGCCCAGTACACGACGGTGGCGGCGTTGCAGCGTGGTCAGGCGATCGAGGCGATCGGGCTGATCGGGCTAGTCGCAAACGCGAGCCAGATCGCCGGCGGCGTGCTGGTCTTCGGCGATCCCCTTTCGGCGAATCCCCTCGGCCTCGCGCTTCAGGCGACCGCCTTCGCGATGGTCTGCGCCTCGGCTCTGTTGTTGCCGTCGCGAAGTCGTCGGCCGCTCCATCTGCCCCTGGCCACGCGCTGAACCCGGCGGGTCGCGGCTCCGTACACCGGGCGACCGTGCAGCTCCCGCTGCCCATGCGAATCCAGGAGGAAGACCCGTGACCAGAACCCTTCCAGCCATCGCCATCCTCGCGATCGGCGCGCTTGCCGTTGCCGGCTGCGGTGGAAGCAACAGCTCCAGCTCGGGTGAAGGCGGCGCCTACGGATCGGGCGGCGAAAGCACCGCTGCGCAGAGTGCCAAGAGCGAATCGAGCGCCACTGGCGAAGCTGCCTCGGCCGGCGCAGTCGCCGTCGCCAAAAACCCGCAGCTGGGGACGACGATCCTTGTCGACACCAAGGGCTTCACCCTCTACGACTTCCACAAGGACAAAGGCGGCAAGTCGGCCTGCTACGGGGCATGCGCAAGCACCTGGCCGCCGCTGACGACTGGCGGCGCCCCACAGGCGATGAGCGGCGCCGAAGCGTCACAGCTCGGCACCACGAAACGCAGCGACGGCACCGTCCAGGTGACCTACGCCGGTCACCCCCTCTACACCTACGCCGCCGACACCAAGCCCGGCGAAGCGAAAGGCAACGACTTCAGCTCCTTCGGCGCCCAGTGGTACGCGCTGAAACCGAACGGCGAAGAGGCCGGAGGCTAAGCGCCAAGCGGCCCCGGCCGGCCGTTTGGCCCAAGGACCGGAGATCCCCTATCCGAAGCTGGTGGCTGCGCTGATCCTGGAGGGGGCGACCTTCCGGCTCGTCAAGGCATGGTCGACCGCGGCGCGCGCCTCAGCTTTGCCTCGCTGACCAGATCGCCCGCGACGTCTATCGGGCTACGAGTCGGGCAACAGGCGGGGGTGACCCACCTTCTCGGGATTGCCCGTCAGCACCCTCCAGCGCTATCTTCATTCGATGCCGCCTCCCTCGTGGCCATCCGCTTCCTATGAGGATTGGGCGGCGACCTGCGACACGCTGCACGCCCACACCCAGGTGCTCGGGAAGCTGGCAGCGAAGCTCGCCCCCGCCGAGCCACAGCTCCAGCACGCGGCGCTGCGGCTGACCGCACGGGGGTGGGAGACGGCGCCGCTGCCGGCGCCCGACGGCTCCGGAGCGCTGGTCGTAGCGCTGGATCTGCACACGCACGAGGCGGTGGCCGAGCACAGCGACGGGAGGTCGCGGCGCCTGCCGCTTACTCCACATCGGGCCGTCGGGGAGGTGACCCGCGAGCTGCTCGCGGCAGTGGACGAGCTGGTAGGCACGGTCGAGATCGACCCGACGCCGCAGGAGGTGACGTGGAGCACGCCGCTTGACCAGGACACCGAGCACGCGACCTATGAGCCGGGGGAGGTGGGCGCCTACTTCGCCGCCGCGACCCAGGCCGCCCTCGCCCTCGCCGCCTTCCGCGCCCCCTACCGCGGCCGCTCGACCCCCGTCAACGCCTGGTGGGGCTCCTTCGACCTCGCCGTCAGCCTCTTCTCCGGCCTTCCCGCCGAGCCGCCCTCCGACGACTTCATCATGCGCAATGCTGGCAATGTGCAACAGGTCGAGGTCGGCTGGTGGCCGGGCGACGGCCGCTACGGCAGGGCGGCTTTCTTCGCCTACGCGCACCCCGCCCCCGACGGGTTCGAGGGCGCCACGCTCAGCCCGGACGCAGCGCGCTGGGACGACGCCCTCGGCGAGTACGTGCTCGACTGGGATGACGTTCGCGCGGCGCCGGACCCGCACGCCTGCGCGCTCGAGTTCGCCCGCTCGGCGTTCCGACACGCCTGCATGGTCTGCGGCTGGGACGAGACGCTCGCGGTCAGCGCCGAGGGCACGCCCCCACCGGTCATCTAGGTCAGACTTCTCATCCGGTCAACTGCCAAGGCATGTTCCAGAAAGGCGAGTGGATGGCGACGATCAGCGAGCGCGAGGCGAGACAGGTCGAAGCGGCGAACGCGAGTGGAAGAACGCCGGTCGTATTCATCCACGGGCTCTGGCTGCTGGCGAGCAGCTGGGAGCGCTGGGCGAGCCTCTTCGAGGAGGCGGGCTATGCGCCCGTCGCCGCCGACTGGCCCGACGACCCGGGAACGGTCGAGGAGGCGCGGGCGAACCCCGATGCGCTCGCCGGCAAGACGGTCGGACAGGTCGCCGAGCACATGGCCGAGGTGATCGGGGCGCTTGACAAGAAGCCGGCCGTGGTCGGCCACTCCTTCGGCGGGCTGATGACCCAAATCGTTGCCGGGCGCGGTCTCTCCGCCGTGTCGGTCGCGATCGACCCGGCACCCTTCCGCGGCGTGCTGCCGCTGCCGATCGCCGCCATCCGCTCGACCCTGCCGGTGCTGCGGAACCCCCTCAACCGCAGCCGTGCGATCCCCCTCAACCTCGACCAGTTCCGCTACGGCTGGGCCAACGCCCTCAGCGAAGAGGAGGCGCAGCAGCTGCACGAGACCTTCCACGTGCCGGCGCCCGGCGCGCCGATCTTCCAGGCGGCGATGGCCAACCTCAACCCGGGGACCGAGGCAAAGGTGGACAGCAAGAGTCCCGAGCGGGGACCGCTGCTGATCTTCACCGGCGAGAAGGACCACAGCGTGCCGCCAGCGATGAGCAATGCCGCTTACAAGAAGCAGCGGCGCAACCCGGGCGTGACCGAGCTGGCTGAGGTCTCCAACCGCGGTCACTCGCTGACCATCGACAGCGGCTGGCGCGAGGTCGCCGACACAGCGCTCGCGTTCGTCAAGCGCTTCGCCTAGACGATCGCCATTTAGTCGAGTAATCTTGAACGTGTATGGAGGTAGTCGAAGGACGACGCGACGGCGTCACGTTCATCACGCTCGGACCGTCCGGGACCTGCCACGAGCGGGCGGTGACCGAGTACGCCCGCTTCCAGGGAATCGAGGACTACGAGATCGAGCTGATCGTCGACTTCTTCGTCGGGCTGGAGATGCTGCGCGAGACTCCCGGCGCCTTCCTCGTCCAGTGCAGCGCCCACCCGAAGGTGCACGAGATCACCGAGAAGTACTGGACCGAGGTCTGGGTCGTCGACACCTTCATCTACCCGACCAAGCATCTGGTGCTGCTCAGCAGGCGTGAGGTAGAGCGGCCGCGCTCGCTCGGAATCGTCCCGGCGACCAAGGGATACGTCGACCTCTCCGGATGGGACGAGGTGATCGACATGGCCTCGAAGCCCCTCGTGGCCGAAGGCCTGCTCCGCGGCGACTACGACTCCGGCCTGACCCACATGGAGCACGTCGAGGAGCACGCGGACGAGTTGCGGCTCGACCTCGACATCGGCGAAATCGACACCACCTGGGTCGTCTACGGCAAGCAGAAGCGCTTCCAGGGCGAGGTGATCGGGATCCCTTCGGCGGAGCTCTTCCGCCAGCCGCAACTGGCTTAAGCTGCGGGCTATGAAGGTGGCTGTGGTTGGTGGGACCGGCGTCCTCGGCGCCCCGCTCGTCGCCGAGCTGGCGGCGAGAGGCGACGAAGTCCGCGTGCTCAGCCGCGGAGCACCGAAGAATCCCCCGGCTGGGGTCTCCCACCGGCCCGTCGACCTGATCAGCGGCGAGGGCCTGGCCGAGGCCCTCGCCGAGGTTGAGGTCGTCGTCGACGCGGCGAACTCCACCGCCAAGCCCGGCGAGGTGCTGGCCGAGGGCACGCGGCGGCTGCTGCGCGCCGGCGCCGATGCGGGCGTCCGTCACCACATCGGCGTCTCGATCGTCGGCTGCGACCGCGTGCCGCTGGCCTACTACAAGGTCAAGGTCGAACAGGAGGCGGCGATCGCCGCCGGCGAGGTGCCCTGGAGCCTGCTGCGCGCGACCCAGTTCCACACCCTGATCGCCTGGGCCTTCGGGCAGGCTGGCCGCTTCGGGGTCGTCCCCACCGGAAGCGCCCGCCTGCAGCCGATCCACCCGCCGGTTGTCGCGGCGCGGCTCGCCGAGGTCGCCCACGCCGAGCCCGCTGGCCGGCTCCCGGACGTCGCGGGACCGGAGGTGCAGACGCTGAGCGAGCTGGCCAGAGCCTGGCGAGGCGCCGGCCACAGAGCCCTGCCCCTGCGGATCCCGATGGTCGGCCGGATCGGCCGGCCGCTGAGCGAAGGCGCGCTCTGCAACCCGGCCGCCGCGAGCGACGGCCCCAGCTTCGAGCGGTGGCTCGCGGATGGCTGAGAACAGCATCGACCGCATACGCTCCTCCGGCGCCGCCCGCGTCTCGCTGGCGATCCTGGTCCTCTCCGCCGCCTCGGTCGGCCTCCCGGCGACGCTGACCCCCCACGCCTTCTACGCCAACTTCCCCTTCCTCGCCCACTGGGTCGACCTGATCCCCCCATACAACGAGCACCTCGTCACCGACGTCGGCGGCCTCTACCTGGGCTTCACTGTCCTCTTCGCCTGGGCGGCATGGACTTTGCAACCCACGCTGGTCCGCGCCGTCTGCTCAGCCTGGCTGCTGACCGCCGCCCTCCACCTCGGCTTCCATGCCACGCATCTCGACAACTTCGGCGCCGCCGACGCCATCGCCGAGCTCGCCTCCCTCGCTTTCCTGCTCATCCTGCCGCCGGTCGCGATCTGGGCGGTCGGCGCGCCGCGCTAGCGGCTGCGGACTCAGCTGCTCGCGGCGATCACTCGCGACAGCAGGTCGCGCAGGGCGCGCTGGTCTGCCGCCGACAGCCCAGTCAGCCAGACGGGGGGCTTCTCCACCGCCCGCATCAGGCGGTCGCGAACGCGGTGACCCTCGGCGGTGAGGGCGATCAGCTTCACCCGGCGATCCTGCCCGGAGACGGTGCGCCGCGCGAGCCCGCGCTCTTCGAGCCCGTCGACGATCCCAGTGACATTGGAGTTGTCGCAGTGGAGCACGTTGGCGATCTCGCTCATCGTGCGCGGCTCATCGAGCGCGCGCAGGGTGCCGAACGAGGCCGGGCGCAGACCCAGCTCACGCACGATTGGCAGGAACGGCGGCGGGTATACGAGGCTCGCCAGCAGGCCCCAGGCCTCGCCGGCCGGGTCGCTGCCAGCCACCTTTTCCAACTTGCTTTTTGGCCTCGACGAACCCACCGCCAAGCATTATAATCTCAATCTTGGTAAACCTCAACTATTGAGGTTTACTGGTAATTCGCAAAAGCTGGGATGACATGGGCGGAGAGATAGAGGAGCGAGCCGGCATCGAAGTCGAGGGGCTGGTGCGCGAGTTCAAGAACGGGCCGCGGGCCGTCGACGGGATCGACTTGCGCGTCGCCCCCGGTGAGATCTACGGCTTTCTCGGCCCCAACGGGGCGGGCAAGTCGACCACGGTGCTGATGCTGACCACGCTGCTGCCGCCCACCGCGGGGACGGGACGGGTCGCCGGCTTCGACATCGTCAGCGAAGGCGGGCGTGTGCGGGGCTCGATCGGCGCCGCCTTGCAGGAGGCAGCGCTCGACCCACTGCTGAGCGGCCGCGAGCACATGCGTCTGCAGACCGCCCTGCATGGGCTCCCCAAGGCCGAGCGCAGCGAGCGGTCCGACAAGCTGCTCGCTCGGGTCGGCCTCTCCGAGGCCGCCGACCGCAAGGTGGGCGAGTACTCGGGCGGGATGAAACGACGGCTGGACCTGGCGCTGGCGCTCGTGCACCGGCCGCGCATCCTCTTCCTCGACGAGCCGACCACCGGCCTCGACATCCAGAGCCGGTCCGCGCTCTGGGACGAGGTCGCCCGCCTCGCCTCCGACGAGGGCGTCACCGTCTTCCTCACCACCCAGTACCTGGAGGAGGCCGACGCGCTCGCCGACCGGGTCGGGATCATCGACCACGGCAGGATCGTCGCCGAGGGCACGCCGGCTGAGCTCAAGGCCGAGATCGGCCGGCCCACGGTCGAGGCTGTCCCCCGCGACCCAGCCGACCAGGAGCGGGTGGCGCGGGCGCTGCGGCCGTTCGGCGAGGCGGCGGGCGCGTCGCGCCGCAACGGCGCCTCGGTCCGCCTCGAGGGGGGCGAGTCGCAGCTCGCCGACGTCGTCCGCGCTCTCGACGCCGAGGGGATCGCGATCGAGCAGCTGCAGCTGCACGCGCCCTCGCTCGACGACGTCTTCCTCGCCAAGACCGGCCGCTCGCTGGAGGGCGCCGGCGAGGAGGAGGCCGAGGCGGGCAGCGAGGAAATGGAGGCAGCGCCCGCGTGAGCCCCGGCCTCTCCACCCAGGTCGGCCAGCTCGCCCGCCGTTCGGTGCTGCGCACGATGCGCCAGCCGGCGCAGATCGTGCCGGCGCTGATCTTCCCGCTCTTCCTGCTCGCGGTCAACTCGGGCGGGCTCAAAGACGCGACCAACCTGCCCGGCTTTCCGACCGACTCCTACCTGACCTTCGCCCTCGCCGTCCCCTTCATGCAGGGGGCGCTGTTCTCGGTGATGAACGCCGGCACCGACCTCGCCAGGGACATCGAGACCGGCTTCCTCAACCGGCTGGCGTTGACGCCGCTGCACGGCGCGGCGCTGCTCAGCGGCCTGCTTGCGGGCGCCGTAGTGCTCGGGCTGGTCCAAGCCGCGACCTACCTGATCGTGGGCCTGACCGCCGGGGCCGAACTCGCCGCGGGCTTTCCCGGCGCCTTGGTGATAATCGCCCTCTCCGTCTCGATCACGGTCGCCTTCGGCTCGGTCGGCCTCTTCGCGGCATTGCGCACCGGCTCGGGTGAGGCGGTGCAGAGCCTCTTCCCGGTCTTCTTCGTCTTCCTCTTCCTCTCCTCGATGGCGCTGCCGCTCGACCTGCTCCAGACCGACTGGTTCCACGCGGTCGCCAGCGCCAACCCGATCTCCTACCTGCTGGCCGCGTTCCGCTCGCTGCTGATCGAAGGCTGGGACCTGGGCGCCCTGGCGCTCGGCTTCGGTATCGCCATGGCGATCCTGGCGATCGGCATGTTCGCCGCCTCCGCTGCCCTGAAGACGAGGCTGGTGAGAACGTGACCCGCAGGATCGCCCTCGCCGTCGCTTGGCGCAGCATCCACAACTTCCTCACCAACCCCGCCTTCATGGTGCCGGCGATCGTCTTTCCGCTCTTCTTCTTCGTCGCCTTCGCCGGCGGCCTCTCGGCGATCGCCAACACGCCCGGCTTCGACTTCCCCAATGGCTACACCGCCTTCCAGTTCGTCTTCGTCCTGCTCCAGTCGGCGGCCTTCGGCGGTGTCTTCACCGGCTTCGGCATCGCCCGCGACTTCGAGACCGGCTTCGCCCGCCGCTACCTGCTGGCGGCAAGCAACCGCAGCGGGATCGTCGCCGGCTACGCGCTGGCGGCACTGGTGCGAGCGCTGGTCACCTGGACGGTGCTGACCACGGTCGCCCTCCTCGCCGGGATGGACGTGGGCGGCAGCGGCGTCGACCTCTTCGGCCTCTACGGCCTCGCCGTCTTCGTCAACCTGGCGGCGACGCTGTGGGCGGCGGGGGTTGCGATGCGGGTGCGCTCGATCCAGGGCGGGCCGCTGATGCAGTTCCCCACCTTCCTCGTCCTCTTCCTCGCCCCCGTCTACGTGCCGCTCAGCCTGCTCAGCGGCTGGATCCACGCGGTCGCCTCGGTCAACCCGGTCACCGTGCTGCTCGAGGCCGGGCGCGGCTTCATCTCCGGCGAAGCGACCCAGGTAGCGCTCGCCTTCGCCCTAGCCGTAGTCCTCCCGGTCCTCTTCGCGCTCTGGGCGCGGGGCGGCCTCAAGCGAGCCGAAGCCGCCGGCTGACGTGCCGTCACTTAGGCACCCTATAGGGCCCCTAAGTGACGGCACGTCCTGGGGCTAGGAGGAGTCGCGGACCAGGCCGATGAGATGGCCCTCCGGGTCTTTGAACTGGCCCAGTTCGACCTGATCCATCACTTTCTCCGGGCCCATCACCCTGGTTCCGCCGAGGCTCTCGGCCTTCTGCAAGGCCTCCTCGATGTCGGGCACGGCGACGTAGAAGGTGACGTGACCCTCGTAGCCGTCGGGCCCGGTGGCGATGCCGCCGCCGATGCTCCCCATGTCGGAGGGGTTGTCCTCGCCTTTCACGATCCCGTAGCTCATCGGGTTGTTTGCGTCGATATTCCACCCGAACAGCTCCGAGTAGTAGCTCTGCAGCTTGCCTCCGTCCTTCCCGATCACCTCGAAGTGAACGACTGGTTTACCCATGATCTCTCCTTGCTGTTGTAGTTAGCCAGCTTCTGATGAATAGGCGGGCTCGGGAGCTCCGCCCTGGGCGTGCTCGGGCTCCTGGACCATCGCCGGAAGCGGTTCGGAGCGCAGCACGAAGACCGCGATCGCAAGGGCGACCCCGACCAATCCGGCACCGACCAGATAGGCGAGGTGGAAACCCGAGTTCAGCGCCGATGCATGGGCGGCGCCGCTGTCGAGCAGCGTGTTCGTGCGCTCGGCCGCCAGCGTCGCCAGAACCGCAAGGCCAATGGCGCCGCCCACCTGGGCGCTGGTGTTGACCACACCCGAGGCCAGGCCGGCGTCGCTTGGCGTCGCCCCCGACATCGCGACCGTCATCAACGACGGGAAGGAGATCCCGATGCCGACCCCGATCAGGAGCATCGGCGGCAGGACGTCGGCGAGGTAGCTGCCGTCGACCGGGGTGCGGGCGAAGAGAAGCAGCGCGAGGCCGACCAGCACCATGCCTGGGATCAGCATGCTGCGCGGGCCGAAGCGCATGATCAGCTTTTCCGAGAAGCCGAGCGACAGCGTCCCCATCACCAGGGTGGCCGGCAGGAAGGCGAATCCGACCTGGAGCGGGTCGTAGCCGAGGATCTGCTGCAAGTAGAGGGCGCCGAGGAAGAACATCGAGAACATTCCGGCGACGAGCAGCATCTGCAGCGCGTTCGCTCCGGAGACGTTGCGCGAGCGGAACAGCCGCAGCGGCATCAGCGGGTTGGCGATGCGCGCTTGGCGCGCCACGAAGGCGGCCCCCAATGCCAGCGAGATCGCGCCGAGCACCAGGGTCTGGGCGGACCCCCAGCCCTTTTCGGAGACCTCGAGGATCGTGTAGACGCCGAGCATCAGGCTGCTGGTGATCAGGACCGCGCCGGGAATGTCGGCGCCCTGGCTGAAGCCGATTCCGGGCCGGTCGGCGACCAGCCGCCGCGTCATCAGCGCGGTCGCGATCCCCACTGGCAGGTTGACGAAGAAGATCCAGTGCCAGGCGATCGCCTGGGTCAGCACGCCGCCGACGAGCAGCCCGATCGTGCCGCCGGCGGAGGCGACGAAGCCGTAGACGCCGATCGCTTTCGCCTGCTCGCGCGGCTGCGGGAACATCGTCACGATCATTCCCAAGATCACGGCCGAGGTGAGGGCGCCGCCGATTCCCTGGATGAAGCGGGCGCCGATCAGCATCTCCTGGCTCTGCGAGACGCCGCAGAGCAGCGAAGCGGTGGTGAAGATGGCGAGACCGGTGAGGAAGACGCGCCGTTGTCCGAGCAGGTCGCCGAGGCGACCCGCCAGCAACAGCAAGCCGCCGAAGGGAACGAGGTAGGCGTTGACGACCCAGGCGAGGTTGCTTTGCGAGAAGCCGAGGTCGTTCTGGATCGAGGGCAGCGCGACGTTGACGATCGTGATGTCGAGGACGATCATCAGCATCCCCGCGCAGAGCACGTAGAGCGCCAGCCAGCGGTTGCCCTCCTCTACGGCCTTTGGTGGCTGCTCGGTCGCTGCTCCGTTGGCGCTCATCTCGTTCGTCTCCTCGTGTCTCGAGCTCATCGTGGCGGTCACCCTAGCAAATAGTTCAGAAAAACAACTACCTGGTTGTAAATTTGTATCAACAAGGTAAGCTGGTCCGCATGGGAACGAAGCGCTCATACGGGGATGCCTGTCGCTTCGCCTTCGCCCTCGACCTGATCGGGGAGCGTTGGGCCCTTCTCATCGTGCGCGAGCTGCTGCTCGGCCCGAAGCGCTTCACCGACCTCCGTCGCGGACTGCCAAACGCAAGCCCCAACATCCTCTCCGAGCGTCTGCGTGAGCTCGAGCAGGCCGGCGTCGTCCATCGTCGCAAACTGCCGCCGCCGGCGGCGGCCCAGGTCTACGAGCTGACCGAGTGGGGCAAAGAGCTGGAGCTGGTCGTGACCCGTCTCGGCGCCTGGGGCGCCCGCTCGCCGGCGCCGCCCGAGCATCGCGAGATCGGGCCCGACTCGATCGTCCTCGCCCTGCGCTCGCTCTTCGACCCCGAGGCGGCCGCGGGGTTGGAGGCGAGCTACGAGCTGCGGCTCGGCGACGAACGGTTCCACGTCGATGTCGCGGGAGGCGAGCTCGAACTCGGCCGGGGCGCCCCCGCCGAGCCGGCCGCGGCGATCGAGACCGACCCCGGCACCCTGGCGGCCCTGCTCACCGGCCAGCTCCCACTCGAGCAGGCGCTCGAGTCGGGCACGGCGAGGGTCGAGGGCGGCAAGAAGGAGGTCCGCCGCTTCCTCGGCCTCTTCCCGATGCCCGAGCCGTGCCCGGCGGGCCGGCAGGATGCCCCCGCCGGCCCGCTCGAGCATCAACTCGCCTAGGTCTGGTCCCTAACTCATTCAGCCACTGCCGCCAGGATGTTGGCCGCCCCCTGCATCCCGGCCAGGTTGGGATGGATCGGCGCCGCTGGGTTGGTCGGCACGACCGGCTCGACCCATCGCGTCAAGGGCCCTTTGCAGGCGTCGTGACCGATGCTGGCCTGGTACCAGTTGACCAGCGTGGCGCCGTTGCTCGCCGCCTGCGTGGCGAGCATCGCGTTCAGTTCCTTCTCCTTCGAGCGCAGGTAGGGCACGTCGCCGAAGCCGATCGGCATCTGCGGCCAGCAGCCGAAGCCCGTCTCCGGGAAGATCGCCGCGTAGTTGACGACGAAGACGCGCGCCGCCGGCGAGCGGGAGTGGATGCCCTGCAGCACCGCCGCCACCTTCGGCGCCGTCGCCGCGATCCGTTCGGCGATCTGGTCTTTGCCCCCGGAGTCGTATTTGTCCTTGCAGGGCGTGCTGAACGGGTTGACGGTGACGCAGCTGAGGGCGATTTCGGAGAAGCCGATGTCGTTGCCGCCGATCGTCAGCGAGACCCTCGTCGTTTCCGCGTCGAGCGAGTTGAACTGCGGCGGGTTGGTCTCCAGTTCGGTTTGCTGCGGGTTGGTCATGTCGGCGGTCTTCGCGCCGCTGCAGCTCGGGTCGCGCAGCGGCAGGCCGATGGCCGGCGCCGCCAGGTGCGCGTAGTTATGGTCGGACTTGAGGCAGCCGAATGGCGCTATCTGGTTGGGGATGATCGGGCCGGCGGCGTAGGAGTCGCCGAGCGCGACGTAGTTAGCGGCGCGGGCCGCGCCGGCGAAGGCGGCGAGAACCGCCAGCATCGCGATCGCCAGGACCGCCGTTCGCCGCAGCCGTCGCGGGCTGGACTGGGATGATCGGGACATATCAATCTCCTCTCGATTGGAAACCGGGAAGCAGGACAGGCAAGCGGCCCGTCCCTACCCGTTTTCCCCTAAGTTAATCCCGATCAATCGATCTGGAGGCGCTTGCTGGGTGCGGACCTCGGCGCGGTAGCGATCGTGGACCGGTGGGCGGCTCAGCTGCTGCTGAGTGGCGATTGAGGCCGCCTCTTTGCAGCTCCGTCTCAACCTGTCGAAGACGTTGCGTGTCGCCGAAGGAAAATCTCTGAGTCAGCCCTGCAGCGAAATCGTCGCGACCAGCTCGTCCTCGAGCTCATGCAGGCGCGCAGCTTCGTCTGACATAACGAGTTTGCCGATCAGGGCGAGCATGCCGGCTACACGGACCCAATCGGCGTTGGGGACGGGGGCGCCATCAGCGGGATCTCCATCACTCCGCAGCCGCCGTGCGAACGCCTCGACCATCCCGTCGTGGCGCTTCGCGCCCTCCGGGCCAACGGCCAGGATCTCGACCGTCAGCAGCCGCGCCGACGGAGGGTCGGCGGCGAAGAGGGTCAGGGCGGTATGGATCGCCATCCTCGACTTCGCCTCGGGCGTGCTCTCCGGATCGCTCGCCCGGTCGACCTCCTCGAGCAGCCGCCCCAGCAGCTGCCTGTTGGCAGCGAGCATGCAGTCCCGCTTGCCGGCGAACTGCTTGTAGAAGGTGACCGAGGAGACGCCGGCCCGCTTCGCCACCAAAGCCACCGAAGCCTGTGCGTATCCCCGCTCCGCGCAGACCTCGGCCATCGCCGCGACCAGCCGTTCGCGCTGGTTGCGCGCGACCACGTCCGCCGGGATCCCGTGGGACCCCGGCGGCAGGCGCCGCGCCATGGACTTCGTCACCGTCTCCACAATCGAAGGGTACTACTCGTACCCAAAGAGGGAGAAGAGTTTTGGAAGAGCTGATCCGATCGATCCGCACTCACCGCGGCTTGAGCCAGGCGCACCTGGCCCGGCGGGTGGGGACTCATCAGTCGGCGCAGGCTCGAGGCGGACGAGGTCTCACCGGGGTCGAGACGCTGGACCTGCTGCGGGCGATGGGAGAGCGGCTGGAGATCGCCGGGGTCGAGCCCGATCGCGACCACGGCGTCGACTACGTGCTGATCGGCGGCCTCGCGGTGCAGACGCACGGGCATGTGCGGACGGCCAACGACGCGGGCCTCATTCCAGCGCCGAATCCGGGCCATCTGAAGAAGCTCGCCGCTGCACGTGCAACTCGGCGACATCGATGTGCCGGTGGTGAGCCTGGACGACCTGATCCAGATGAAGCTAGCCCGCGGCCGTCCGATCGACCTCTCTGACGTCTCTTCCCTGACCGACCCCAACGTCGTCTGACCGGTAGCGATCGATGGCCCGGCCGGAGGGCTAGCGTGAGTGGCGCTTGCCGCCGCAGTCCGCCCGCATCACAGGATTGGCGGTGGACTGCTTGCCGTTTTGCCCGCTGAATTCCACGTTGGCCCTCGAGACAGCCCCGCAGAGGTTGCGGCTGTTGACGATCAAGCCCTTCTTGCC
>DATFVC010000038.1:0-110548 GCA_035260485.1 Solirubrobacterales bacterium | reverse complement strand
CGGCTTCTTTGACGATCTTGCCGGTCTTGATCGAGTTGGCCTTCAGTTCGTTTGCGCCGATCTTGGTCGCGGCGAAAGCAGTGGCGCCGCCGAGCATGAGGAACACGGCTATCGATGACATCAGGTTGGCATACGTGAGATGCCTGCGAATCTGCTTCAAAAGTCTCTCCTTGGATCGCGGGAAGGAGGAGCGCGAGGACGAGCCTCCCGGCCCCAGTGGGTGAATGGCCACATTCACATGCCGGTCAGTCGGAGTCAAGACCCTCAGGTCAAGTTCTTGGACGCAAAGGCAGGCGTCGGCCCTTTATTCAGCCACCTCGGCGGCCTCGGCTAGACGCTCGACCAAGCGGGCGAAGTACTCCTCCGGATCGATCTTGCCGAACTGACCGGCAGCGTAGCGGGTGTAGACGCCCTCGAGGGTGATCGCCGACTCCCAGTTGGCGTACGGATCGAAAGAAGGAGGCCGGGCATATGCCCGGCCTCCATTGACATCTGCGCTCGATCCTTACGGACAGAACACCGCGATGTGGAACCCATCACCAGATTCAGGGTCGGTCTGAGCGCCGGCCGAGTTGTAGGTTCTCACCTCTATATCGGTCGGGTTGGTCGAACTGCGCTGCTCGACCGATATCTCACCGGCCGGCCCGGCGCCAGCCCCCGTGTCGCCGTTGGTTGCAACATAGGCGCAGTTGCGGATATCTGCAGGAAAGCTGACAAAGAAGTTGCCCGCGCCAATCCGGCCGGCCGCGGTCGCATTTCCTCGCACAACCGTTGCGCCGCCACTGTTCGCGCTGACCACTGCCCAGCGCAAGGCTTTTTCGTAGCCACTCGCGGCAAGGCCGCCAAGTTTTTCAGCGTTCGTCGCGAGTGCCGCTTTGGGCACTTCGCCGAACGTTGACTCTTTTGCCTTGGCGCCGGTCACAGCGTCGTTGCCGATCTTGTTGGTGGTCACAGCACCGTCGGCGATCTTGGTTTCGGTGATTGCGCCATTCTTGATCTTGCCGGCGGTCACGGCTTCTTTGACGATCTTGCCGGTCTTGATCGAGTTGGCCTTCAGTTCGTTTGCGCCGATCTTGGTCGCGGCGAAAGCAGTGGCGCCGCCGAGCATGAGGAACACGGCTATCGATGACATCACGTTTGCGTACGTGAGATGCCTGCGAATCAGCTTCAAGAGTCTCTCCTTGGATCGCGGGCAGAGGGAATCGGACAAAGCCTCCATACCCAGTTGAAGGGGCTTAGGGGACAAAATCAGGTTGGTCGGCTCCCGTCAAGGCCTTTGAACTAAAGCGCTTTGACCTAAAGGGGGAACTCAGTCCTTACGGTCAGCCGCCTCGGCGGCTTCGGCGAGGCGCTCGACCAGGCGGGCGAAGTGTTCTATGCCCGGATCGACCTTGCCGTACTGGCCGGCGGCGTAGCGGGCGTAGACGCCCTCGAGGATGATCGCCAGCTTCCAGTAGCCGAGGGCTTCGAAGAAGCCGAGTTGAGAGAGGTCGCGGCCGGAGCGCTCGGCGTAGCGGTCGCGCAGCTCCTCGTTGGTGGGGAAGCCCGGCGCCAGGTTGGCGGGCTGGCCGAGGGCGACCGGATCCTCGCCCCGTCTGGGCCAGTAGACCATCAGCAGGCCGACGTCGGCGAGTGGGTCGCCCAGCGTGCAGAGCTCCCAGTCGACGACCGCCGCGACCTCACCCTCCGGGGTGAGGATCATGTTGTCGAGCCGGTAGTCGCCGTGGACGATCGTCGCCGGCCCCTGCTCCGGGATGCGGGCGGCGAGCCGCTCGTGCACCGCGTCGATCGCCGGCAGCTCGCGCGTCTTCGACTTCTCCCACTGACCCTGCCAGCGCCGCAGCTGACGGGCGACGTAGTCCTCCTTGCGGCCGAGATCGCCGAGCCCGACGGCGTCCGGGTCGACCGCGTGGATATCAATCAGGGTGTCGGCGACCCGCTCGCCTATCGCCCGGCGCTCCGCATCCCCCGGAAAAGCCTCCGCCTCGGCGAGCCCACGCAGGATCGGCCCCTCGACGAACTCCATCACGTAGAAGGGAGCTTCGTTGACGCTCTCGTCCTCGCAAAGCGCAACGACCGGCGCCACCGGCACCGCGGTCGGTCCCAGCGCCGAGACGACCTTGTGCTCGCGCGCCATGTCGTGGGCCGAGCCGAGCCGCTTGCCGAGCGGCGGCCGGCGCAGCGCCCAGCGCCGTCCGGCGGCATCGGTTACGCCGTAGGTGAGGTTCGAGTGCCCGCCGGAGATCCGCTCGAAGGAGAGCGGCAGCTCGACACCTTCGACGTGCTGTTCGAACCAGGCCTCCACCCCACCCCGGTCGATGCCGTCCGGCGCCGTGGCGATGCCGTCGGAGGTGCCTGTAGCCTCGTCGCCCATCGGCTCGCAAGCATATTCCCGACGACGATTCCGCTTCAGCCCATCGCTCGCCAACAGGTTGACGATCGGCTTCGCGATCGCCTTTGCCGTGCTGACCGGGCTGGCGGTGATCGGCGTCGCCCGCTTCCTCCAGCAGCGCCAGGACTACGAGAACGCCACCGCCCGCTCCTACCAGCGCGAGATCGTGGCCCGCAACCGCCTCGCCGAAGAACGCCACCCGGCCGCGGCGCGCGACACGATCGTCTCCCAGCAGCATCGCCGGCAGGCGCTCCGCGATGAAATCTCGAGCGAGACGCGCGACACGGCGCTGTTGGTCGGAGCGGGGCTGATCGCCGGCCTGACCGGGGCGGCGCTGCTCTTCACCGGCCTGATCTCCTCGATGCGCCGTCCGCTCGAGGATCTGGTCGAGGCTTCGGGGCAGTTGGCCGGCGGCGACCTCGACGCCCGGGTCAAGGTCGGTGGCCTCTCGGAGACGGCGACGCTCGGCGGCGCCTTCAACGAGATGGCGGAAGAGCTTCAGCGCCGCGCCGGCGAACGCGACCAGCTCGATCGGATGAAAGACGAGTTCGTCCTCACCGCCTCGCACGAGTTGCGCAGCCCGCTCACCTCGGTGCAGGGCTTCGCCGAGCTGCTGCTGCTGGAGCGCGAGAAGCTCGGCCCAAAGCAGGCGGAGACGGTCGAGGTGATCCTCGACAACACGCGGCACCTTGTGCGCCTCCTCAACGACCTGCTCGACCTCGCCCGCAGCGACGCCGGGCGGCTGACGATCCGCCCAGAGCCGACCGACGCCGCGAGCCTGATCGAGGACGCGGTGCGGACGATGCGGGCTCAGATCGACGCCCGCGGCCAGGAGCTGCGCCTGGAGATCGAAGCCGACCTTCCCCGGATCGAAGCCGATCGGGACCGGATTCGCCAAGTATTGGTGAATCTCCTTACGAACGCAAATGAGTATTGCCCGGAAGGAGCGGGTATCGAGGTGAAGGCACGCCGCGCAAACGCCGAAGTTGAGATTGACGTGATCGATGACGGACCCGGCATACCCGAGCAGCAGCTGGAGCACATCTTCGAACGCTTCACCCGCGGCGACGCTGGCGAGACCCAGCGGGTAGGCGGCACCGGCCTCGGGCTGGCGATCTCCAAATCGCTGATCGAGCTGCACGGCGGCACGATCGAAGCCGACTCGGCTCCTGGCCGCGGCTCCACCTTCCGCGTTCGCCTGCCTGCGGACCCCGTCCCCGAGCGAGCCCGAGCCGGAGCGGAGGCGAGCTGATGGCCAGGATCCTCGTCGCCGACGACTCCGAGACGATCCTGCTCCTCCTGCGCACCCGCCTGGAGATCGAGGGCCACGAGGTCGAGACGGCTGCCGACGGCCAAGAGGTTGTCGAAAAGGTCAGCGCCGCCGCCCCGCCCGACGTCCTCCTGCTCGACGCGATGATGCCCCGCAAGTCGGGCATAGACGCCCTGCGCGAGCTGCGGGCCGCGGGCATCGACACCCCCGCCCTGATAGTCAGCGCCCACACCGACGGCGGCAACGACGAGGATCATGCTGACCTGGCGATCAGCGCCTACATCACCAAGCCGATCGACTTCGACCAGCTCTTCAAGAAGATCGCCGAGCTAACGCGCTAGCTCTTCGCGATCTCGAGCCGGATCTCCTTGCCCTTCAGCTTCGACCCATCGAGGAACTCGACCGTACGGTCGGCTTGGTCGGGATCGACCTCGACGAAGGAGAAGCGGTGCAGGACGCGGACGTCGTGGATCGCCTCGTCGGGGAGCACCGCGCCCTCGCGCAATGCCCAGCGCAGATCCTCCTCGGTGATGCCGCTGCGCTCTCCCCGGTTGACGAAAAGCTTGACCGGCTTCCCATTTGCCTCCTCGGCGTCGACCGCCTTGGCCTCGCCGCCGTTCTCGCGGACCTTGGCGCGCTCGCGGCGGCGCGGGCGCGGCGCGTGTTCCATCCGCTCCTCCGGGCTCTCCCACTCGCCGATCGTGGTCTTGACGTCGCGCTCGATCCGCTCGATCTCGTCGCGCTGCGCCGGCGTGACGAAGGTGATCGCGCGGCCGGTCCGCCCGACCCGCCCGGTGCGACCGATCCGGTGCACGTAGACCTCGGAGGAGGCGGGGACGTCGTAGTTGATGACGTGGGTGACGTGCTCGATGTCAAGCCCGCGGGCGGCGATGTCGGTGGCGACCAGCAACCGCACCCGGTGGTCCTTGAAGGCGATCATCACGCCGTCGCGCGAGCCCTGGCTCATGTCGCCGTGCAGCGCCTTCACGTCGAGGCCTTTGTCCTTCAGCGTCTTCTCCAGCTTCGAGGCGCCGATTTTGGTGCGGCAGAAGATGATCGCCTGCTCCGGTTCCTCGGTCTTCAGCAGCTCGACCAGGCGCGCCGCCTTCTCGTTCGCCGGCACCTCGACGAAGGCCTGGGCGATCGCGTCCACGGTCAGCGTCTTCGGCGTGATCCGGATCGTCACCGGGTCGTACATGTAGCTCTCGGCGAGCCGTTTGACCGGCGGCGGCATCGTCGCCGAGAAGAGCGCCGTCTGGCGCCCGCTCGGGCACATCCGCAGGATTTTCTCGACGTCCTCGATGAAGCCCAGGTCGAGCATCTCATCGGCCTCGTCGAGGACGATGTAGCGGGCCGCGGTGAGCACCAGCGAGCGGCGCGACATCAGGTCCATCATCCGTCCCACGGTGGCGACGACGACATGGGCGCCGGCGCGCAGCTGCGCCTGCTGCGAGCGGATTGGCGCGCCGCCGAAGACGGCGACGATCTCTACATCGACGTGCTCGGCGTAGGCTCGCAGCGCCTGGGTCACCTGGATGCAGAGCTCGCGGGTCGGGGTGAGGACGACCGCCTGCACCTCGTCGACGGAGGGGTCGATGTACTGGAGCAGGGGCAGGCCGAAGGCGGCGGTCTTACCGGTCCCGGTCTGCGCCTGGCCGATCACGTCGTGGCCGCCGAGAAGCTCCGGAATCGCCTGCTCCTGGATCGGGGTCGGCTCGTCGTAGCCGAGCTCGTCCAGCACCTGCTGGATCTCCGGCGCCAGTCCCAGGTCCTTGAAGGCGCTCACTTCGACGGATCCAGGAGGAGCTTGCCGGTGGTGCGACGCGCGATCAGGTCTTCGTGCGCGCGGGCCGCCTCCGACAGCGGGTAGACCTCGCCGACGTTTACCTCCAGCTCGCCGCCGGCCACGGCGCCGAACAGCTCACCGATCATTGGGCCGACCACCGCCGGCCGCATCATCAGGTGGACGAGCCAGAAGCCGATCACCGCCCTGGAGCCGCGCAGCAGGGCGGCGGTAGAGACATCGCGCTGCTCGCGCGAGGCGATGCCGAAGACGACCATGCGGCCGAGTGGGGCGAGCGCCGAGAACTCGGCATCGAAGGCGTCGCCGCCGCTCATGTGGAGGACCGCGTCGACCCGCTCGCCGCCGTTGGCCGCGAGGATCGCCTCCTTCAGGTCCTCGGCGCGTGAGTCAACGGTCGCGTCGGCGCCGAGCCGCTCGACCAGCGCCCGCTTCTCCCCACTGGAGGCAAGTCCGATCACCTTCGCCCCGGCCCGCTTGCCGAGCTGAACGGCGAGCGAGCCGGTGCCGCCGCCGGCCGCCTCGATCAGCAGCGTCTCGCCGGGCTCGATGCGCGCGCAGCGGCGCACCAGCGCCATCGCGGTGATGCCCTGCAGCAGCAGCGCCGCGGCCTGGTCGTCATCGACCTCGTCCGGAACGGGAATCAAGAATCCCTCGGGCGCCACAACCTTCTCCGCATAGCCCCCACCGCCCGCGAGCGCCGCCACCCGCCGCCCATCGGGAGTACGCCCACTGATCTCTCCACCGGGGATCAGCGGCAGCTGCTGCTCAGCCAGGTAGTCGTTGCGGGTCGCATGCGTATCGGCAAAGTTGATCCCGCTCCGAGCAACCTCAACCAGCACCTCTCCCTCACCGGGCTCGGGGTCGGGAAGCTCCACATACTTGAACACCTCCGGCCCGCCGAACTCCTCAATCTGAATCGCCTTCACGGCGCAGAACCATAGTCGGCCCAGGAATCTGCTTGTCCTCGGCGGCAATCTGGAGGTCCCTGGAGGGAGGCTGCGGGTGCCCCTCTTGCATGCGGCGGTCTCTTTTTCCCCCAAACCGCTCGGCAAGAGCCATAAGGCTCACGGCGAAAAAGGCAGCATGCTGGAGGGGTACCCGCAGCCTCCGTCGCCTGGATCACCAGATAACCTGCCGCAAATGTCCCTGACCGTAGTCGGCTCAATCGCCTTCGACTCAGTAAAGACCCCCTTCGGGGAACGCGAGCGGATGCTTGGCGGGACCGCCGTTCACTTCTCGCTCGCCGCCAGCTTCTTCACCGAGGTGCGCCCGGTGGGCCCCGTTGGTGACGACTTCGGCAGCGCCGAGTTCGAGGTCCTGGAGAGCCGCGGCATACAGACCGATGACATCGAGCGGGTCGCCGGCGGTCAGTCGTTCTTCTGGCGTGGTCGCTACGAGTACGACCTCAACGTCGCCCACACCGAAGACACCCAGCTCGGCGTCTTCGGCGAGTTCGAGCCGAAGCTCTCCGAGGACTCCAGGGCGGCCGACGTCCTCTTCCTCGCCAACATCCAGCCCGACCTGCAGCGCCAGGTCCGCGCGCAGTGCGGCGCGGCGCGCTTCTGCGCCCTGGACTCGATGAACCTCTGGATCGACACGGCGAAGGACTCGCTGCTGGCGGCGATCGCCGAGGTCGACTGCGTGATCGTCAACGATGCCGAGATCCGCCAGCTGACCGGCGAGTCCAATCTGGCCCGCGCCGCCCGCGCCGTGATGGAGCGCGGCCCCCGCGCTGTCGTCGCCAAGCAAGGGGAGTACGGCGCAGCGTTGTTCACCGAGGAGAGCTTTTTCGCCCTGCCGGGCTTCCCGCTCGAGGATGTGCGCGACCCGACCGGCGCCGGCGACAGCTTTGCCGGCGGCTTTCTCGGCTACCTCGACAGCCACGACGGCGAGCTCGACGAAGCCAGCCTGCGGCGGGCGATGGGCTTCGGCACCGTGCTTGCCTCATTCAACGTCGAAGAGTTCGGCGCCGAGCGGGTCGCCCGACTCAGCCGTGAGGAGATCGACCAGCGCTTCGACGACCTGGTCGGAATGACGCGGTTCGAGCCGCTGCCGGCAGCCGCCGAGTAGCGCGGGGCGGGGCTTTACAGCTTCTCGGAACCGTCACAGGCCGGGCGATCCAAGCTGCGATACTGAGCGCTCCAGTCGACACCGAGCTCGAGGAGGGGTGATGGCCACCGAGCAGCAGACGAGGGACGCAGCCGACGACGGGGGGGCCGCCACCGGCTCGGAGACTCTCACCGTCACTGACAACCGCACCGGGCAGACCTATGAGCTGCCGATCACCGATGGCACGGTCCGCGCCATGGACCTGCGCCAGATCAAAGTCGACGAAGGCGAATTCGGGATGTTGTCCTACGACCCGGCCTTCACCAACACGGCCTCCTGCCGCTCGGCGATCACCTACATCGACGGCGAGGCGGGAATCCTCGAACACCGGGGCTACTCGATCGAGCAGCTCTGCGAGCGCTCCAGCTTCCTAGAGGTCGCCTACCTGCTGATCTTCGGCGAGCTGCCAACCGGGCCGCAGCTCGACCGTTGGACCTACGACATCGTCCACCACACCTTCGTCCACGAGGACCTCAAGCAGTTCTTCGAGGGCTTCCGCTACGACGCCCACCCGATGGGAATGCTGCTGGCGGGGGTCGGGGCACTCTCGACCTTCTACCCGGACGCCAAGCACACCGACGATCCCGAAGAGCGCTATATGGCAGCTGTGCGGCTGATCGCCAAGGTGCCGACCCTGGCCGCCTTCTCATACCGGCACAACATGGGCCTGCCCTACGTCTACCCGGACAACGACCTCAACTTCGCCGAGAACTTCCTCTCGATGATGTTCAAGAAGACCGAAGCCAAGCACGTGCCGAAACCGGCTCTCTCGAAGGCGCTCGACGTGCTCTTCATCCTCCACGCCGACCACGAACAGAACTGCTCGACCAACGCCGTGCGCGGCGTCGGCTCCTCCGACGTCGATCCCTACTCGGCGGTGGCGGCGGGTGTCGCGGCGCTCTACGGCCCGTTGCACGGCGGCGCCAACGAGGCGGTCCTGCGGATGCTGCGGCGAATCGGCTCGGCCGAGAACATCCCCGCCTTCCTCGAGAGCGTCAAGAACCGCGAAGAGAAACTGATGGGCTTCGGCCACCGCGTCTACAAGAACTACGACCCGCGGGCGCGGATCATCCAGCAGCACATGGACGAGGTCTTCGAAGCGACCGAGTACAACGCAATCGTCGAGATCGCCCGCGAGCTGGAGAAACGGGCGCTGGAGGACGAGTACTTCACCTCTCGCAAGCTCTATCCCAACGTCGACTACTACTCCGGGATCATCTATGAGGCCCTGGAGATTCCGGCCGAGATGTTCACCGTGATCTTCGCCATCCCGCGCACGGCGGGCTGGGTGTCGCAGTGGATGGAGATGAAGGACGATCCCGAACAGAAAATCGCCCGGCCGCGGCAGATCTACACCGGGTATCGCGAGCGCGAGTACGTGCCGGTCGCGGAGCGTGAGGGGCCGGAGAAAATCGTCGGGCCGCCAGCGCGCAGGCCCAAACGGGCGCGGCGCGGCGCTTAGGGCTGGCGCGGGAGAGGCGTCGGGGTCCCTCCCCGGACGCTGTCTTTTTCGCCTCGCGCCCTGGATCTCTCGCCGAGTGGTCTGTGCGAAAAAGGTAGCGCCGCGCCCGGGGAGGACCCCCGACGCCCCTCTTCCCGGACGCGTACGCTGCGCGCGTGAGCTGGAAGCTGACGATCAGGCACGGGTCCGACGTGTCACATGAGAGCTTCGAGGAGCTGGAGGAAGCTGTGGAAGCGATGCGCGAGCGGGCTTTGGCTATTCGGGCGGAGGGGCCGGTGAAGGGGGTGTCCGCGCTGCGGGACTTCGGGCCCGAGCAGCAGGTTCATGCTCGGCTGCAGCTGGCCGGTGGGGGGCTGCTGCACAAACGGGTGGCCGGGGTCGACGTGCGGGGGGACGGAACGTTCATGCCCTTTCGTGGCGGGGTGGCTCGGGAGGAGCTCGACCCGACCGAGTACGAGACGCCGTTCGACGCCGTTCGCGAGACTCTGGAGCAGAGCGCACGATGACCGAGACCGAGACCGAGATCCCGAAGGGCAGCTATGCCGCTGGGCGACGGGTGAAGCTGCCGGCCGGCGCCGAAGCGCCCTATGCCGTCTTCGTCAACGGCGTCGAGCAGCGCGAGGGCGGCGACTACAACGTCCGCGCCGGCGAGATCGTCTTCACCCGCGAGATCGTCAAGGAGAAGGTCGGCACCGGCCGCTGGCTGGCGATGTACCTCGGCCTCTTCGGCACCTACCGTAAGAACGAGACGATCGACCTCCAATTCCAGCGCAACGGCAAGGTGGAACTGCTTTCGGACCTGCCCGTGTCTTGAGCTCTGCAGCCGGCAGCAGGATCCACCGAACCGAAAGGAACGCGCATGCCAGATGTCGCCGTAGTCAACCAGTCCACGATCCTCGATGACGAGACCGCAGCAGGGATCGCAAGCGCAATAGAGCAGCAGGCGAACGAGGATGTCTGTCCGGCCTGGGGACTCGCGCCGGTCACCGTCGCTGTCAAGGCCCCCGGCCCAGCCGATTGGCAACTCGTCTTCTTCGATGACACCGACGAAGACGAAGCTTTGGGTTACCACAAGGACTCGGAAACCGGCCTGCCGGTGATGGAGGTGTTCGTCCGCACCTGCCGACAGGCCGGCGTGAGCGAGTCGGCCTGCGCTTCGCACGAGCTTGCCGAGGCGCTCGCCGACCCGTACCTGACCACCGCCAGCTTCGACGGGCGCTCGAAGTTCTGGGCGGTCGAGATCGGAGATGCGGCGCAGTCCAGCAACTACGAGGTGAACGGCATCGAGATGCAGGACTTCGTCACGCCTGCCTGGTTCGATTCCACCCCGCCCACCGGCGCAAAGTTCGACCACACCGGAGCGATCGCCAAGCCCTTCGAGGTCCCCGCTGGCGGCTACTCGCAGTTCCTGGATCTCAATGACCCGAGAAAGGGCTGGCAGGCCGTTGGCAGGGAGCTTGGAGCCGGTGACACGCGGCAGAAGGCTCGCGGCGGCCAACTCGGGGATCCGGGTTGAATTCGCCTGCCGCTACTTGAAGATGTAGAGGAGGGCGAAGGCGACGATCGCGAAGACGGCGACGCCGGCGATCAGGGGCCTGTCCTCGGCGACGATCGCGGCAGTGGAGCGGTCGTCGGCGCGGTCGTAGATCAGGTAGAGATAGCGGAAGATGCAGTAGACGACCGGGGGGATCGTCCACATCATCTTGTTGCCGATGATCGGCGAGTTGACCGCGTAGATCGAGTAGCTGATCACGGTGCCGGTGGTGACCATGGCGACCATCTGGTCGAGGAAGGGAAGCGAGTAGTGCTCGAGCACGGGGCGGCTGCTGGCGCCCTGGTGCAGCTCGGAGACGGCCTCCTGACGCCGCTTGGTCACGCCGAGGAAGAGAGCGACCATGCCGGTGCAGAGAAGCAGCCATTCCGAGGCGTGGGCGTCCACGGCCACCGCGCCGGCCGCCACCCGCAGGATGAAGAGGCCGGCGAGCGTCATCACGTCGATGATCACGATCTGCTTGAGGCCTAGGCTGTAGGCCATCTGGGCGATTCCGTAGCCGACGACCATCAAGCCCACCTGCCAGTTGACGGCAGCGAAGGAGAGCACGATCGCCGCGGCGGCCAGCGCCGGCGCGATCGTCATCGCCGTTCGCTCCGAAAGCTCGCCGGCGGCGAGCGGCCGGAAGCGCTTCTTCGGGTGCTTGCGGTCCAGCTCGACGTCGACCAGGTCGTTGACGTAGTAGCCGGCGCTGGAGATCCAGCAGAAGGCGACGAAGGTGAGGAACGCCTCCAGCACGTCGTGAGGCTGGTTGAACTTGCGGGAGAACAGCAAGCCGGCGAAGACGAAGGTGTTCTTGATCCACTCCTGCGGCCGCCCGGTCTTGATCGCGGCGCGCAGCGGCGAGCGCCGGGGCTCGACCGGTTCGGCGGCATCGGGCGCTTGCCCGGCGGGCACCGGGATGGTCGGGTGTTCGGAAGTGATCGTTTCCATCGTGGGAACAGGGATGAAGCGCGAGCTATAAGCCGCTTATCGGTCGCGACAGGGTATCGCCGCCGGCCGCCGCCCCTTTTCCTTCCCTCGACCCAATGAGCGGAGCATCCGCCGGCCGGATCCGAACTCGGTCAACGTGGCGCTGATGTTCACCTTCTCGGCCAACCTCTACGACACAAGCGAGAACTCGGCATAGTCCTTGAATTTGGCTCTGCCATGGGGAAGGCGACGAGTATCTGCTCTACCCGCCACTTTCGCACAGTCGCAATTTGCGCCTTTTTGGCCGAGAGACGCCGGGGCAAGAGCGGCAACCCACCGGGCAAATTTGTGACGGTAGGGGGACAACTATGGCCCCCATCGCCTTTACGACACAGATGCTCCTGCCCGCCGACCCAAACGTCTATTCCTATGTCGTCCTTGCGATCGTCGTCGCCTCTCAGCTGCCACGCTGGGGCCGATCGGTGTTGGCCTTCCTTCGCGACCTCGACGACTACCGCGCGAATCGGCCGCAGCGAAAATCCTAAGCCTTGCCTGGCTGTTAGTCGATGAGAACGCCGGGATTCAGCATCCCGGCGGGGTCGAGTTGGGCCTTGGCCGCGCGCAGCGCCGCCGCGAATGGAGCGGGGCGCTGGCGGTCGTACCAGGGACGGTGATCGCGGCCGACCGCGTGATGGTGGGTGATCGTGCCGCCGCCCTCGATCACCGCCTCGGCGGCGGCGGCCTTGATCTCGTCCCACTGCTCGACCTCGCCTCCACGCGCCGCCGGAGCCATCACGGTGAAGTAGGGCGCCGGGCCATCGGGATAGACGTGGGAGAAGCGACAGCTGATCCGCGGTGCGCCGGATCCCTCGACCGGGGCGTCGCAGACCTCGGCGACCTTGGCACGGACCGTCTCCATCGCCGTCGCGTAGAAGTCCTCGAAGCGATCCCAGGTGATCGCCGTCTCGAAGGTCTCGGAGAGCACCCCGCAGGCGACGAAAGTGTCCCGCAGGTAAGGCGCAAGGAGGAAGGCGTTACGCCAGGTTCCGACCGCGTCTGAGCCCCCGGGGTCGACGGGCCTATTTCGGGACATATGGTCCCGTTTTCGGCCCGTCGGCGGGGTGTTGGGGGTGCCGCCGTGGGCTCGGGCGATTGCTACGGCTTGGTTCATTGGGGCGTCTACGGGGTGGTGGGGGGACTCGAAGCCGAGCACGAGCAGGCTCTTCTCGCCCGAGCCTGCCCCGGTCATCCCCGCCTCGACCGCGTCGAGCAGTCGGCAGTTGCCGGGGTAGAGGCCGGACTGGGATATCTCGCGCACGGCGCCCGCGGCGGCGAGGAAGTCGTCGAACTCGACGCCGCATGAGGTCTTGAACTCGGGCCGCGGCCGCACCCGCACCCAGGCCTCGCCGATCACGCCGAGGATTCCCTCCGACCCGATCAGCGCCCGGTCCGGCGACGGCCCCGCCCCCGAACCCGGCAGCCGCCGGCTCTCCCAGAGCCCACGCGGCGTGATCGCCCGCACCGACTCGACCAGGTCGTCGATGTGCGTATAGAGAGTGGCGAAGTGCCCCCCGGCCCGCGTAGCGATCCAGCCACCCAGGGTCGAGTACTCGAACGACTGGGGAAAGTGGCGCAGGGTAAGCCCATGCTCCCGCAGCTGCTCCTCCAGCCTTGGGCCGGTGGCCCCGGCCTGGATCCGAGCAGCCATCGACTCCGCATCGACCTCCAAGACCCGGTCCAACCGCCGCAGGTCAAGAGAGACAACCGGCCGGTTCCCGAGTCGCGCCTCGACCCCGCCAACCACGCTGGTCCCACCCCCAAACGGCACCACAGCCGCCCCCTCGGCCTCAGCCCAAGAGAGCACCGTCTCAATCTCAGACTCGTCCTTGGGCAAGGCAACGAGGTCCGGTGGATTCGAGAATTCCCCCCGAAACCCCCGCACAACATCCCGATAAGCCTTCCCAAGCGCGCGGCTGACGCGCTCGTACTTCTCATCCGTAAACAGGTCGCCAAACCCGCTCGGCGCCTTCAATCGCGAGGCACGAATCTCCACCGCATCGAACGGCATCGCCTCCTCCGGCTCACCCCCAAACCCGAATCGCGCCCTTATACCCGCCGCAGCCTCCTCCAGCTCCTTCCCAGAAGGCGCCTGATCCTCATACCCCCACCCCCAGTGCTTCAGCCTGCGCCCGCTCATCGGGGGGAGCATCGCAGGCCATGGGCGGAGGGGCGGGAGTCGCCATCCAGACGCCTCGCGAAGCGGCGCACCGGCGAGTGATTCCAGCCGCGAAGCGGCAGCAACATAGTGAGCGGAGCGTCAGCGAAGCGAACCTAGGCACCTGGGCGGCGACTCCCGCCCCTACAGCCCGCCTACCAGTGCACGCCTTTCATCAGATGGGCGAATGCAACCGCCTCGGTGGTTGGCGGCCGATCCGGCGCCTCGTCGCCCTTCCCCTTCGCCGCCTGCGACTCTGGAAAGAGTTTGTAGGCGGTGTTGAGGATTTTGTCGCTGAGGGTGGGTGCGACGGCGTAGAGCAGCTCGCCGAAGGTGCCGAGCCGGGTCGCCACCTTCTTCGGCTTGCCGATCATCGCGCCGGCGATCATCTCCGCCGCCTCCTCGGGCGTGATCGCCGGGAACATGTCGTACATCCGCGTCGGCGCGATCATCGGCGTCCGCACCAGCGGCATGTAGATCGTCGTGATGTCGACGCCGTCGTCGACCACCTCGGAGGCGATCACCCGGCTGAAGGCGTCCAGTGCCGCCTTCGAGGCGACGTAGGCCGAGAAGCGCGGCGGATTGGTCTGCGAGCCGATCGAGCTAACGTTGATGATGTGGCCCGTCTTATGGGCCTGCATCGAGGGCAACAGGGCCAGAATCAGCCGCACCGCGCCGAAGTAATTGACCTGCATCGTCCGCTCGTAGTCGTGGAAGCGCTCGTAGGAGAGCTTGACCGAACGTCGGATCGATCGCCCCGCGTTGTTGACGAGCACATCGACCCGCCCGTGGTAGGCGATCACCTCCTCCGCCATCCGCTCGATGTCCTCCATATCCGACATGTCACAGCGGTGGACGTGGGCGATGCCCCCTGCTGTCTCGATCTCCCTCTTCGTCTCTTCCAGCTTGTCCACCGAGCGGGCGACCAGCAGAACCGTCGCGCCGGCGTCGGCGACCTTGACCGCGGTCGCCTTGCCGATCCCCGAGGAGGCGCCGGTGATCAGCACCACCTTGCCGCGCACGGCCGCCGAGAGCGAGCGGTCCTTGAACAGGTCGGGATCGAGGTTGCGCTCCCAGTAATCCCAAACGCGGTCGGCGTAGCTCTCCAGCGACGGCACCGCGATCCCCGAGTCGGCCAGCGCCGCCTCCGCCTCGGTCGAGTCGAAGTGGGTCGGGTAGTTGACGTAGCTGAGGACACCGGCGGGAATGCCGACCTGGTCGAGCGCCATCTTTGCCGCCCGCTTGGCCGGCGGGAAGAACTTCAGCCCCGTGCGGACGAGACTGGTCGCCGGATCGGTGATGCCGGAGTCGAGCTGCAGGGCCGCCTGCGGCGCATCGGCGACGCGAGCAAAGAGATTGAGCACCTCGCCGGCGGTCTTTGGCCTGGGGTCGGTGAGGCTGAAGGCGCGTCCGTCGAGCCCTGGCTTGTGGGCGATGTGGTCGATCGCCGAAGCCACGTAATCGACCGGAACGATGTTGATCTCGCCGCCCTCGATGCCGACGGTCGGTAGCCAGGCCGGCAGCACCCGGCGGGCCTGCTGCAACAGCTTGAACATGTAATAGGGGCCGTCGATCTTGTCGATCTCGCCGCTGCGCGAGTCGCCAACGACGATCCCAGGCCGGTAGACGCGCCAGGGCCGGCGGTACTCCTCGCGCACGACCCGCTCGGACTCGTGCTTGGTGCGGAAGTACGGATGCGTGTCGAGGTTTTCGGCCTGCTCGAACATGTCCTCGGTCCAGGTGCCCTTGTAGAGGCCGGCGGCGGCGATCGAGCTGACCTGGTGGAAGCAGCCCGCCTCGATCGTGCCGGCGAGCTCAACCGCGTGGCGAGTGCCTTCGACGTTGGCGACTTCCTGCGCCTCGGCGCCGGCGGCCATGTCGTAGATCGCAGCCAAGTGGAAGAAGTGGTCGACATCGCCGCGCAGCGTCAGCAGGTCCTCCTCGGAGACGCCGAGGCCAACTTGGGTGAGGTCGCCGGCGATCGGGACGACACGCGCCCCGTCGGCTCCCCAGGCGGTCCGCAGCTCCTCCAGCCGCCCCCGCGAGCCGGCCCGGACCAGCGCGTAGACCGTCCCCTCGCGCTGCAGGAGGCGGGCGACGAGGTTGCGCCCGATGAAGCCCGTCGCACCGGTGACGAAGTAGTTCACCGCTCTTTCATACACTCAATCGACAGATGGCGCAAACGGCGACCGTGCAGATCCAGATGCCCGAGATGGGTGAGTCGGTCACCGAGGGCATCGTCCTCGAATGGCATGTGGTGGAGGGCGACTTCGTCAGCGAGGGCGACACGGTGGTCGAGGTCTCGACCGACAAGGTCGACGCCGAGGTGCCGGCGCCGGCCGACGGCGTCATTACGAAGCTGATCGCGCAGGTCGACGATGAGGTCCCTGTCGGTGCTCCTCTTGCCGAGATGGAACCCGGCGAGGGGACGGCCGAGGGTTCGGGCGCCTCAGGCGCGGGTCCTGTCGGCGCAGGGGACCCACCACCCCCTGCGGTAGCTGAAGCTTCCTCGGGGGTGGTCCCCCCTGCCCCGCCACCCGCGCGTGGGGGCCAGGAGACCGCGGGAACCCGCGCTGGAGACGGCACTGCCGGCGGGAACGGCGCCGGCAATGGAGTTCGCGTTACCCCTGTTGCCCGGCGAGTAGCTGAAGAGACCGGCGTCGACCTTGACTCGGTGAGCGGGAACGGACCGGGGGGCAAGGTGACGAAGGACGATGTGCTGGCGGCTGCCGATGGGGGCAATGGGGCGCCGGCGCAGGTTGCTGGAGAAGCTAAGCCTTTGCGGGGGCCGGCGGCGATGCTGGCTCAGGCTATGGGCGAAAGCCGGGAGGTGCCCACGGCTACGTCGTTCCGGACGGTTGCGGTCGACACGCTCGACGCGAAGCGCAAGGCGCTCAATGGTCAGCTCAAAGAGCGCGGGCTGAAGGTCTCCTTCACCCACCTGATCGCCTGGGCGATCGTGCAGGCGGCCAAGCAATGGCCGGTGATGACGCGCAGCTTCGAGGAGCGCGACGGCAAGCCGTTCGCGATCGAGAACGGCTCGGTCAACCTCGGCATCGCGGTCGACATCGAGCGCAAGGACGGCTCGCGCAGCCTGATGGTGCCGGCGATCAAGGGCGCCGACGGACTCGACTTCGCCGCCTTCCGCACCTACTACGAGGACCTGATCACGAAGACGCGGGAGAGCAAGCTCACCGCCGACGACTTCCAAGGCACCAACATCTCACTGACCAACCCGGGCGGGATCGGCACCGTCGCTTCGGTGCCCCGCCTGATGAAGGGCCAGAGCGCGATCGTCGCCGCCGGCGCGATCACCTACCCGCCGGAGTGGGCGCACGCCTCGCCGGAGCGGCTGCGCCAGCTCGGCGTCTCGAAGACGATGACGCTGACCTCGACCTACGACCACCGGGTGATCCAGGGCGCCGAGTCGGGCGCCTTCCTGCGCCGGATCGAACAGCTGCTCGAGGGCGGGGACGGCTTCTACGAGACGGTCGCAGCTGACCTCGACATCGACGCTGCACCGCTCGCCGCGGCCCACCCGGCCTCGGCCTCGGCGCCGCCGCTGGGCGCCGCCGCGCCGCCGGCTGCTCCCGGCGCGCCGGACGAGGAGCTGCTGGGGGCGGTCCAGGCAGCCACCTCGCTGCTCAAGGGCTACCGCACCCACGGCCATCTCGCCGCCCGGCTCGACCCGCTCGGGCGCGAGCCGAAGGGCGACCCGGCGATCCAGCCCGAGAACCTCAATCTGACGCCGGAGCTGATGGCCCGCGTCCCGGCCTCGATCCTGCGCATCGGCGTCCCCGGCGAGACCCTGCTCGACGTGCTGCCGAGGATGCGCGAGGCCTACTGCGGCACGATCGCCTACCAGTTCGAGCACCTCTCCTCGCACCAGCAGCGGACCTGGCTGCGCGAGATGGTCGAGACCGGCGCCCACCGCCAGCCTCTCACCGAGGACGAGAAGCGCCGTTTGCTGGGCCGCCTGATCGACGTCTTCGAATTCGAGCGCTTCGTCGAGAAAGCGTATTTGGGCCAGAAGATCTTCACGATCGAGGGGCTCGACGCGATCGTGCCGATGCTCGACGAGCTGGTCACCCTGGCCGGCCGGGCCGGCGCCGGGGAGGTCGTCTTCGGCATGGCCCACCGTGGCCGGCTCGCCGTCCTCGCCCATAACCTGGGCCGCTCGGTGGAGTCGATCCTGGCCGAGTTCGAGGGCTCCAAGCAGATCGAGCAGGTGAAGGCGGTCGCCGCGATCCCCCACGGCGGCACCGGTGACGTCAAGTACCACTACGGCCACCAGGGGGTCTACGAAACCCACGAGGGCGAGAAGATCGCCGTGCGCCTCTACCCCAACCCGAGCCACCTCGAGTTCGTCAACCCGGTCGTCGAGGGCGCGACCCGTTTCATCCAGTCCGAGCTCGACGGGCCGAAGCTCGAGCACGAACCGAAGCGCGCGGTGCCGGTGCTGCTGCACGGCGACGCCGCCTTCCCCGGCCAGGGCGTGGTCGCCGAGACCCTCAACCTGCAGGCGCTGCGCGGCTACACCACCGGCGGCACGGTCCACATCATCCAGGACAACCAGGTGGGCTTCACCACCGACCCCGAGGACGCCCGCTCCACCCCCTACGCCGCCGACATGGCGAAGGGGTTCAACGTGCCGATCGTCCACGTCAACGCCGACGACGTCGAGGCCTGCTCGGCGGCGATCCGCCTGGCGATGGCATATCGGGAGCGCTGGGGCCGCGACATCGTCATCGACGTGATCGGCTACCGCCGCTTCGGCCACAACGAGACCGACGAGCCGGCCTACACGCAGCCCGCGATCGCGGCCAAGATCAAGGCCCACCCGCCGGTCTCCGAGATCTACGCCGAGAAGCTGATCGAGGAGGGGACGATCGCCCGCGAGGACGTCGAGCGGGCGCGCAAGGAGCGCCACGAGGAGATGTCGGCGGCGCTCAAGGACCTGCGCAAGAAAATGGAGCTGGGCGAGTACGAAGACCCGACCGTGACCACCTCGAGCACGGGCGAACTCGACCGCAGCGCCAGCCCACCGGTCGAGACGGCGCTTCCGCTGACCCAGCTTCGGGAGCTGAACGAGGCGCTGCTCGAGGTGCCGGAGAGCTTCACGATCCACCGCAAGCTGCGCAAACCACTCGGCAAGCGGGCGGAGGCGCTGGAGGGTGGCAGGATCGAGTTCGGCCATGCCGAGGCGCTCGCCTTCGCCTCGCTGCTGACCGAGGGCGTCCACATACGCCTCACCGGCCAGGACACCGAGCGCGGCACCTTCTCCCACCGTCACCTCGTCCTCCACGACGAGAAGACGGGCCTCCCCTACTGCCCGATGCAGAACCTCGACGGCTCAACCGCCCCCTTCGAGCTCTTCAACAGCCCGCTCTCGGAGATCGCCTGCCTGGGCTTCGAGTACGGCTACTCGGCGGCGACCCCCAACGCACTGGTCCTCTGGGAGGCGCAGTTCGGCGACTTCGCCAACGCCGGCCAGGTGATCGTCGACAGCTTCATCGTCTCCGGCGAGGCAAAGTGGGGACAGACCAGCCGCCTCACCCTGCTGCTGCCGCACGGCTACGAGGGGTCGGGCCCGGAGCACTCCAGCGCCCGCATCGAGCGCTTCCTGGCGCTGGCCGCGGAGGGCAACATCCGCATCGCCAACCCGAGCACCGCCGCCCAGTACTTCCACCTGCTGCGTCGCCAGGCGCTGATCCGCAAGCCGCGACCGCTGGTCGTCTTCACCCCGAAGGGGCTGCTGCGGCTCGACCGCGCCGCGGCCTCGGTGGAGGAACTGACCGCCGGCCACTTCCACTTCATCCTCGACGACCCCGCCGCGGCGGACCGGCGCAAGAAGGTCGAGCGCCTGGTGCTCTGCACCGGCAAGATCTTCTGGGACATCGACGCCAGCGAGCGGCGCGAAGCGGCAGAGGACGTCGCGATCGCCCGGGTCGAGCTCCTCTACCCGTTCGCCAAGCAGCAGCTGAGCGAGCTGATCGCCTCCTACCCCAACCTGAAGGAGATCGTCTGGGCGCAGGAGGAGCCGCGCAACATGGGCTGCTGGAAGGTGATGTCGCGCCGCCTCCCCGACCTGATGCCCGAGGGCGTCGAGCTCGGCTACGTCGGCCGCCCGACCCGGGCCAGCCCCGGCGAGGGCTACTCGGTGGCGCATGCCCGAGAGCAAGAGCGGGTCGTGCTCACCGCGCTCACCCCCGGGGCGTAGAGGAGGGTGGGGGTGTCCGGGCGCGGGCTGGGTTTTTCGCCTGAGGAGTTTGCGGCCGTCCGAGATCGCTTGTGGGGCGAAAAAGAGGACGCCGCCCGCCCCCGGACACCCCCACCCTCCCCCTCCATGCCATGAGAAAGCCGGTTCCCGGAAAGCTGTTTGTTTGGGTCAAGCGGCTCTCTTGGGTGGAGCTGGGGATCTTCAGCGGGTTGATCTTGTTCTGGCTGGCGCCCGGCTTCGACACCGAGACGATGGTGTTCGGCTGGGCGCATGGGTTGGGCTTCGTCGTGCTCTGCATCGTGATCTGGATCGCCTGCGTGAAACGCGAGGCCCCCTACACCCTGCTCGCCGCCACCCTCACTCCGGTCGGCCCGGTCGGCAGTGTGATCGGGATCGAGCTGATCGAGCGGCGTGGCTGGGGTATCCGTGATTCTCCGCAGAATCCCCGTAATCCGCTCAAGATGCCTTGACCCCAGCGCTCACAGGCGCTATAGGTAGACAGTGACTGTTCTTCTCGAGCAGTCCCGTTTGAGAGAACAGGCGCGTCGGCATCCCTCCCTGGCTACCGACGCATAGGTGCAGTGAGGGTCGCGCGGACCCCCTGCCTCCCGCGGCCCTCCTGCGCCGCCTTGCTCGGGTTTAGCCCCGCAAGTCCCTCAGCACCGTCTGCAGGATTCCACCGTTCTTGTAGTACACAACCTCGTTCGGGGTGTCGAGGCGAACGGTTGCCTCGAACTCGGTGTTGTCGGCGGTGACGATGACAGTCTTGGCCTCGCCGCCCTCGAGGTCGCCCAGGTCTATGACCTCTTCGCCGCTCAGTTCAAGGGAGTCGATCGACTCGCCGGTGGGGAATTGGAGCGGCAGCACTCCCATGCCGATCAGGTTGGAGCGGTGAATGCGCTCAAAGGACTCGGCAATCACGGCGCGGACACCGAGCAGCTTGGTTCCCTTCGCCGCCCAGTCGCGCGAGGAGCCCGAGCCGTACTCCTTGCCGGCAAGCACAACCAGTGGAACCCCTTCCGCGGCGTAGGCCATCGCCGCCTCGAAGATCGTCGTCTCCTCACCGCCGGGGAAGCGACGGGTGAAGCCGCCCGCACGCTCGACCAGGAGGTTGCGAAGGCGGATGTTGGCGAAGATGCCGCGGATCATCACCTCGTGGTTGCCGCGCCGCGAGCCGTAGGAGTTGAAGTCGCGCGGCTCCACCCCTTGTTCGATCAGCCACTCCCCGGCGGGGCTCGCTTTCTTGATCGCACCGGCCGGCGAGATGTGATCCGTCGTGATCGAGTCGCCGAGCAGGGCAAGCACACGGGCGCCGGCGATCGGCTCGACGGGGGGCGGCTCGGGCGGCATCCCGTCGAAGAACGACGGCTTGCGCACGTAGGTGGAGTCGGGCCAGGTGTAGCGGTCTCCCTCCGGCACCTCGACTGCCTTCCAGGTCTCGTCGCCCTCGAGCACCCCGCCGTAGCTGCGGGTGAACATCTCGGAGGCGATCGAGCGGCCGATCAGCTCCTTCACCTCGTCGGGATCGGGCCAGATGTCCCGCATGAAGACAGGCTCGCCGTCGCTGCCCTCGCCGAGCGGCTCGCTGGTCAGGTCGAGGTCCATGCGGCCGGCGAGCGCGTAGGCGACGACCAGTGGTGGGCTAGCCAGGTAGTTCGCCTTGACGTCCTGGTTGATGCGGCCCTCGAAGTTGCGGTTTCCCGACAGCACCGCACAGACCGCCAGGTCCTTCTCCTCGACCGCAGCCGAGATCTCCGGCGGCAGCGGCCCCGAGTTGCCGATGCAGGTCGTGCAGCCGTAGCCGACCAGATTGAACTGAAGCTCGTCCAGGTACTTGGTCAGTCCCGCTTTCTCGAGGTAGTCGGTGACCACGGTCGAGCCGGGCGCAAGCGAGGTCTTCACCCACGGCTTGCGCCGCAGGCCGCGCTGAACCGCGTTGCGAGCGAGGAGGCCGGCGCCGATCATCACCGAGGGGTTCGAGGTGTTGGTACAGCTGGTGATCGCCGCGATCACGACCCGGCCGTGGTCGAGCTCAACCGTCGTGCCGTCCTCCAGCGTCATCTCGATCTGATCGCCGCTGCCCCTCTCGATCGTGGCGCTCACACCGCCGCTGAGCGCCGGGCGCGGCTTGCCCCGCTCGTCGTCGTGGTCCTCGGCGGGAGGGTCAGAAGCGGGGAAGGACTCGGCGTTCGCCTCGTCGACCCCGTTTCCCATCTGCTCCGCCGCCTCGTGATCGAACTCCTGCATCGCCTCCAGGAAGGCCTCTTTCGCCTCTGCCAGCGGCACCCGGTCCTGAGGGCGTTTGGGGCCCGCGATGCTCGGCTCGACCTCGCGCAGGTCCAGCTCCAGCGTCGCCGAGAAGAGCGGGTCCGAGCTGGAGTCGCGGTGAAACATGCCCTGCTCGCGGGCGTAGGCATCGACCAGCTCGAGCGTCTCGGTCGGGCGGCCGGTCAGCTCCAGGTAGCGCAGCGTCTCGGCGTCGATCGGGAAGATCGCGCAGGTCGAGCCGAACTCCGGCGACATGTTGCCGATCGTCGCCCGGTCGGCGAGGCCGAGCTTGGCCAGGCCCGGACCGAAGAACTCGACGAACTTGGAGACGACGCCGTGCTCGCGCAGCATCTCGGTCACGGTCAGGACCAGGTCAGTCGCGGTCGCCCCCTGGGGCAGCTCGCCGTCCAGCTTGAAGCCGACCACCTGGGGCAGCAGCATCGATACCGGCTGGCCCAGCATCGCCGCCTCCGCCTCGATCCCGCCGACACCCCAGCCGAGCACACCGAGGCCGTTGACCATCGTCGTGTGAGAGTCGGTGCCGACCAGCGTGTCGGGATAGGCCTGCAGCGTGCCGCCGCGCTCGGAGCTGTAGACGACCTGTGAGATGTGCTCGAGGTTGACCTGGTGGCAGATCCCGGTCGCGGGCGGCACCACGCTGAAGTTGTCGAATGCCTCCCGCCCCCACTTGAGGAAGGAGTAGCGCTCGCGGTTGCGTTCGAACTCGCGCTCGGCGTTGACGGCGAAGGCCCGCTCGTTGCCGAACGCGTCGACCTGGACCGAGTGGTCGATGACCAGATCGACGTCGACCAGCGGGTTGATCTTCTCCGGGTCGCCGCCGATCTCCGCCATCGCGTCGCGCATCGCCGCCAGGTCGACCACCGCCGGCACCCCGGTGAAGTCCTGCATCAGCACGCGAGCCGGCTGGTAGGGGATCTCGGCGCTGGGCGTAGCGGCGGCGTCCCAGCTGGCTATTGCCTCGACATCGGCGGCACTCGCGGAGACACCGTCCTCCAACCGCAGCACGTTCTCCAGCAGCACCTTGATCGAGTAGGGCAGGCGGGCGACGTCGAAACGCTCTTGCAGGGCGTCGAGCCGGTAGATCTCGTAGGAGCGGCCGGCGACCTCAAGCGTGGAACGGGCGCCGAAGGAGTCGAGGGAGGTCACAGGCTCATCCTAGGCAAGGCGGAATGTGGGCGACGGGTGGGGGGTGTACCCCCACCCGTCGCTCGTCAGCGCTTGTCGGATTGACCCTTGGCGACCGTGGCGGCGGCTTTTTGACCCTGCTCGCCGCTGGCGATCTTTACAGCGATGCCTGGGCTGGTGAGAGCGAAGTGAGCAAGAAGGCGCTGCTGCGGAGGCGCAACCGTGATCTCGACCTTGTTCTTCTCGATTGCCTTGACTACGGCTGCCGCCACCTGCTGAGGGGAGCCGGTGCCGAGGCCGGGAATCGGGGGGGCACCCGAATCGGCGTACATCCCCGCTTCACGGATCGTCCCTGGGGAGACGATCGAGACGCCGATCCCGCGCGGGTCGAGGTCCGCTCGCAGGCCGAGGGCGAAGCCGCGCAGGCCGAACTTGGTCGCGTTGTAGACCGAGGAGAGCGGCGTCGCCGACTTGCCCGAAAGCGAAGCGATAAACACCATGTGCCCTGAGCCCTTCTCCAGCATCGCCGGCTCAAGTGCGCGGGCGAGCAGGATTGGCGCCTCCAAGTTGACGCGAAGAGTCCCGGTCAGCTGCTCAGCGCTGTAGTCGGGCAGCCGCCCGGTGCCGGGCAGGCCGGCGTTGGCAACGAGGATGTCGACGTCGCCGGCCGCGCTCGCTAGCTTCTCGGCCGCTCCCGTCTCCTCCAGATCGGTGGGGACGGTGCTGTGCCCGTCGCCGGGCAGCTCCGCGGCCAGAGCCTCGAGCGCCTCGGCCTTGCGGCCGCTCAGGACCAGCTCCGTCCCGCGCGCGGCGAGCGCCAGGGCGATCGCGCGGCCAAGGCCGCCGGTGGCGCCGGTGAGAAGAGCTGATCGGCCGGCAAGTTCCATCCCAGACCGCAAGCTACCAGCCACCCAGCCGAAAGGAATTAGGGATGAAAGCGCGAAGGGCGACAAAATGTTGGTTTCTTGTAAGCATCCGGCCGGGCAATCGTCTACACTGCCCGCCGTTCCGAACAACCGAAACGCCGAGTCCCGCCAGCCACAAGGCGACGCGGGAGCGGGGGAACCACGTTTTCGGGGCTAACCCGCCCGACATAGGGCGGGGGCGCAGGCTCCTATCAGCGCCAGCCCGACAGCTAACCCCGTAGGCCGACGAAGGAGATCGGTTTGCCCAAGAACAGCTCAAAGCTCAAGGCGGGGTTAGTCCTAATTGCGGCGTTCGCTGCCCTCGCCCTCGTACCCTCTGGCGCCAGCGCCAATTGCGGCGGTGGCGGTGTGACGCCGGCCGAAGTCGACATCTGCACCCCGACCGCCAAAGCGAGGCTGCTCCCCAACGGGATGCTGATCCCGCCGAAGTCTGCTCCCGCCCGCGTCAAGGCGGTTATTTCCGCAGCCAACGAAATCCGCACCAAACCCTACATCTGGGGTGGGGGCCACGGCCGCTGGTGGGATCGCGGCTACGACTGCTCGGGCTCGGTCAGCTACGCCCTCCACGGCGGCGAATTCCTCGAAAGCCCGCTTCCCTCCGGCCCGATGGAGCACTGGGGGCTGGAAGGCGAAGGACGGTGGATCACCGTATACGCCAACGCCGGCCACGCCTACGCGGAGATCGCCGGCTACCGCTGGGACACCTCTGGCGACGCCAGTGGCACCGGCCCGCGTTGGCACGAAGACCTGCGCGACAACGTCGGCTACGTCGCCCGGCACCCCGCAGGGTTCTAGAAAAGTTTCGGGGCAGGGGTGTCCCGTACGCCACCCCGGCCAACTGGCCGGGGTGGTTTTGTCCTTGACCTCCTGAACTGCTCGGATAACTTCTTTATGTAGCTACTCCTCCTGACATCCGCCTGAAGAGCCTCACCAAGCACTACGGCGAGGTGCAGGCGGTTGCGGGCATCGACCTCGAGATAGACGCCGGCGAGTTCTTCACCCTGCTCGGCCCCTCGGGTTCGGGCAAGACGACGACGCTGCGGATGATCGCCGGCTTCGAGGATCCCAGCGGCGGCACGATCGAGTTGGCCGGAGAGGACATGGCCGGGGTGCCCCCGTACGACCGCGCGGTCAACACGGTCTTCCAAGACTACGCGCTGTTTCCCCACATGACGGTCGGCGAGAACGTCGCCTACGGGCTGCGGGTCGCTGGCGTCGCCAAGGCCGAGCGAGCGCGGCGCCGCGACGAGGCGCTGGAGATGGTTCGCCTTCCCGACTACGGCGAGCGCAAGCCCGGCGAGCTCTCCGGCGGGCAGCGTCAGCGCGTCGCCCTGGCGCGGGCGATCGTCAACCGGCCCCGGGTGCTGTTGCTCGACGAGCCACTCGGCGCGCTCGACCTGAAGCTGCGCGAGCAGATGCAGACTGAGCTGAAGGCGATCCAGGGCGAGGTCGGGATCACCTTCGTCTACGTCACCCACGACCAGGACGAGGCGCTTACGATGAGCAACCGGATAGCCGTTTTCAACGAAGGCCTGATCGAGCAGGTCAGCTCCCCGGTCGAGCTCTACGAGCGCCCGGGGACCGAGTTCGTCGCCGGCTTCGTCGGCATCTCCAACCTGCTGGAGAGGGATGGCTCACGCTTCACGATCCGCCCCGAGAAGATCCAGCTGCTCGACCCATCCGCCGCGCCGAACGGGCTGTGGACCGAGCACGGCCGGATCGCCGAGATCTCCTACGCGGGGATGGTCACCCGGTACACGGTCGCCCTTGAAGGCGGCGGAGAGCTTCAGCTCGTACGTCAGAACGCGGAGGGCGCATCTGCCGACGCGGCCTCCGAGCAGGGGAGGGAGGTGCTGGTGGGCTGGCGCCCGGAGCACACGGTCGCAGTCCGTAGTAAATCGTCTACAGAGGAGGAATCGCCGTGAAGACTCAGGACGCACACCCCGCACGAGCGGCATGGCTCGTCGTTACCGGCCTGCTCGCCTTCATGCTGCTGCTGGCCGGCTGCGGCAGCAGCAGCAACAACACGACCGGCAAGGAACTGACGAAGATCGGCAAGGGAGAGGGCGCGCTCAGCCTGATCTCCTGGGCCGGCTACGTCGAACCGGAATGGACCAAGCCGTTCGAACAGAAGACCGGCTGCAAGGTCAGCGACAAGGTGGCCGGCACCTCCGACGAAATGGTCCAGCTGATGCGAACCGGGCAGTACGACGGGGTCTCGGCCTCCGGCAACGCCTCGGCGCGGCTTGTGGACGGCGGCGATGTCGACCCGGTCAACGTCAGCCTCGTCCCCAACTACAAGACGATCTTCAGCGAACTGAAAGACCAGCCCTACAACACCTTCAATGGCGTTCACTACGGCATCCCGCACGGGCGCGGGGCGAACCTGCTGATGTGGAACACCAACGATGTCAAGCCGCCGCCCACCTCCTGGAGCGTGATCCTCGAACCGAAGGAAGCGGCCAAATACAAGGGCAAGATCAGCGCCTACGACGACCCAATCTACATCGCCGACGCGGCCGTCTACCTGAAGGCGCACCAGCCCAACCTGGGGATCGAAAACCCCTACGAGCTGAACGAAGAACAGTTCGAAGCGGCGGTCAATCTGCTCAAAGAACAGCGCGCCAACGTCGGCGAATACTGGTCGGAAGCCGCCAAGCAGATCTCGGCATTCGCCAACGGCGACGTCCAGGTCGGCACCACCTGGCAGTACCAGTACTTCGAACTCCTCGGTGCAGGGAAACCGGTCGCCGCCAGCCCGGCGAGCCAGGGCTTCCTGCCTTCCGAGGGGGCGACTGGCTGGTCGGACACCTGGATGATCAGCTCTCAGGCCAAACATCCCAACTGCATGTACATGTGGATGAACTGGATCGTCTCGCCGAAAGTCAACGCCGAGGTGGCGCAGTTCTTTGGTGAGGCGCCGGCGCAGAGCCTGGCCTGCGAACACACCGAAGAGAAGAATTTCTGCGCCAAATACCATGCCGAAAACCCAGCTTTCTGGAAGCGCGTCTACTTCTGGGAAACCCCGGTCTCCGACTGCGGCAACGGGTCCAGCGACTGCAAGAACTACAACGACTGGCTGAACGCCTGGACCGCGATCAAAGGCTGAGCGGCGAAGTCGTAGCCAATGGCGACTGAAGCGGCCGTGAAGAGGAGGTCGGTGGGCCACAGGCTCGCCGACCTCCTCCACGGCCGTCCCCGCCTCCAGGTCGGGGCGCTGCTGGCCGGGCCGGTCGGCTGGCTGGTGATCGGCTATCTCGGCTCGCTTGCTGTCCTCCTGATCGCCGCCTTCTGGACCGTCAGCCCGCTCAGCGGCGAGCTGACCCGGAGCCTCAGCCTCGAAAACTTCGAAACCCTCTTCAACGAACCCGTCTACCGCGACATCGCCTGGCGGACGGTTCGGATCGCAGCGCTGGTGACCGTCACCGACGCGATCCTCGCCTTCCCGATCGCCTTCTACATGGCCAAGCTCGCGAGCCGTCGCGGCAGGGCGATCCTGATCGTCGCCGTCCTCTTGCCGCTCTGGTCGAGCTACCTGGTCAAGGTCTACTCGTGGCGGACGATGCTGTCCAGCGGCGGCATCGTCAACTGGGCGCTGGAGCCGTTCGGCCTGCACGGTCCCGGCTTCGGCATCACCGCCGTCTGGCTGGTGATGAGCTACCTCTGGCTGCCGTACATGATCCTGCCGATCTACGCCGGTCTGGAGCGCATTCCCGACTCGCTGATCAGCGCCTCCGAGGACCTCGGTGCCTCGCCGTTCACGACCTTCCGACGGGTGATCCTGCCGCTCGTCTTCCCGGCCGTCGTCGCCGGCTCGATCTTCACCTTCTCACTGACCCTGGGCGACTACATCACGCCGCGCCTCGTCTCCAACAGCCAGTTCATCGGCAACGTCGTCTTCAACAACTTCGTCACCAATCTGCCGCTGGCCTCCGCCTTCGCTCTGGTCCCGATCGTGGTGATGATCGCCTACCTCCTGGTCGCCCGCAAGCTGGGCGCCTTCGAGCACATCTAGATGGGCGAGCGATGACACAGATGGCGGTGACCCAGTGAGGCTCTCGAGACGATCGGCCCTGCTTCTCCGGCTCGCGGTGGGAGTCGGCCTCGCCTTCATCTACATCCCCCTGATCGTGATCGCGATCTACGCCTTCAACTCGAGCAACATCCTCGAGTGGCCACCGCCGGGACTGACCCTCGACTGGTTCCCAAAGGCGGTCGAAAACGAATTCGCCCGCGAAGCCTTCGTCACCACGCTGAAGGCGGGTGCCGCGGCAACCGCGATCGCGCTCCTGCTCGGCACCCTCGCTTCGCTCGCCGTCGCCCGTCACCGCTTCTTCGGCCGCGAGACGATCTCCTTCCTGGTGATCCTGCCGATCGCGCTGCCGGGCATCGTCACCGGCGTCGCCCTCAACAACACCTTCACCCAGGTGCTTGGCGTCGAACTCTCCCTCTTCACGGTGATCGTCGCCCACGCCACCTTCTGCATCGTCGTCGTCTACAACAACGTCGTCGCCCGCCTGCGCCGCGCCTCGGCCTCGTTCGAGGAGGCCTCCGCCGACCTCGGCGCGCACACCTGGCAAACCTTCTGGCTCGTAACGCTTCCCAACCTCAGGACCGCGCTCGCCGCCGGCGCCCTGCTCGCCTTCGCCCTCTCTTTCGACGAGATCATCGTCACCACGTTCACCCTTGGCGCCGCCGAAGAAACCCTGCCGATCTGGATCTTCCGCAACCTCTTCCGGCCCAACCAGCTGCCGATCGTTAACGCAGTCGCGGTGATCGTCGTGCTGATCTCGATCATCCCGGTCTACCTCGCCCACCGGCTCACGCGAGAGGAAGGCGGCGCGGCGGCGACCCGCGGCGGGGCCGCAGTCGAGGCCGAGGCGACGGCGGTTCCGTAGCGTGCTGGCCGCGGGCTACTGACGAGCCAGGCGCTCGGCCTGCTCGGCGCCGACGTAGGGACCCAGGGCCAGCTCGACCAGGTCGGGCAGCAGCGACTCGAGCTGCTCGGTGCGCCCGGCGCTGATCTCGCGCACGACCAGCGAGACGATGCCGCCGACCAGGGTCTCCTCGGTCGCCTCGGGGAGCGGGTGCTCGCCGCCGTGCTCGGGGCGTCCCGCCTTGAGGATCTCGACCAGGCCCTGCATCGAGGCGCGGTGACGGGCGGCGATCTCGCCTCCCGCGGCGATCGGCTCGATCATCGAGAGGCGGGCCAGCTCGGGCTCGCCGGCGAGAAAGCGCAGCATGGTCGCCAGCGCGGCGCGGACCTTCTGCGGCCAGTCTTCGAAGGATTCGGCCGCGGCCCGCATCGAGGCGGCGATGTGCTCGGCGACCATCTCGTAGGCGGCGAGGAAGCAGTCTTCCTTGTCGGCGAAGTGCTCGTAGAAGGTGCGGCGCGAGACCGACGCGGCCTTGGTGATGTTGGCGACGGTGGTCGCGTTGTAGCCGCGCTCGGCGACCGTGTCGACGAGCGCGGTGACGATCCGCTCGCGCTGGTTTTGCACGATGAACTCGCGCGGCAATCCGTGGCGGCCGGCAGGCAGGCGTGGCGAGGCGCCAGCCTCTGCGCCCGAGTCGTCCGCCTTCGCCTTTCCCTTTGCCACGGACCGACGATACCCCAGAGGTAGGCGGTCCCAGCCTGCCTAGCGCAGGGGTTGGACCAGCAGCTCGTCCTCGGCGGCGCGGGCGCCCAGGTAAGGCATCGTCGCCAGATAGATCAGCTCGGGGAGGAACTCCTCGCCGCGTTCGATCGAGCCGGATTCGAGCTTAGCCAGGATCGTGCCGTAGACCGCGCCAGCGGTGATTTCGGCCGTGCAGCGCGACATCGACCGTTCACCCTGGACCTCGCCCCGGCCGCCGTCGAGGACATCGGCGATCCGCTGGACGATCCGGTCGCGACGCGACTGGGCGCCACTGCCGGCGCCGTTGACGGCGACTACGAGGAAGTGGGCCCGAGCGCAATCCTCCTGCAGGTAACGCATCGCGGCCATGCCCGCCGCCCAGATCCGATCGTGCCAAGCCTCGCGGCCCTGACAGGCGGCGTCGACCCGAGCACAGAGCTCCTCCATGACTTCATCGTGGAGGCCGAGAAAGCAGTCCTCCAGGTCGGCGAAACAGCGATCGAAGTGCGCCCGGCCAACCTCAGCCCGCTCGCAGACGGCGACTACGTCGACCGCCCCGAAGCCATGGCCGGCGACCATCTCGACCATCGCGGCTGCGATTCTCTCCCGCGCGGGATCGCGGCCTCTGCGCGGACCGCTCACATCGTCCTAGCCCAACTCCCTGCGCTTGGCTTGCTTCGAGCGCCGGCCATTACGCCGCCGCCCGGGCCTGAGCCGCCTCCGCGGCGCGCGCCGCCTCGACCTCCCCGACGTAAGGCGTCAAGGTCACCTGCAGCATCTCGGGCAGCAGCCCCTTGAGATCGTCGGCCCGGCCGGTGATCAGGCGCTGGTGCACCAGCCACATCAGCCCCCCCGCGATCGCGACCTCGAGCCCCTCCGGCAGCCGGCTCGTCCGCGGGTTGAGCTCGCGCCCCTCCCGCAGCTTCGGCGCGACGCTCTCCAGCATCGACTGGTAGCGGGCCAGGGCCGCCCCACCGGCCGCCTGGCTCTCGACGATGCAAAGCTTGGCCCGCGCTTCCTCGGCCACCACCATCTCGAGGAATACCTCGAGGCCGGTGGAGATCTGATCGACCCAGGGCTGCTCGGCGTCGACCAGCTCGGCGAAGACTTCGCCGGCCGCCGCGATGCTCTCGTCGAAGGCAGCGAGGAAACACTCCTCCTTGTTGGCGAAATGCTCGTAGAAGGTGACGAGCGCCACCTTCGCCGTCTTCGCGATCAGCTCGATCGTCGTCTTCTGGTAGCCGCGCTCGGCGACCAGCTCGGCGGTGGCCAGCAGCATCCGCTCGCGCTGGTTCTGGGAGACGAAGTCGCGCGGGACCAGATGTCGCCCCGGGGGCAGTTTCGAGAGACGCTCCGACAGCGATCGCGAGTCGGCCATGCCAAGACGGTACCAAAACATATATCCGATGTCTACTTGCCTTTTCTACAGAAAACATGGCGTTCTAGGCATCCAAGTTTCTAAAAGCTGCTATACCTAGACAAAAGGAGTATGTTTTCGGATAGCAACAGCGGCACCGTCCTCACCTTCCCCGGCTCCCACGGCCGCCGCCCGCCCCACGAGCGGATCCTCGAGGCGATGCTCCTCACAAGCGGCGAGCTGGGCTACGAGCAGGTAGCCGTCCGGCACGTGATCGAGCGGGCGCAGACGAGCCGCGCGACCTTCTACAAGCACTTCGTGGATCGTGAGGACTGCTTCGCGCAGGCCTACGGCGATGCCGGCGAGTGGCTCTACCAGCGCCTGATCGGCGCCGGTAGACGCCAACCCTCCTGGCGCGAGGGCCTGCGCGCGGCGCTGGCCGAGCTGCTCGAGTTCTGCGCCAACCAGCCGGCGATCGCCAAGGCGCTGCTGATCGAGGTGCATGCAGCCGGCGAGCGGTCGCTCGCCCAGCGGCGCGATTTGATGGAGCGCCTCTCCCGCGCGCTGGACAGCGCCCGCCGCGAGATCCCCTCTCGCCAAGCTCCACCCCCTATTACGTCGGACTTCATCGTCGGGGCGATCGACACGCTCCTGGCGGCCAAATTGCTCGACGGTGACGCCGAGCGCGCCCCCGAGATGCTGCCCGGCCTGCTCCACTTCGTCGTCATGCAGTACCTCGGCGAGAGTGCCGCCTGGGAGGAGATGGCCGCGGCGCCGCTGGCTACGTGGCAGGCGCGGCGGGCCGCTGCGGCGGAGATGCCCCGCGAGCGTTAAGCGGGATCCAGCAGAATCGCGCCCCGTTCCTCGGCTTCGTCCGAGGGGACAAGGGCATTCGTAGTTCCATCTGCGTTCCGCAAGACCCGCGGTGGGGGTACCCTGCCGACTCATCGCCCTCAGCGCGCCGAGCTCAGCACCTCTTCGACGAAGAAACGAGCGGCAGGGTCGAGCCTGTCGCCGAAAGTCTCCTCAGCCACGGCGAGAACCTGATCGGCCCGCTCGAGGCCGAGCTGCGCGGCGAGAAGGCGCACGTCCTCCTCATCCTCTCCCACCCGGTGAGCCAGAACCTTAAGCGCGAGCAAGGTACGGGGGGCGGCGACCAGGCAACGCAGGCCCGGCAGGTCGAGAACGGGCGTTGCGCCTGGGTCATCTCCCACCAGAAAGCCCTTGACTGCATCGTTGAGCCATCCCGCCGGCAGATCGCGCTGCTCACCCACAACCGCGGCCGCTTCGTAGACGACATTCTTCGGCTCGAACACGGCGTCGATATCGTGCGTCGCCCTCCGCTCGTCGAAGGCGAGAGCGATCGCTGCGCCGCCGACGACGTACATGTCGGCACTGACCCCCCGTCGCTGTAACTCGGCGGCCAGGTCGGTGAGCGCCGCGATGATCTCGCCGCGGTCCATCGCTCAGACGCGGTGCAGAGAACGCTCGGGCACGAACACCCCGCGGCGCCGGAAGGCTGCCGGGGCCTGGGCTATCGATACCGCGCGAAAGCCCGGTAAGTCGCTGACGAACCAGAAGCGGCTCAGGAAGCGCTCGGGCTCGACCGACCAGGCGGGACGGCTCAAATGGTGAGCAACCGCGAGGTGCTCCGCCAACGCCCCGAGATAGGCGTCGTGGCGGGGATCGTCCATCGTCTCGGGGCGCTCCTCGATAGCTTTGGCTCGCTCGCGGTCGTCGCCTCGAAGCGCAAACTCGTCGAGAAACTCGCGGATCGCGTAGCGGAAGTCCTCGCCCTCGCGAGTTCGTGTCGCCACCTCGGCCAGAGTATGGGTCAGTTTCCCGGCGGCAGGGGGGTTCGAGGCGAGCCAGTCCGAGATGGCGGTGAAGGGTGTCGCCATGATGGGAGATGGTAGGCGCTGGCACGGCCACACCCCCTGGATCCTGTCCCTACAGCGGAATGTTGCCGTGCTTGCGCTTCGGCTGCTCGACCCGCTTGGACTGGAGCATGCGCAGAGCCTTGACCAGCTTGGGGCGGGTTTCCCGCGGCTCGATCACGTCGTCGATGTAGCCGCGCTCCGCTGCCGAGTAGGGGTTGGCGAAGTGGGCTTTGTAGTCGTCGATCAGCTTTTGGCGGCGCTCGTCGGGGGTCGGCGAAGCGGCGATGTCCTTGCGGTAGATGATGTTGACCGCGCCCTCCGGGCCCATCACCGCGACCTCAGCCGTCGGCCAGGCGACGTTGAAGTCGGCCAGCATGTGCTTCGAGTTCATCACGTCGTAGGCGCCGCCGTAGGCCTTGCGGGTGACGACGGTGAGCTTCGGCACGGTCGCCTCGGTGAAGGCGTAGAGCAGCTTGGCGCCGTGGCGGATGATCCCGTTCCACTCCTGGTCGGTGCCGGGCAGGAAGCCGGGCACGTCGGTGAAGGTGACGATCGGAACGTTGTAGGCGTCGCAGGTGCGGACGAAGCGGGCCGCCTTCTCGGAGGCCTCGATGTCGAGCACGCCGGCGAGGAAGGCGGGCTGGTTGCCGACGATGCCGATCGGGAAGCCGTCGAGCCGCGAGAAGCCGCAGACGATGTTCTTGGCGAAGTGCTCGTGGACCTCGAAGAACTCGCCGTCGTCGACGACGCGGGAGATCACCTCGCGCATGTCGTAGGGCTTGGAGGGATCGTCGGGGACGAGCGTGTCGAGATCGTCGTCTTCGCGCTCGGGGTCGTCCTCGGGGGCGAAGCGGGGCGGCGCTTCGAGATTGTTCGAGGGCAGGAAGCTGAGCAGGTAGCGAGCGTCCTCGAGGCAGCTCTCCTCGTCCTCGGCGGCGAAGTGGGCGACGCCCGACTTGCTGTTGTGGCTCATCGCCCCGCCAAGCTCCTCGAACTCGACCTCCTCGCCGGTCACCGTCTTGATCACTTCGGGGCCGGTGATGAACATGTGCGAGGTCTCTTTGACCATGAAGATGAAGTCGGTCATCGCTGGCGAGTAGACGGCGCCGCCGGCGCAGGGGCCCATGATCAGGCTGATCTGCGGGATCACGCCGGAGCACTGGACGTTGCGGACGAAGACGTCGCCGTAGGCGCCGAGCGAGACGACCCCCTCCTGGATCCGGGCGCCGCCGGAGTCGTTGATGCCGATCACCGGCGCGCCGACCTGGGCGGCGAGGTCCATCACCTTGCACATCTTCTCCGCCATCACCTCGCCGAGGCTGCCGCCGAAGACGGTGAAGTCCTGGGAGAAGACGAAGACGGTGCGGCCGTCGATCGTGCCATGGCCGGTGACGACGGCGTCCCCCCAGGGACGCCGTTTCTGCATCTCGAAGTCATAGGTGCGGTGGCGGACGAAGGTGTCGAGCTCCTCGAAGGAGCCCGGGTCGAGCAGCTTCTCGACCCGCTCGCGGGCGGTCAGCTTCCCCTTCGCGTGCTGCTTGGAGACCGCCTCCTCGGAGGCGGAGTGGACCGCCGCCTCACGCAGCTCGCGCAGGTAGGCGAGCTTCTCCTCGTGGGTGACCGGGTTCCTCTCGCGCATCGCGGCGCGGGAGTCTATTTGGAACTCAGAATTCGGCGCAGATCGCGACCGCTTCGACGGCCCAGTTGGCGCTGGCGGCTTCGGTGATGTCCCTGGCCGCAGCGGCCCAGCCGGTTCGTTTTTCGCCGCTGATGATCGTCGCGGATTCGGTGACCGCGACGGTCGTGACGCCACCGACGATGCGAGCGCCGCCGCCGATCGCCTGCTTCCCGGTCGGGCAGTCGGCGGTCACCGACTTCGATTTTTCACTGAAGTTGCTGAGGCTTGCTTTCGTCACGTAGGAGACGTTCTTCACCAGGCTCGCCGACAGGCTGGAGGACAGCTTCGCGCTGCTCACGGCCCCATCCTGGATCTTGGCGGTTACCACGGAGTTGGGCCCAAGCTGGTTGGCGCCGACGGCATTGCCGGCGATCTTTTCGCCGGTCACGGCGCCGTTCTTCAGCTTGCCGGTGGTGACGATGCCGCCGCCGAGCTGTTCGGAGCGAATTGCGCCGCTCGCCAGCTGGGACGAGCCGATCGTGGCGTTGGCGATCTTGGCGCCGGTCACCGCGCCGTTGCGCAGCTTCAGGTTCGTCACCGAGCCGCCGCGGAGTTTGAGCGTCGTCACCGAGCCGTTGGCGAGGTTCTGGGTCTTGACCGACTTCTTCCCCAGCGTCGTCGTCGCCGCGTAGGCGGCGCCGCTCAGCGCCACGAAGAGGGCGATACAGGAGATCGCGTTGGCGAAAGTCAGGTGCTTGCGCAAGTGCTTCATGTCGGTCTTCTCCCTTGTGGTTATGCGAAGGGCTGCTTGCGCGGCTCGGCGAGGTCGTCCAAGATCCGCTCCAGATCGGTCTCGGCGAGGCCGGACCCTGCGCCCGCGCGCAGCTCGACCCGCGTGCCAAAGCCCTTCTCAGCCATCGTCACCTCAACGCCCTCGACCGTCGCGACCAGCTCGGCCAGCTCCGGCTCGGACTTCATCAGCGTCCTCGAGACCTCGATCATTGGCCCCCGTTCTAGCCAGCCCGCCGAAGTCCTCCACCTGGTCGCCACCATGTAGACGTGCCGGTAGTTGACCACCCCTGTGGTGGGTCAACTACCGGCACGTCCTGCGGGGCGTTAGAAGAAGGCGCCGCCCTTGTATTCGCCGAAGACGTCGCGCATGGCGCCGCAGACCTCGCCGATCGAGGCGTCGGCTGCCAGCGCCGCACGGATCGGGAGCAGGAGATTGCCTTCGCCGCGGGCCACATCGCGCACCGCCTTGAGCTTCTCCTCGACCGCTGCCTGATCACGGTTCCGCTTGAACTCCGCCAACCGCGCCAACTGGCGCTGCTCGGACTCGGGATCGACGCGGAGGATGTCGACGTCGTCGACTTGGTCGGTGACGTATTTGTTCACGCCCACAACGATGTCCTGGCCGGACTTGTAGCGCTCGTGGTAGGAGTGCGCCGACTCCTCGATCTCCTTCTGCATGAAGTCCAGCGCCTCCACCGAGCCGCCCATCTCCTCGACCTTGCCGATCAGCTCCCAGGCGCGCAGCTCGATCTCGTCGGTGAGCGACTCGACGAAGTAGGAGCCGGCGAAGGGGTCGACGGTGTCGGCGACACCGGACTCGTGGGCGAGCACCTGCTGGGTGCGCAGGGCGATCCGGGCGGAGCGCTCGGTCGGCAGCGCCAGCGCCTCGTCGAAGCCGTTGGTGTGCAACGACTGGGTGCCGCCGCTGACCGCGGCGAAGCCCTGCAGGGCGACGCGGATGATGTTGACCTCCGGCTGCTGCGCCTGCAGCGTCACCCCGCCGGTCTGGGTGTGGAAGCGGATCTTCATCGAGTCGGGGTCCTGCGCCCCGAACCGCTCGGCGACGATCTTCGCCCACATCCGTCGCGCAGCGCGGAACTTGGCGACCTCCTGGAAGACGTTGTTGTGGCAGTTGAAGAAGAAGGCCAGGCGGGTCGCGAACTCGTCGATCTTGAGGCCGCGATCGAGCGCCGCCTCGACGTAGGCGATCGCGTTGGAGAGGGTGAAGGCCACCTCCTGGACAGCCGAGCAGCCCTTCTCGCGGATGTGATAGCCGGAAATCGAGATCGTGTTCCATTTCGGCACGTTCTCGCGGCAATACTCGAAGATGTCGGTCGTCAGCCGCATCGTCGGCTCGGGCGGGTAGATGTAGTTGCCGCGCGCCATGTACTCCTTCAGCACGTCGTTCTGGACCGTCCCGCGCAGCTTCTCGGAGGGCACCCCCTGCTCCTCGCCGACCAGCTCGTAGAGCAGCAGCAGGATCGCCGCCGGGGCGTTGATCGTCATCGAGGTCGAGACGCTGTCGAGCGGGATCTGGTCGAAGCAGATCCGCATGTCCTCGATCGTGTCGATCGGGACGCCGGTGCGGCCGACCTCGCCCTGGCAGAGGGGGTCGTCGGAGTCGCGGCCGAGCTGGGTCGGCAGGTCGAAGGCCATCGAGAGGCCGGTCGAGCCGTGCTCGATCAGGTAGCGGTAGCGCTCGTTGGTGTCCTCGGGGGAGGCGAAGCCGGCGTACTGGCGCATCGTCCAGAGCCGGTCGCGGTACATCCCCTCGTGGATGCCGCGGGTGAAGGGCGGCTCACCGGGCCTGCCGAGCCGCTCTTCGAGGCCCGGGGCGACGTCGTTCTCGGTGTAGAGGCCTTCGATCTCGATCCCCGAGTCGGTGAAGACCCGCTCGTCGTCGGGCCCGACGAGCGGCGCGATCGTCGGCCGCTCCTCGGCGGCAGCCTTTCCAGTTTTGCTGGACATTCCCGCAGGATATTGGGCAGCGGAAGCCCGGGCTCAGTCCGAAGCGCCAGCGAGGCGCTCGACGCCCGCCTGCTCGATCGTGCGGCGCAGACCGTCGCCCAGCTCGATCTGCGGCTCCCAGCCGAGCAGGTCGCGGGCGCGAGTGATATCCGGCTGGCGCTGCTGCGGGTCGTCGACCGGCAATGGCTCGTAGATGATCTCCGAGCGCGACTCGGTCACCTCGATCACCGTCTTGGCCAGCTCCAGCAGCGTGAACTCGTTGGGGTTGCCGACATTGACCGGCACGTGCACGTCGGACTCGGCGAGGGCGACGATGCCGCGGATCAGGTCGTCGACGTAGCAGAAGCTGCGGGTCTGGCTGCCGTCGCCGAAGACGGTCAGGTTCTGGTCCTTCAGCGCCTGGCGGAGGAAGGTCGGGATCGCGCGCCCATCGTGGGCCCGCATGCGCGGGCCGTAGGTGTTGAAGATCCGCACGATCGAGGTGTCGACGCCCTGCTGGCGGTGGTAGGCCATCGTCAGCGCCTCGGCGTAGCGCTTCGCCTCGTCATAGACGCCGCGCGGGCCGATCGGGTTGACGTGGCCCCAGTAGTCCTCGGTCTGGGGGTGGACCTGGGGGTCGCCGTAGACCTCGCTGGTCGAGGCGATCAGGAAGCGGGCGCGCTTGAACTTGGCCAGGCCGAGCATGTGGTGGCTGCCATGCGAGCCGACCTTGAGCGTGTGCAGGGGCAATCGCAGGTAGTCGATCGGGCTGGCCGGCGAGGCAAGGTGGTAGACGAAGTCGACGGCCTCGGGAATATCGACCCGTTCGGTGATGTCGATATTGCGGAAGTCGAAGGCGTCGTCGCGGATGTGCTCGATGTTCTGCAGCGAGCCCGTCTCCAGGTTGTCGACGCAGATCACCCGGTGGCCCTTGCCGAGCAGGTGCTCGCAAAGGTGCGAGCCGAGGAATCCGGCGCCGCCGGTGATCACGCAGGTGGTCATGGCGGCGGATGCTACAGGTGACCCCCGAGGGGCCGTGTCCGAGTTTTCGGGGCCATATGGACCCATAAGCTCGGACACGCCCGGTTCGCGGCCGCCGTAAACGCTCCGGTTCGCAAATAGCGGGCAATTCGATCGTCCACCCGTCCAGAAGGGGGGAGAACCCGGCCCCGTCCCACGCTCTACATGACATGTTCGGACGAGGGAACTGAACCGGTGCAGGGGAGTGTCGCAACAGCCGGGCGCAAACGCGCCGCCGTCGAACTCATCGGCCGCCAGGATGCCGAGCTGAGGCATACGGCGCGCCGCTACTCGCTCTGCGAGGACGACGCCGAGGACGCTTATCAGCGGGCGCTGGAGATCTTGCTGGTCAAAGCGCCCACCGATCGCCCGCGCGAGCTGATTCGCTGGATGAAGACAGTGGTCAAGCACGAGGCCCTGGCGATGCGTCGCAATCGCGAGCGACTGCTGGGAGTCGGCGAGGACGGAAAGGACCCGATCGCGCAAATCGCGGCCACAAGCGCAGGACCCGGCGAGCGGCTCGAGCGACGCGAGCTGGTAGCTCGAAGTCGCGAGGCGCTGCGGGGGCTGAAGCCGGCGGAGCTGCGGGCGCTGACCCTGCTCGCCGCCGGCTACTCCTACGCCGAAATCGGCGAGATCACCGGCTTCAGCCAGACCAAGGTCAACCGCTGCCTGGCCGAGGGCCGGGAGCGCTTTCGCGACCAGCTCTCGCGCGGTGAGAACGGTACTCGCTGCGCCGAGCTGGGCCCGCTGCTGTCGGCGTACTGCGACGGCGAGACAAACGCCGCGGACGCGACTGTGGTTCGGGAGCACCTGCGTGCCTGCACGGCCTGCCGGGCCACGATGCGGGCCTACCGGGCCACCCCGGCCACCGTCGCCGCGCTTGCGCCGGCCCTGCCGGTCTCGCGCTCCCTGCTGGACCGGGCCCAGGAATTCCTCGTCGGATTGCACTCTCGGCTCCCCGGCGCCGGCGGCGCGAGCGACGGTGGGATAGCCCAGGTGGCTGCCACAGGCGGAACCCGCGGTGTCGGAGTTGCAGCCCTTGCCAAGGCGCTGGCAATCTGCGCCGGCACTGTTGGCGGCGCCGCCGCCTGCGTCGCCACTGGGGTGGTGCCGGCGCCGCTCGGCCTCGAGCCGCAGCACGCTGCCCAGGCGAGGATCGAGCGTATCTCCGAGCGGGCGGTCGAGGAGGCCGCGCCGCCCGTGGTCGACTACGAACCGGACGCGCCACCATCTGAGCCGCAACCGCAATCCGCACAGCAGCAGAAGCAACCGGAACCGCCCGAGCCGGCGCCGGAACCGGCAGAAGCCGGCGCCGTCGAATACACACCGCCGCCGCCGGAACCGGTTTCCACGCCCGCAGCGGCCGAGCCCTCCACCGTCACCAGCGGCAGCGCCGCCGGGGAGTTCGGCCCGTGAGAGCGGCAGTATCGCCAACCGCTTTGGTGGTACTCGCCGGAACACTCGCCAGCGTTGTCAGCCCAGCAGCAGCGAGCCCTCCCCGACCCGCAGACCTCAGGGTCGGCGGCGGGGGCGACATCTGGCACGCGCAGAACCGCTTCGAACTCCAATGGACGAACCCGCCGGGCGGAGCGCCGCTCGCGGCAACCCATTACCGAATCCGCAATCCGCAGGGGACCGCGATCGGGGAGGCCCGGATCGCCAGGGTGAGCGACGGGATCGCGGGTTTGACGGTGCCTAAAGTCCCCGGCGCCTACAGCGCCGAAGTCTGGCTCGAGGATGCCGCAGGTGAAGAGGGGCCGGCGGCAACGGCGCAGCTGCGCTTCGACGACGTCAGGCCGACCTCGGTCGAGCCCGAGCCAGTCCAGGACTGGATTGGCCGCACGGCCTTTCCCCTACGGGTCCACCTTGGCCATCCGCCAGGTCCACCGCCGGCGTCCGGGATCCGCGGCTATGCGGTCGCGATCGACACCGCGGCGAGCGGAGCTCCATGTGCAGCAGCCGATCGCTGCAGCGACACCGAGACCACCCTGCGGGGCGGCGTCGAGGAAGACGAGCTCGCGATCGCGGCGCTGCCCGAGGGGACCAGCTACCTGCACGCCGTCGCCGTCTCCGGCTCGGGGATGAAGTCCGCCACGAGCGGACAGGCCGTGCTTCGCGTCGACACCACCGACCCGGTCACCCACCTGTTTGGGGCGCCGACCGGCTGGACAAACCGGACCGCGTGGCTCACGGCAAGCGCCACCGACAGCGGCTCGGGGATGGAAGTGAGTGGTGACGGCCTACAGCCCCTCACCGCGATCCGGGTCGACGGCGGCGCCCCGGCGATCGCGCTCGGCGGATCTGCCAGTGCCAGCGTGATCGACGAGGGCACCCACCGGGTCGCCTACTACGCCCGCGACGCGGCCGGCAACATCGATGACGGAGCGCAGAGCAACGGCATCGCCCACCGCGCTCCGCTGACGACCTGGGTGCGGATCGACCGCACTCCGCCCAATGTCGCCTTCGCCAATTCCCAGGACCCGCGCGATCCCGACCTGCTGCGGGTGCGAATCGCTGACACGCTCTCGGGACCGAACCTTTCGCGCGGGTGGATCGGCGTACGTCGGGCCGGATCCGGTGACCGCTTCGAGCCGCTTCCCTCCGCACAGTCTGAGGACGGAGAGCTGCGCGCCCGTTGGGGTTCCGATGCCTCCCCGGTTGGCGAGTACGAATTCCGGGCGCTCGGCTACGACGCGGCCGGCAATACCACGGTCACGACACACCGGGCTAACGGCAGTCCGATGATCCTCTCCAATCCGCTCAAGGCGACGACGGCACTGCGCGCCAGCTTCCGCGGCCAGGTGCTGAGGCGCACCGTCCCCTACGGCCGGGGCGTCCTCTTCACCGGCCGACTCAGCACCGGCGCCAGCTCACCGCTGGGCGGCATGCCGGTGCGGATCGTCGAGCGCTTCGCGGACGGCGCCCAGCCGGCCGAACGGGTATCGACGGTGCGAACCGGGTCGGGCGGAACGTTCGCGATTCGCACCGCCTCCGGTCCGAGCCGGACGATTGCGGTGGCCTTCGAGGGCAGCCCGACGCTGGCCCGCTCCGACGGCTCCGCGCTGCACCTCCAGGTGCTGAGCCGGGTGCGACTGCAAGCCTCATCGAGCGTCGCAAGGGTCGGCGGCACGCCGCTTGTCTTCCGCGGACGGGTTGTCGCAGAGCCCGGGACGATTCCGCCTGGAGGCAAGTCCGTGCAGCTTCAGTTCCGCCTGGCGGGCCTGCCCTGGGCGGAGTTCCGGACAATCCAGACCGACCACAGCGGTCATTTCCACTACGCCTACCGCTTCAGCGACGACGACAGCCGCGGCGTTCGCTTCCAGTTCCGCGCCTACGCGTCAGCGCAGGACAACTGGCCCTACGAGCCGGCGGGCTCAAGACCGATTTTTGTGCGCGGAATCTGAGGGTGCAGGACCAAGCAGGGGCCCGCGCGCGGCGAGCGACAGTACTCCGTAGGGCGCGAAGCCGCGCGCGGTTCCCGGTGCAGCGTCCTACGCCCTCAGCTGGTCGATCAGGTCCTGGGCACGCGAGGTCTGCTCGTCGATCGCCTTGCGGACGCGCTGCTCGACCTCGTCGCGGTTGCGCTTCAAGGTGATCTCGACCCGGCGCTGCCGCTTGCGGGCCTCGCGCTCGACTTTGTTGCGGGTCTTGCGTGCTTCGGTGGTTGCTTTGCGACGAGCGCTGGCGCCGCGGCGCTCGGTGCGCTTCACGGTGCGGCGCAGCTGGGTTCCATACGATTTGAGCTGCTTCTCGGCGGCGGTGCGGCCGCTGAACGGCTCGAGCAGCTCGGCGACACGATCGCTGGCCTCGAGCACGACGCCAACCGGCAGGTCGACTGCGCGCTCGGCGGCGGAACGGACCTGCTCGGCGCGGGAGGGAGAGGGGGTCGGAGTCGGGACGCTTTTCGCCTTGGCTTTGGGTTTGGAGCTGGTTGCTTTGCTGGTTTTGGCTGCCATCTAAGAATCATCCCTTCGGGAGTGGTTGTTGAGGAGTCGGAGGGGAGTTCGCGAGTGTAGCGAACATACGTTCTTCCGAACACCTGTTCTAAACCGCCTCTTCCAGAGCGTTACGGATGACCGTCAGGCTCTGCTCCCCAGCCGCGGCGAGGATCGGGTAGCGGGCATCGAGACCGAGGTCCGCCTCGCTCAGCTCCAGGTCGCCGAATGCGACGGCGCCGCCTGCCTCACGGACGATCAGCTGGGCAGCAGCGGCATCGACCGATCGGCAGGGGCGCAGGCTGAGCATCCCGTCGAGGCGCCCGGCGGCGACGTAGGCGGTGGTGATCGCGATCGAGCCGATCACCCGCAGGCGATAGACCCGGCCGCTGAGCGCCTCTGCCACGGGCCGCAGACGTTCAGGCTCGGCTGACTCGACCCCGAGCAGCTCGAGCTTCTCGACGTCGGCGGCCGCCTCGACCCGGTGGCCGTCCAGGGCCGTCCCTCTTCCCCTGACGGCAACGAACTCCTCACCGGCGCCGAAGTCGTAGACGTAGCCAAACTCGACATCCGCCATCGAGGCTCCCGAAGCGACCGCGATGCTGAGGCTGTGGGAGGGCAGGGTGCGGCGGGCGTTGAGGGAACCGTCGATCGGGTCGATCACGACCCGCGCTGGACCTCCCGCGCCGAAGACCACCTCTCCACGCTCCTCCGAGATCGCGACAAACGAGGCGCCGGACGCGGCCAGTTGCTCCAGCTCGGCGAAGACCTCGTCCTCGCAGCGGCGGTCGATGACGAGGCTGCGATCTCCTCCCTCGCCCACCCCCTCGTACTCCGTGCGGGCCTCGCGGTCCGGCGTCTGCTGGAACAGCTGCCGCTGCGCGGCGGCGATGCGGCGGCAGATTGCGGGCCAGTCTGCGGAGAAAACGTCCATCGAGCTCATCCTATGGACGAGGCCATGGAGGTCGAGCGCGGTAGCGTTGGATCATGCTTGCCCTCGCCGAGCCCCAGGAGCGCGCGATCCGCCACCGCGCCGGCCCGCTCCTCCTGATCGGCGAGGCCGGAACCGGCAAGACCGAGGTCCTGGCCCGGCGCTTCGAGCGCCTGGTTGCCGACGGAACCCAGCCGGAGCGAGTTCTCGCCCTGGCATCCACCCGAGCGACCGCTCAGCGGCTGCGCGAGCGAGTCGAGGTACTGCTCGACTCGCCGCTCGAAGAGCTCTGGATTGGAACCTGGGAGCAGCTCTGCGAGCGCCTACTGCGAGCGCACTCAACCGCCGCCGGCCTCGACCCGTTCTTTGGCGTGCTCGGCCCGGCCGAGCGGCTAGCGCTGCTGCTCGATCGACTCGAAGAGCTGCCGCTGCGCCGTCACGAGATCCGCGGCAACCCGGCGGGCCTGCTGGCCCGCCTGCTGCAGCAGATCGACGAAGTCAAGGCGGGCTCAGACCCACCTGACCCGGAGCTGGCCGAGCTGATCGCGGCACACGACCGAATCTTGGCCGACACGTGCAGCCTCGACCGCGGCGACGTCTACTTTACCCTGAGCAAGCTCCTAGATGAGCAGCCCGACATCCGCGCGGCGATCGCCCACCGCTTTGTCTATGTAATGGTGGATGAGCTGGAGGACACGACCCCAGCTCAGCGGGCGATTCTCGCCGCCCTGTCTGAAGAGAATCCGAACCAGCTCTACGCCGTGGACGGGGGTGGCGAGGGCGCGGGGGTGTCCGACTGGGCGCTGGGTTTTTCGCCGGACGCCGATGCAACTCTCGTAGAGCCGCCGGGGCGAAAAACAGGACGCCGCGCCCAATCGGACACCCCCGCGCCCTCGCCTGTGCCTACGGTCGAGCTAACCCACCAGTTCCGCGACCCGCCGGTCCGCTTCTGGCGTTGCACCAACGAGCGAGCACAGGCACAAGCTGTTGCGCGAGAGACGGAGCATTTGCTGGCTGGCGGGGCGAAGCCCGAAGACATCTGCGTGCTGGTCGACGATCCCGCTCGGGGTGGGCCGGTCGCGGCGGCAATGGAAGAGCGCAGCGTCCCCTTCCATCTCGCCGGCCCAGCCGCTCTCTTCCAGCGCCCCGAGGTCCGGGATGCAATCGCCTGGTTGAGGGTGCTGGCCGACCCGGGCGACTCGGCGGCGGCGGCGCGGGCATTGACCCGACCACCGGTCGAGCTGCGCGCGGCTGACCTGGCGCGGCTGACGACGATCGCCCGTCGCCGCAAGCTGGACCTCGTCTCCGGCTGCGAGGCGGCACTGGAGAGCCCCCAGATCCCGCCCGAGGCGCGGGAGCGGATCCAGTCCTTCCTGAAGCTCTACGGGGCTGCCTCGGCGGCGCTGGAGGAGCGTCGCGCTGACGTCTTCGTGCGGCGCCTGATCGAGGCTGTCGGGCTGCGCCGCCAGCGGTTGTTCGCCGCGCAGCCCGAGGTCGCCGAGCGGCTGCTCGGCCTCTCGCGCCTCGCTGAGCTTGCGGCCGCCTGGGCGCGGCGCGAGCCGAACGGCTCGACCCGGGACTTCATCCGCCACCTCAGCGCCGTCGCCGACGCGGGAGTCGAGCCGGCCGGCGTCGTCGAGCCGGCCGCGCCGGGCGCGGTGCAGGGCCTTACCCGCGACGCGGTCAAGGGGATGGAGTTCACGCAAGTCTTCGTCCTCGGCCTGGAGCGTGGCGGAGTGGCGGAGCGGATCGGGCGGCCGGCCCGCTCCGGCCTCGTCCTCGCCCGGGTCGAGCGCGGCGATGACGGTGAGAGCCGTCCTTCGGGGTTCTACGCCAAGGCGCTAGCCGCGGCGGAGGCCGAGGAGGAGGCCCACGCCGAGGAGCTGTTCGGCCCGGCCGAGGGGCTGCACGCGACCTACCGCATGCTGCGCGAGGAGATGCTGGAGGCGTCCTGGAGGGCGGGCCGGGAGCTGTCGGAGCCGCGGCTCGACACGGCGGTCGACGTCAACCGGGCGATCGCCCGCTACCTGGAGCTGCTCAAGCTGGCGGCGCTCGCCCAGCGGCCGGGCGACGAGGCGACTGCGGAGGCGATCGAGGCGGTCAACGGGCTGCTGCGCCAGGTCGCCACGCCCGAGCAGCAGGCCGAGCTCGACGCCTCCTCGCTCGACTCATACCTGCTCGGGTCGGAGCGGGAGCGCGACAGCAGGCGCAGGTTGATCGCCACCCGCCAGGAGCCTTCGCTGGAGGCGTTCCTGCCGCGACGCGGCGACGGCTCGCTCAGCCTCTCCGCCTCCGATCTCGACCTTTACCTGACCTGCCCGCTGAAGTACAAGTTCCGGCGGGTCTTCGGCATCCCGGAGGAGCCCACGATCAACCAGCGCTTCGGCATCCTCATCCACAACGTTCTCGAACGCTTCCACAAGGAGGGCGGAGACGAGAGCGAGGAGGACGGACTGCAGCGCTTGATGGATCTGTTCGAGACAGGCTGGCGCCGCTCCGGATTCGGCTCCAGCGACGACGAGCTGCAGTTTCGCGACCGAGCGCGGGAGGCGATGCGCCTTTACTGGGAACGCGAGCGCGATTCCGAGGGCGAACCGGTCTGGCTCGAGCGCAAGTTCGACATCCGCATCGGCGAGCACCACGTGCGGGGACGGGTCGACCGAGTCGACCGCCTGCCCGATGGCGGCTACGAGCTGATCGACTACAAGACCGGCGAGCGCAAGAGCGAGGCCGACCTGGAGAGCGACCTGCAGCTGGCGCTCTACCGCCTCGCGGCCCGCGAGGCCTGGGACCTGGAGGCGAAGGCCGGCAGCTACTACTACGTGCTCGACGGCGACAAGGTTGCCGCGCCGGTCCGACCCGACGACGCCGAGCGGGTCGAGCGCACCGTGTTGCAGGTGGGCGAGGGTGTCCTCGGCCAGGACTTCGAGCCGCGCCCGTCACCGACTGTCTGCGGCTGGTGCGACTACCGCCTGATCTGCCCGGCGGCGGAGAGCTGAGCTAGTTGGACTCGCCGCGGCGCTGCTGCAGGAACTGCTGAAACTCACGCGCGATCGTGTCGGCGGAGGGCAGGTCATCGCTGTCCTCGCCGAGCTGCTCGACCTGCTCCGCCTCGATCCGCTCCACCAGCTCGGCGATTTCCGGGTTGGCGGCGACGGCGCGGCCGATCTGCTCTTCGTAGCTGGCCGTTTCCTCCTCGAGCTCGGTGGCGTCGACGGCGATCCCGGTCAGGCCCTCGAGCCGGCGCAGCAGCGCCAGCGCCGCCTTCGGATTGGGCACAGCCGCTACGTAGTGCGGAACCGCCGCCCAGAGCGAGGCTGAGGTCATCCCGATCTGACGGCAGCAGTCGTGGACAACGCCGACGATCCCGGTCGGACCCTCGTAGCTGGAGCGCTGCAGGTCGAGCTCCTCGACCAGCTGCTCGTCGGAGGCGAGGCCGGTGATCGGCACCGGCAGGGTGTGGGAGACCTCGGCCACAAGCGCGCCCAGGGTGACGACCATCTCGACACCGAGCGTGTCGGCGGCGGTTGCCACCGTCTCCGAGAAGGTGCGCCAGCGCAGATTTGGCTCGGTGCCGTCGAAGAGGACAAGGTCGCGGTCGGCGCCGGGGATGCGTATGGCGATCAGGTCGTTCTGCGGCCACTCGATGCGGCGGGTCTGACCCTCGGAGAGCACGATCGTCGGCCGCGTCGCCTGAAAGTCGAAGTAGTCCTCAGGGTCGATCTCGGCGATCGGCTCAGCGTCGAAGGAGTCGGCCACCGCGTCCAGGGCGGCGGAGGCGGCGCCGGCAGCATCGTTCCAGCCACGGAAGGCACAGACGAGGACGGGAGAGCGCAGCTGCGGCACGTCGGCGTGCCAGGTAAGGGAATCCACGCTTTTGAGCGTAGCGCCCTGGCGACCGAAGCCCTTAGGGCTGGGGCGAGAGGGCGCGGCGAACGAGGCCGTAGGCGACGTAGAGAGCCAATGCGGCGAAGGACAGTTCGAGCGCTCGTTGCGAGACCTCGTTGGCGACCACAACCCCGATCAGCACGCCGAGCGGGGAGAGGACGCCGATCACCACTGCGTCGCGAAGGTTGAGATTGCCGTAGGCGTTCTGGCGAAATGCGCCAACGAGGGCGACGATCACGATCATCAACAGCGAGGTCGACTCGCCCTCGACCTGGGAGAGGCCAAGGAAGATCGTCAACGCCGGGACGAACAGAACTCCGCCGCCGACCCCGACCAGGCCGCCGGCGAAGCCGCCGGCAAGGGCGATCAGGGCGGCAAAGAGCTCATCCATCGGCGAGCCCACTCACTTGACGATCAGCTCGATCGCGACGCCGACCAGCAGCACGGCAAAGAGCAGGGAGACGGCGCGCTGGGGGATCCGCTGCTGGATCGCGGTGCCCATCACGACGCCGGCGATCGCCGGGATCGAGAGCAGCAGGCCGGTGGCGACGTGGACGTTGCCGTAGATCCCACCCTGGGCGACGGCGCCGAGCAGGCCGATCAGGACGATTGCGCCCAGACTGGTGCCGGTCGCGAGACGCTCTCCGTAGCCGAACCAGAAGATCAGCAGCGGCACGATCACGGTGCCGCCGCCCACCCCGAAGAGGCCGCTGAAGACGCCGGCCAGCGTGCCGATTGCGGCGAGCTTCAGCGTGTGCGTGGACGGCATCGCGCGATACTAGTCCGGTGTCTCCCGAATCCGGTAGAGGGGAGCGCGAGGCGGGGCTTGGGCCGCTGGCGCGCCTGCAAGCGGACCCCGCACGCGCGGCGATCCTCACCGACGTCGATGGAACCCTGGCCCCGATCGTCCCCCGGCCCGAGCAAGCCGAGGTGCCGGCACGGGCCTCCGAGCTGCTCGCGCGGTTGAGCGGACGGTACGGCCTGGTCGGCTGCGTCTCCGGCCGCCGCGCCGCGGAGGCACGGCGGCTGGTCGGAGTCGATGGCATCGCCTACGCGGGCAACCACGGCCTCGAGCTGCTGCTGCCCGGCGACGCGGCGCCCCGCTTCGATCCATCGCTGCGGGGCCGTGAGGGGGATGCGGCCGCGTTCATCTCCGAGCTCGGAGATGAGGCGCTGGCCGAGGTGGAACTGCGGTTGGAGGACAAGGGACCGATCCAGGCGCTGCACTGGCGTGGCGCCGGTGACGAGCGTGGCGCCGAGGCGCGGGCCCACGAGATCGCCGCAGCGGGCGGGCGGGCGGGATTGGAGCCGCGCTGGGGACGCAAGGTGCTCGAGCTGCGCCCGCCGGGCGGCGGTGGCAAGGACGCGGCAGTGGCAGCACTGCTGGCCGCCGACGGAGTTACGGCGGCGGTCTACGGCGGCGACGACCGCACCGACCTCGACGCCTTCCGGCGGCTGCGGGAGCTGCACGAGGACGGCGAGCTGGAGGCCGCGATCTGCGTCGGGGTGGTCTCCGACGAGGGGCCGCCCGAGCTGGTCGAAGAGTCCGACCTGCGAGTCGACGGCCCGGCGGGATGGCTGGCACTGCTAGAGGCCCTGGCGGAGTAGGACTTCGAATGCCCTACACCGACCTGCTGCGGATCACCGTCTTCCTCACCGGCGCCGAGGCGACCGCGCTGGGGGCGATCACGGCGATCGCCGCCGGCCGCGATGGCGACACGAGGACGGCCCTGGTCGCCGCCGCTTGGTGGCTGATCGCGCTCGTCCTCGGCATGTACCTGGGGCGGCCTACCGGCGCCGCCGACGGCGTCCGCGACGCCCTCGCCCAGGCCCGCACCGCAACCTCGCTCCCCGAGCACTCGCCCGGCCGGATCGCCGCAATCCGCCTCTGGCCGATCGGCCTCACCGCCATCATCGCCGGCATCCTCGGCATCCTCTACCCCGGCGTCGCGGCGATCGGCGCCGGCTACGCCCTCCTCGTCGCCCTCGCGATGCGCTCCCGCGAGGCGGCCGTGCTCGGCATCGAGCATCGCGACGGCGTCAAGTTCTACGTCGTCTCGAACTCAGCGCTTCGTCCGATTCAGCTCGTGCGTAGCCCGGGACTTCGCAGTGACCCTCTGCGATAGTCGCGGTGACAGGACCCGTCGCGTCTACCGCTTGATGAATTTTTTGAAGTCCCTCCAGCCGCGCGTGTTTGCGATGTCGGCCGCGGTCAGCCAGGCCCGTCGGGCAGTGGCTGCTGCGTAAGCCATGTTGCCGAGGGTGTCGACGCCGTGGGCGTCGGTGTTGAGGACGATCGTGGCGCCAGCCTCCTTGGCGAGGCGGGCGTGGTGCTCGGAGAGGTCGCGGCGGTTCGGGTTGCCGTTGATCTCCAGCATCGTGCCGGCCCGGGACGCCGCCTCGACCACAGCCTCGACGTCGATGCCGTAAGGCTCACGGCGGCCGATCAGGCGGCCGGTGAGGTGGCCGATGCAGTCGACGTGCGGGTTCTCGATCGCCGTTAAGACCCGCTCGCTCATCGCCGCTTCGGAGATCGAGAAGGAAGTGTGGACGCTGGCGATCACCCAGTCGAGCGCTTCGAGCAGGTCGTCGGGGTAGTCGAGCGAGCCGTCGAGGCCGATGTTGACCTCCGAGCCGGCGAGCAGACGGAGCCCGCGCCTGCCCCGATTCCACTCGCGCACCTCCTCGATCCGCTGCCAGAGCCGCTCGACGGTGACGTGGTCGCCGAAGCCGTGGCTGGCCGAGTGGTCGGTGATCGCCATATAGGCGTAGCCGCGCTCGCGCCCGGCCGCGGCCATCTCCTCCAGCGTGTTGCGCCCGTCGGAGAGGGTGGTGTGGGAGTGCAGGTCGCCGCGGACGTCCGCGGCCGAAACCAGGTTGGGCAGCTTGCCGGTGCGCGCCGCTTTCAGCTCGCCCCGCCCCTCACGCAGCTCCGGCTCGATGTAGGCGTAGCCAAGCCGTTCGTAGACCTTCTCCTCGCTCGCGCACAGCGTCTTCTCGCTGCTCTCAGTCTCGGTGATCCCGTGCTCGGAGACCGAGAGGCCGCGCGCCACCGCCTCTTCGCGCAACTGCACGTTGTGCGCCGCCGAGCCGGTGAAGTGCTGGAGCAGGTTGCCGAAGGCCTCGGGGGGGACGATCCGCAGGTCGACCGAGATCCCGTTGTGGGTCTGGGCACGCACACCGTTCGGGCCGGGGTTCCCGGCGGCGGCGATCAGCTCATGGCCGGCCAGCTGCTCAGCGAGCTCTTGCGGCTGCTCGGCGGTGGCGATCAGGTCGATGTCCTTGCAGGTCTCCGCCCAGCGCCGCACCGAGCCCGCCACCTCGACCCGATTGGCGGCGGGGTGCTCGCGCAGCGCCGCCGCCAGCTCCTCGGCGATCGGCCGCACCGCAGAGAGCAGGACGCGGCCGGGGCCCTCACCGGGCTCGCCGAGCCGCTCCAGCGCCGCCAGCACGTTCTCCTCGACCTTCTCGCCGAGGCCTTTCAGCTCGCGGATCCGCTCTCCCTCTGCCGCCTCCTTCAGATCCTCCATCGAGGTGACCCCGAGCTCCTCGTAGAGACGCCGCGCGGTTTTCGCCCCCAGGCCGGGGACCCGCGTCACCTCGATCAGCGTCGGCGGGAACTTCGCCTTCAGCTTCACCGCGGCGGGGATCTCGCCGGTCTCCAGCAGTGCCTCGATCTTCTCGGCGAGGGTCTTTCCCACCCCGGGGATCTCCGTTGCCCGTCCCTGCGCCGCCAGCTCGGCAACCGAGAGCGGGCTTTCGCGGATCGCCTTGGCGGCGGTCGAGTAGGCGAGCACTCTGTATTTGACCGCGCCGTCGAGCTCGTACAGGACCCCCAGCTCTTCGAGGGCGGCGGCGATCTCGGCATTGGTCATGTCGTGCAAGTTAGAGCCTGACTCATGACCTGCGTGTGCGAACGGCCGTCGATTTAGCTCCTCTTACGTCGTGGTACTAGCATCGCCGCGCGTGCTTTCCTCGAACTCCGCCCAAGGCCCGGCCTGGCTGGTCCTCCCCACCTACAACGAGGCTGAGAACCTGAGTCCGGTCGTCACCGCCGTGCTGGCGAAGCTGCCGTCCTCGGCACGGGTGCTGATCGTCGACGACAACTCCCCCGACGGCACCGGAAAGATCGCCGACCGCCTCGCCACCGAGGATGAGCGAGTAGAGGTCCTGCACCGGCCCTGCAAGGAAGGGTTGGGGCCCGCCTACATCGCCGGCTTCCGTCGCGCCCTCGCGGGCGGCGCCGGTCTGATCGTCGAGATGGACGCCGATTTCTCCCACGAGCCGGCCTACCTGCCGCGGCTGCTCGAGGCCGCCGAGCGGGCCGACCTGGCGATCGGCTCTCGCTATGTGCCGGGCGGCGGCGTCGGCGATTGGGGAGCGCTGCGGCGGGTGATCAGCCGCGGTGGCAGCGCCTACGCGCGGCTCGTGCTCGGAGTTGGCGTGCGCGATTTGACCGGCGGCTTCAAGTGCTTCCGTCGCGAGGTGCTGGAGGCGATCGACCTGGACGCTGTGCGCGCGCGGGGATACGCCTTCCAGGTCGAGCTGACCTACCGGGCCATCCAACATGGCTTCACAGTCGCGGAGGTGCCGATCGTCTTTCGCGACCGCCGGGTCGGCAGCTCGAAGATGGACCGCTCAATCGTCCTCGAGGCCATCTGGCGGGTCCCTCTTCTACGCTTTGGCAAAGGGGACGGCGGGCGCCACTCGGCGGCCACCTAGAACCTCGCTATACTTTATGAAGTATTGAGCGCTGAACCTCGACTCCCGGGAGACCGATACCAGTGACTGGCAAGCTCACCGACGTCACCGACGCCACCTTCAAAGCCGACGTGCTCGAGGCCGATGGCCCCGTGCTTGTCGACTTCTGGGCCCCCTGGTGCGGCCCCTGCCGCGTCGTCCACCCGGTGCTCGAGGAGATCGACGACGAGCGCGACGACCTCAAGATCGTCAGCCTCAACGTCGACGAGAACCAGCAGACCGCTGCCGAGTACGAAGTGCTCTCGATCCCGACCCTGCTCCTCTTCAAGGACGGGGCGATCGCCAAGAAAGTCGTCGGGGCGATGCCGAAGCGGCGCCTCGAGGCCGAGCTGGAGCCGGCGCTCGCCTAGAGCGCCGGTCCGAGACAAACCACAGGCGACGGATGCCTTTCGTCCACATCCACTGGTTCGAGGGACGGACCGACGAGCAGAAGGCCGAGATCGCGAAGCGGATCGAAGCGGCGCTGGTCGAGATCGCCGGCGCCGCCCCCGAGCACTGCTGGGTGAAGTTCTCCGACTCGCCGAAGACCGACTTCATCATCGGCAAGCCCAAGCCGGACTAGACGTGCCGGGACTTAGGCGTCCATATGGGTGCCTAAGTCCCGGCACGTCCCGATGCGATCGAGATACGTAGCTCGCGGCCGTCGAGCTTGGCGGTGACGCCGTCCGTGGCGTCGTAGACGACCTCGGTGGCTAGGACCTCGCCGACTAGGTACGGCTCGCGCGCCTGTGCAGCGGCGATCAGCTCCCCGTCACCCGCCAGGCCCAACCGGATCCGGTCGGTGATCTCCAGGCCCGCCTCTTTGCGGGCGTTCTGGACCGCGTGGACGATCTCGCGCGCCAGGCCCTCTCGCCGCAGCTCGTCGTCCAGCTCGAGCTGCAGGGCGACGGCGTGCCCGGCTTCCGCCTCGACCTCATAGCCCTCCAATGGCTGCAGGGCAAGGGTCACGTCCTCCGGCACGAGCGCGTGCTCGTGGCCATCGATGTTGATGCCGACCTGGCCGCCATCGGCCATCACCTTGGCGACGTGGACTGGATCGAGCGCCTCGACCGCGGCGGCGACCTGTGGCATCCGCTTGCCGAAGCGCGGGCCGAGCGAGCGGTAGTTGGGTTTGACCGCGTAGCTGACCAGCTCCGCCTCCTCGCTGACGAAGTCGAGCTCCTTCACGTTCAGCTCGGCCTTGACCAGGTCGGCGCTGGCGGAGATCGCCTCGCGCTCGGCGTCGTTGGCGACGATCACCGCGCGGCGCAGCGGCTGGCGCATCTTCGCCTTCGCCTGGGCGCGAGCGGCGCGGCCGAGTTCGACCGTGAGGCGCACCGCCCCCATCGCGGCCTCCAGCCCTGAGTCGGCGAGCGCCGGATCGGACTCGGGGAAGTCGCGCAAATGAACAGAATCGGGAAGCTCGCCCAAGGCCTCGGCCTCCCCCCCAGCCAGATTGAGGTGGATCTCGTCAGCCAGGAAGGGGATAAATGGGGCGAGCAGCGCCGCCGTCTCCAGCAGGCAGTGACGCAGGGTGCCGAAGGCGGCCCGGTCGCCCTCCCAGAAGCGGCGGCGGGAGAGGCGCACGTACCAATTCGAGAGCTCCTCGACGAAGGATGCGATCTCGCGCCCGGCGGCGGTGCAGTCGAAGCCGTCCATGTGCTCGCCGACGCTGGCCACCGTGGCCTGGAGTCGCGACAAGGCCCAGCGATCGAGGTCGTCGGAGGGCTCTGGGCCGCCTCGGAAGTCATCGGGACCAAGATTCTCCGCGTTCGCGTAGAGCACCCAGAACGAGTACGTGTTCCAGAGGGTCAGCAGGAACTGGCGTACCGATTCGCCCACCGTCTTGACCGAGAAGCGGTAGCCGGACCAGGGCTGCTGCGCGGTCAGGTAGTACCAGCGGAAGGCGTCGGCGCCGTGCGCGGCGATCACGTCCCAAGGCTCGACCACGTTGCCCTTGCTCTTCGACATCTTCTGCCCCTCGGGGTCGAGGATAAGCCCGAGGCAGACGCAGTTGCGGTAGCTGGAGGTGCCGAAGAGCAGGGTCGACTCGGCGAGCAGGGTGTAGAACCAGCCGCGCGTCTGGTCGATCGCCTCGCAGATGAAGTCGGCGGGGAAGCGCTCCTCGAACAGCTCCTCGTTCTCGAACGGGTAGTGGAACTGGGCGAAGGGCATCGCGCCGCTGTCGTACCAGGTGTCGATCACCGAGTCGACCCGGCGCATCTCGCCACCGCATTTCTCGCACTCGACCGTCACCTCGTCGATGTAGGGGCGGTGCAGGTCTTCGGGCGCCTCGCCGCCGGCGCGCTCGCGCAGCTCGGCGACCGAGCCGGCGCAGAAGCGGCCGTCACAGGTCTCCGTCCAGCACTCCCAGATCGGCAGCGGCGTCCCCCAGTAGCGGTCGCGCGAGAGCGCCCAGTCGACGTTGTTCTCGAGCCATTTGCCGAAGCGACCGTGCTTGATGTGCTCGGGGCGCCAGCCGATCTTCTCGTTGTTGGCGAGGAGCTGATCGCGAGCCTGAGAGGTTGCGACGTACCAGCTCGACTTGGCGTAGTAGAGCAGTGGGGTGCCGCAACGCCAGCAGTGTGGGTAGGCGTGCTCGTATACCTGCTCGCGGAAGAGCAGACCGCGCCCGCGCAGGTCGTCGATCAGCGCCCGGGTGACCTCGGGGTCCTTGACGAAGCGGCCCTCGAAGCCGGCCACTCGCCGGTCGAACTTGCCGTCGAGCCCGACCGGGTTGTAGAGGGTGCCGTGCTCGGTCGGGTCGAAGATCCCGTTCTCCGCCGCAGCTGCGTAATCGTCCTCGCCGAAGGCGGGGGCGATGTGGACCAGGCCGGTGCCGTCCTCGGTGGTGACGAAGTCGCCGGCGATCACCGGGAAGCCACCCGGCTCGCGATCGCTGAGGGCGAAGACCGGGCCCTTGTAGCGGCGGCCGACAAGCTCCGAGCCCGGCAGCCGGTCGACGATCTCGGCTCCCTCGCCCAGCACCCTCTCGACCAGCGGCTCAGCGAGAATCAGCGTCTCTCCGCCAACCCGAGCTTTGACGTAGGTGATGTCGGGGGCCACAGCAACGGCCTCGTTGCCCGGCAACGTCCACGGCGTCGTCGTCCAGACCAGCAGCGACTCTCCCGCCTCGCTCCCGTCGCCGGCAAACAATGGAAAGCGCACATATATCGACGGGTCCTCGACGTCCTGGTAGCCAAGCGCGACCTCGTGCGAGGAGAGCGCCGTGCCGCAGCGGGGGCAGTAGGGGACGACCTTGTGGCCCTCGTAGAGGCGCTCGTCGTCCCAGAGCTTTCGCAGTGACCACCAGACCGACTCGATGTAGGTGTTCTCGAGCGTGACATAGGGATCGTCGAGGTCGATCCAGAAGCCGATCCGCTCGGTCAGCCGGTTCCACTCCTCGACGTACTCGAAGACCGATTCCCGGCAGCGTTGGTTGAACTCACCGATCCCGTACTCCTCGATCTCCTGCTTGGAGCCGATGCCCAGCTCCTTTTCGACCTCCAGCTCGACCGGTAGCCCGTGGCAGTCCCAGCCGGCCTTGCGCGGCACCCGGTAGCCGCGCATCGTTCTGTAGCGGGGGTAGATGTCCTTGAAGACACGGGAGAGGACGTGGTGGGAGCCGGGCTTTCCGTTCGCGGTGGGCGGGCCCTCGTAAAAGCTCCAGACCTCGGCGCCCTCGCGGTTGGCGAGCGAGCGGTGAAAGACATCGCGCTCGCGCCAGCGCGCCAGCACCCGCTCCTCGAGCTCCGGGAAGGACTGCTTCGGGTCGACTGGCTTGAAGCCGGGCATGGGCGAGTGATTCTAGGAGTGAGTACCCTGACCGCCGTATGCCCGCCTACGATCTGAATGGAAAGGTGGCGCTGGTGACTGGCGCCGCACGGGGAATCGGCTACGAGACCGCCCGCCAGATTCACATGCGCGGCGCCTCGGTCGCGGTGGTTGACCTCGACCTCGACCAGGCCCGCGAGGCAGCCGAGCGGGTCGGCGGACGGGCGATCGGGATCGGCGCCGATGTCACCGACCACGCCGCGATCATGCAGGCGGTCAGCGAGACGGTCGAGCGCTTCGGCGGCCTCGACGTCGTCGTCGCCAATGCCGGCATCGTCCAGCCGAAAACGGCCACGGTACGGGGGATCGGCAGCGAGGAATGGGAGCGGGTCTTCGAGGTCGACATGCTCGGGGTATGGCGCACCGTGCGGGCGGCGCTGCCGCAGATCGTCGAGCGCCGCGGTCACGTCGTCGTCACCTCATCCGTCTACGCATTCATCAACGGGGTCGTCAACAGCCCCTACGCGGCCGCCAAGTCCGGCGTCGAGTCGCTGGGCCGATCGCTGCGCACCGAGCTGACGCCGCTGGGCGCAAGCGCGAGCGTCGCCTACTTCGGCCTGGTCGACACGAGTTTGCTGCAGGACGCGCTCGATCGTCCTCACTCGAGCGGCCTCGACGAAAAACTGCTGTCGGGTCGGTTGACCAAGCGAATTTCACCGGGCGAGGCTGGGGCAGCAGTGGTGCGCGGCATCGAAGCGCGGGCGCCGCGGATCTTCGCGCCGAGATGGTGGCGCTACGCCTCTGCCTTTCGCGGCCTCCTCAACCCCCTGCTCGACCGCTACCTCGAGCGCAACCCGGCGATAGTCGAGATGGTGCGCGAGCTCGAGGCCGACGCCGACGAACAGGGCGCCGCCGCAGTCTCAGCCTCCTCGCGTTAGCTGCTCGAGCAGGAAGAGGAAGGACTCGTAAGGCTCGCCAGCAGCCCGGCCGAGGCCGATCTCGCAGGTGCGGTTGCTGGAGAGGTGGGCGTCGAAATGGCGACCGGAGAGCTCGGCCACTTGGTCCGCCGTCGCCGCCGCGGTCAGCTCGGGGTGCGAGAAGCCGCGATCGCCGGCGAAGCCACAGCAGGTCGCGGAGGGGGCGACGTAGACGTCCTCGGCGAGAGCATTGGCGAGGGCGCGGAGCCGCGGGGCGAGGCCCAGCTGCCGCGTCGCGCAGGTTGGGTGAACGGTGGCGGAGCCGACCTTGCGGGCGATCTCGAGCCGCGGCAGCAGGCGGTCGTGCGCCCAGGCGACAGAGTCGAGGATCTGCAGCTCGGCGAGTCGCCCGGCGTTCTCCTCACCGAGCACCCCCTCGCCGGGCTCGGCGATGGCGTGGGTGCAGGAGGCGGCGTCGATCACAACCGGCAGCGCGCCCTCGTCGCTCCAGCGCCAGAGGTGCTCGACCATGTCGTTCGCCTTTTGGCGATTGGCATCGCCGAATCCTTTCGAGCCCCACGGCAGCCCGCAGCAGCTGCCGCCGACCTCGGCCGGGATCCAAACCGGCAGCCGGGCGCGGGCGGACACCGCGACCATCGCCTCGGCAAGGCTGATAAGCCGCCGACGGGCCTGAAACGCGTCTATATCTGACGTTCTAGGCCCGTCGGCGGCACGACCGAAGATGCGGTTGGTGCAGGAAGGGACGTAGACGGCTGCGGCGCCCTGGCGCGCGGTCTGCGGCAATCGCGCCAGAGCCGGTCCCGGCAGCCCCGCGCCGCGCTCGGTGCGGCGCGCCAGAGGGGCGCCGATCCGCAGTGCCGCGCGCGAGGCCTTCTCCACCCCGGCCCAGCGCTTCGCGGTGCGCAGGGCCAGCGCTTCGGCGCGAGGCGTGTGCCGCTCGGCGCGCAGTTCCTTGACCAGCTTGCCGGTGTCGATCCCGAGCGGACAGGCGAGGCGGCAGGAGCCGTCGGCGGCGCAGGTGTCGAGGCCGTCGTACTCGTACTCCTCTTCCAGCGCCTTCAGCAGCGGCGAACCCGGCTGCTGTCGCGCCATCTCGCGCCGCAGCACGATCCGCTGCCGCGGGGTCGTGGTCAAATTGCGGCTGGGGCAGACCGGCTCGCAGAAGCCGCACTCGACGCAGGTCGTCGCCGACTCCTCGATCTCCGGCGTCGTTTTCAGATTGCGCAGATGGGCGCCCGAGTCGCGGTTGAGGACGACGCCGGGGGCGAGCACCCCGTCGGGGTCGGCGAGCCGCTTCACCCACCACATCAGCTCGGTCGCCTTCTCGCCCCACTCGCGCTCGACGTAGGGCGCCATGTTGATCCCGGTGCCGTGCTCTGCCTTGAGCGAGCCGTCGTACTTGCCGACGACCAGCTCGACCAGCTTCGCCATAAAGGACTCGTAGCGCTCGAGGTCCTCCGGTTTGGCGAAATCGGGAGTGAGCATGAAATGGAGGTTCCCGGCGGAGGCGTGACCCGCGACGCCCGCCAGGAAGCCGTGCTCGCCGAGCAGCGCCTGCAGGTCGCGGGCGCCTTCGGCAATCCGCTCAGGCGGCACACAGACGTCCTCGACGATCAGCGCCGTGCCCGGCGGCCGCACCCGCCCGACCAGCCCGTGCAACCCCTCGCGCACCCGCCAGGCGAGCTCGATCTCCTCGGCCTCGCGGGTGAACTCGAGCGGGCGGATCGTCTCGTGGGAGGCAAGGATCTCGTTCGCCTTGCCGACGTAGGCGTCCAGCTCGGCATCCGAGGCCGCGCCGAACTCGACCAGCAGCACAGCCGACTCGGGCGGCAGCTCCTTCCACTCCTCGGGCGCGCCGACCATGTTGTAGGCGGCGACGATCAACGCCGGGGCGACCATCAGCTCGACCGCAGTTGCGCCGCTCTCGACCAGCTCGCGGACCGGCGCGATCGCGGCGTCGATGCCGGGGAAGTGGATCCAGGCAGTGGTGGTACTGGCCGGCAGCGGCACGGTCTCGAAGACAGCCTCGGCGACGAAGGCCAGCGTGCCCTCCGAGCCGACCACGAGGCGGCGGAAGATCTCCAGCGGCTCATCGGCGTCGAGGAAGGCGCAGAGCCGGTAGCCGGTCGTGTTCTTGATCGAGAACTTGCGCCGGATGCGCTCGCTCAGCTCGGCGTCGGCACGGATCTCCTCGCGGATCGCGGCCAGGCCTGCGGTCAGCTCAGGCTCAGCCGCGGCGAAGCGCTCAGCGGCGCCGGGGGCAGCCGTGTCGATCGCCGTCCCGGAGGGCAACACGAAGGTCATCGAGCGCACGGTCGAGTAGGAGTCGTAGACGGTGCCACAGCGCATCCCACCCGAGTTGTTGGCGATCACGCCGCCGACCGTGGCGATGTCGGTGCTGGCCGGGTCGGGGCCGAGCTTGCGCCCGTGCGGGGCGAGGACGCGATTGGCGTGGCCGAGCACCGTGCCGGGCTTGACCCGGGCCAGCGCCCCGTCCTTCTCCACGGCGACGCCGCCGAAGTGGCGCCGCACGTCGACCAGGATGCCGTCGCTCTGCCCCTGGCCGTTGAGGCTGGTGCCGCCGGCACGAAAGACGACGGGGACGCCGTTGGCGCGGCCGTAGGCGATGGTCTTGGAGACGTCGTCCACGTCGCGCGCCATCACCACCGCCTGCGGTAGCAGCCGGTAGGGGCTGGCGTCGGAGGCGTAGCGGACGATGTCGCTGGCCCGCCCCAGCACCCGGTCTTGCCCGAGCAAGGCCTCGAGCTCTCCGCGCAGCGGCTGCACCGCGCCGCCGGCCAGCTCGTCGGGAGCTCGGTCGGGGGCGGCGACGGTCATCCCCGGAATCTTCCTAGAAGAGGGACATTCCCGGTTGCACCGGGACTTCGACCAGCTCCGGCCGCGAGGAGGCGAGCGCTTTGACGAGCGCGTCGCGAACCTCGTCCCGCCCGCTCGCCCGCTGGGTCGAGACGCCGTAGCCGGCCGCCACGGCGGCGACGTCGAGCTCGGGCAGGTCGAGGCCGGGCGCGCCCTGCACCGACTCGACCTCGGCGAACCACTTGAGGATCGCGTACTCGGAGTTGCGCATGACGAGGAAGGTGACCGGCACCTCGTGGGCGACGGCACTCCAGAAGGCGCTGACCGCGTACTGGACCGAGCCCTCGCCGATCACGCATACGACCGGGCGATCTGGCTGGGCGAGCTGCACGCCGATCGAGGCCGGCAAGCCGAAGCCGAGGCCGCCGCCGGCGCTGAAGTAGTAGCTGCCCGGGCGCGAGAGGCGCAGCTGGTTGCGCAGCGCCAAGGTGCTGGCCGGCGACTCGAGCACGACGATGCCGTCCTCGGGGAAGACCTCGGCGAGGGCGGAGTGCACGGTGGAGGAGTTGAGCGGGTCCTCGGCGGGGATTTCCTGCGGGCCTGGGTTCGGCTCGGGCGCCGGGCGCGAGGACTCCGGCAGCGCCTCCAGCAGCGCCTCCAGGGTCAGCTTGACGTCGGCGACGATCGCGTCGCCCATCGGCGCCCGGGCGGCCTCGTCGGGATCGCTGGTGATCGCGACCAGCTTCGCCCCCTCTGGGAGCAGCGGGCCCGGGATGTGGGGGTAGTAGGGGAAGACCGAGCTGCCGGCGACGAGGATCAGGTCGTGCCCCTCCAGCGTCTGCCCGATCGGGCCGATCGCCGGGGGCAGGACGCCGCGGAAGTGGGGATGCCCCTCGGGGAAGCCGAGTTTGCCTCCGCCGGTCGCCGGCGTCGACCAAACCGGCAGGCGCTGGCGCTCGGCCAGCGCCACCGCGATGTCCCAGCCGCCGCTGGCATCGATGTCGGGGCCGGCGACGAAGACGGGGTTGGTGGCCGCGTCGAGCCGCTCGGCGAGCGCGCGCACCGCCTCGGGGTCGGCGACGGCGCGGCCAGTAACCCGGCGGGCGATCGCTTCGCGGGCATCGGCCTCTTCCACCTCGGCGTCCCAATCGTCCATCGGCAACGAGACGAAGACGGGGCCCTGCGGCGGCAGCGAGGCGAGGTGGGCCCCGTGGGCGAGGGCGAGTGGCACGTCCTCGGCCCGCGGCGGCTCGTAAGCCCACTTGACCAGCGGGTGGGGCATGCGGATCGCGTCGCGGTTGGTCAGGTTCGCCTGCAGGGTCATCTGCGCCCGTGCCTGCTGACCGGCGGTGACCAGCAGCGGCGAGTGGTTGGCCTGTGCGTTGAAGATCGCCCCCATCGCGTTGCCGACCCCGGGCGCGGTGTGGAGGTTGGCGATCGCGGTGCGGCCGGACGCCTGCGCGTAGCCGTCGGCCATCCCGACCACGACCCCCTCGTGCAAGCCGAGCACGTAGCGGAAGTCACTCGGGAAGTCGGCGAGCATCGGCAGCTCGGTCGAGCCGGGATTGCCGAAGATAGTCGTCATTCCCTGGGCACGGAAGAGGTCGAAGCTGGCGTCGCGCACGGTCGGCATGCGGGGACCCTAACCTGCGGGGCTCAAGCGGGGCGGGTGCGCCTGTCGATAACGGCGGAGACGTGCCCGTGACGATCGACAAGCTTCCCCGGCAAGAGTCGCGTGCAGGCCGCCGCTCGCTTGCGGCGCTCGCCGCCGCCGCGCTGCTTGCCTGCTCGACGGCAGCGCCCACGAGTGCCGCGCCTCTCCCCACGCGCCTCGTCCACGCGACGGGGGAAATCGTCCCGATTCCCGCCTCGATTCCGCACGAAGAAGGCGACATGGTCGATCGTCGGATCGTCCCGGACCTGCGCTGGATCGCCGCCCACTTCCCGATCTACGTCACCGACGGCTACTCGGGCCCGCTTCCCGACGGCGAACACGTGGGCTGCGACAACTGCCATGTCAAGGGCTCCGACCATTACAACGGGCTCGCCGTCGACGTCGTGCCGCTGAACGGCAGCGGCAAATGCGACAGCAGCTGGGCCGGCATCACCCGCCTCGCCCACTGGGCCGAGCCGGTCCAGAACCGCCCCCGGCCGCCCTTCCGTTGGGTCGGCTACGAAGGCGACGCCGGCCACGGCTGCGGCAACCACCTGCACCTCTCCTGGGAACACGCCCTCGCGCCGATGTTCCAGCTCGCCGAATGGGTCGAAGTCTTCCCGACCAGCGGCGGCAATCAGGTTGCGCCGCAGCCGCGACCGAAGGCCGCGACCGGCCCACCGGGGGGCTACTCGACCGCCCCCACCGGCGGCATCCCCAGCGGCGACTGACCGCGGGGGACGTGCCGTCGTTAAGTACCCCCGTATGGGCCGCTGAGCGACGGCACGTCCGTAGGATGCGCCGATGTGCCGCGCACGCCTGATCGCCCTCCTCACGCCGCTGGCGCTGCTTGCCTCGGGTTGCGGCGCGCCTGGCGATTCGACGCCGGTCGCCTGCCTCGACGGGGCGGGCGCCTATCTGGGCGCTCTCGGCGATGCGCCGGGCGAAGTCCGGCTGAGCGGCGAGGCGTCGATCTCCGACTGCCTCGCCGAGAACCAGAAGACCGGCGACCTGGCCACGGTCGGGGCCGCGATGCTGACCGCTACGACCAAACTCAACGGGGAGGCGCGCTCCAAACCCGGAGGCGCCGCAAACGTCCAGCTCGGATACCTGCTCGGCGCCGCCCAGCGCGGCGCCGAGGGCACCGAAGGAATCCACACCGAGCTGATCCGCCGCCTCTCCGCCGCCGCCCGCTACAGCCCCGACAACCAGTCCTTGTCGCCGCAGTTCCTGCGCACCTACCGCAAGAGTTACGCCGCTGGCCACGCCCACGGGTAAGCGCCGCCAAATCAGGTGACGGCTGCCAGGACCGCTAGGGCAGCCAGCTCGACCAGCTCGACCGTCGCCCCCAGCACGTCGCCGGTGACCCCGCCAAATCGGCGGTTGGCGAAAGCAGCAAGGAAGGTGGCGACAACGGCTGCGGTGGCCAGAACGAAGAGGCCCGACGCTTCGACCAGAGCCAGGGTCAGCGCGATCGCGATGGTGACGCCGAGCAGGCAGCGACCGCGGATTCCGGACAGTGCCGCGCCGAGGCCGGCCTCGGCGCGGGCGTAGGGGAGCAGGGCGGCAACCGGCAGCACCGCAGCACGGGAGACGGCTCCTGCGGCGGCGAGCGCCGCGATCGTGCCGGGTCGCGCGAGCAGGGCAGCCAGCAGCGCTGAGCGTAGGATCAGGTCCAACGACAACGCCGCCGCCCCATAGGAGCCCACCGTGTGGTCGCGCATGATCGCCAGCGCCTGCTGGGGCGAATGTCCCCCCAGCCCATCAGCGCTATCGGCTAATCCATCGAGGTGAAGGGCGCCGGTCAGCAGCACGCCGACGCAGACCGCGAGGGCGGCAGCTGCAAACGGCGTGAGGACCTGCGCGCCGACCACTGCCAGGGCGCCGACAGCGACGCCCAACCCAGCCCCGACGAGCGGGAAGGCCCAGGCGCCACGCGCCACGTCGGCGCCGGCGGGCTCCTGTCGGGCGAGCAGCGGAAGACGCGAGAGAAGGGCAACCGCCGCGACCGCGCCCCGCAGCTCCAAGCCGGGGCTAGCGGCCCGCATCTGCGACCCCAGCCTCGCTGAACGTCGCCATTTCCTCGAGGATCGCCAGGGCGGCTTGGATCAGCGGCAATGCGACGGCTGAGCCGCTTCCCTCGCCCAACCGCAGGCCGAGACTGAGCAGCGGCTCCAGCTCAAGGTCGGCGAGGATCAGACGATGTCCCGGCTCGGGCGAGAGGTGCGCGGCGACAAGGTAGTCGCGGGCGGCAGGGGCGAGGCGAACGGCGAGCAGCGCGGCGGCGGCGCTGATGAACCCATCGACGACTGCGACGAGCCGGCGCCCGGCGGCGCCGAGAGCGAGGCCGGCCAGCAGCGCGATCTCGAAGCCACCCACCGACGCCAGGGCGCCGAGCGGGTCGCCAAGGCCCGCCCGGTTGACGTTGAGGGCCTGCCGCACCACGGCCGTCTTGCGGGCGACGCCGTCGTGGTCGAGCCCGGTGCCGGGTCCGGTCACAGCCGCCGCGTCACTCGGCAGCAGGGCAGCAGCGAGGGCGCTGGCTGCAGTCGTGTTCCCGATCCCCATCTCGCCGAGCCCAACGATCCCGATGCCCGTCCGGGCCAGCTCGTCCGCCAGCTCCGTCCCTGCGAGCAGGGCGCGCAGCGCCTGCTCCTTGCTCATCGCCGGTCCTTGGGTGGAATTGGCGGTGCCCGACCCGAAGCCGAGCCGGCGAACCCCAGCCGCCTCATAACCGCCAGCGACGCCCGCGTCGACGACCAACAGCCGTGCCGCCGCGCGACGAGCAAGGACGGAGACGGCCGCCCCGCCGGAGGCGAAGTTGGCGACCATCTGCGCGGTGACCTCCTGCGGATAGGCGCTGACTCCCTCGGCGGCGACGCCATGGTCGGCTGCCGCGACCACGATCGCCGCCTCGAGCACACCCGGCCGGCCGTTTCCGCGCAGCGCTGCGATCTGCGCCGCCAACCCCTCGAGCCGCCCGAGGCTGCCGCAGGGCTTGGTCTTGATGCCAAGCTCGGCTTCCGCCAAGGCCCGCGCCCGAGCGTCGGGCGGGTCGATGGCGGCGACCTCCGCTGCGAGCCGGATAACGGCGTCGTCGCGGTCCGACAAGTCAGGCACCGGCCATACCTTCCAACGGACCGACGGGATCGAGAGCAAGCGCCCGGCCGGCGACGAGGAAGAGCGCCTCCTCCGCGGCGGCGGCCCAGATCGCGTTGACGCGCCCGAGGACGTCGCGGAACTCGCGCCCTCGCACGGAGGACGGATGAACGCCGAGCCCCACCTCGTTGCTGACCGCGAGGGTCGGCGCCTCGCGCGAGCGCGCCACCGCAGCGACGCGTTCAGCCGCCGCCAGCGTCGTCGCAGGCGAGCCGCTATCGAGCAGGTTCGCGACCCAGACGGTCAGGCAGTCGACGATCACCCCGCCATCGCCGCACTCGGCGAGGGCGCCGGCGATGTCCAGGGGCTCCTCTATGCACGTCCAGGACGCCGGGCGCTCGGCGCGGTGACGGGCGATCCGCGCGGCCATGTCGGGGTCTCCGGCAGTCGCCGTCGCGACGAAAGTCACCGGCTGTGACCAGGTACGGCCGATCCGTACCGCGAGATCGGACTTGCCGCTGCGCGCTCCGCCGAGCAGAAGGGTGAGCGCCATCAGAAGTCGAGGCCCCTCATCGCGCCGACCCCGGCGTCGAAAGCGTGGCGGACCTTGACCATCTCGGTGACGGTGTCGGCGACCTCGATCAGCGCCGCCGGCGCATGGCGCCCGGTGGCAATCACGTTGACCTCTCGCGGACGGTCGCGGATCGCCCCCACGACTGCCTCGGTCGATATCCAACCCCAGCTCATCGGGTAGGTGATCTCGTCGAGGACGACGAGACGGTGCTCGGCGGCAGCCAGGGTGCGCTCGGCCAGCTCCCAGGCGGCAGCGGCAAGCGCCTGGCTTCTCTCGAGGTCGTCGCTCAGCCAGCTGAATCCGTCACCCGTCCTCGCCCAGTCGACACCGAGGCGCCGCGCCACCTCCTCCTCCCCGACCTGCCACTTGTCCGACTTGAGGAACTGGATGACCGAGACCGGCCAGCCGCGGGCGACGGCGCGCATCACGACGCCGAAGGCGGCGGTCGACTTGCCCTTGCCGTCGCCGGTGTTGACGAGGACCAGCGACGGTATGCGCCGGGGCGAGGGCCGCGTCGGCGGCTGCAGCGGCGGCTCGCCGTGGCTCTCGCGCGGGTCGTTCACCTGCCCACCTCCGCGGCGTGTGGCGCGGGCCGGACCGGGACCACAATCCGCCCCGCCGGACCGAGGTCGGCGATCCGCACCGTGGCGCGGTAGTGGCGGGCGACGACCGCCTCGCTCAGGACATCCTCCGGCCGACCGCATCCGACCAACCTGCCCGCGTCGATCAGGGCGATGCGGTCCGCGTACTGACCGGCCAGCGTCAGGTCGTGCATCGCTGCCACCACGGTCAGACCGCCTTCCGTATGGAGGTCGGCGAGCAGCTCGAGCACGCCCTGCTGGCGACCGACGTCGAGGGCGGCCGTCGGCTCGTCAAGCAGCAGAACCGGCGCCCGCTGGGCGAGAGCCCGGGCCAGCACGGCGCGCTGCCGCTCGCCACCGCTGAGCGTGCCGAGGCGGCGGCTGGCGAGCCGGCCAAGCTCGAGGCGGCCGACGGCGTGGGCGGCCGCATGGCGGTCGGCAGCGCCCTCGCGCCCGAAGTAGCCGAGGTGGGGAGTCCTGCCGAGCAGGACGAACTCGCCCACGGTCATGTCCGCCGGGGTCAGCGGCGACTGGGGAACGATCGCCAAGAGGCGGGCGAGGCCGCGGCGGCCCAGCTGACGGCGCTCACGGCCGTCGATCGCGATCCTGCCGCTGCTGCGAAGGCGGCCGGCGATCGCCCCGAGCAGGCTCGACTTGCCGGCCCCGTTGGGACCGATCAGGGCGAGCCAGGAACCGGGCTCGGCGCGCAGCGAGACGTCCCGGACGACGTCGCGCCCGCCCAGCCGCACGGTGACCGAGTCGAGCTCGATCACACGCCCACCCAGCGGCCGCTGCGCAGGACGAAGGCGAAAAAGGGAGCGCCGACCGCAGCGGTGACCACGCCGATCGGAAGCTCGGCGGGAGAGACCACGGTGCGGGAGACGATATCGGCGAGGACGAGGAAAGAAGCGCCGAAGAGCAGCGAGAGCGGCAGGACAACGCGATAGCTGGCCCCAGCCAGAAGCCGCACCGTGTGGGGGACGACGATCCCGACGAAGCCGATCAGACCGCAGACCGAGATCGCCGCCGCCGTCCCCACCGTGGCGGCGGCGAGGACAATCAGCCGTACCCGCCCGACGTCGACGCCGAGGCTGCTCGCCTCCTCGTCGCCGATCCGCAGCACGTCGAGGAGACGGCGATGAGCGAGAATCACCGCGGCGCTGACGGCGATGTAAGGGGCGACGAGGAGGATGTCCCCGCTGCCGGCGGTGTCAAGCTGGCCGAGGATCCACGAGTACACCTCGCGCACGGTGTCGGAGTTCCGCTGAAGCACGAACGTCTGCGCCGCCGTCAGGAAGGAGGCGATCGCGACCCCCGCGAGCAGCAACGTCGTGGTCCCCCGCCCGACCCCGGCGGTCGCCCCGAGCAGGTAGGCGGCCGCGGCCGCGACAGCGGCGCCCGCAAAGGCGGCGAGCGGCCGCAGGCCGTCGTCGCCGTGACCGTAGGCGATAGCGAGCGTCGCTCCCAGCCCAGCCCCCGCCGCAGCGCCCAGCAGGTAGGGGTCGGCGAGCGGGTTGCGGAACACCGCCTGATAGGCGCCGCCAGAGAGGGCCAGCATTCCGCCGACCAGCGCGCCGAGTAACACTCTGGGGGCCCGCAGGTCCCAGACGATCGCCTCCTCGACGCGCGGAAGCCGAGTGCCGGCGTCAAGGAAGGGGAGATGAGAAAGGGCGTCTTCGACGATGCCCAGGGCCGAGACGTGCACGGGGCCGACCGCGAGCCCGGCCAGCAGCGAGGCGACCAGAAGGATGCACGCGGTCAGCAGCCAGCGGCTCATCCGCGGCGTACCCCCTCCACGCGGCGGATCGCCGACGCGATCTCTTCCGCGAACAGGGGGATACGCGGTCCCCAGCGGGAGGCGACGTCTTCGTCGACGACCACCACCCCACCGCGGCGCACCGCCGCCACTCCCGCCCAACCCGGCCGGTGGCGCACCGTCGCCGCACTCTGCCCGCAACACCCCGCATCGGCGAGAACGATCAGGTCTGGGTCTGCAGCGAGTATGTGCTCCGCGGAGAGCTGCGGGTAGCCGGTACCGGCGGCGCCAGCCGCCGCGTCGGCGACGTTGGCGAGGCCGAACAGCGCGTAGATCCTGCCGATGAAGGTGTTGGAATCGGCGCTGAAGTAGTCGGGTCCGAGCTCGTGGTAGAAGCTCAGGCCGCGACCGAGGGGGGCGGCGCGGAGGGCGCGTGCGATCCGCGCCCGCATCCTCGCCACCACCCGCTCCGCCGCGGTGGAGTGGGTGGTGATCCCCCCGAGCTGGCGAATCTGGGCGTAGGCCTGCGACAGCGTGCGCGCCGCGGGTTGCACGAGGACCCGTACACCCAGCTCCTGCAGCCCACGGGCAGCCGCCCTCGTCCCTTCGCCGGCCATCACGACCAGATCGGGACGGTGGGAGACGATCGCCTCGACGTTTGGCTGAAAGCCGGACAGATCGGTCCGCGGCGCCTGCGGCGGGAAGCTCGACTGGTCGTCGACCGCGACGACCAGGTCGCCGGCGCCGATCGCGAACAGATCTTCGGTCGCGGTCGGCGAGAGGGAGACGATCCGCCGCGGCGTCTGCGCCGAGATTGAAAAGGACGTGGCATCGCCGTTCCCGCAGCCAGCCGCAAGCGCGGCGATGGCAACCGCGAGGGTCAGTAGAGCCAGGGCGCGAGGCCCGATCGATCGCATAAAAAAACCTCCGCATAAAGCGAAGGGAGGTCAGTTCGGCGGGACTCCCGCGCGAACCACCCTTCCTCCGAGGGCTGATCCGTCGACACAGGACAGGCGACCTGGCTCGTCCCCGGGACTCGGGGCATCGCAGTTGCGGGGAAACAGCGCCGGATTCGCACCGGACTTCGCTGTATCTATGCCAGCCGGAGGGATATGTGCTCCAGCCAAGACGCAGGGTAGGCAGCTCGCCGGACGTCACCCATCGCCGCGGCGCGCGGCTGAATACGCTGCCGAGACAACGACATCAATGGAGGACCGACTTGACTGAGCAGCTGTGGGGAGGCGAGACGATGAAGGCAGTTGAGAATTTTCCGGTCTCGGGAGAGCGCGTTCCAGTTCCCGTCGTCCGCTGGCTGGGACGGCTGAAGGCCGCAGCGGCGCGGGCCAACGGCGAGCTGGGCGGGTTGGACGCTGGTCTCGCAGCGTCGATCGCCGACGCCGGCGACGCGGTCGCCGCCGGTGAGCACGACGACCAGTTTCCCGTCGACGTCTTCCAGACCGGCTCCGGCACCTCTTCGAACATGAACGCCAACGAGGTGATCGCCAAGCTCGCCGGCGACGCGGCCCATCCCAACGACCACGTCAACATGGGCCAGTCCTCCAACGACGTCTTCCCCTCCGCGGTCCACCTGGCGGCGCTGGACGAGGTGACCCACGACCTGCTGCCGGCGATGGAGGGGCTGCAGGCGGCGCTTGCCGAGAAGGCCGGCCGCTTCGCCGACGTGGTCAAGGCGGGCCGCACCCACCTGATGGACGCGGTGCCGGTGACCCTGGGCCAGGAGTTCGGCGGCTACGCGGCGCAGGTGCGGCTCGGCATTCAGCGGGTCGAGGGGACGCTGCGGCGGGTCGGCCAGATCCCACTCGGCGGCACGGCGACCGGCACCGGTCTCAACACCCACCCCGAGTTCGCGGCCAAGGTGCGGGAGAAGCTGGCCGAGGAAACCGGCCTGGGTATCTCCGAGCCGCTCGATCCGTTCGAGGCGCAGGGCAATCGCGACGCCCTCGTCGAGCTCTCCGGCGCCCTCAAGGTCTACGCCGTCTCGCTCAACAAGATCGCCAACGACCTGGCGCTGATGGGCTCCGGCCCACGCGCCGGGCTGGCCGAGCTGCGCCTGCCCGAGCTGCAGAAGGGCTCCTCGATCATGCCGGGCAAGGTCAACCCGGTGATCCCCGAGGTCGTGATCCAGGTCGCCGCGCAGGTGATCGGCAACGACACCGCGATCACCGTCGCGGGCAGCCAAGGCCAGTTCGAGCTCAACGTGCGCGTTCCACTGATAGCCCGCAACCTGCTCGATTCGGTCAAGCTGCTCGCCTCGGCCTCACGGCTGCTGAACGAGAAATGCGTGGCTGGGATCGAGGCAAACGAGGAGATGACCGAGCGCCACGCCGAGGCGACCTTGGCGACGGCGACCGCGCTCAATCCCCACATCGGCTACGACCGCGCCGCCGACATCGTCAAGGCCGCCGCCGAGTCGGGCCGATCGCTGCGCGAGGTCGCCCTGGAGCAGGGAGTAGAGCCAGCTGTGCTGGAGGAGGCCCTGGACCACCGGCGGATGGCAAACCCCCACGGGTAGGGCCGGGAGCCCCTCCCACGGAGGCTCACGGAACCACGCCCGAACCCTCCACCCACGATCAGCTGCGCAACGGCCTCCGGGGGAGGGGCTCCCGCCCTACCCCTGCAGCGCTACGAAGCGCTCCTCCGTCAGCTCGAGCACGGCGAAGGCGGGTCCCTCGCGGGTGTTGCCGGAGTCCTTGACGCCGCCGTAGGGCATCTGGTCGGCGCGGAAGGTGGGAACCTCGTTGATCAGCACGCCGCCGAACTCGAGCGTCTGGGCCGCTTCCAGGCCGCGGCCGATGTCGCGGGTGAAGACACCCGCCTGGAGGCCGAACTTGGAGTCGTTGGCCAGCCGCAGCGCCTCGCCGAAATCCGAGTAACGGTCGATCGTCGCGACCGGGCCGAAGATCTCCTCGCGCCAGACCTTGGCCTCGCGCGACGGGCTGCCGAGCAGGGTCGGCGCGAGGCAACGCCCCTCGTCGACCAGCTCGCCGCCGGCCAGCAGCTCGGCGCCGCCGGCGACCGCCTCGTCGATCCACTCCTTGACCCGCTCGCGATCGCCGGGAGAGATCAGCGGGCCGACGTCGGTCTCGGGGTCGAGCGGGTCGCCGACCCGCAGCGTCGCGGCGTTGGCGACGAGCCGCTCCGTGAAGGCATCGGCGACGTCCTCGTGGACGAGGATCCGCTGGATCGAGATGCAGCTCTGCCCGGCGTGTGAGAAGGCGTGGATCTTCGCCTTGTCGGCCGCCGCTTCCCAGTCGCCGTCGGAGTGGACGATCAGCGGCGCGTTGGAGCCCAGCTCGAGGTTGACCTTCTTGTGGGGGACGCGACTGCGGATCCCCCAGCCGACCTTGGCCGAGCCGGTGAAGCTGAGCGCCCCGGTCAGCTCGTGCTCGACGATCGCGTTGCCGACCCCCGAGCCGGGGCCGGGGACGACGCTGAGCCAGCCCGGGGGCAGGCCTGCCTCGACCAGGATCGCGGCCAGCTTCAGCGCCGAGATCGGCGTCTGCCCAGCCGGCTTGAGCACGACCGCGTTGCCGGCCGCGATCGCCGGCCCGAGCTTGTGCGCGACCAGGTTGAACGGGAAGTTGAAGGGGCTGATCGCGCCGACCACGCCGTAGGGGACGCGCATCATCACGCCGAGCTTGCCGGCGCCCGCGACGGAGGCCTCCATCGGCACCGTGCCGCCGCTCAGCTTGCGCGCCTCGACCGCGGAGAAGGTGAGGGTGTCGACGCAGCGGCCGGCCTCTGCCCGCGCCGTCTTCAGCGGCTTGCCCGCCTCGGCGGCGATCGTCAGAGCAAGGTCGTCGAGTCGTTCGCCGACCAGCTCAGCGGCCCGGTCGAGGACGGCGGCGCGCTCGTGCTGGGGGAAGTCGCCGGACTCGAAGGCAGCCCGGGCGTCGATCGCGCAGCGGTCGACCAGAGCCGCGTCGCCCAGCGCGACCCGGCCGACGACGGTCCCGTCATAGGGGCTCTTGACCTCACCCCACTCGCCGGTCTCGACCCACTCGCCGGCGGCGAGGAGCTTGTGGTCGACTGCTTGCACCGTCTGCGTCGCCATCGAGAGAAGGGTAGTGCAGGCCGAGACTCCTCTTTCACGAATCTGTTCACCCAGAGATGCGAATCCGCCTCACCTTGCTGTTCTTCTTCCTCTTCCTGGCTCCCAGCGCTCAGGCCGGCGTCCGCTGGGTAGTGGCCGGCCACGGCTTCGGCCACGGGGTCGGGATGAGCCAGTACGGCGCCTACGGCTACGCCACTCATGGCAAGGGCTACCGCTTCATCCTTCGCCACTACTACTCCGGAACCACGATCGGCCAGCTCTCCGGCCCGCGGATCGTCCGCGTGCTGCTCGACATCTCGGCTGGCGATGTCGGTTTCAGCGGCGCCACCAGCGCCTGCGGCAAGCCGCTAGACCCTGGCCGAGAGTACGAGGCTCACCGCGTCGGTTCGAGCGTGAAGCTGCGCAGCTCCGGGGGGCAGCCACTCACCGACTGCGGACCAAAGCTGCGCGCCGCGGGGCGGGGACGGATCGCGATCGCCGGGATCGGGACCTACCGCGGCGCGCTCGAGGTTGTCCCGACCGACAGCGACGCCGGCTCGCTCAACGCCATCGACGCCGTCCCGGTGGACCAGTACGTCAAAGGGGTCATCCCAAACGAGTCGCCGCCCTCCTGGCCACAGGCGGAGCTGCGCTCACAGGCGGTGGCGGCGCGCTCCTTCGCCCTCACCGGCGGCGTCGGCGGCAACGGCTTCAATCTCTACGACGACACGCGCAGCCAGGTCTACGAAGGCCTGTCGAGCGAGACGGCGGCGACCAACGAAGCCGCGGATGCGACCAGGGGACAGGTCGTGATGTACGGCGGCAAGATCGCCGAGACCTTCTTCTCCGCCTGCTCGGGCGGCCACACCGAGAGCGTCCAGAACGTCTTCTCCGGCCCACCCGTTCCCTACCTGGTGGGAGTGCCAGATCCCTACGACGGCGCCTGCCCTCTGCACAACTGGAAGCTCGAATTCAGCGGCCCCGAGATCAGCTCACGGCTCGGCGCTTACCTCGACGGGCGGCTGAAGCAGGTCGTCGTCACCAAGCGAGGCGTCTCACCCCGCATCGTCGAAGCGAAGCTGATTGGAACCGGCGGCACCACCGAGGTCCGCGGCGATCAGCTCGAGTCCGCGCTGGGCGGTTACAGCACTTGGATGGAATTCCGCAAGCTGGTGAACGGCAAGGTTGCCGGTGGGGGTGGCAGGGGAGAAGGCAAGCCTGCCGGTCCTGCCGGCGGTGTTGGCGGGTAGGAGGCGGGGGTCGCCCTCGTCAGCCGTCGGGGTAGGGCTGAAGCGGTACTCCGTGGTCTGCCTCTCTCATTCCGAGCTCATAGGCGCCCCCAGCTGGTAGCGAGAGCTGAAGGGGCGGCAGCGCTGGGCGATCTATGGTCAGCTCGAGGTCAGATACCGAGCAGTTGATCGTGTTGTGCTCTGGGCCTTTGGGGTCGGCGTAGATCCAGCCTACGAAGTCCTTCTTGGGGGCTGAGACCTGGCCGCGGACGACTATGTCCTTGCCCGGCAGGACGAAGGTGCAGGCGCCTGCGGACTCCTCGATCCTCGCCTCACGGATCTGGCCGAAGCCACCTAGGCGATGCGGCTTGCCTTCGAGCATCAGCATTCCCGAAGGCACCCAGGGAGTCGTCCACGGGCCAAGCTTGATCCTTGCCGCGCCCGCGTCGAAGTAGGTATCCGGCGAGTCCTCGAAGCCGGTGCCCTCCAGCCAGACCCAGCGCTCGGCGTGCTCGGTGCCCCAGTTGTGGCCGATCATCCCCGGCCAGCCGTCGAGCTCAATCGTCTCGCCGCCGATGTTCACGCGGCCGTCGAAGCGGGCGTTCGGGAAGAGGGCGACGAACTTCGTCTTTGGCAGTCGCGTCTCGTAGAGGCGGTCGGATGGGAGGTACTTGCAGGGCTCGGCGTCGCCGGAGAATGTGAGCTCCCAAGAAGCCTTGACGGCATCGGTGTCGAGGGAGCCCACCGCCCGACCGGGGCCGATCTCCGCGCCATCGACCTTGACCCACGAGCCGCCCGGCACCGACAGCGCGGCCGCCGGCACGGTGACCTTGGTCGCCTGCGGCCCCTCCGCCTCGCGGTCGAAGAGGACAAACCAGATCGAGGCGTTGGGCTCGGCTCCAGGGCGCTTGTGAACCGTGTGGCGGATCCAGATCCCCTGGCCACCTCCCGGCCGGCAGGCCTTGATGTAGAAGCTCTCGTAGTGGCCCGCCTTGGCGGCGACCTTTGGGAACCGCGCTCCCTGATCCATTGGCTGACGCTACACCTTGATGGTTATGACGTCGCCGTCCTGGACGACGTAATCCCGACCCTCGATGCGGAGCACGCCGCGATCGCGGCCGGCGGCGTAGCCCCCACACTCGACCAGCTCCTGCCAGCCGATCACCTCGGCTTTGACGAAGGCTTCCTGGATCTCGGTATGGATCGTTCCCGCCGCCTCGAGGGCGGTGGCGCCGCACTGCAACGGCCGCGCGACCGCTTCCTTGTCTTCGCCCGCGGTGAAGAAGGTGATCAGCTCGAGCAGGTCATAGGCGGCGCGGACCAGGCGATCCAGACCCGAGCCCTCGACCCCATAGGACTCCCGCATCTCCTCCGCTTCGGCCGGATCGAGCTCGGCAAGCTCACCCTCGATCCTGGCGCTGACCGCGACAACCCCGGCGCCGACTGCCGAGGCATGGGCGGCAACTGCCTCTGGCGGCTCGGCGTCACCCTCGTCGACGTTGGCGACGTAGAGGATCGGCTTCGAGGTCAGCGCCTGCAGGTTGGCCGGGCCGTGGGCAGCCGCATCGGGCACGCGCACCGAGCGGGCGGGCTCGCCAGCGGCAAGCGCATCGACCACTAGCTCCAACCAGTCGCGCTCGGCGATCGCGTCGGCGTCGCCCGACTTGGCGCCCTTGCGCACCCGGTCGAGGCGGCGCTCGGCCTGCTCGTAGTCGGAGAGGACCAGCTCGGTCTCGATCGTCTCGATGTCGGCGAGCGGGTCGACGCGGCCGTCGGGATGGGGGACGCCTGAGTCGGCGTGGCAGCGGACGACGTGGCAGATTGCGTCGGTCTCGCGGATCGAGGCGAGGAACTTGTTGCCCAGCCCCTCCCCTTCGGAGGCGCCCTTGACCAGGCCGGCGATGTCGTGAAAGGAGATGGTCGCCGGCACCAGCTCGGAGCTGCGGACCGTCTCCCCCACCTGTCGAAGGCGCTCGTCCGGCACCCGCGCGATCGCCACGTTGGGCTCGATCGTGGTAAACGGGTAGTCGCCGGTCTGCGCCCCGCCCTTGGTCAGCGCGTTGAAGAGGGTCGACTTGCCCGCGTTGGGCAGCCCCACGATCCCGACCTTCACAGCGAGAGCGGCACGATCAGGCCGAGGAGGACGCCGAGGACGGCGCCGACCAGGACATCGGATGGATAGTGCATCCCCAGGTAGGGACGGCCCAGAGCGAGAGCAAATGCCAGAACGAACGCCAGCGCCGCGAGCGGCTCGACCCGGGTCATCGCCGTCGCGACCGCGAAGGCGGAAGTCGCATGGGCCGAGGGGAAGCTCAGCGAGCTGGGGGCGCCTCCCAATGGTGGCAGCCCCTCCAACACCGGGCGCGGCCGTTTGACAATCAGCTTGACCACATAGTTGAGCCCAATAGCAATCGGCCCCAGCGCAGCACAGATCAACCAAGCTTCACGCTGCGAGGAATCGAGCAGCGCCAGCACAACCCCGATCGCAACCCAGACCGCCCCGTTGTTTCCGACCTTCCCCAGAGCCTTCGCAGCTCCCTCCAAGCCGGGCGTGTGCCCACGAGTTCGCATAAAACGCATGAACCTGAGATCGAGATCCCGCATCGGCCGCGCAGGATATGGGAGTCGCGGGCCTTTCCTCCGGTGCCTCGCGAAGCGGGCACCGCAGAGTGATTCCAGTCGCGAAGCGGCACCAAATCAGTGAGCGAAGCGAACATAGACACCGGAGGGAAGGCCCGCGACTCCCCATGGCCTCACAGTCGATCAGAATCAAGACCAGCACCCATGCCCTTCGTCCCTAACTACACCCACAAGCCCGGCCACCACTGCGGTTCGACCGCCCTGCGCAACCTGCTCGCCTTCCACGGCGTCGAGATCAGCGAGGAGATGGCGTTCGGGCTCGGCGCCGGCGCCTGCTTCTACTACGTGACGATCGAGGAGGCCTCGCCGACCCGCTGGTTCAACGGTCGCACCGCCCGCCTCGAGGAGAACTTCGACGAGCTCACCGGCGCCGCGCTGCGGCTGCGCACCTTTGGGCCCGGCGCCGGCGACGCCTGGGAGGCGGCGCGGGTAGAAGTCGACGCCGGCCGGCCGGTCCTCCTCCTCACCGACATCTACTACCTCGATCACTACGGCAACTCGGCCCACTTTCCCGGCCACGCCGTGGTCCTCGCCGGCTATGACGACGAGCTGGCGCACCTCTCCGACACCAGCTTCGAGCAGCTGCAGACGACCCGGCTCGAGAACCTCGACCGGGCGCGCCACAGTGAGCACCCCGCCTACCCCCTCTCCGGCCACATGTTCACGGTCGGCGCCGAGGTCTCGCCCGAGCGCCTGATCGAGGCGGTCCCAGCCGCAATCGAGCGCGCTGCACGGGCGATGGTCGAACCTGAGTTCCGCAACTTCTCCGGCTTGGACGCCGTGCATCGCCTTGCCGCCGAGGCAGGGTCCTGGCCCGAGGTCGCCGAGGATTGGCAGTGGTGCGCCCGCTTCGGCTACCAGGTGATCGAGCGCCGCGGCACCGGTGGCGGCGCCTTCAGGCTGATGTACTCGCGCTTCCTCGAGGAGGCGGGGCGAGCGGAGGCGCCCCTGGCGGCGCAAGCCGCAGCAGCCTGGACCGACCTGGCCAATGCCTTTCACGCCGCCAGCGAGAGCGACGACCCCGAGCCGGGTCTCTGGCGCCAAATCGACGCCGTGGCCAACCAGGTAGCCAAGACGGAGGAGCATCTCTGGACTTCTTTGGCCAATCCGTAGTTGTCCCTGATGGAGCGCAGGGGCTCCATGGTGTACCGTTTTCAACTGCGGGAGGCGGGTAGCTCAATTTAGAAACCCGTCTTGGAGGAGAGTCTCATATGAGAGGTATGCGAGGCCCACTTGGGCTGCTAGCGCTCACCGCCGCATTGCTTGTTTCGGCATTCGGCGCGTCAAGCGCACAGGCCGCTTTCGGAATCGCGAGATGGGAAGCGCTGACCTGTACCGAAAACACCGACACGCCGCTGGTCTTTGGCGAACAACTGGTCGGGTTCCCTCCAGCCCAGTCGCCATTGCAATGCACGAAAGAACCCTCCTCTGAATCGAAATGGTTCAAACAGGCCGGGGGCCATCCGCCAATCGCGCTGACCGACTTCACGCTGAATACCTTCTCGGCGCCGAAATTCAAAAACTTCCCTGAAGGCTTCATCAAAGACATCGTGGTCGACACGCCGGAAGGGTTGAGCGTCAACCCCGAGGCGACGCCCGTCAAATGCACGCCGGAACAGCTGAAAGCAAACCCGCCGGAATGCCCGGCGCAGTCCCTCGTCGGCGCCGCCTACCTGACGGTTGCGGGGGCGGCGCCGCCGTGCGAAAAACCTCCATTTCCAGTCGAAGCCTGCCCGCAGGCGCGGGTCAAACTGCCCGTCTACAACTTGGTCCCTTTCCAAGGCGTGCCGTCGATGGTGGGATTTCCGACGAGCGCCCCGGGTGAACCGACCTTCATCGTCGGTTCGCTGAACCCGGTGGACCAGCACGTCATCTTCACGATCAGCAATATCCATCCACCTGACGGAACTGCCAAACATCCGCCGATCGTCGGCTCTCGCCTTGTCTTCGAAGGCAAAGGCGGACCATTCGGAAACGGCACCTATCTGACTAACCCCAGTGCCTGCGGCACTCCCCAGTTGACTGAACTTCATGTCGATTCACAAGAAGGCGCCAGCGACGCGGCGAGCTTCACCACGCCGTTCTCGGGCGAAGGCTGCGACAAAGTGCCGTTCGATCCGACGCTGAATGTCAGCGTCGACAGCGCGACCGATTCGCCGGATCCGGTGACGCTCGACATCGGCATCCCCTTCGATCCGAAAGAACCAATCGCCAACTCGTACCTGAAAACGGCGACGGTGAACCTTCCCGAAGGTGCCGGCATCAACCCCTCACTCGCAAACGGGCTGCAGACCTGCTCCGACGCCCAGTTCAAGTACCACACCAATGAAGCCATCGAATGCCCGGGGGGCTCGAAGATCGGCACGGTGGACGTCGAAACCCCCTCCCTGCCACCTGACTCGTTGCACGGCACGGTCTACGTCGCCGCGCCGACCAGCAGCAACCCGACGACCGGCAACCAGTTCAGGGTCTTCCTGACTGTCGGCTCGGAACGCTACGGCGTGAACGTCCGGTTGATCGGCCACGTGTTCCCGAACCTGAACACCGGCCAGCTGAAAGTGGTGGTCGCCGAAAATCCGCAGGCGACGTTCAGCTCGTTCAAAGTCCATATCAACGGTGGCGCAAGAGGAGCACTGACCACCCCGGACACCTGCGGACCGCATACCACGATCGCCGGGCTGGAACCGTGGTCGACGCCGGGCTCGATCAAACAACCACCGCCGACGAGCAGTTTCAACCTGACCAAAGCTGCCGGTGGGGGGTCTTGCCCGAAAACCCTCGGCGAAAGGCCGTTCAGCCCGACCTACAAAGCCGGGCCGATCGGAACCAAAGCTGGGGCGTTCAGCCCGTTCGAACTGCACATCACGCGGCCCGACGGAGCCCAGGAGATCCGCAAGATCGAAGCGACGCTGCCCCCGGGCATGGTCGCCAAACTGAAGGGCGCCGAATACTGCCCGCAGGCGAGCATCGACGCCGCAGTCGCGTCGTCGGGAGCGGCGGAGATCGCCCACCCGAGCTGCCCGAGCAACAGCAAGGTGGGCACGGTCAACATCGCTGTCGGTTCGGGCCCAGCGCCGTTCCACACCCCGGGCACCGCCTATCTGGCAGGCCCCTACAAGGGCGCCCCAATCAGCATGGTGTTCGTGGTGCCCGCGGTCGCCGGGCCATATGACCTGGGGACTGATGTGGTCCGGGCCGCCGCATACGTCGACCCGGAAACGGCTGAAGTCCATGCGGTATCGGACACGATTCCATACATATTCGGAGGTGTGAAGCTCGACATCCGGTCGATCGACATCTCGATCAACCGCACGAACTTCACCCTCAACCCGACGACCTGTCGCGAACCGTTCTCGGTCCGCTCCTCGATCTTCGGCGGCGGAGCCAACCCTGCCAGCGAAGCGGCTTGGGTCGCCTCGTCGCAGTCGAGCCCGTTCCAGGCGACCGAATGCCGGGCCCTGAAGTTCAAGCCGAAGTTCGAGCCGAAGATCCTCGGCGGCAAGAATCAGACCAAGCGGGCCAAGAACCCGAAGTTCCAGGCGACCCTCGAAGCCCGTAAGGGCGACGCCAACCTGCGACGGGCGGCGTTCATCCTGCCGCGGGCGACGATCCTCGATCAGAGTCACATCAAGACGATCTGCACGAGGGTCCAGCTGGCGGCAAGCGAATGCCCGAAGAACGCGATCTACGGACATGCCAAGGCGACCTCGCCATTGCTCGACGGCAAGCTCAAGGGACCTGTGTACCTGACCTCGTCCAGCCACACGCTGCCGGATCTGCTGGTCGATCTGCACGGTCAGGTTCCGATCCGGCTGCGCGGCGTGATCAGCTCAGAGCACGGTCGCCTGAAGACGGTGTTCCCGAGCGCCCCGGACGTGGCGGTCAGCAAGTTCGTCCTCACCATGAAGGGCGGCAACAAGGGTCTGCTGATCAACTCCCGGGACCTCTGCTCAGGGCAGACGAACGGCTTCCTCAACCTGAAAGCCCAGAACAGCAGGCAGCTGAAGAGGAACAACCTGCAACTCAACATCCCCGCCTGCAACGGGGGCAAGAAGCACTGATGAACAGGCGCCGGGGTGGGCGTTGAGCCCGCCCCGGCGGTCTACTCTGGCGAGAGCCGGGCGAAATAGGCAAGCCTGTTGCCGGAGTGGGTCTCGTAGCCGAGGCCGGCTTCGGCGGCTTGGCGTCTGAGCGAGGCGATCGTGGTGAAGTGGGGATCGCCGAAAAGCTCGCCGACGACGAGGCGGCCGCTGGGCTTGAGGACGCGGCGGATCTCCCGCAGGGCGGCTGCCGGGTCGGGGATCTCGCCGAGGACGGCGGTGAGCACGACGGCATCGATCGAGTCGCCGTCGTAGGGCAAAGCGGTGGCGTCACCCAGGGTGGGAACGACGTTCTCGAGGCCGCGCTCGGCGGCGCGGCCGCTGACGTGATCGAGGAACTGCTGCTGGAGATCGAATATCTCGACCCTGCCGTCAGGGCCGACCCACTCGGCGATATCGAGCGTGTAGTAACCGGTGCCCGGGCCGATCTCCAGAATTCGCTCGGCGGCCTGAGGGCTCAGCACGTCTCGCAGGCGATCGCGGGTGATGATCGGTGCGGCGCTTCGACCCAGAACCGCTGCCCGTAGGGACAGGCCGAGGGATTCTTGCGCCACCACAGAGCCGCGGCCAGCGTCGCCAGCCCGGCGATGCCGAGCAACCTCCGAGCCCGCATCAGTCCTGCCGGTTGAGACTGAAGCCGACCTGGTGCTCGCCTGAGTCGATGCGCAGGAAGGCGACCTTGCCGACGTAGAGGGAGAGGACGCCGTCCTCGGTCTTGACGTCGTGCCAGCCACCCTTCTCGACCTGCTTGCGCAGGTCCTTGAGCTCGTCTGCGGAGAGGCGCACCGCGACGACCTGACCGCCCTCGAAGCCGATCTCCACCTTCTGCGCGTCCGCCATCAGTGCTCCCCTCCATTCGGTTCGACGATCTCGGTTAGCACTCCGCCGGTCGAGCGCGGCTGGATGAAAGCCACCCGGCTTCCCTGGATGCCGACCCGCGCCTTGCTGTCGACTAGCTCGAGCCCGGCGCCGGCGAGCTTCTCCAAGGTCGAGTCGATGTCGTCGACCGCGTAGGCCACATGATGCAGCTTGGGTCCCTTGCGGGCGAGAAACTTGCCGACCGGCGTGTCGGGGGCCAGCGGTCGCATCAGCTCGACGTGCCCGTCACCGATGTCGAGCAGCGCCGCCTCGACCCCCTGCGATTCGACCGTCTCGCGGTGGGTAACGGTCATCTCGAAGGTGTCCACATAGAGCTCTAGTGCCGCGTCGATGTCCTCGACGGCGACGCCGATGTGGTCGATCTTGCCGAACATTCGGCGGGAGTCTACGTTGCCGGAGGAGGCTCGCCCGCGTCGTCTTGTGGGTTCTCGACACGGAGGATCTCGGCCAGGGCGGCGATCCCGACCTGGAGCTGCTCGGGGGTGGGCTCCTTCGTCGCCAAATGTCGCTGTATCTCGCGGCCGGGAGTATGAAACGCCTCAGCCAGCGGAGCGCCGTGGTTGCGATCGCTCCAGGCAAACATCTCGACCGCAAGCGAGGCGCCGGCGAGCCCGACCGCGGCACGTGCCAGCGGACTCGGCCGCTCGACCAGCCGCTCCAGCATCACCGTGCCACCGGCGGAGAGCAACATCATCGGCGTGATCAGGTTGGAGCCGCAGCGGTCGTGCTCCTTGGGCACCGACGCCGGGTCCTCAACGCCCTGCTCATACGCGGCGATCGCCTTATGCTCGACCCCGTGGTAGGCGGCCAGGTCGCGATCGGTGAGCGCGATGACCGCAGGCGCCGCCCCAAGCGCCTGCACCAACCCCTCCCGCAACGCCCCGCTCGCCAGCCGGCGTCGCAGCACCGCAGTCGCGACCAGCGTAGTCCCGATCGCAACAAGCACCTTCCAGTCCTCGAATGGCAGACGCGCCGCCGCCAGCCGCCGCCGAACCAGCGGCAACACCGCCATCGCCTCGACTAGTTTCAGCGGCCCCCGCAGCCCAGGCATCCGCCCAGCCAACTTAGGCGCCAGCTCAGGTTTCCGCTCGGAAGCCACGACGACCTGACCATCGCGGTCGCGCACCGCCGCAGCCCAGTGAGTAGGCCCGTGAATGAGCAGGCCATTGCGCAATGCCATGCCACCAAGTCTCAGCTTCTCCGAAGCGATGGTCGGACGATAGAGGAGGCGGGGAGTCGACTCGCGAGTTCCTCGCGAAGCGGCTCCGCAGAGTGGTTCCAGCCGCGAAGCGGTTCAACATTGTGAGCGAAGCGAACATGGGAACTCGCGAGACGACTCCCCGCCTCCCACAACGCCCGACGACCGCGCAGTCCCGCGCGGTCGTCGGATCCCCCCTGATTCCCCTGTGATTCCCGGCCGGAGACCCCCAGTCCAGGCCTCCGGCCGGTGTGTCGGCTCTCCCTGGCTCTAGCTTGGAAAGCCGCTCTTTGAAACACGGCGACTCAGGGGAAGTTGCGCATGCGCTAATGCCCTGAAAGCCTTTTGCGAAGCGATTCAAGCCGCGGTTGCAGCTCCGCCTCGAAGCCGCGGTCGGTCGGCTCATAGAACCGGAGTTTCTCCAGGCCTGGCGGCATCAGGGGCTGATCGCTGACGGCGCCCGGCTCATCGTGCGCGTAGCGGTAGCCCTCGCCGCGGCCGAGCTTGGCCGCGCCGGGGTAATGCGCGTCGCGCAAGTAGTCCGGCGGCGCCTTGGCGCCGGTCTCACGCACCTCGGCACGGGCTCGGCCCAGGGCTTTGCAGGAGGCGTTGGACTTCGGCGCCAGGGCCAGGTAGACGGCGGCTTGGGCGAGGTTGAGCGCGCACTCGGGCAGACCGACGCGGTCGACGGCACGCGCTGCCGCGTCGGCGACGAGCAGCGCCTGCGGGTCGGCGTTGCCGACGTCCTCCGAGGCGAGGATGACCATGCGGCGGGCGATGAAGCGGGGGTCCTCGCCGCCCTCCAGCATCACCGCCAGGTAGTAGAGCGAGGCGTCGACGTCGGAGCCACGCGTCGCCTTGATCCAGGCGGAGACAAAGTCGTAGTGACGGTCGCCCTCGCGGTCGTAGTCGAGCGCCTTGCGCTGCAGCGCGTCCTCGACCGCGGCGACGTCGATTGGCTCACCGCGCGATCGCTCGACCGCGCGCTCGAGCGCGGAGAGCGCCACCCGCGCATCACCACCGGAGCGCTGCGCGAGCATCGCCAGCGCCGTCTCCTCGACCGGCGGTGGATCGGCTAGGCCACGCTCGGGATCGGCGAGCGCGCGGCGCAGAAGCTCTTCCATCTGTCCGGGCTCCAGCGGCCGCAGCTCATATATCTGGCAGCGCGACAGCAGCGCCGAGTTGACCTCGAAGTAGGGGTTCTCGGTGGTCGCCCCGATCAGGGTCAGCAGCCCCTCCTCGACAGCCGGCAGCAGCGCATCCTGCTGCGCCTTGTTGAAGCGATGGATCTCGTCGAGAAAGAGAACGGTGTGCCGCCCATTGGCCCCGCGCCGCTCTCGGGCCCGGGCGATAACGCCGCGGATCTCAGCTTTCCCGGCGTTGACGGCTGACTGCTCCTCGAACGCCCCGTCGGCCGCGGCAGCAGCAATCCGCGCCAAAGTCGTCTTCCCAGACCCCGGCGGCCCGTACAAGATCGAGCTATGAGGCCGCCCACTCTCGATCGCGGTCCGAAGCGTCGACCCCTCGCCGAGCACATGCTCCTGCCCCACCAGCTCATCCAAGCTACGGGGCCTCATCCGCACGGCCAGCGGCGCATCGGCTTCCGGCGAAGCCGACCGATGGGCCGATCCCTCGTCGCTCTCGAACAGGCGGTCAGGCACTGCGCCGAGTATGACCACGGAGCAGGCTGGCGCTGTCGAGTGGGAGCCGGGGGAGGTCTCGAAAGTGCCTCGCGAAGCGGCTCCGCAGAGTTGTTCCCGCCGCGCAGCGGCTCCAACATAGTGAGCGAAGCGAACATAGGCACTTCTCGAGACCTTCCCCGGCTCCCCACCCACCACCTACAATCGACCACCATGGAGATCGCCACGCAGCCCCAAGCCGCCCAGTCCACGCTCGAGTCCTTCAACCCCGCCACCGGAGAGCTGGTCGGCTCCGTCGCGACCATCACCCCGGACCAGGTCCAGGGAGTAGTAGACGACGTAGCCCGCATCCAGCCCGCCTGGGCCGAGCTCAGCCTCGAGGACCGTGCCCGCTACCTGCGCCGCGCCGCCGACGCGCTCCTCGACGACATCGACCAGATCGCCGAGCTGCTGGTCAGCGAGCAGGGCAAGCCGCGCGCCGAGGCCTACACGATGGAGCTGCTGCCGACCGTCGACGCGCTGCACTGGTGCGCCAAGGCCGGTCCCAAGATCCTCGCTGACGAGAAGGTGCGGATGTCGCAGGCTTTCCTGGCGAGCAAGAAATCGCGCTTCACCTATGAGCCGATCGGCGTGGTCGGAGTGATCGCGCCCTGGAATTACCCCTGGTCGATCCCCTTCGGCGAGGTGGCGATCGCGCTGATGGCCGGCAACGGCGTCGTGCTGAAGCCGGCCAGCCTGACGCCGCTGCTGGGCGAGGCGATCCGCCGCGTCTTCGAGAAGGGCGGCCTGCCCAAGGGGCTGGTCCGCGTCGTCCACGGCGGCGGCGCGGTCGGCGACGCGCTGGCGAAGTCGAGCGCCGGCAAGATCTTCTTCACCGGCTCGGTCGAGGTCGGCCGCAAGGTCGGCCAGGTCTGCGCCGAGCGGCTCAAGGGCTCGGTCCTCGAGCTCGGCGGCAAGGACCCGATGATCGTCTGCGCCGACGCCGACCTCGGCAATGCGATCTCCGGCGCTGTCTGGGGCGGCTTCGCCAACGCCGGGCAGACCTGCTCGGGGATCGAGCGCGTCTACGTCGTGCGCGAGATCGCCGACCGCTTCATCGAGGGCGTCACCCGCGAGGCGCAGAAGCTGCGGCTCGGCAACCCGCTCGAGTGGGAGACCGAGATCGGCCCGATGACCTCCGAGGGCCAATACGAGATCGTCGTCGACCTGATCGAGGACGCGGTCGCCGCCGGCGCGACCAAGCTCTGCGGCGGCCCCACCGACGTCGCCGGCCTCACCGGCAAGTTCGTCGCGCTGACCGTGCTGACCGAAGTGACGCACGAGATGCGGATCATGAGGGAGGAGGTCTTCGGGCCGGTGCTGCCGATCGTCGTCGTCGATTCCGAGCAGGAGGCGATCGACCTGGCCAACGACTCCGAGTTCGGCCTCGGCGCCTCGGTCTGGACCAAGGACCGCCAGAAGGGGGCGCGGATCGCGCGGCGGATCGAGTCGGGCATGGTCTGGGTCAACGACCACTCCTTCAGCCACGGTGCCTGCCAGTGCGCCTGGGGCGGGGTCAAGGACTCCGGCGTTGGCCGCTCGCACTCCAAATTCGGCTTCTACGAGTGCGTCAACGTCAAGATGAACGCCTGGGAGCCCGGCCTCACCCGCGACTTCTGGTGGCACCCCTACGACCAGACCCTGGGCGAAGCGGTGCGGGCTTCGGCGAAGCTGCTCTACGGCAAGGGCGCGACCCGCACCCAGGCTCTGCGCGAGGGCGCCGGGCCGTTGCTAAAGGTCGGCGCCCGCACCCTGCGCAAGCGCCGCTGACGGTCCCGCCGGGCGCGGACCGTCGCGTCGAAGGGCTCAGCCGCCGTTGATCGTGATCGTCTTCGAGGTCGCGGCGAGGCACTTGTAGATCGTGCCCGCGGCGCCCTGGCTGAGCGGCTTCGCTTCGGCATAGATCTTGAAGGGAAGCTTTCCTTTGTAGTGGAGGGTTTCGGGATCGACTTTCCAGCGGCCTTCCCCGTCGGAGGTGTCCCGGCCCAACACCCCATAGCCCTTCTGCTTCAACACGACGCTGCGGTCTTCGACACATCCCGAGTTCGGCGATTTCACCTTGCCGAAGTACCCATAGGCGCTGATCTGCAGAGTCGACGAGATGCTCACCGTTTTCGTCGCCCCAGCGGGGATTGCCACCAGTCCTGCAATCGCAAGCGCCAACAGCGGCGCCGCAACGCCCGCCCTCACCCTCTTGCCTCTACTCATCCATTCCTCCTTCGATTTGTGCTGCGGCAGCCTAGACGGTCAGGTCCAAGGTCCCCCACCACGCATGACGCGCCACAATCCCCCGACGTGGAGCCCGGCACGGCGAAAGACGAACCGGCGCTCAGCCTCGCCGGGCTGCGCCGCGACTTCGGCGAACGGCCGGCGCTGGCCGGCGTTGACCTGACCTTGGGGGGAGGCGAATCACTGGTCGTGCTGGGGCCGAACGGGGCCGGCAAGACGACGCTGCTGCGCATCCTCGCAACCCTGCTGCGGCCCGGCGGCGGCGAGGTGCGAGTGCTCGGCGCGCGGTTGCCAGACGAGGCCTGGAAGGTCCGCGGCCGGATCGGCTTCCTCGGACACGAGCCACTGCTCTACCGTGACCTGAGCGGGCGCGAGAACCTGCGCTTCCACGCCAAGCTGCACGGGCTGCGCGGCGCGGCGGCAGAGGCGCGGATCGGGGAGCTGCTGACCGCCGTCGGGATGGAGCGGCGCGCCGAGCAGCGTGTGGCCGAGCTCTCGGCGGGGATGCGCCAACGGCTCGCCATCTGCCGCTGCGTCCTGCACGAGCCGGAGCTGCTGCTGCTCGACGAGCCCGACTCCAATCTTGACGCCGAGGGGCGCGACCTCGCGCGCGAGCTGATTGGACCTGGCGAGGCCCGTACTCGCGTCCTCGTCACCCACGATCCTGAGCGGGCGCTGCCAGACGCCGATCAGGTGCTGCGGCTCGGCGCCGGCGGCAGGGTGGCGGTCTCGTGACCCCCACCCGCCTCGCCTTCGCCGCGATCCTCGGCAAGGACCTGCGCGCCGAGCTGCGCACCCTGCAATCGCTGCCGGCGATGGCGTTGTTCGCCGTCACCACCTTCGTCATCTTCCGCTTCGGACTCGACCGCACCGCCCTCTCCGGCAGCCTCGCCGCCGGAGTGCTCTGGGCGACGCTGCTCTTCGCCGCCATCCTCGGCATCAACCGCCTCTTCGTCACCGAGCGCGAGGAGGGCGGCTTCGACGCAATCCGCCTGGCGCCGATCGACCGCACCGCCCTCTTCTTCGCCAAGGCGTCGGCGCTGCTCGCCTACCTGTTGGTGCTGGAGCTGGTCGTCGTCCCGATCTTCGCCGTCTTCTTCCTCGACTCGGCCGCGGCGCTGCCGCCGCTCGCCCTCGTCCTCCTGCTCGCCGATCTCGGCCTCGCCGCGACCGGCACGCTGATCTCTTCGATGGCGGTCAACTCGCGCGCCCGCGACCTGCTGACGCCGCTCGTCCTGCTGCCGCTCGCGGTGCCGCTCTCAATCGCCGCCACCGGGGCGATCGAGCCGCTGCTGGCGCTGGGCGGTCCCGGTTACCACCGCTTCGGCACCTGGCTTGCGGTGCTCGGCCTATACGATTTGATCTTCCTCCTGGTCGGATACGCGGTGTTCGACTTCCTGCTGGAGGACTGAGCGCCCCACCACCCGCAACCGCGCCACGAGCATGTACGGCAAAGGCCTGAGACCCCTCTCGATCGCGACCGTCGCGGCACTCGTCGTGTCGCTCTCGCTGGTCTTCTTCTATGCCCCGCTCGACGGCGACCAGGGCTTCATCCAGAAGATCTTCTACCTGCACGTGCCGCTGGCGATCACCGCGCTGGTCGGCTTCGTCATCGGTGGCGTCTTCGCGATCCTGCACCTGCGCAGCGGCGAGGGGCGCTGGGACGCCTATTCCTACGTCTCGATCCACATGTCGGTGATCTTCGGCGTCGCGGTGCTGATCACCGGCTCGATCTGGGCCAAGGCCTCGTGGGGACACTGGTGGGTCTGGGACGAGCCGACCCTGGTCAGCTTCCTGATCGTCTTCCTGATGTACGCGACCTACTACCCGTTCCGCTACGCGATCGAGGACCGTGAGCAGCAGGCCCGCTACGCCTCTGTCTTCGCGATCGTCGCCGGCGCCTTCGTGCCACTCAACTTCATCGCGGTGCGGATGGCGCAGAGCCTCGTCCATCCGCGCGTCTTCGCGACCGCCAACGGTGGCCTGCCAGGCTCGATGATGCTGACCTTCCTCGCCAGCCTGCTGGCGATCGGCCTGCTCTGGGTGACCCTGGTCAAGTTCGAGCTGACCGCGAAGAGTGCCTCGGGGCAGCTGAAGCGGCTGCGCCGCGCCCTCGACGCGCCCACGCCGGGCGGGGCCTCCCGCGTCGCGCCGGAGGTGAGCTAGTTGCTTGCGCTTTTGGCTGCCACTCCCGCCCTGCCACTCGACGAGGCAGGCAAGTACGTCGCCGGCGCCTACATCGTCTTCCTCGCCCTGATCGTCATCTACGTGGCGATCATGGCCGCCAAACTGCAGCGGATTGAGCGGGAGCTGCGCGAATTGGCCGGATTTGTGGAGACACAGGCCAACGGCGAACAAGCCACACCGAAACACGAGGAGGTCGGCGTCTGATGTCTGAGCTGCTTGCCCTTGGGGTCTCCCACAAGACGGCGCCCCTCGACCTGCGCGAGCGCCTCTCGCTGACCGAGGGCCGCGCGGTCGGCGCCCTGCACGAGCTGACCGCGGTCGATGGCATCCACGAGGCGGCGGCGATCTCGACCTGCAACCGGACCGAGCTCTACCTGATCGTCTCCGACACGGTCGAAGCCGAGTCGACGGCGCTGGGGGTGCTCACCCGGCAGGCCGAGATCCGCCCCACCGAGCTGCTCGGCCACCTCTACTCGCTGCGCTCCGGCGACGCCGCCCGCCACCTCTTCCGAGTCACCGCCGGGCTCGACTCGATGATCGTCGGCGAGGCGGAGATCCAGGGCCAGGTCAAACGGGCCTACGAGCTGGCGCTGGTCGAGGGCGCCACCGGCCCGATCCTCAACCGCCTCTTCCGGGGCGCCCTCGCCGCCGGTGGCCGCGTCCGCGAGGAGACCGCGGTCGGCGAGAAGGGCGTCTCGATTCCCTCGGTGGCGGTCGAGCTGGCGCGGCGCACGCTTGGCGACCTTGGCCAGCGACGGGTGCTGGTCATCGGCGCCGGCGAGACCGCGGAGCTGGTGGCCAAGGCGCTGGTCGCCCGCGGCGCGGCCAGCGTCTTCGTCGCCAACCGCCACTACGACCGGGCGATCGGGCTGGCTCAGCGCTTCGACGGAGAGGCGGTCCGCTTCGAGGAGCTCCCTGAGCAGCTGCAGGCCGCCGACATCGTCGTCTCAGCCACCAACTCGCCCCACCACATCGTCGAGCGCGACGGGCTCGCCCAGGTGATGGAGACACGGGCCGGCCGGCCGCTGTTGCTGGTCGATATCGCCGTGCCGCGCGACATCGAACCCGAGTGCCGCGAGGTCGCCGGCGTCAGCCTCCACGACATCGACGACGTGCAGCAGATCGTCGAGCGCAACGCCAGCGGCCGCGAGGCAGAGGCGCGTCGGGCGGAGCCGATCCTGACCGCCGAGCTGGACCGCTTCGAGCGCTGGCTCGCCTCGCTCGAGGTGGTGCCGACGATCGCCTCGCTGCGCGAGCGTGGCGAGGAGGTCGTGGCCCGAGTGCTGGCCGAGAACGACGGCCGCTGGGAGAGCCTCGGCGAGGCCGACCGCGAGCGCCTCGGGGCGATGGCCAAGGCGATCGCCTCCCGCCTCCTGCACGAGCCCACCCTGCGGATGAAGCGCTCCGCCGGCAGCGACGACGCTTACCTCTACGTGAGCGCCCTGCGCGAGCTGTTCGGGCTCGACGCCGAGACCGAGCCGGAGGGCCAAGCTCCAGGTAAGGTCACCGAGCTTCGCAGGGCTGGTCCCGGCAGGGGTTCCGCTTAACTTTTTTTGAAGACAGTCATCCACTGTCCGCCAGCGCCGCCGCAAAAAAAGTACAAGACGCTCCACCCCTACCGGGACCAGCCCAATGATTCGGATCGCTACTCGCAGCAGTGCACTTGCCAAAGCTCAAGCTGGTCAGGTGGCTGAGCTGCTTGGCGGGGCGGAGCTGGTCGAGGTCTCCTCAGATGGGGAGATCGGCGACAAGGCGCGCTTCGTGCGTGGGGTCGAGCGAGCGCTGCTCGACGGCAGGGCCGAGATCGGTGTGCACTCGGCGAAGGATCTGCCCGCCGAGATATCGGACGGCCTGGTCATCGCGGCAGTCCCAGCGCGCGAGGACTCGGCCGACGTCTGGATCGGAGTCGGCTCATCGCTTGACGACGTGCCCACGGGGGCCAAGGTCGGCACTGCCAGCCTGCGTCGTCGAGCACAGCTGCTCGCCGCCCGGCCCGACCTGGAGGTGAGCGAGCTGCACGGCAACGTCGACACCCGCCTGCGCAAGCTCGGCGAGGGGGAGCTCGACGCGATCGTGCTCGCCGCCGCCGGACTGCGGCGGCTGGGGCGCGCGGACGAGGTGTCGTTCGCGCTTCCCGAAGAGGCCATGACCCCGGCGGCTGGACAGGGAGCGCTGGTCCTGCAGGTGCGCAACGACGACACGGACGCAGTTGAGGCTGCCGCAGAGATCGGCGACGAGACGGCGCTGCGCGAGCTGACCGCCGAGCGTGCCGCCGTCGCCCTGCTCGAGGCGACCTGCGCGACGCCGATCGGCGTCCACGCCAGGGTCGACGGCTTGCGGATCGAGATAGAGGCCTTCGTGGGTCTCCCCGACGGCGGCGAGTGGATCCGCGACCGGGTAGACGGCGACGCCAGCGAGCCGGCAGCGGCCGGAGCCCTCGTAGCCGAGCGCCTGCTGAGCGCCGGCGCCCGCGAGATCCTCGACCGCGCCGAGGGATGGAGCGAGCGTGTGTGAGCTTGACATCGATATGCATGGTCAAACTCACACGCCCCCGGAAAAGGACAGGCCATGAGCGCGCGACCGGGTGTGGTCTATCTCGTGGGCGCCGGTCCCGGCGACCCGGGGCTGATGACGGCGCGCTCGCTCGAGCTGATCGCCTCGGCCGACGCGATCTTCCATGATCGCCTGATCCCACCCGGGGCGCTAGACGGCGCTCGAATGGACGCCGAGCTCACCTACGTAGGCAAGGCTCCAGCCACCGACGTGCCGGTAGTTGACCCACCCCATAGGTGGTCAACTACCGGCACGTCGGTGGGGCAGGGGGAAATCAATGGGCGCTTGGTCGAGGCGGCGCGGGGAGGTAAGAGCGTGGTGCGGCTGAAGGGCGGCGACCCGTTCGTCTTCGGCCGCGGTGGCGAGGAGGGCGAAGCGCTGCGCGCTGCCGGGGTCGAGTTCGAGGTCGTTCCCGGCGTCACCGCCGGAGTCGCGGCGAGCGCCTACGCCGGGATCCCGGTCACGCACCGTGACGACGCCTCGGCGGTCGCCTTCGTCACCGGGCACGAGGACCCGGAGAAGGACGAGACGGCACTCGACTGGGGCGCTCTTGCACGTTTCCCCGGCACCCTCGTCTTCTACATGGGCGTCAAGCGCCTCGGCGACAACGCGGCGGCGCTGATCGCCGCCGGCCGCGATCCCGATGAGCCCGCCGCCGCGATCGAACGCGGCACGATGGAGGGGCAGCGCACCGTCGTCGCCACGCTGGGAACTTTGGCGGAGGCGGTCGAGCGCGATGGGATCGGAGCACCGGCGCTGATCGTCGTCGGCTCGGTGGTGCGGCGCCGCGAAGCGCTCGCCTGGCTCGAGCGCCGGCCGCTCTACGGCAAGCGGATCGTCGTCACCCGTGCACGCGCTCAGGCCAGCGGCCTTGCCGCGACCCTGCGCGACCTCGGCGCCGACGTCGTCGAGCTGCCGGCGATCCGGATCGAGCCGCGGATCGCGAGCGAGGAGGTGCGGCAGGCCGTCGAGCACATCGGCGAGTACGCGCTGATCTGCCTGACCAGCCCTAACGGAGTGCGGCTGCTGTTCGAGGCGCTTGCCGAAGCCGGCCTCGATGCGCGAGCGCTTGGTGGGGCACTGAAAAACAAGCAGGTAGGGGAGAGCGCCAGCGGGGCCTTGGCGGGGGTCGGCACGACGATCGCCGCTGTCGGTCCCGGCACCGCGCGAGCCCTCGCCAAGCACGGGATCAAGGCCGACATCGTCCCCGAGCGATTCGTCGCCGAGGCCCTGGTCGAGGCGCTGGAAGGGGTCGAGGTGGAGGGTCGGCAGGTCCTGGTCGGCCGCGCCGCCGAGGCCCGCGACGTCCTTCCCGACGCCTTGCGCGACCGCGGCGCCGAGGTCGATGTCGTCGCACTCTACGAGACCGTACGCGAGACGCCGGGCCCCGCGGCGATCGAGGCAGCACAGAACGCCGACTACGTCACCTTCACCTCGTCGTCGACCGTGCGCAACCTGACCGAGGCTCTCGGCGACCGCTTCCCCGCTGGCGCCCGCGTCGTCTCGATCGGCCCGATCACCAGCGAGGCGGTCCGGGACGCGGGCCTCGAGGTCCAGGTCGAGGCGGAGCGCCACGATGTCGACGGCCTCATCGATGCGCTGTTGACCGATGCGGCGCGGGCAGGATGATTAGAACGCAGCCGCAGCCGACCTTTCCCACACCATCGTGGGGTGAAAGTCGGCTGCTCCGATCGTGATGACGTTCGGGGCGCCGCATCGGCACTTTCGGGTTACGGATTCCACGAACGCCCGGGCACGGGAGCTGGTCGAGGCCGGTGCCCCCGGCGGCACCGTCGTCACCGCTGCCGAGCAGACCGCGGGGCGGGGACGGCAGGGGCGCAGCTGGACAGCTCCGCCCGGCAAGGCGCTGCTCTATTCGGCGGTCCTGCGCCCACTCGACCAGCGTCACCTGCTGCTGCCGCTCTCGGCACCGCTCGCGGTCTGCGAAGCGGCGGAGGAGCTAGAGCCGGGGCTCGAGTGCCGGATCAAGTGGCCCAACGACGTCTGGGTCGAGAGACGCAAGCTCGCCGGCGTGCTGATCGAGGCCAAGCCGCAGGACGGCTGGGCGGTGATCGGCGTCGGGCTCAACCTCTCGATCGCTCCAGGCGAGTTCCCGTCCGACCTCAGGGAGACGGCGACCTCGATCTTCTGCTCGAGCGCGGGGGGTCGGGGGAAGTCCCGACGGAGCCTCCCCGCTGTTGCTCCGGCGGGACTTCCCCCGACCCCCGCCACCGCAGCCGCAGTTCTAAGCCGTCACCTTGCCCGCTGGGTCGAAGCCGACCGCGACGCGATACTCGGTGCCTGGCGAGACCGCGATGCGCTGTACGGTCGCGAGGTCTCCTGGAACGGCGGCGCCGGAGTCGCCGACGGAATTGAGGACTCGGGTGACCTAGTCGTCGTCGCTGCCGGCGGCGATCGCGTCGTCCTCGGCGCCGGCGAGGTCCATCTCCGGCTCTGAGCCATTCTCCCCGGCGCCCTTCGCCGTCCGGCGCGCCGGACGCTTCTTCGGTTTCGCCCCGTTCCCGCCGTCTGCTGCCTGTCCGCCGCCCTTGCCCTTTTTCCGCTTGCGCCGCTTCTTGCCGCCTTTGGGGAAGTTGCGCAGCAGTTCGCGCGCGGTCGCCGAGGGTTTACGGGCCATCCGCATCCGCGCCCCGCGCAGCACCTCCTCGCCTTCGGGCGTGTGCGAGACGGCGCCGGCGAGCAGCGCCACCGCCAAGCGGCGGTCCTGTTTGCGCGACGCGTGGACGAGGCGGCGGGCGTTGCGCCCGTGCGCCCGCCCCGACGAGTTGACCAACAGGCCGAGCAGCCGCTTCGTCTCCGGCCAGCGCTGCACGGCGTACTCTTCGTGCAGCTCGGGGGTGTAGGAGGCGAGCCGCCAGACCCACGCCTGCGCCTGGTCGCGGCGGCCGATCCGCTTGTCGACCAGCGCCTGCAGCAGCGCCTTCGTCCCCGCCCGCTTGTCCTCGCGACTCCAACTGCCGACGATGTCGATCGCGTCATCGAAGGCGTCGGGGTCGCCCAGGTCGGCGATCTCGGCCAACGCTTTCAGTCGCAGCTGCGAGTTGCGGTTGCGCTGCACGCAGGTCAGCAGGAAGCGGCGGCGCAGCTCCTTGGTGCGGTCGTTCTGCAGCATCGAGCGCGCCCGGCGCCAGTTCTGCGGGTTGACGCGCGCGCCGGCAAGGGCCGCCCAGGCATGCTGCTCGGGGTAGTCGAGGTTCTCGACCGCGATCCGCCACAGCTCCCGTTCGAGCACCTGGGTGCGTTTTTCGGAGTCCTCGGAGACGGGGACGATCCGCCGCTCGACCCGCACCCGGCGGCCGCGGCCGCGCCGCACCGGCCCAACCACAATCGCGCCGCCGCGGTAGACGTCGCGGTCGAGCAGGCTGTGCAAGGTGACGATCGTCTCATCGTGGGTGGTCGCGGGGTGGACGAAGTCGATCACCAGGCCCGCCTCCTTGCCCGGCGCCCGCCGGGTGACGCGACCAACCCGCTGCTGGTAGATGCGCCGCGAGGCGGTCGGCGCCAGGTGCATGCAGATCGTCGCCCGCGGCGAGTTCCAGCCCTCGGCGAGAAGCATCGCGTTGCAGAGCACGTCGACCTCGCCGCGCTCGAAGGCAGCGAGGATCTCGGCCAGTTCGCGCTTCGGCGTCTCGCCGGAAACGGCGCGGGCCACGATCCCCGCATTTTTCAGCGCCTTGGCGACGTTCTTGGCATGCTGGACTCCGGCGGTGTAGAGGACGCCGGGGGTCTTGCTGAAGCGGGTCTTGTATAGGTCGGCGATCGCCACGTTGAAGGGCTCCTGGTCGAGCAGAGCGGCCAGCTCCTCCTGATCGAAGTCCTGGTCGACCTCGCCTTTGCGCAGCGGCACCTTGGCGATCGTCCGCACTCCCGGCCCGGGCGGGATGCGCATGCAGCGCAGCGGCGCGATCACGCCCCGTCGTGCCGCCTGGGCGAGGTCGAAGCGCGAGGTCTGGGTCGGGAAGAGGTCGGCGACGTGGCGGGCGATCAGCGCCCCGGTCGCGGTCATGCCGATGAAGACGGGGCCGGTCCAGGCGCGGATGCAGGCGCTGGTTTTCTCGCCCAGCGCGGTGTGCGCCTCGTCGCAGATCACGATCGAGTAGGCGTCGGAGACTTTCTTGTGGTTGCGGACGAACCACTGGTAGGTCTCGACGGTGACCGGCCCGTCGGGGTCGTCGCGATCGCCGAGCAGCGGCGGGCGCAGCCGCTCCTTGTAGCCACGGTCGGAGATCTCGCCGATGAACTGGTCGACCAGGTTGCGGCGGTGGGTGAGGATGAGGACGCCGCCGGTGCGGGTGGCATCGATGAAGCCGACCGCGGCGACGGTCTTGCCGGCGCCGGTCGCGTGCTCGAACCAGAAGCGACGCGCGGCGCCGGGATCGTCTGCGGCCTCAGCGACAGCCTCCTCGTCGTCGTCCTCGGCCGGCTCTTCCTCCCAGTCTTGAGGCTCCTCGTCGGGGGCCAGCTCCTCCGGCTCCTCCTCATCGTCGTCCGGTGACCCCTTTCCATCGGTAGCGGACTCGGCGACATCGGCGAGGCCGAGTTCGTCGCCGTTTTCAGCCGCCGTCTGCTGCTCGGACATCAGCTCGGTCAGGGTTCCGGAGAGCGCGTCGACCTGGTGCGGGTTGAGTTCGGCGCCGTCGCGCAGCTTCGGCGGTTCATCGGCCAGCAGCCGCTCCAGACCGAGCAGCAGCGAGAAATCGCGGCGCCACTGGATCGAAGGCTCCTCCGCCCCTTCGCCGAGCTCTTTCAGCGCCGCGTCGAGGGCGCGGCGGCGGGCGGTTCCAGGTGCGAGCGCCTCGGGCCCCTCGCCGTCGAGCAGCAGCGGCTCGCGGGCAAACGCGGCCGCCCGCTCGATGTCGGCGCTTGAGGGAACTGCCGCCGGAGCGGCAACTTCGCTGGTCTTGGCCATGAAGGCTTGTGCGCTTTCGTTCCCGCGGCGACGCGGCGCGTGCCGGCGGGAAGACTTAGACGAGGATGCCGGGAGGTCGGCTTCTCCTTCCCCCCAGCGCACTCGAGCGGCTCGCATACGGCGAACCGGACACGCCTATTGTAAACATTGAATTGAGACCGTTGCGGTCAACCTTCCCAATTGCCCTGATGATTGCTGTGGCAGCGGTCCTGATCGCAGCCGGCTGCGGCTCCTCGGGCGGCGGCGATTACGGCGGCAAGCATCCCGACTACGCGAAGGCGCTGGCCGGCTCACCCGCGCCGCTAGCGGCACTGCACAAGCAGGCAAACCAGCTGCTGCCTGGCGACAACAATGCCTACGAGAAGCGGATCGCGGCGCTGCGCGGCTACCCGGCGGTCGTCAACGTCTGGGCCTCCTGGTGCGGGCCCTGCCGCTTCGAGTTCCCGCTCTTCCAGCACGCTGCCGCCCGCTACGGCAAGCGGGTCGCGTTCCTCGGCATCGACAGCGAGGACTCCAACGACGCGGCGACCACCTTCCTCGAAGAGGCGCCGGTCCCCTACCCCAGCTACACCGATCCGGGCAAAGGGATCGCTGAAAGCATTGGCGCCGACCTCGGCTTCCCCGACACCGCCTTCTACGATCGCCACGGCAACCTGGTCAATCTCAAGCAGGGCCCCTACCGCAACGCGGCGGAACTGCATGCCGACATCGAACGCTACGCGCTCGGCAGCAGCACGGAAAGCGGATAATCGGGGCATGGACCTTTTCGTCGCCGTCGCGCTGATCGGGGTCGGCCTGCTGCTCGCGGAGCTGCTGCTGTCGACCGGCGGCGTGCTGGCGACGCTCGGGGCAGCCGGCCTGATCGCCGGCGGGGTCCTCGCCCTCACCGCCGATGCCAACTCGAGCGCCAGCGACTGGGCCGGCCCGGCGCTGATCACGCTCGGCATCCTCTCCGGAGTCAGCTTCTTCGTCGTCACCCGCAAAGTGCTCGCGGCCCACCGGGAGCTGCCGGTTCGGGGCGGTCACGAGGAGCTGATCGGCGCTGTCGCCGAGGTGCGCACCCCGCTCGATCCGGTGGGCCGGGTGTGGACTGGGGGCACGCTCTGGCGGGCACGACTGGCCGGGGAGGGAGGGCTGCTGCGACCAGGGGATAGAGTCAAGGTCGAGGCGGTCGAGGGACTGACCCTGGTGGTGCGGCCCGAGCCGCCGTCCGAGAGCCCCGCTGAAGAAGGAGCAAGCTGATGGGTGCAGGATTGGTAGTGCTTGCCGTCCTGGTCATCTTCGTGGCGATCGTGCTGGGGTCCTCGGTGCGGGTCCTGCGCGAGTACGAGCGCGGTGTGATCTTCCGGCTCGGCCGGTTGATCGCCCAAAAGGGACCGGGGCTGATCCTGCTGATCCCGATGATCGACCGGATGGTCAAGGTCGACCTGCGCACGGTCACGCTCAACATCCCGCCGCAGGAGGTGATCACCCGCGACAATGTCCCGGCCGGCGTCAACGCGGTCGCCTACTTCCGCGTCGTCGACTCGCGCAAAGCGATCGTCGAGGTCGAAAACTATTTGCTCGCCACCTCGCAGATATCGCAGACGGCGCTGCGCTCGGTGCTGGGCAAGGCCGAGTTCGACCAGCTGCTGTCGGAGCGTGAGCGGCTCAACGAGGAGCTGCAGACGATCATCGACGAGTCGACCGAGCCCTGGGGCGTCAAGGTGACCGCGGTCGAGATCAAGGACGTCGAGATCCCCGAGCAGATGCAGCGGGCGATCGCCCGCCAGGCCGAGGCCGAGCGCGAGCGCCGCGCCAAGATCATCAACTCCGAGGGCGAGTTCCAGGCGGCACAGAAGCTCACCGACGCGGCCGACATCATCAGCACGAACCCGGCGTCACTGCAGCTGCGCTACCTGCAGACGCTGCTGGAAATCGGCAGCAATCAGAACACGACGGTGGTCTTCCCGCTGCCGATGGACATGCTCAAACCGTTCCTCAAGCCCCCCTCCGACTCCTGAGCGCGCCCGAGATCCGCATCGACCAGCTGTCCGGGCTGCGGACGATCCTTGCGCCCGGCAGGGCCGACCGGCCGGAGGGATTCAAGCGGGCCACGAGCGAGCGGAAGGGGGCGGAGGGATGCCCCTTCTGCGAGGGACGAGAGGAGAAGACGCCACCCGAGGTCTATGCGGTGCGGCCCGGTGGCGGTGAGCCCGACACGCCAGGCTGGACGAGCCGCGTGGTGCCGAATCTCTATCCGGCGTTGCAAACTCCGGAGCGTGGTTCCTTAATCGCCAATAGCTTGAGTAAGGAACCGCGCGCCGGAGGGACCAGCGGCGAGGCCGGCGCCTTCGCCAGCGCCGGCGATCCGCTGCTGGAGTCGCGCCGTGCCGGTGAGCCCGACCTCTTCGCCTCGCGGCCGGCGGTTGGCGCCCACGAGGTCATCGTCAATGCGCCGGAGCACGTCACCGCGATGGCCGAGCTGAGCGAGGAACGCTTTCTCGGCGCGATCGCCACCTGGCGCGAGCGGATGCGTGCCCACTCCGAAGCCGCCTACGTGCAGCTCGTCGTCAACGAGGGGGCGAGCGCCGGCGCTTCCCTCCCCCACACCCACGCTCAGCTCTACGCGCTCCCCTTCGTCCCGGCGGCGGTCGCGCGGGAGCGCGAGCGGGCCGGCGCCTACAGCGAACGCACCGCGGGCGGCGGCCTGCTCAGCGACGTTCTGGTCGAGGAGGTGCGTCGCCGCGAGCGCTTGGTCGCGATCGACGACGAGGCGGCGCTGATCTGCCCCTGGGCCTCACGCTCTCCATACGAGCTGAGGGTCGTGCCGCGCCGCGCGGCGGCTCGCTTCGAGGAGGACCCCGGGGGCGCGGCGATGATCCACACGGCGCTGCGACTCCTCGCGAAGCGCTTCGAGGGCCCGCCCGAGCTCAACCTGTGGGTCGCCACGGCGCCGCGCGGCGCCGATGCCTTCCACTGGCACGTCGACATCGCCCCGCGGCTGACGATCAAGGCCGGCTTCGAGCTGGGCGCCGGCGTCGACATCAACATCTACCCGCCCGAGCGGGCGGCGGCCGATCTAAGAGACTGTCTCTGACATGCCGCCGAACCCGCGCCCAATCCCGCGCTTCGTCGCCGACTCCACCCAGGAGGGGATTCCGCACGGGCGCTTCGCCGAGCGACTCGTCGCCGAGTTCGGCAAGGCCTGCGATGGAATCGATGACCTCCCCGACGGAATCGAGATCCCAGCTAAGGTCGAGTGGTTCCCCGAGCGCGCTTGGGGCGGCCGGGTCTGGGTGCCGGCGACGGCACGCGCCGATGGGCCGGATGGCACGCTGGAGCTGTTCGGCCACGTCTCCTATGAGCTGCCGAAAGAGGGCGAGCCGGGCAACTTCCACGCCACTGCCGACTTCACCGATGTCCTGGCCGAGAAGAATCCAGGCTGGCGCATCGACCTCAACGACGACGTGATCGGCAGGTGGCGGGGAGAGAACGGGAGGGCCGGCGCGGTCACGCTGGTCTGGGGACGACCCCTTGTCCGCGGCGCTGTTGCCGCCACCGCGGAGCTGGACATGGAGACGGTCGACCAGGAAGTCGTCTCCGATGAGCGCTTCACCCTGATCGCCCTCGACGCCCTCGAGGGCTACGGCGACGACATCTTCGTGCAGGTCAAGCTCTGGAGCCGCCGCGCCCAGGAGCTGGCCAGCGAGAGCCTCTACGCCTGAGCAGTCCTAGCCGCCGAGCTCGCCCGGGGGTTGCACGCCAGCCGCAAACGCATACGTGCGCCTAGCGGCCCGCGTGCCTGCGCCGGCGCCTGTCCCCCGGCCCCCTCCTAACGCATCTGACCTTGCCGCGAACCCGCTGCTTGCGAAAACCCCTCTTGCAGACCTTTACGCACCGGTCCCCGAAACCGGTCAACTGGCGCCGGAAGCCCCTTCTGCATTCCAGTGGGGGCGGCGTCACGCCCGGGTCCGTGACCGGCGGCCCGGTCGATCCAACCCCCGGTGGGATGGACGCGCTCACGGTTGTGAACTCGGCGTCGCTCCCCGCGGAAGTGCCGGCGTTCGTGCTGACCACCAGCCGGGAATGGTACGTGGTCCCCGGCGTCAGGCCGGTGAGATTGCCGCCCTCCATCACCTCGGTTGTCACCGTTCCTGGCAGCGTCGGGCAGGGAGCTACGTTCCCATACGACAGGTCCGTGCCGAACTCGAACCGGCAAGACGAGACCGAACCCCCATGGGGGTTGACCTTTCCCTTGAGCGTGGCAGCGGTCTGGGTCACGGAGAGGGTCGGTTCCATCGTGACCGTCGGGGGGACCGCGGGAAGGGTTTCGAAGACTTGGTTGCCGCTGGTGACCGAGCCCCCGTTGCTGGTCGCGGTCACCCGGTAGCGATAGGCCGTGCTGGGCGAAAGGCCAGACGCGCCAGTGAGAACCGCCGTGTTTGCCGAGCCGTCGGGCAGCTTTGAGCAAGGCAGGCCGGACGCGTTCGCAAATTCATTGCTGAGGAAATCAGCCTCATCGGTGTATTCGAATCCGCATTCGAGCACCGCATGCCCTTTGGCGTTGACCGTCGCGTTGAGCGTCGCCCCGAGCTGGGCCACTCCGGATGCGGGATTGGCCGTCGCCGACGGTGGGCCGATGGGCACCCTTTCGAAGACGTAGATCTTGTTCGTCTCACTTAGATACAGCTTGTGCGTAGTCGCGTCGGCGGCGATCTGGGCCGCGGCGATGGCGCCCAAGGGCGGGTTGATGAACAGGCCGGCGCCGAAATCGTCGAACTGCGACCCGGACGAGTTGTAGGCGATCACGTGGTAGTTCTTGCCATTCGGGAAGTCGCCGACGAACACGTCGTCGGTCGAGGGGTCGACACCGACGGCCACGGCGCCGCGGCCACTCTGCAGCACGGAGTTGAATCCGTACGCCCCTCCGGGAGCCGTCAGCTTGATGACGCGATCGGGAGCGAAGTCGGCGACATAGAGCTCGCCTTTGGAGTCGATGGCGACACTGACCGGCCTGCCGAAGCCACCGCCAGGGCACCCGTTGCATTTGATCGTTTCCTGCAAGGCGCCGGCCGAGTCGTACACCTTCACCGAATCCGTGGCGGCATCAGGGAAGTAGACGTCGCCCGTCGAATCGGTGGCGATCTGGGGGAGGACGTCGTTGACGCTCAGCGGAAAAGGCGTAGACATGACGCCAGTGGACGAGAACGGGTCCATCTGCGCAGTGCCGAAATTGCCGAACGGCGATTCCACCCGCACCTGAGATCCATAGAATCCCTGCGTCACCGGGTTGACGGCAACCCCGGAGAAAAAGGCTTCAGCTCCTCCGAAGAACGTCCCGGCTGCCACGCCGTTGCTCTCGAACCGACGGATCTCGCCGGGAGCATGGTTCAAGCCGTCGTCGCTGACCACCGCGACGTAAACGCGATGGTTGGCCTGGTCGACCGCCACGCCATGCGGGAATTCGATGCCCGAGACAAGCACCGAATCAGGTTTGGCAAGCTCGTAGCCAGTGTTTCCCTGCGCAGGGGCCACGGCGAGAAGCAGAGGCGCCGCGATGGCCAGCAGGCTCAGCGCGATCGGCAGCCGACCGGCGTCGCCTTTCGAGATGACGACAGCTCGTCGTGTGCAGTTAATCCTCGAGTTCCCCCTCACAAGACTCCCCCCGGCGATCCGATCAAAGAACTGCTCTGTTTCTCTTATCCTAACGGTCGGTCAATCTCGCCCGCACGGCGTCTGGGCGCCGCGCGGGCGAGTCCTTTTCAATCTCTACGGCGCGGTAACCGCCCAGACGCCAGCGCTCCCCGTACCTGGGGTGCCCGAGAACGTGATGATCGCCCCGAACGGCGACGGCGCGGCCGCCTGGAGTTCAAGTTCGGCTTCTTTGGCCGTGTAAAGGCAGAGATCGCCTTTTGCCGCTTTCGGGAAGAACACGCTCCCCGGACATTCCGCGGCATGTTCTTTGCCTTCTTTTCCTTCTTTGACGATCACGATCGTCGGCGGCGCGTGCAGCGGCAGTCCAAAGGAGATAGAGGCGGCGGCGGCGCCTTTTCCGGCAAACAATTCGGGGCCGACCCCGGCAACCCAGGTGCCGCCAAGAGAGGCGCCGCTGGGAAGGAAGCCACCCGCGGTCCACGGGTCGCCCGTATCGCCCTTCGGGCCCTGAGGTCCTACGGCTCCCCGCGCTCCGGTAGCTCCCTGCGGTCCGGTGAGGCCACGCGGACCCCGTGGCCCTCTCGGTCCTCGCTTGGCCTTCTTCCCCTGCTTCGAGGCTTCAGCCGAGCCCGTGGTGTGATTCTTGGCGGCAAGTGCGCCGCCACTCATTGCAAAGACAAGAGCCACTACCGCGATCGCGGTGGACGGGCTCGGCTTCCTGCGAATTGCTTTCAGCATCAGTCGGTACGCCTCCCTGTGTAATCGATTACTCACCGCCCCCACTTCCGGCGGGAGCGCCGTACGAAACGGCCTTCATTGGGCCGACGTCGGTTAGTGTCTCTTCGAAACGACCCGACGCAAGGGACATGGCGCTCTTTTTCCGACACTTAACAGTGTGGAACCTGAGTGGTACTGAAAAATGACTGTCACTGTACCAATTCGAGTAGCAGTGCGCACGACTACATTGCACAACGACCTCGAGGATCTCCACGCGCCAAGGGCAGTTAGCGCTGCCGATCTGTGGAGCCTCGGCTAGACCTCTACAACGGGCCGGAGGGCCCCGATAGCTCAGCTGGATGAGCGGTCCCTCCTAATCGAAGCAGAGGAGCCGCGCCTTTCGGCGCTTCAGAGCGAAGGCATCGTCCTGCCGCGTGTCGCGGATGCGGCTCGATTACCCACGATTCATCTCAATTGGGCAGCCACTGCCCAATCACGCGAGGCCATCCACTGCTCCGGTACCGTGTTCGCATGCGATCGACCGAGAGACTCGACACGCCCTCGCCGGATGGGACGACGGGCGCCGAGGCAGTTCGGGTGCAGCGACTGCGGGCGGATGCTCAGCGACCGATGAGTGTGAGTCTGGCGGAGACGATTGCCCCGAGCCACAAGCTGCTCCAATTCGCTGGCGTAGCCCGTAAAGGTTGAGCTCGCCAGCCTTCAATCAGATTCTTCGCCGGCTGACGGAGGCAGAAGTCGAGTTCGTCATGGTCGGCGGCCTCGCCCTAGGCGCCGAACAGGTGCCCATCGAAACCGACCTTGGCCGCCTGGACATTGTCCAAGGTCTTGACGGCGTGCCCAACTTCGACGACCTGAATGACCGTTCTGTTGAGGCGGAGATCCTTGGCGTCAAGGTGGCCGTCTGCGCCCTGGACGACTTGCGGAAGATGAAGCAGGCAGCCGGCAGGACCCGCGATCTAGCCGCCTCGAGGATCTCGATGCCACCGGCAATTAGCTCTAGGATTTCCACACCGGCCCCGACAGCTCAGCTGGATAGAGCGACTCCTTCCTAGTCTCTGCATTGCGGATTTGGTTCGATTACACGCGATTTGACGTGGATTTGGGCGGCGGCTGCCCATTGGATTGCATTGTCGGCAGCTTGCTCCGCTACCGTGTCGCCATGGCATCTCGCGACCTGATCGACAAAGCCGGGGTGGCGCTGGCGGAGGCTGCCGGAGCCGACTCCAAGGTCATCCTGTTCGGCTCCTACGCCCGCGGTGAGGAGAAGCCCGACAGCGACTTCGATTTCCTGGTGATCGAGCCGGAGGTGGAGGATCACTTTGGCGAGTCGGTGCGGCTCGCGAAGCTCGTCGGCGAGCTTGGTGTACCCGCAGATGTGGTGGTCGCCAGCGAAGACCACGTGCGCGAATGGGGGGGCCTTCCGGGCACGATGATCCACGATGCTCTGTGTGAGGGGAAAGTCATTGGCGTCGGAGCCGCGTAGCGGCGACGATCTCGCCCTGCTCCTGATGGAGAAGGCGGCCGGCGACGAAAAGATCTTCTCCGGCTCATTGGCGAAGACGACATCCCGGACGATGGGCTTGGGTTTCACGCTCAGCAAGCCGTCGAGAAGATGATCAAGGCTGTCCTCGCGCACAATGAGGTTTCGTACGAGCGCACGCATAACATCGCGTACCTGCTCACGCTGCTGGATGGCGTGGGCATTCCCAAGCCCGACCAGGCGGACGATCTTCCTAATCTGAGCCCGTGGGCCGCGGAGCTTCGCTATGCACGCCAACCCGAGGCCGTCCCCGATCGACCGGCAATGCGCTCCTTGGTCGAACAAACCAAAGTCTGGGCCGAGGCACAGCTGACCGGCGTCTACGATGGGCCACCCAGCCCCGATAGCTCAGCTGGATAGAGCGACTCCCTCCTAAGCGAGCTGGAGGAGTGCGCGTTTTCGGCTCTACACAGCGGTCTGTGCGGTGCTTCGTGCGGCGGCCTATTCCCGTCGATTGCCCTGGTTCTATTCCGTTTTGGGCAGCGAGAACGACCCGCTGCCCAATGAATTGCATCGTCCGCAGGATGCTCCGCTACCGTGTCGACATGGCATCTCGCGACTTGGTCGACCAAGCCGGAAAGGCGCTGGCCGAGGCTGCCGGCGTTGACTCCAAGGTGATCCTGTTCGGCTCCCACGCTCGCGGAGAGGAGCGACCCGACAGCGATGTTGACTTTCTCGTCATCGAGCCGGAGGTGGAGAACCGATTCAAAGAGTGGGACCGCCTCCGCCACGCCCTTGACGACATCCTCCTGCCAGTCGACATCATCGTTCTCGACGAGGCGTCGGCAGCACGGCGAGCAAAGGTTCCGGGGACGATGGTCTACCACGCCATGCGCGATGGGCAAGTCTTCGCTCAATCCTGAGCAGCTGGAAGTTGCGGAACTGCTCGCCGGCAAGGCCGCCGGTGACTTGGTGGTAGCGCGGAAGCTCGCGCCCGACCCAGAGGTGGATGACGATCACGTTGGCTTCAACGTCCAGCAGGCGGTCGAGAAGGCGCTGAAGGTCGCACTCACTCTGGACGGCGTCGACTTTCCCAAGACCCACGACCTCGACTATCTGATCGCCCTAGCCAATCAGAACTCCGTTGAGGTGGACCTCGGCCTGCACTCGGTCGGCTGGCTCACTCCTTGGGCAGCTGAATTCAGATACGACGATGCGCCCATTGACACCCTGAACCGCAGTCGAGCAATCGAGACCGCCGAGTTGGCCGTCGCCTGGTGCCAAGATCTGATTGCAGGAGCCGGCGGTCGATCCTCATCAGCAGAGCCATCTGCGAGACAATCTCCAGACCCGCCCCGATAGCTCAGCTGGATAGAGCGACTCCCTCCTAAGGGAGTTGGACGAGTGGGCGTTTTCGGCTTCGCAAAGCCGATGCACCTCGTGACGCACGGGCTGCGAATTACCTTCAATTACGCACAATGGGCGTCGATTTGGGCAGCGAGGATCGCTTGCTGCCCAATGGGCCCTTCTCCACCCTTTCGTTTTCATTCAGGCTGCTCGCTTACGCGAGGCCAAACATCTCACTGGGCATTGTGGTTGAGCCGCAACGTCAAGTCGCATCAGATGGGGGCCGTTGTAGCCGAAAGGTTCGCAGTAGATGGATTGTGCCGCCGGCCGCTGACCCTCGACCTCGCAAAGCAGTTCCATGGCCAGCAGCAGGCCGGCCCAGAATGAGACAAAGGAGATAGTCGCCGCTTCGGAGTCGGCCGGGAGCGGACGCGGATGCAAGCAGCCCGCGCACGGCTCGGCCGGGCGATGGGAGGAGACCAGGGTCGAAAGGCTCTGGGTCGCCCCGACCCCCACCCAGGCAGGTGCCGCTTCCTGAACCAGCCATCGGGATGGGATGTGATCGACACCCACCATCACCCGATCGGTCAACGCACCCACGTCTGCCAAGGTCTCCGCCTCCAGCCGCAACCTCATGCCTTCGATCTTGAAGCTCTCGTCACTCTGGGAGATCAGGTGGTCGGTCTTGGGCAGCATGATTTCGCGGCCCCGCGAGTAGTAGTAGCGGTTCAGGTTGCTTGCCTCCAGAACGTCGCTCTCGATCACCCGCAGCTGCGACGACGCGTCGGCCCCACGCAGTACGGCCACCGCGTTACTGACGATCGCACCACCGCTGACCGCATCGAGCCGTCCCAGTTCAGGCACCCCGGCAGAGAGTTCCGGAAAGTAGTCGCGAAGGTCGCAGGAGATCGAAACGCCCACCTCCAAGCGGTGAGGTTGTACCTGCAGGGGGGCTCCCACCAGCTTCGCCAGCGGGCCGAGGGCCGCCCGCAGTGCCTCGGCCGCCCCGGCACCAGCGGCAGCGAAGGCACCGAACGGCAGGCCGTCGCCCCACCGGCACCCAACATCAGTATTCGCATTGCTGAGCTCGAGGCTCCACTCATCGCCGCAGACCCGTACCGCCACGCCAGGTGACAGGTAGGGAGTGTCACCGATCACGAACTCCAGACACGGATACCCCGCCCCTCGGGCGGCGATCTCGGCGTCGGGAACAAGATCGCGGCCGAGCTCAATCAGCGCCGAGACTAGGCCCTCACGGCATAGCGGCGGCCGAGGTCTCAAGAGCGGTACCTCGGGTAGGTCCAGCTCGACGCGGATTCCCATCCGCGCAACCAGCAACGCCAGGTTGATGATCACCTGCTGGCCGTTTTCTGTTTCGGCGTTGGCGGCGTCGCAATTAACCACCACGTTCAGCCGGGGCAGTGCCGCGCCGATCCTTGTGGACTCGGCCGCCCCGGCGAAGAACTGCTCGTTAACAAGCCGGCTCGTCCTAGTCAGCGCATCCGCTGCCGTGATCTCCATCAAGAGCCGCTCTCGATAGCGATCCTCTTCGTGGTGTCGACCGCCAGCCACCTCCCGTCTCCGGCCCGTTCGGCCAGATAGGTCCCGCGCAGGGAAATCTCGCCTAGGGCGAAGTCCGGCACTACCAAGGAGAAAAAACCAGGCGTCTGCAGAGCCGCCATTTCGTCGTCCCGGTGAGAGTGATATGCCTCCCCGGGGTGCGTGTGGACCTGCGCCAACAAGCGCCGATCCTCGCGGGCGAGCCGCAGCCAGAGCTCGTTCTGCCAGCTGCCGTCGACATCGTAGCCACCAGCGTGGGCACTGTGCCTGGGATGCACAACCTGGTCAACCAAGGTGTCCTCGCCGCCCGGGCCCAGCCAATAGGCGACGCACTCAGCCCGCCCGCCTCCGCAGGAACGGAAGACCTCGAAGGAGTCAGACAGAATCTTGGTGCTGACTCTCAGCACCGCCCGCCCCCCTGGGGCTGACGCAGGATCAGCACCTCGTCCTTGGCCAGGTCATAGGCGCCGAGCGCGGTTCCATCAGCCAACTCGCTGTTGTCGGACCTATAGAGACGCAGCTGTTCGCGGTCGGCGACAATCCCGAAGAAGTCCATCGCTTCCTCGCGCAACGCTCCGGCCAACTCCTCGGGCTCGGGGTGGAAGGGATGCTCGCGCCCCCCGTAGTTGACCCGAACCTTTAGCTTCTTGTTCTGCTTTTGCTCCACCTTGCTGGACATCTGATCCTCTCCACGCCGTCGGCTCGAGACAGGACCGACTGCGTTGCTGTCGTAATGATCAATTGCTAGTCTCGAATTAAGCCTGCAGAAGCGTTGCATATCTGCTTGTAGATTGCAAGAATCGAACCAGGGGAGAGATATGTCAAGAGCAAGCTTCGACGTCGTGGCCTTCTACGCCGCACTGGACGCTCAGCGCCAAGCGCACAATCTGACCTGGAAGAAGGTCGCCTCTGAGGCCAAAGTGAGCGCTTCGACCCTGACGCGGATGGGTCAGGGCAAGCGACCCGATGTCGACAGCCTCGCCGCCCTTTGCGCCTGGAGCGGACTCGATGCCGACAACTACATCCGCTCCGAAAAGAACCAGAGTGGCCAGGCGGAGCCATTGGCGATGATCTCGACCTACCTGCGAAGCGATTCTCACCTCAGCCCCGAGAGCGCCGATGCGCTCGACGCCGTGATCAAGGCCACCTACGAGCGATTCAAGGACTCCTAGCCGCGATGGCCTTTCGTCGCGGCTTCAAGAGCGAAGCGCACGAGCTGGCCGCCGAAGTGCGGGCCGACCTCGGGCTCGGCGGGCTTGATTGCCTCCAACCACTGGCCTTGGTCGAGCAGCTTGCGATCCCGGCGATCCCGCTCTCCGACTATGCCGCGACGATCCCCACCGAGGTCCGCCAGCTCTGCTTCATCGACCGAGGCGCCTTCTCGGCTGTGACCGTCTTCTGCGGGAACAAGCGGGTGATCGTCTACAACGACGCCCACCATCCCGGTCGTCAGACGAGCGACATCACCCACGAGGCGGCGCACGCCTTGCTGCACCATCCCCCCGCCCCAGCCTTTGACCCGTTTGGCTGTCGCCATCTCAACGAGGACCATGAGGAGGAGGCGCGGTTCCTCGGTGCGGCACTTCTGCTTACTGAGGAGGCGGCGATGGACGTGGTTCGCCGTGGACTCTCCGAGCGCGAGGCTGCCGCCAATTACGGGATTACGCCGAAGCTACTGCGCTACCGGGTCAATGTCACCGGTGCCAAGAAGAGGGTCGCCCGGGCTCGGCGCAGCCGCGCCAGCGCGGTGTAGCCCGCCCTTACTCGACTTAAGCCGAGTCTTTGGCTGCCCCCCTGCCACGGCGATGAGGCTTGGACTTTTCTGATCGAGTGGACTGCAGGCGCGTGATCCCGCGTTTGCGGTCTTGGAATTTTCGCGCATTGGCCCGAATTGCCTGCACCTCCTCAGCCTTTTCGAGCTCTTCTGCGTACGCCTCAACCACCGGCTGAAGTAGATCCTGCATCGTGTCCGCCCCCTCGACCAGCAGACCAATCTGCAGGACTTCCCAGACATCCGACGACACTCGGGTAGCGACTTGCTTCTTTTGCGACGCCATCTCTTCGTCCGTTGTAGCAGGTAGCCTGTACTTTGTGCTCAGTACTGAGCACAGCACCTTGGAACCGCCCGCTGAAGCTCAATGGATATGGTCTGAAGCGCTCAAGGAGATGAGAACGATCGCGTCCAACGCCAAACAGACTCGGAAAGAGAGCCCCAAACGGCTGTCGAAACTGATCTTTGAGGACCTCAACGAGGCCCAGCGATCTGTTTCTACGGAGGAACAAGCCGCCTACCAAGATGCTCAGCAATCCGTTGTTGACGCACGGCGCAACGCCGAGCGTCACGAGGGACTTCTCCATATCAACTAACTTTTCCCAGGAATGGACTCCTGGGTGGCGCCGAATACACACGGGTGGCTTCATGCACCCGCTTCAGATAAGGACTGGCAAGTCCTCCTCAAGCGCTACGACGCACGGCCGAATGATCCCCTAGCTCGGGTCTATGAGATCGCTCGCGCGAACCGCTGCCGATCAGTGGTTGAGGAGAATCGCTACGTAGATCCAGACTTTCGCAGCGAGTACTCCGCGTTCTGGTCGCAGCGCTTCGCAGACACCCCGGCGTTCGCGAGGCGTCTTCATTTCTTCCGCCGCCGGCTCAGACCCGACGACCTACACCGCCTACCCGAAAACTCAGGCTACATCGGCTACTCAACATTGAAGCCAATAGGCCGCTCCTCTGGAAATGGTCGCGTAGGCCGAACAATGCTAAAGCCACCCAAAAGGCTTTTGAATGCAGTCCTGACGTTAGCTACAGATCACGTATCGCTCTTTGGAACGCCGCTAACCGTTACTGGAGCACCATTTTACGAGCAAGATGGTGAGTTTCTACGCTGCGCTCATGTAGCTGCATGGATGTGCCATTACTCCGCCCATCTCAAAGGCCTGGCCGGACGCCAACTCACGGCACAGCTAGTAGACATGTCGCCATCCGCTTTTACAACGGAGCGAGATCTACCTTCTCCAGGCTTGACTCTCAATCAAATTCAGGCAATCTTTGCCGCCACAGGCCAACCTGCATTGTTCTACGGCCTGTCAAAGATGCCGGTGGTCCAAGGAGTTGAGAATCCACCAGTCAAGCCCGGCCCACCCGGCTATTGGGATACTCGCATTTTCAGCGTAATTTGCCGCTATCTCAACGCTGGCTTCCCAGTCCTCATCGGCACCTACAACCATGCCTTTGTCATTGTGGGTTGGTTCCGTGAGGGAAAACGAATCCGCTTTATTGCCTGTGATGATCAGTGGGGACCATATGAGACCATCACGTCTCCTTTTACGGATCACCGCGCGCCTTGGCAGTCCATTATGGTCCCGCTGCCACCCAAGGTCTATTTGAGTGGTGAGTCTGCTGAGAGTGCAGCCTATCTGCAGATCAGAGCCTACGGCAACCGTAAAGGTGCACCAGCGCCCTGGCGGACCCTATCGGAGTCTCTTTCGCGAGGAGAAATTAGCCTTCGTACATTTCTGCGCTCAAATCTTGGCTATAAGGAGGGGGTACTGGACAAGCAGCGGGGAGCTGATGCCGAGCGCATCTTGCGACTAGCGAGGCTTGCTCATTGGGTATGGGTGGTAGAGGCCCACGATCGAGAAAAGCGTAGTCTGGGCAAACCATCGGTACTGGCAGAGTTTGTCTTTGATTCAACTTCCAATGACCGCCTGCCATCACCGAGCGCCATCGCGCTTCCTCCGATGGTAGCCACGCTTTCTCCCGATGACGGCGCAGGGGACGTAGTCTTGTCTACAAAAGTACCTTGGAAATCACATCTCCCCTAGACCAAGGCGTAATCAACTGCTCTGTCCTTCGAGATCGCTAGCGAGCTTTGCCAACTCAACTATCGAAACGCCAAGCCCATTGGCTATTGACTTGACAGTGCCCCACGCCGGATTTGATTGTCCTCGCTCTACCAGGGACACGGTGCCGGTCGTGACTCCCGCATCATTTGCCAAGCGTTCCTGGGTGATGCCGCGCTTCTCGCGGAACTGGCGAACAGCCTCTCCGAGGGCGGGTTGTGGCTGATCTGGTCCTCCCATGACCGGACACGCTCTCAAATGTAGGCGAGGCTCGCCAGGCGAGATCGGACTAGTAAAGCTCCACTAGTCCTGCTACGCTCGCGCGACCGCAAACGAAGTGCCCCCGCGCTGCGCTAACAGCCGGGGGCGTGGCACAGGAAAGGAGTGCTTTCCCATGCACGACGACGATATCCGGCGGAGCTTGCTTCCGCCCTCTCACGAGGACGAGATCATGGAACGCTCAGTCCTCACGCAGGTCTTGTTCCTGCACCCGGCGCAGCTGACGATCTTGGAGCTTGCCCTTCGGGTGGAGACCGATCTGCGGAGCTGCGAACAGGACGCTGTGGAGCGTGCTGTACGGGAGCTGAGCCGCGACGGGCTGCTCGCCAACGCCTCGCGCCGAGCCGGGCGGCTGTGCGCTTTGACGAGCTGCTTGGGGGTGTCTCCTAGGACGGGGAGCGGTTTCTCGGGGGCCGGGGCGCAGGCCACAGGGAGGTTGCGGGGCTGTCTACTCGCATGGAGGGCTCCGCACCTTGCCTCGGCCTCCGAGAAACCGCTGAAGCTCAAACCCAAGCTAGCCAGCAAACCGCTCGGCATCAGACACAAGAGTCTCAGCCCGCAAGACAGATGCGACGCCAGAGTTCCGGGCAAGGGCCAGCAGCCGAACCGACATGCCCCCCTTCCAGCCACCACCCCCAACTGCACGACACATTGGGAACTGGGTTCCTCGAAGGCAGTGGACGACGTCCACCGACCGGCATAGCGTCCTCGGCGCGACGGGCTGACCCAACATTACGGACGTCGCCCTTGGGCTGACCGAAGGGTCTTGTCGCCCGCCGCGTTCG
>DATFVC010000037.1:0-16643 GCA_035260485.1 Solirubrobacterales bacterium | reverse complement strand
CCGCCCCGCCCGCCCGCCCGGCCAGCTCTTCCCACAGAGGCAGGTCCGCCGTATAGGCGCCGCACTCGACCTCGTGCCAAACGACGCTCATCGCCAGAAATCCTCGGTCAGGCCGCGCCCGGAAAGAACTCTGTGCAGCTCGAGCAAAGCGGTATAGGTGGGTAGGGCGAAGAGGCGGTCGGGCGCCTCGGCTACCGCCCGGTCGAGCGAGGATTCGATCTGTGGCTCGACCACGATCGACTCCTCTGGCCACCCTGCGTACTTGAGCCGCAGCGCCATCTCGGGCGCCCGCGTGCCGGCGCAGGTGACGCGTCGCACGACCTTGCCCAGCAACTCGAAATCGGCATCCCAGATCCAGGAGACGTCGCGGCCGTCGGCGATCCGGTCGTTGAGCGCGATCCAGAGGTCGAGCTCACCCTCGGCCGCCTCCAGCTTCAGCGTGCGCAGAACCTCGTTGGCGCCTGCCGGGTTCTTGATCAGCAGGATCGAGACCTGCTTGGGACCGATCGCGACCGTCTCCACCCGGCCGAAGGCGCTCCGCATCTCATCCAGCGCCGCGGCGATTTGCTCGGGCGCGACCCCCAGCTCCAACCCGGCCGCAATTGCCGCCAGGGCGTTGTAGACGTTGTAGAGGCCGGGCAGAGGAAGCTCGATCGCCAGCTCGCCACCGGGCGTGCGCACCGTGAGCGAGGAGCCGCGCATGCCGTGCAACTCGATCCGGGTCGCCGCTACGTCGGGGTCCGGCCGCGCCGCCCCGCAGTTGGGGCAAGAATAGTGGCCGAGGTGGCCGACGAAGGCACGAGCGTAGGCGTAAGGATGACCGCAGCGGCGACAGTGCTTGGCGTCGAAGGCGTGCTGCAGCTCGGGCAGCGCCTGGGCCTCGTCGTCGATACCGAAATAGACAATGCCCTCGCGCCATTGTCCGTCGCGGTCGCGGCCGAGGTCGGCGACCAGCGGATCGTCGGCGTTGAGGGCGAAGCGCGTGCGGCCGGCCCGCTCGCCGACGGTCTTTGCCCACTCTCCCGCCAGGACCTCGGTCTCGCCGTAGCGGTCGAGTTGATCACGGAAGAGGTTGCCGAGCACCACCAGCGAGGGATTCAGCTCGGCTGCTACCCGCGGCAGCCATGCCTCGTCGACCTCGAACAGCCCCTCGCGGCCATCCTGCTCGAGCAGGGCCGTGGCGATCCCCCAGGTCATGTTCGAGCCGGCCCGGTTGTGGACCGGCACACGGCTGTCGGCGGCGAGCAGCGCCGCCAGCATGCCGGCCGTCGTCGTCTTGCCGTTGGTGGCGCTGACCAGGGTCACGCCGCGGTCGAGCCGCGAGCCGAGACGGGCGATCGCCCCCGGGTCGAGACGCAGCAGCAACCGCCCGGGCAGGGTCGTGCCGCCTCCTCGCCCGCTGGCGCGGCTGGCCACGCCGACCGCCCGCGCGGCGAGCCGCTTGGCCCCGAACAGGGCTCCGCTGCGGCCTTCGCTCACTCCCCGGCCCGCGGCGGGACGATCACGCTCAGCGCCTGGGGCAGCACGCGCAGCGCGGCGGGCAGGTCGGTCAGGTGCTCGCCGTCGGCGTAGACCGGGAAGGGACGGCTTGCGCTCAGCTCGAGGCGCGCGGCGCGGAACACGCGCACCTCGTCCTCCTCGACGTGGGTGCCCTTGAACACCTTGGGCAGGTTACTCAGGAAGCGCAGCTTTCCCACCTCGCCAACCGTCACCACGTCGAACTCGCCGTCGGCAAGATCGGCATCGGGGGCGATGAGCATGCCGCCGCCGAACGCCTTGCTGTTCGCCACCGAAACGGAGTAGCCGGTGAAGCGCTCGCGCTCCTCGCCGACCCGGACGGTGAAGCGGGCCGGCTTCCAGCCGAGCAGCGTGCGCACGCCGGCGTAAGCGTAGACGAGGTTGCCGCGCAGCCACTTGGTCTCATTCGCGAGCCGGTTGGCTTCGGAGTCGAAGCCGACGCTGACGATGCCGAGGAAGCGCTTTCCGTTGACCTCGCCGACGTCGATGCGGCGGGTCTGGCCGGCGGCGAGCATCGCCACCGCGGCCTCGGGATCAGAGGGAATGCCCAGAACCCGAGCCAGGTCGTTGCCACGCCCACCGGGGACGATCCCGAGTGGGGTCTGCGAGCCGGCGAGGGCACCGCCGACCGCTCCGATCAGGCCGTCGCCGCTGAGGACGACCGGAACCTCGCCTCCCTCGACGGCGCGCAACGCCCGCTCCACTCCGTCGTCGAGCCCTCGCGTGCGCTCCACCCGGAACGGGATGCGATGAGCGTCCAGCTCCTGCTCGAGCTGCGGCAAGAGCTTGAGGGTGCGCCCGTGCGCCGAGGCTGGGTTGACCAGCAGTGCCAGCGGCATCCCTTCGACTCGCATCGCCTGCGGCAGCCTATTCGGGCAGTTCACTCATCGCCTGGAAGCGAATGACGTGGAAGCATTGGCCCTCGACCTCGCCGGTCGCGACCGGATCGAGGTGATGGCCGCCGAGTCGCCAATCCAGCCACCTCCAGCTGCCGACCAGGATCACGTTACCGCCCGGCCGCAGCACCCGAGCGATCTCCCCTGGACGCAGGCTGCCACCGACTTGCGCGACCAAGTCGAAGAACTGATCGGGGTAGGGGAGGGATCGCGACCCGCCCCGCTTGAATGCAACCCGTCCCTCGGGGTCGAGCCCCACCCGAGAGACGGCCTCGCGGATCGACTCTGCGGAGGCATCGACCCCGCGCACGCGGGCGGCGGGAAACTCGCGGGCAAGAAAGAGCACGCGGTCGCCACTGCCGCAGCCGATCTCGAGGATCCGCTCCGGTCTGCCGGGTAGGCGGAGGACGGCAGCGGCAAGCGCGATCAGCGACGGCGATGGCACCGGCCGATCATCCCAAGCCCCCGCACCATGTGGTGGACGTGCCGGGAGTTAGGCACCCATATCGGCCCTAACTCCCGGCACGTCCCTCTCGACTAGGATTTCGCGCCGTGGAGGGGACTCGGGATCGGACCAAGTTGATCGCCCTTGCCGCCTTCGCCTTGGTCGCAGCGGGAGTCGTCGCGGCAATCCTGATCGGTCGTGGCGGCGGGGGCGGCGATTCGACCACGGTGGCGAGCACCTCCGGCTGCAAGCAGGTCGAAGCGCCGAAGCCGAAGCACGTCAGCTACGCGGCGCCGAAGCAATTCGTGACGAGGGGCGAGAAGCTGGCCGCCGTCGTGAAAACCAGCTGCGGAACGTTCGAGATAGCCCTCGACGCGAAGAGGGCACCGAAGACCGTCAACTCATTCGTCTTCCTCTCCGACAAAGGCTTCTACGACGGGCTCACCTTTCACCGGGTGGCACCCGAATTCGTGATCCAGGGCGGCGACCCACTCGGCACCGGCACCGGCGGCTCCGGCTACAGCGTCGACGAGAAGCCGCCCGCCAACCTCGCCTACACCAAAGGGGTGGTGGCGATGGCGAAGAGCTCGGCGGAGCCCCCCGGTCGCTCGGGCAGCCAGTTCTTCGTCGTCCTCGCCGCCGACGCCGGCCTGCCGCCGGAATACGCGCTGGTCGGCAAGGTCGACAAGGGCTTCGACGTGGTCGAACGGATCGGCAAGCTCGGCATGCCGGCCGAAAAACCCAAACAGACCGTCCTGATCGAAAAGATCTCGATCGAAAAAGGCTAGCTCGCGGGGAAGAGCTCGCGGGCGCTGCTCTAATCTCATCGCATGGCCAAGGTCGACGTAGGGGATGCCGCACCGGACTTTGAGCTGCCAGGCACGGGCGGAAAGACCTACAAGCTCTCCGACCTGCGGGGGCAGAACGTCGTGCTTGCCTTCTACCCCGGTGACGAAACCACCGTCTGCACGGCGCAGTTCTGCTCCTACCGCGACAACAGCGAGCGCATCGACGGGCTCGACGCCGAGGTGCTGGGCATCTCACCCCAGTCGATCGACTCACACGAGCATTGGGTGCAGGAGCAGAGCCTCAACGTGCCGCTGCTCGCCGATGAGGATCTCGCGGTGAGCAAGCGCTACGGGGTGACCGCCTGGCTGGGCCCGCTGGCGAGGTTCACCGAGCTCAAAGACGCGCCCGGCGGCCGCTACATCATGCGCGCGATCTTCGTCATCGACGCCGAAGGGGTCGTCCGCTACCGGCACGTCTCGAGGACCGGCAGCACCTTCCAGACCGTGGACGATCTAGAGCAGGCCGTCGCCGCTCTGGCTTGATGCCGACCGAGCCGAGGCCGTTCACTGTCGGGGAGCCGGCGATCCGCGGCGAGGTGGCGGGGGAGGGGACGCCGATCGTCCTCTGCCACGGGATCACCGCGACCCGCCGCTATGTCGTACATGGATCGCGGGCGCTGGAGCGGGCCGGTCACGCCGTCGTCTCCTACGACGCCCGCGCCCACGGCGAGTCCGATCCCGCCCCCGACGGCCAGGGTTATGGATACCCGGAGCTGGTCGCCGACTTGGAAGCCGTGATCGAGGCGACGGTTGGGGAGGAGCGGATCGTGCTGGCCGGCCACTCGATGGGCGCCCACACCGCCGTCGCCTATGCGCTGCGGCACCCTGACCGTCTCAATGGCTTGGTCGTCATCGGTCCGACTTACATGGGCGAGATCCCCGCCGAGACGCTCGACTACTGGGACGGTCTCGCCGCAGCTCTCGATACGGGCGGGGTTGACGGCTTCGTCGACTACATCGATCGCAACCAGGAGACCGACCCCGACTGGCGGGACTCGGTGCTGCGCTTCACCCGCGAGCGGATGCTCCGGCATCGCCACCTCGAGGCGCTGGTCGATGCTCTGCGCGAGGTGCCGCGCGCGAGACCCTTTGAGTCGATGACAGAGCTCGAATCCATCCGGGCGCCCGCGCTCGTCGTCGCCAGCCACGATGCCGCCGACCCCGGACATCCTCGCCATGTCGCCGAGGCCTATGCGGAACGACTACCGCAGGCGCGGTTGACGGGAGAGGGCGAGGGCGAGTCGCCGCTGGCCTGGCAGGGGGGCAGGCTCTCGCGCGAGATCGCCGCCTTCTGCGCCGAGGTCGCTTAGCTTGACTGAAGGCTCCTCGACTAGCTTCCCGGTGATGAAGCTGCCGGCGGAGGGGACCCTGCGGATGATCGCGACCTTCGCTGCGGCCTTCGGCATCGGCGTCGCTGCGTACATCGCGATCGCCGACTCAGGGGGCGGGGCGCCGGTCTGCCTCGCCGGCGGCAGCGGCTGTCAGACCGTCGCCAACAGCACCTACTCCCATCTGCTCGGGGTCAACATCGCGGCCTTCGGCATCGCCGGCTATGTGTTGCTGCTGGTTGCGTCGTTGCTGCGCGGCGATGCGGCGCGGATGGGCGGCTTCGGCCTTTCCTTGGTCGGATTCGGTTACAGCGTCTACCTCACCTACCTGGAGCTGTTCAAGATCGAAGCGATCTGCCAGTGGTGCGTGGCGAGCGCCATCTTGATGGCGATCCTCTTCGGCCTGAACGCAATTCGCATGGTCGGTTACGTCGGCAGGCCGGATGAGCGGTAAGAGCTCCCGCGAGGCGCGCCGCGAAGAGCGGCTGCAGGCCGAAAGCGAGGGCGGGCGCGAGGGGCGGCGCAAACGGCTGCTCCAGATCGGCAGCGCCGCTGCCTTCCTCGTGGTCGCCGCTGTTCTGGTCATGATCGTCCTCAGCGCCAACCACAGCAGCGGCGGCGACACCAACCTCGAGGACGTGGGGCTGGTCAATCGCCAGCTCCACGGCATTCCGCAAAACGGAATGGTTCTCGGCGATCCCCAGGCGAAGGTGAAGCTGATCGAGTTCGGCGACCTCAAGTGTCCGGTGTGCAAGGGCTTCTCGGAAGAAATCATTCCCGACGTGATCGACTCGAAGGTGCGTAGTGGCGAAGCGAAGATCGAATTCAGGAACTACACGATCATCGACCGGGAATCGACCCCGGCAGGCGCAGCGGCGGTCGCAGCCGGCGAGCAGGGCCTGGCCTGGAGCTTCATCGAGCTTTTCTACCGCAATCAGGGGCTGGAGACCTCCAGCTATGTAACCGACGAATTCCTCACCGCGATCGCCAGGGGCGCCAGCGTGCCTGACATCGGCAAGTGGAACGAAGCTCGCAAGAGCAAGCTGGTGCTCGGTTTGGTTCGGCGGACGACCGAAGAAGCGGAAAAGCTCGGTTTCACCGGCACGCCGTCATTCGCCGTCACCGGCCCGGGAACGAAGGGCATCGAACCCCTCGCCACGCCCGGCTCGGCAGGGGCGATCGAAGAAGCAATCGACGGCGCCCGTTGAGCAGTCCTCGCCTAAGTTGACATAACCACCATTATCGTGCGTTGGAATTCTCGTACGGCATCAGATTCGGCTGTCCATGTCCCCCGCTACGCTGCGCGGCCCGTGACACGCCTGACCGCGACTTGGGCAGGGTTCTTGGCCGGAATCGGTCTCATGCTGGGTCTTGGGGCCTGCTTCACGATCTTGCTCTCTTGGCTACTCGGCATCGGCGATGTGCCGGCGGGAGTCCTTGTGCGCCTCGGACAAGCGGGAATCGGGCTACTGATCGCCTACAGCGTCAGCGATTGCCGCAGTCGAGCGAAGCAGCAGCTCACGACGCGCCCATGAGGATTGGCTGGGGTTCACCACGGCCATCGGCGTCTCCGGGCTGGGTGGTGCGGCTCTCTGCCTAGTCTGGGCGGAATCGTGGGATTCCACTGGCGCCGGGCTTATCTCCCTCTCGTGCTTCTGGTGGGCATCCTGCTCGATCGCGACGCTCGGCATCATCGTCGCTGTCCTGCCGCTGCTGAGCTACGGCTGGCGGCGCACCGGCGAGTCCTCCACCGCGGTTGCGGTTTGGCGTACCCGTCGGGCGGCACGCCGGCGCTAGCCGGCGACGGCGCGCCCACGCACCAGAGGTCTGACCAGCGGCGGGGCCTTCGGTAGCCGGCCACGCTCCACCTGATCGACGGTCAGCGGTGAGGCTTCAATCGTGGCCACGGTGTCGCGGTTGCAGTGGCAGCCGTCTCCGATGAAGCGCCAGGGCTTTTCGAGTCGGTCTTGCCAGCGGGCCAGGCCGGGATCTTTGGCGCGGACGTGCTCGACGAAGAGGAGCTTTCCACCCGGTTTCAAGACCCTGGCCGCCTCGACCAGCGCTGCCTTCGGGTCGGGAACCGTGCAGAGAACGAGCGTGAACACGGCGGTGTCGAAGCTCGAGTCCTCGAACGGCAGCGTTTCGGCCGGCGCCTCGATCAGCTCCGCGGTGCGACCGGACTGCGCCAGTTTCTGCCGCAGCTGCTTGCTCATGTGCGGGTCGGGCTCGGTGAGGACGAGCTCGGTTACTGCGTCTGGGTAGAGGGGGAGATTCGCTCCGGTGCCCGCGCCGAGGTCGATCGTCCGCCCCTGCGCTGCGGCCAGCGTCTCTCGCCTCATCTCGCGCAGCCCGGCATCTTCGCTGCCCTTCAGGCTGCGGTCGTAGATCGCCGCGAACAGCCGCCCCCAGGTTACGTCGTAGATTCGTCCCATTTGCGTCTTCTCGCTTGCGGGTTTTCCATCCTATGGTGGGGTCAAAGTCGGAAGCGGCGCTCAGGCCGCCTTCTGCTTCGCCGGCTCGTCTCGCTCGGACTCGAGCGCTGGCTCGCTGTGTGCGGCGCGCTCCTCATAGGCCCGCCGAGCGCCGTGGTCGACTTCGGTCATCAGCTTGTCGACTTTCATGAAGCGGCCCAGCGCCTCGCGTGCTCCACGCGGGAGCAGGGCGACGAGCTTGAAGAGAGCCCCGTTGGCGCGCGGCACCCAGACGTCGAAGCGCGGCACTTCCAGCGCGTCGACGATCTCATTGGCGACATCCTCGGCCTCTACCGGTTTGATCATCCGCTGACCCACTCCGGAGGTCAGCTCGGTGTTGACGACGGTCGGCATCACGCAGGCGATCTCGATCCCGGTGTCGCGCAGCTCCGCCCGCACCGCCTCGCTGATGCCGACCACGGCGTGCTTGGTCCCGGAGTAGGTGGCGATCCCGGGGAAGCCGCCTTTGCCGGCCTGCGAGGCGAGGTTGACGATGTGGCCGGCGCCGCGCGGGCGCATCCGCTCGATCGCCAGCTGCATGCCGGTGATCACGCCGAAGACGTTGATGTCGAGCTGGCGGCGGATCGAGTCGGCCGACTCCTCGGCGAAGGGCGTCACCGGCATGATCCCGGCGTTGTTGACCACCACGTCGATCGGGCCGAGCTGGCGCTCGGCCTCGTCGAGGAAGACGCCGAAGGAGGCCCGGCTGGTGACGTCGAGCGAGAGGGCGATCGTGCCGCCACCCAGCTCCGCCGCGGTCCGTTCGGCCAGCTCCAGATCGAGATCGCCGATGGCAACGCGACACCCCTTCCGGACCAGCGCCGTCGCCGTCGCCTTGCCTATCCCCCGGGCGCCCCCGGTGATCGCCACCACCTTGCCGCTGAGTGAGCGTCGCTCCTTTGCCATCCTCCCCTCCTCTTCTCGGCGACTCCTAGGCCGCCGGCTTGTAGACGGTGACCACGGCGGCGCCGCCGAGGCCGATGTTGTGCTGCAGGGCAGTCTTGGCGCCCTCGACCTGGCGCTTGTCGGCTTCGCCGCGCAGCTGCCAGGTCAGCTCCGAGCACTGCGCCAGCCCGGTCGCCCCCAACGGATGGCCCTTGGAGATCAACCCGCCGGAGGGATTGACGACGACCTTGCCGCCGAAGGTGGTCGCCTCTTCCTCGACCAGCTTGTGAGCCTCGCCCTCGGCCGCGAAGCCGAGCGCTTCGTAGGTGATGAGCTCGTTGGCGCTGAAGCAGTCGTGCAGCTCGCAGACATCGATCTCGTCGGCGCCGATGCCGGCCTCCGCGTAGGCCTCGTCGGCCGCCTGCTTGGACATGTCGGAGCCGACGATCTTCATGCAGTCGGTGTCCTCGGCGAAGGTCGAGGAGAGGTCGGTGACCATCGACTGGCCGGCGATCTCGATCGCCTGGTCGCCGAGGTCGTGCTCTTCGACGTAGCGCTCGGAGGCGACGATCGCGCAGGCCGAGCCATCGGAGGTCGGCGAGCACTGCAGCTTGGTCAGCGGGTCGTGGATCATCTTCGCCGCCTTGATGTCCTCGATCGTGTACTCGTCCTGGAACTGGGCATAGGGGTTGTTGACCGAGTGCTTGTGGTTCTTCCAGCCGATCCAGGCGTAGTGGTCGGGGTTGGAGCCGTACTTCTCCATGTGGTCGCGGCCGGCGTTGCCGAACATCTGCGGGGCGGGCGGCGACTGCTCGGGGTCACGGATCTCGAACATCCGCATCGCGTGCTTGTCGAGCGCGTTGGTCCGGTCGGTGTACTTGACGCCGAGCGAGCCCGGCTCCATCTTCTCGAAGCCGAGTGCGAGCGCGCACTCGACGAGGCCGCCCTTGACCGCCTGGCGGGCCAGGAACAGCGCCGAGGAGCCGGTCGAGCAGTTGTTGTTGACGTTGACGACCGGGATCCCGGTCAGGCCGAGCTGGTAAAGCGCCCGCTGGCCGTAGGTCGAGTCGCCGTAGCAGTAGCCGGCGTAGGCCTGCTCGACGTCCGTGTAGGGAATGCCGGCATCGGCGAGCGCCTTCTCCCCCGCCTCCTTGGCCCAGTCGGGGTAGTCGCCCTCCTTCGTCCCGGGCTTCTCGAACTTGGTCATCCCGACCCCGATCACGAACGTGCGGTTGCTCAAAGTCTGCTCCTGTGGTCTGCCGCGGGCGCGCGGCGATTTGGCTGGCTGGCCAAGAAATCTACCGGGCCGCGCCCGGCGCCGCTTCTTCTCGGGGATTCGACCAGATCAGGAATGAGGCGCCGGCGATGGCGATGCCGATCGCGGTTGCCAGGGCGCGCTGGCCGGCGGCTTCGAAAGCCGGCTCACCCAGCGTGTCGGCGAGCAGAACGGCATAGGTGGTGATCGCGGCGGTGAACAGCGCGTACTGGACGGTGAGCAGGCCGTAGGCGAACGCGGTGGCGATGGTCAGGGCGACGGCAAGGGCGACACCATCGTCATTGAGCCAAAAGGACAGCGCCGTCGCGATGACGAGCCCGGCTGCGGTGCCGACCGCGCGCAGGATCAATCGGTGGAAGGTCTCCCCCTCTTCGGGGCGCAGCACGAAGAGGATCGTCAGCGGGATCCAGAAGCCGTGCTCGTGCATCCCGAGCAGCCAGTAGGCGGCGACTCCGGCGGCGAGGGCGGATCCGAAACGCAGCGCGTGGCGAGCGCTGGTCGAGCGCAGGGTCAGATTCGAGCGCAGCTCCCGAATCCCCCCACCCCAATTCCAAGCCGCCTCGCTCAAGGGACGTGCCGTCACTTGAGCACCCATATGGGCCCCTAAGTGACGGCACGTCCCTTGGGTTACCCAGACGCAGAGCGAGAAGGCGGCTTGGAGCACGCCACCGAGGGTTGCGAACAGCAATGCCTCCGGCGTGTGGGCGACGGGAATCCCGAGGCCCTGGGAGACGAGCAGCGCGAGTGCCACCGACAGACCGGCGATCGAGAGTCGCAGCGAGACGGCGAAGCAGTAGCCGGCGGCGGCGCCGACCAGTGCCATCGCCACCACGGCGAGGATGGCCGAGGAGCCGGTGAGGACGCCGAGCGCCGCCGCGAGGCCGACGAAAGGAGTGACCGCCGCCTGCCAGGCGGCTCGGCTTCGGGCCGGCGCGTCGAGCGCCGGGAAGCCGACAAAGAGGGCGCCGGTCGCGACCGCGCCCCTGCTCGACGTGCCGAACCCCAGCTCGACCAGCAGCGCCGCGCCGACCGGGATCGCGACCAGGGCGCCACGGCGCAGCGCCGGACCGGCGGGGCTGGGACCGAACGCAAACAGGGGCGAGGCACGCAGGCGCCGAACCGTGCCGGCGGCATTGAACAGCGGCGCTTTGGATCTTGCGGTCAGCCGACGTGGCCTGCAGGCATCCGGTCGTCGTGGCCGCTGCAGTCGTCCGGCTGCCAGCCGGGGACCGTGTTGCCTTCAGGCGGGATCGGGTGCTGCTTCAGGATCCGCGCCAGGTGAGTGACGTTGTGAGCCAGCCATTTGGCGGTCTTCTGGGTGTAGGGGTGATCTTTGCCTCCCGCCTCGAGGAAAGAGGGTCCGGGGCCGGCGTCGCCGACCCAGTAGGTGTCGGCGTTGGGCGGAATCGCGCAGCCGAGGTGGGTGAGGTTGAAGAGGGTCGTCTCCGAGCAGGCGTGGGCGCCGTCCTCGTTGCCGGTGACGACAACGCCGCCGACCGTGTTGTAGAGGGGGTACTGGCCAACCTCGTTGGTCGTGTTGTAGGTGCCATCGAGACGCTCGATCACCATCTGGCAGACGCTGTTGCGGACGCCGAACCAGATCGACATCGCCATGATCAGGATGTCGGCGGCGAGAGCCTTCTCGAGAATTTGGGGCCACTCGTCCCCCTCCCCCATGTCCGAGGCAACGCCGAACGGGATGTTGAAATCGACCGGGCGCAGGGTCTCGTGCTTGACCCCCAGCTCGTCGAAGTGGCCGGTGACGATGTCGATCAAGCCCTGCGTGTTGGAGGGCTCCGGCGACTTCTTCAAGGTGCAGTTGAGGACCAGCGCGTTGAGTTCCATGCGCGGCAGTCTCCCCCGCCCCGCCGGGCAATGCAAGAAGGGGTCTGGCAGCCATCCCCAAGTACCCTGGATGGCCGTGATCAGCGCCGCTCTGAGCACCGATCCAACCGCGGGGGTCGGCATCCTCGCCGCCTTGGCGGCGGGGGTCGTCTCCTTCCTCTCCCCTTGCGTGCTGCCCCTCGTCCCCGGCTACCTCTCGGCGGTAAGCGGAGTGTCGGCGGCCGAGCTCGACAGCGCCGGCTGGCGCCGCGTGCTGGGGCCGAGCTTGCTCTTCGTCGCCAGCTTCTCGGCGATCTTCATCCTGCTCGGACTGACCGCGACCGGCCTCGGCGCGACCCTGCAGGACCACAAGCAGCTGCTGACCAAGATCTCGGCGGCGCTGATCGTCGCGATGGGCGTGCTCTTCGTCGCCTCGCTCTTCATCACCCGCCTCAACCGCGAGTGGCACGTCGATGCCCTGCTGGAGCGGGCGGGCAAGGGTGGGCCGATCGTCGCCGGCGCCGCCTTCGCGATCGCCTGGACTCCATGTATCGGCCCCACTCTCGGTGCGATCCTCTCTGCCGCCTCGCTCTCCGGCTCGGCTGCCCGCGGCGCCTTCCTCCTCGCCGTCTACTCGGCCGGCCTGGCGATCCCCTTCCTCCTGACTGCCGTCGCCTTCTCCCGCATGACGACCGCCTTCGCCGTGATCAAGCGCCACTATCAGGCGATAGTCGCGACCGGCGGCTTGATCCTCATAGCGATGGGCATCCTGATCTGGACCGGCGAACTGACCCAGCTGAACATCGAAGCCCAGCGCCTCCTGAGCGAAGTCGGCCTCGATTTCTGGAACAGCGTCTAGTTGTTCGCTGGAACGACGGTCTCGAGCTCTTGGCCGATCGCCTCGGTCTCTTCGAGCCCGGCATCGTCCAGCTCTTGCGAGCAGACGATCCGAAAACGTCCCGTCCCAATGGCGGAGTCCGGCACGACCGGCAATCCGCGGATCTCCTCCCAACCCAACCGTTCGACCTCGAACGGGTTCATCCGCACCTCAGCCGCCGGAAACGGGCAGTTCCGGTTGTGCTGATCGATGGCCTTGGAGATCGCCTCCAGGTTCTTTGCCTCGGGTGTTGCCATTGACATGGAGTCTACGGCCGAAAATGCGAGGTTCAGAGCGTGTCGCCGGTGGCGTATGGCTCACCGTAATCGAGATTCCAGATGAGCTGACGCCGAGACCCGCTGCTGCTTTGTGGACGCTGATGCCCTCGAAAAGCCTTCAATCGCGTCGATCTCATCGATCGTCCGGTGCGTTACGTCGGACATAAGGGAAATCGTAGCCGTCCCTCGATGGTCCTACAATCGACTCATGACCGATCGTAGGACCATCGCGCATCTGGACATGGACGCCTTTTACGCGTCGGTCGAGCTGCGGCGGCGGCCGGAGTTGAAGGGGCAGCCCGTCGTGGTCTGCGGGTCGGGGCCGCGAGCGGTCGTGACCACCGCCAGCTACGAGGCGCGCAAGCTGGCCGGGATCCACTCGGCGATGCCGGCGGCGGTGGCGAGGCGGAGGCTGCCCGACGCTGTCTATCTGCGGCCCGATTTCGCCGCCTACCGGGAGGCCTCGGGACAGGTGATGGCGATCCTGCGGGCCAACGCGGAGACGGTCGAGGTGGTCGGCCTCGACGAGGCCTATCTCGACCTCAGTGGGCTCTTCGCTCCGAAGGCGACGATGCGCCGGATCGCCACCGAGATTCGTGAGGACACGGGCCTCACCTGCTCGGTCGGCATTTCCGAGAATCGCCTGCTGGCCAAGGTCACCAGCGAGCTGGGCAAGCCAGCAGGGCTGGTGGTCCTCTCGCGTGGCGAAGCGCTGGAGCGCTTCGCCACCCATCCACCCGGCCTCGTTCCCGGCATCGGCCCGAAGACGGTGATCAAGCTGGAGAAGATGGGCATCCGCACCCTGGCCGAGCTGCGCTCCCACGATCCGGCTGCGCTCGAGCGGGCCTTCGGGCCGCGCATGGGCCGCTGGCTCCCCGCCCGGGCGCGCTTCGAAGACGAGACCCCGATCGCCGTATCGCGCGAGATCAGGTCGCAATCGGCCGAGGCGACCTTTGACGTCGACGTCGCCGACCAGGCTGAGATGGCCACCCACATCGCCTCTCTCGCGAATGAGCTGTGTCGGCGCCTGCGCTCGCGCGATCTCGAGGGGCGGACGATCGGGATCAAGGTCCGTCTCGACGACTGGACCAACGTCAGCCGCTCGCACACCGTCGAGGCGCCGACCAACGATCCCGATGTCGTGACTCCCGTCGCGCTGGAGCTGCTGCACGCCTACGCTCCGCCCCGTCCGGTGCGGCTGCTCGGCGTGCGCATGGCGGGATTTGGCCACGACGAGAGCCCCGAAGAGCCCCAGGCAGAGAAGGCGCAGCTTCAGCTCACAGTCTCCGATTGAACTCCAGTCGGGGTCTGCGAAGATGAAGTGGTGAATGGAGATCGACTGACCGGACTCGATGCGTCGTTCCTTCACATGGAGCGCGCTGGCGCCCACATGCACGTCGCCTCGACGATCATCTTCGACGGCGAGCCGCCCACCCATGACGAGTTCCGCGACCAGATCGAGTCGCGCCTGCACCTCGTCCCCCGCTTCCGCCAGAAGCTCCGCACCATCCCCTTCGACCAGGGCCGGCCGGTCTGGGTCGACGATCCGTTCCTAAATCTCGACTACCACGTGCGGCGCACGGCGCTGCCGGCTCCCGGCTCGGAGGAGCAGCTGCGCAACCTGGCGGCGCGGATCTTCTCCCAGCAGCTCGACCGCACCAAGCCGCTCTGGGAGCTGTGGCTGGTCGAGGGCCTCGAAGGCGATCGCTTCTCTGTCGTCGGCAAGAGCCACCACGCGCTCGTCGACGGCGTCTCCGGTGTCGACATCACGACCGTCCTCTTCGATCTCGAGGAGGAACCCGACCATCCGCCGGTGCGGCCGCCGAAGTGGGCACCCCGTCCGGAGCCGACCAACTTCGATCTGCTCAGGGACGCGCTGCACGAGCGTGTCACCAGCCCGCGCGAGATCGTCCGCGGGATGCGCGCCGCGCTCCGCGGTCCACGCCAGGTGCTGCGTGGGCTAGGCGCCACCGGCAAGATGCTCGAGGTGTCGGTGGCCGCGCCGAGCACGCCGTTCAACGTCGAGATCGGCCCCCACCGCCGTCTCGCCTTCGTTCGCGGCGATCTTCGGGACTTCAAGCGGGTGAAGAACGCGCATGGCGGCACGGTCAACGACGTCGTCCTCTCAGTCGTCGCCGGCGCCCTCGGCAACTATCTGCGTGCCCGTGGCCACGACACGGACGAGCTGAAGATGCGGGCGATGGTGCCGGTCAGCATCCGCGCCGACGAAGAGCGCGGAGCGCTGGGGAATCGCATCTCGGCGATGATGGCGCCGCTGCCCGTCTCCTCTCAGGATCCGGTCGAGCGCCTGCGCCTGGTGACCGAGACGATGGGCGACCTGAAGGGCTCCGGTCAGGCAGTCGGCGCCGAGCTGCTGACCAAGCTGACCGACTTTGCGCCGCCGACGATCGCCTCGCAGGCGGCCCGCTTGCAGCCGGCGCAGCGCTTCTTCAACCTTGTCGTCACCAACGTCCCGGGGCCGCAGTTCCCGCTCTACCTGATGGGCCGCCGCATGAGCTCGATCTTCCCCTTGGTCCCGCTCGCCCGCCGACAAGCGCTCTGCGTCGGGATCATGTCCTATGACGGCAAGATCGACTTTGGCCTGGTCGGCGACTACGACGCGATGGCCGATCTCGACAGCTTCGCCCTCGACCTCGAAGGCGCGATCGCCGAAGTCGTCGCCACCGCGCCACCGGCGGAGGATGAATCTCAGCCGGCGGACCGGGCGCGGACCAGAAACGGCGCCGTGTCGGTCAAGTAGTTCCAGTCGAGCCGGCGGGCGCTGAAGCCCTCGGCGCGGATGTCTGCGTTGATCAGCACCGCGGTGATCCTGCTGAAGCGTCCCGGGCGACCCAAACGCACCGTCATCGCGCCCCCGTGCTGCCTGAAAATCAATTTGGAGACGACGCGGCCGTGGCGCTCACTGCCGATCCGCCCCACCAGCGCCAGCCCGGCGGCGACGTTCGGGGGCGCTTCCGCGCTGGCGATGACGGCGTGCCCCCCGGTTGGGTGCACGCGCAGCAGCTGGAAGGTGGCGTGGTTGAGCGAGCGTTGCAGCGGCCGGTCATCGCGCGGCAGGCTGCCCACACGCGGAACGTCGGGGTAGCGGCCTCCTTCGCGGAAGCGGGCGCCGGTGCGCCACTCGGCCGCGTCGCGGGCGAAGCGGGCGAAGTCGTGGCTGAAGTCCGAGCTCCCGGCGGCGCGTATCGCCGAGTTGTAGCTGGCGACCGAGAAGCCGCCGGGCCGCGTGTGGAGGGCTCGCGACCAGGCGTCGCGGATGATGCCGCGCCCGTACTGCCGCACCAGCCACTCGTTCCAGACCGTGGCGCCGTACTCGCTGATCGAGTTCGCGGTCAGCGGCGTCCGGTCGAGATGGACCCAGCGGCGCACGTAGCGCAGGTAGTCGTTGATCCCGTTATAGACCTGGTCCTCCATCCAGACCGCGGTCGACTCGGCCATCCAGGCATCCTGGTAGGCGTCATAGCCCATCTGAAGGATGTGACAGTACTCATGGGCGAAGGTGACCTCGAGCTCGGCCTGCGACTTGGTGCCTGGGTATTGGAAGGGGTTGTAGTCGTTGTCGAGCACCAGGTAGCCGTGCAGCCGCCGCGGAAGCCGGTGGCCTTTGGGGACCTGGCCGCGATCGGGCGCCGCATAGCCGAACAGCAGCCGTCCGAGCTCCTTCAGGTAGACGTCGGTCTCTCCTCTGCGGCCGCCCCGACGGCCGTCGGAGCGCGGCTCGCGCCAGCCCAGCTTGCCGTTCTCGATCGAATGGACGTGGGCGCCGACCTTGAGCACCCGCTCGACGTAGTCGGGGACGCCGTCGCCGTCTTCGACCCCGTTCGCGTCGCTGAGGGCGGGCGCGTCGATGCCCTCCGCCACCCAGTGCACGCAGAAGTGGCCGGCGCAGACGGGCGAGTTGGGCGCTTCCGGCACCGTGTAGGAGTGGCGGGCGGGATCGGGATGATCGGTCGGTCGCGCCAGGGGCTGGCGGAAG
>DATFVC010000036.1:0-5898 GCA_035260485.1 Solirubrobacterales bacterium | reverse complement strand
TCGGACCCTCGACGGCATCGACGAGCAGCAGCACGCCGTCGACCATCGATAGCACACGCTCCACCTCGCCGCCGAAGTCGGCATGGCCGGGCGTGTCGACGATATTGATGTGCGTGTCGCCGTACTCGATGGCGCAGTTCTTGGCGACGATGGTGATCCCGCGTTCGCGCTCCAGGTCGTTGCTGTCCATGACCCGATCGGCGATGTGCTGGTGCGCTGCAAAGGTGCCGGCCTGGACCAGCAGCTTGTCGACCAGCGTCGTCTTGCCATGGTCGACGTGGGCGATGATCGCGATGTTTCTCAGGTCGTCTCGGGTGGTCATCTCGCAGGCAGGGTAGGGGGCGGGCAAAGAAGAGGCCCGCCGGAGGCGGGCCTCGGGTGACGCTAAGAGCGGTGCGCGACTACGAGGTCTGCTGGACGCTCGCCGCGGCCGGGCCCTTGGGGCCTTCTTCGGACTCGTAGCTCACCTTGGAACCCTCGGTCAGGGACTTGAAGCCCTCACCCAGGATTGCGCTGTGATGAACGAAGACGTCCTTCGAGCCGTCGTCGGGCGTAATGAACCCGTAGCCCTTGTCGTCGCTGAACCACTTGACAGTTCCAGTTGGCATGCAATTGCCTCCACTTCATGTGCTGCGAACGCGGCACATGCGGTGAAGCAACGACGCGAGCGCTAGACACAACTTTTGCCGGTTCTTCCGGCCTAACGCGAGGACCGTAGCAGGGTCGGCGCCCCTGCTGCGCGGTCACGGCCGCTCTTCTACTGCGACTTATGTGTCTTATGGGCACAGAACTCACAGCGGAGCGGTCGAGGTTGAGATCGCCGACCGCCCAGCCGATACCGTAAATCGTGATGCCACCAGGGAAATCGCCCCGCCGCGCGGGGGCGTGCTCGATCGCCGCCCTCGCGTTCGCCTGCGCCCTGGCGCCGGCGTCGGCGTCGGCCGCTGTCAGCCGGCCAAGCGATGGCAACCTTTCCGCCAGATTGGCGGAGTTGGCCAAACCCTCGGTCCGCTCGGCCCCGCCCGCCGCACAGGCGAGAGCACTCAGCCTCGCCACCGAAGGCCCCGGCAGCCTCCTGCGTGAAGGCAATCGCGTTCTGGTCGAAGTGCGTTTCGACCACGGCGCCGCGGCCGGAGTCAATGACCTGCGCTCCGCAGGCGCAAAGATCGTCAACGTCAGCCCGCGCTACCAGACGGTCACGGTGGCGGCGAAGCCCAGCGAACTGCAAAGGCTCTCAACTGTTCCGGGCGCCGCCGCCAGCGAGATCCTCGCCCCGATCACCGCGGCTTCGACCTGTCCATCCGGCGTCGCCGTCTCGGAGGGGGATGCTCAGCTTCGCGCCGCCGAAGCCCGCACCGCCTTCGGGGTCGACGGCGCCGGTGTGAGCGTCGGAGTTCTCTCGGACTCGTTCAACCGCGACGGCTTTGCCGAAACGCACGAAGGCGAAGACGTCGAAAGCGGCGACCTGCCCGGCTCTGGCAACACGTGCCCTGGTCAGGCGATGCCGGTCAACACCGCCCTCGACGACTATGAACCCGGGCCGGAAGAATCGGCCCCCGAGGACGAGGGGCGCGCGATGGCCCAGATCATCCATGATCTTGCTCCGGGCGCAGAGCTCTCGTTCGCGACGGCATTCACGGGACTGCCCGCGTTTGCCAGCAATGTCGAAGCGCTCGCGGCGGCAGGGGCGAAGGTGATCGCAGACGACGTCAGCTACTTCGAAGAGCCCTTCTTTCAGGAAGGCCCCGTCGGCGTTGCGGTGAGCAAAGTAACGGCGAGTGGCGTCAACTACTTCTCCTCTGCCGGGAACAACAACCTGATCGCCGGCGGCAACGACATCGCCTCCTGGGAAGCGCCGGAATTCCGCGACGCCGGTAGCTGTCCCGTCGGCTTGCCGGTCTATGCCAAACATTGCATGGACTTCAATCCGGGAGGGCCGGTCGACACCACCTTCGGCGTAAGAGTGTCGCCGGGGGCCACGTTGCGGGTGGACCTGCAGTGGGCCCAGCCCTGGAGTGGCGTTACGACCGACCTCGACGCCTATCTATTGAATTCGACCAACAAACTTCTCAGGGCGTCCGAGGATTCCAATGCGACGTTGACGCAAAGGCCATTTGAGTTCCTCCCATGGACCAATCTGACCGGGACGGCTCAGATGGTGAGGATTGCGATCAACCGCTGCGATTTGGTTTGCGGCGAAGCCAGCGGCGGCGACACTGGCTCCCCGCGTTTGAAGTTCGCGCTTCTCGAGAACGGCGGAGGCGTGACCGAATCCGAGTACCCCGAATCCATCGGTGAAGACACGGTGGGCCCGACCATCTTCGGCCACAATGGCGCCCAGGACGCGGTCAGCGTCGGCGCGGTTCCGGTTCCACCTTTCTACGAAGACGAACCCGAGAGCTATTCGTCGCGGGGTCCCGTCACCCACTACTTCGGGCCGGTCAACGGAACGACTCCGGCCATACCGCTTGTCACGCCGGCTGTGCTCTCCAAGCCTGACATTGTGGCGACCGACGGCGGGGCGAACACTTTCTTTGGCTCCTGCGTGTCCCACACGTGGAGGTTCTTCGGGACCTCCGCCGCCGCGCCCCATGCTGCCGCGGTGGCTGCGCTCGAGCGCCAGGCGGCGCCCGGCGCGACCGTGGCGGAAGTGCGGCAGGCCATGCTGGAAACCGCTGGCCCGGTGGGCGCATTTCCCCGGCCGGGGCCGGCAGTCGGCGCCGGCATCGTCAACGCAGGGGCGGCGATCGCCAAACTCAAATCGGAACCGTTCTTGGAACCGATCATCAAAATCACGCCGCCGGCGCCTCAGAACTGTGAACTTCCGGAACCCTCTTCCCCCGGCGAAAGCGTCAGCACCGCCAACCCACCGACCCCAGCGCTGCCCCCTTTCGCGCCTAACTTCGACGCCGGTCCAAGCACCTTCCTCCGCAAGCACCCGCCGCATGTGATCCGGACCACGCAGGCCAAAGCAAAGGCGGTGTTCCGCTTCGGCGCCAGCGAGAGCGACGTGACGTTCGTCTGCCGGGTGGACGGCGAACCGTTCCGCGAATGCCGCCGGCGCTTCGTGGGGCGCTTCGGCGTGGGCCCCCACGTGTTGAGGGTGGTGGCCCGCGACGCGGCCGGCAACACCGATTCCACGCCTGCCGTCTACCGCTTCCGGGTCAAGCGGATCGGTTAGCGCCACTCTCCAGGCCGGCCTACGGCTGGATTTCCCGCAGGTACAACCGCTCGTCGATTGCGAGGCGCCAGGGGCCTGTGGCCGATTGGGTGGCGCGGAAGCCACGAAAGTCGAAGGTGAAGATCGGCATCTCGTGGCGCTCGGCGATCGCCATCACCGAGGTATCGACGAAGCCGAGCTTGAGGTCGGCGTATTTGTCGTCGAGCTCGGTGGCCCGCCGGAGCAGGTTTGCCGTCATATATGCCACTTCGTGATGTCCGCGCGCGACCGCCCTTAGGAACAACCGCGCCGCCGTCGGGCCCGATCGCGCGCGTATGAGGTGGTCCGCCTCGACCAGCACCGGCGAGGGCAGGACGGCGTTGCGTCGCAGCTTCCTCATCGCGGCCTTGGCCATCTCATGTGCGGAGTCGCCGCTGTGGATGGTGGCGACCACCGGCGCCGTGTCGACGAGGATTTTCATCGCTGGTCGCCGTTAAGATCCGATGGCTTCTCGTCTGGCCCCCAGGGCTCGAGGCCGAGATATTTCTCCGCGTTGATCGCGAGGTCTGGAGGGCCGCCCTTGCCCGCGCCGATGTAGCCCAGGGGGAACTCATCCTCGTCGATGGGGCCGAACTCGACGTCCTCGACCGCGCCGAGTTCGATCAGACGCACGATCGTGGCCGAAAACGACTCGCCCTCTCGAATGTGCTCGCGGACGAGTTCCTCGGCGGTGTCAGGTAGGTAGATCGTTCTGCGGGGCATGATCTGAGCCTTGCTCATGCGGTAAGTATGAAGACCAACATCATACAGATGGGTGACAAAGCTAAATTCTCTGTGTCGTCACCCGCGCTAGCCCCGCGCTTCAGGTTGATTCGCGGCGTTCAGACGGGAGTCGTGCCGCCTCGGCGGGCGAATTGGTGGCCCAGCAGGAGTAGCGCCAAGAGGGCCACAGCGCTGCCCCAGACCAAGGGATCGGTGGGGCTCAATCCCTCGAGGCGGGTGCCGAAGTAGACGGCCAGGACGGTGATCGGCAGATAGCCGACCGCGGTCGTCCAGACGAAGCGCCAGAGCGGCACGCGGGCTGCCCCAGCCGCATAGGAGACGAGGCTGAAGGGGACGATCGGGATCAGCCGGACCGCGAGCAGCAGGGTGACGCCACCACGCTCGATCGCCCCCTCGATTCGCTCGAAGCGGCCGGTCCCGAACCAGCGGTCGAGCAGCGGCCGCGCCACCGAGTGTCCGACCGCGAAGCAGAGCAGTCCCGACAGCAGCCAGCCGAACATCATCAGAGCCAGCGCGGGGAAGAAGCCGTAGACGAAGCCGGCCGCTGCGTCGACGATCTCCGCCGGGTAGAAGACGACCGTGTGAATCAAGGTCAGACCGAGGATCAGCAGTGGCCCGCCCACACCGAGGTCCTCGATCCGGCTCCGCACCCGCGCGGTGTCGCCCCGCAAGGCCGCCTCGAAAGCTTCGCGCAGCTCCGGGATTGCCAGCACAAGCGCGGCCAGCAGCCCGATCCCACCCAGGGTGACGGCTACGGCGGCGAGAGAGGGTCTCGGCGATTCCATCCGCTGAGTATCGCTTCCGACATTCACCCCCGTGGGAGTGGGGTCAAAGTCGGCTGCGGCGAGTCAGCCCCGCAGCCGTTCGGCGAGGGCCGAGTGGCGGCTGCCGCTGTCGTCGCGGCGGACGGCCATCTCCAGGGCGGCGGGATCGCCGACCAGGACGCAGCTGCTGCGGGCGCGGGTGATCGCGGTGTAGAGGAGGGGGCGGGTCAGCATGCGGGCGTGGGAGCGGTGGCAGACGCCGACCACGACCGGCACCTCGCAGCCCTGCGCCTTGTGGACCGAGATCGCGTAGGCGAGGCGCAGCGTCGCCGTCTCCCCGTAGGGGATGACCAGCGAGCCGCCCTCGTCGGTGTCGACGACGATCGACTCCTCCTCGGGATCGTCGGCGCGGAGGAAGACGATCGAGCCGTTCATCAAGCCCAGCTCGTGCGAGTTGCGGGTCTGGATCAGCCGGTCGCCGATCCGGAAGCGCTCGCTCACGGCCGTCCGGCCGTCCGGGTTGAGCCGCGTCTGCAGCCGCTCGTTCAGCGCGTCGATCCCGACCGCCCCCTTGTACATCGGCGCCAGCACCTGCACCTCGCGGATCGGGTCGACGCCGAAGCTCGCCGGCGCCCGCTCGGCGACCACCTCAACCACCGTCTCCAGCGCCCGCTCCGGGCTCGGCCGGTCGATGAAGAAGAAGTCGTGGTCCTGGTCCTCCTGTGGCTGCAGGTGGGGTGGCCGGCCCTGGTTGATCTCGTGGGCCGCGGTGGTGATCATCGAGCGCGCCGCCTGGCGGAAGATCTGCGTGAGCCGGACGACGGGAGCGACACCGGAGGCGATCAGGTCCTCGAAGGGCTTGCCGGCGCCGATCGGCGGCAGCTGATCGGCGTCGCCGACGAAGACGACGTGGGTCGACTCGGCGAGCCCGCCCAGCAGCACCTCGATCAGCCGCAGGTTCAGCATCGAGGCCTCGTCGACGATCGCCAGGTCGGCCGGCAGCGGACGGCCGGGCCCGTAGCCGGGCTCGCGGCCCGGCATCCACTCGAGCATGCGGTGGATCGTCTGCGCCTCGTGTCCGGTCGCCTCCTCGAGCCGCCGGGCGGCGCGGCCGGTGGGGGCGCAGAGGGCGATCGAGGCGCCGGCACGCGCGGCCTCGGCGACGATCGCCTGCGTGCAGGCGGTCTTGCC
>DATFVC010000035.1:0-21590 GCA_035260485.1 Solirubrobacterales bacterium | reverse complement strand
TGTAAGCCGGGGGTCGGGTGCCCCTCGCGCGTAGCGGCGTCCTCTTTTTCGCCCCACCGGCCCCCGCGGCCAGCTACCAGCGCTACTGGCGAAAAACCCAGCAAGCGCGAGGGGCACCCGACCCCCGGCCCCCATCTATTCCTGCGGCACACCGAGATACGGCAGAGCAAACGCGGCGATCTTGCCAAACGCCGGCGCCGCAACCGAGCCACCGTAGATTTCCCCCTGCGGCTGATCGACAATCACCGCAACGAGCAACCGCGGATCCTGCGCCGGAGCGAAGCCGATGAAGGAAGCCACGAACTTGGTATTCGAGTAGGTCCCGTTTTCGGCCACCTGCGCGGTGCCGGTCTTGCCGGCCAAGGTATAGCCGGGAACGCTGACCTCCGACGCGGTGCCGCCCGGCGCGAGCACGCCCTCGAGCATCGTCCGCACCTGTTCGGCGACGGTCGAGGAGATCACCCGGCGCCCGCGCGGCTCGGAGACCGGTTCTTCACCGATCTTCTCGATCAGCTGTGGCCGCCGCAGCATGCCGCCATTGGCGATCGCCGCATAGCCGGCGATCATCTGCATCGGCGTCACCGCGAGCCCCTGGCCGATCGGCAGGTTGCCCATCGTTGACCCCGAGTATTCGTTGAGCGCCGGCACGATCCCCTGCTCCTCGGCGGGGAACTGGACCCCGGTCGGTCGGCCGAAGCCAAAACGGCTTATCCAGCGGGAGAACCTTTCGCCGCCGACCTCCAAGCCGATCGTCGCGGCGCCGACGTTGGAGGAGTGGGAGAGGATTTCGGCGACGCTCAGCGTCACCGTCGGCCGCGGCTCGGCGTCTTCGATGATCCGATCCGCGACATGGAGCTGCGGCGGCAGCGTGAACGGGGTTTCCGGAGTCACCAGCCCTTCTTCCAGCGCCGCCGACACAGTGAACGCCTTGAAGGTCGAGCCGGGCTCGTAGGTGAAGCCGGTTGCGCGGTTGATCAGGTCTTCGGGATTGGCGTTTTCCAGGTCGGACGGATTCACGGGCGGCCAGTTGGCCATCGCCATGATCTGCGAGTTGCGCGGGTTCATCACGATCGCCGTGGCGCCCTTCGGCACGTAGGTTTCGCCGACTTCGCCCAGCGCCTGCTCGGTCTCCTTCTGGATCGCGGGATCGAGCGTCAGCCGCAGGTCTTCCCCATCGCTTGCCTCCTTCACCGTTTCCAGCCGGATCGGTTCTCCCAACGCGTCGTTGACGATTCGCCGTTCCCCGTCGGTGCCATGGAGGACCGATTCCTCGCCCACCTCGAGGCCGGTCAGGCCCTGGTTGTCCTCGCCGACGGCCCCGATCGTCTGCGCGGCCAGATCGCCCTGGGGATACGTGCGCCTGCTGTCCGGCAGCGCGCCGATCCCAGGCAGTTCGAGCCGGGCCACCCGGGCCGCGCTCGGCACGTCGACCTTGCGCGCCACGTAGGCGAAACCGGATTCTTCGGTGAGGCTCTTCAGCACTTCGTCTTCCTTCAGGCCGAGGATCGAGGCCAGCTTGGCGGCCGTCTGCCGCGGCCGTTTGACCTGGTAGGGAGTCGCGTAGATCGTCTTCGCGTCTTCGGAGACGGCAAGTGGGTTGCCGAAGCGGTCGAGCACGCTGCCGCGCAGGCCGGGGACGGTGACGACGTCGGTCTGCTGGTAGGCCGCCTCGGAGGCGAGCTTCGCGCCCTGTACCCCCTGCAGCCAGAAGGCGCGCCCGGCGATGACGAGGAAGCAGAGCAGGAAGCCGGCGAAGAGGAGACCGATCCTGCGCTCGATCGTGCGCATACGCCCTCAGTGTCCTGTCTCGTAACGCCAGACCGGAAATGACGGCCCCAAATCGCCGCCATACCACGTCCCCAGTCGCCCAAATAGCGCTGCTATTCGGGCTCCCTGCGTCCTTGTCTGGCGACGACTGGATCTCGTCATTTCACGGCCAGCGTTACGAGACAGGACACTAGTAAGCCGTTTCGGCGGCGGCCAGACGACGCGCCGCGGTCTCGACGTCGTGCGGGCTCACCCGCACTGAGCCGACCTGTTCGACCGCCGCCGCACTCAGCCCGAGCCCGGCGGCGTCGTGGCGGATGCGACTGGCGCCCGACTTCTGCGCGTCGCGGCTGCGCAGGATTGAGTTCTCTTCGTCCAGAGCCTGGATGTTCTGGTCGATGTGACCGGCGCCCGCGGCAAGGCTCAGCGTGAGCACGTTCAGCGCGACGATCCCGGCCAGCAGCACGCCCAGCACCCCGATCCAGACGCGACCACGCGTCATCCGCACCATCAGGCTCGAGTCGGGCAGGCTGCGGACTGCGCTCGCGGTGCCAACCGCGAGCGGAATCAGCTGGCCGCCGGGACGGCGGGCCGGCGCCTTGCGGCGGGCAGGAGCCGGCTTGTGGACAGGCGCTTTCCGTGCCGGGGCCGGGGCCGGGGCAGCGACGAGCAGCGGTCGTTTGCGACGCCGAGCAGGGGCTGGGGCGGCAGCGGTCTTGCGAGCGGTCGCGGCGGCAGCCATCAGCCGGCGCTTCCGACGGTCTGGGCATCGGCGATCTTCACCGCGGCGCGCAGGTGGGCGGATTTCGAGCGCGGGTTGGCGGCGACCTCGGTGGCTTCCGGCGCCACCGCGCGGCGGGTCAGCAGCTCGGCTTCGGGCTCGCGCTCGCAGGTGCAGATCGGCAGCTCGGGGGGACAGACGCAGCCGCGGGCGCGCTCGGCCAGAAACTGCTTCACGCGGCGGTCCTCCAGCGAGTGGAATGAGATCGCCGCGATGCGGCCGCCGAGCGGCAGCATCCCCCAGGCAGTCGGCAACGCGTCGTCGAGGGAGTCGAGCTCGCCGTTGACGGCAATCCGGATCGCCTGGAAAGTCCGCTTGGCCGGATGACCGCCGCCGAAGCGGGCCGAGGCGGGCATCCCCGCCTTGACCGCAGCGACCAACTCGGAAGTGGTGTGAAGCGGGCGCCGCCGCGCGATCTCACGCGCGATCCCGCCGGCGTAGCGCTCCTCGCCGAAGCGCCGCAGCGCCTGGGCGATGCGCGACTCGGGCCACTCGTTGACGAGGTCGGCGGCGCTGAACTCCTGCCGCGTGTCCATCCGCATGTCGAGCGGCGCGTCGTAGGAATAGGAGAACCCCCGCTCCCTGGCGTCGACCTGCATCGAGGACATTCCTAGGTCCATGAACACCATCTCTGGGCGGACGCCTTCGCCGCGTAGGGTGCGAAGACCTGCCGAGTAGTCGCTGCCGAGGAAGCGGGTTTGGCAGGGAGCCTCGGCGGCGAAGCGCTCGAAGCGGGGTGCGGCGGCGGGATCGCGGTCGATGCCGATCAGCGTCCCCTGCGGCCCGATCGCAGCGGCGATCCGCCACGCGTGGCCACCGCCGCCGAAGGTGCAGTCGACGGCGATCTGGCCGGGCTCGGGCGCCAGCAGGCCGGTCAGCTCTGTGGCAAGGACTGGTTCGTGCTCGGTGGGCATGTAGATAAGGGTTGCGCTCTTGGCAATGGACATCGGGGCTCGTTCGGCATGGGCTCGCATCTCACGCAGTCGCTCCGCTCGAGGCCAGGCCCTCGGCGATCTCCGGAGCGGAGGCGTCCAGCTCCTCCTCCTGCTTCGCCCAGGCCTCTGCGTTCCAGATCTCCAGGTACTCACCGGCGCCGATCACGACGCAAGGGCCGGCGAGGCGGGCGTGCTCGATCAGCGGCTTGGGGACGCGGATGCGGCCCGCCGAATCGAGCTTCTCGTCGAAGGAGCCACCGTGGAAGCGGCGGCGCAGGCTGCGCGCGTCCTTGCCGAACGGGCTGTGCGGCGAGAGGAAGCGGTCGGACAGCTCCTCGAACTCCTCGGTCGTGTGCGCCCAGACGCAGGGGTCGAAGCCTTTCGACAGAACAATCCCGTCGGAGAGCGCGGCCCGGAAGCGAGAGGGAACCGTGAGGCGATCCTTGGAGTCGAGGCTGTGCTCGTAGAGACCCCGAAATGCCATCCCGTCGATTCCTTTCTGCGGCCTGGCAAAGAGTTAGGACCGGAGTGATGAGGTGGGAGGAGCCTCACCACCCCGGTCCTGGGCTTCAACTCGCGGCCACAGTACCCCACTTCCTCCCACTTTGCAACACAACCTCAAACAGCCGTCCCATTCGCAACCTCGGTTGCAGCGGATAGGCTCGCCGCGATGAACCCGCCCGACGACGCCAACGACCTGCGCGGCTTCCACTTCAAGCGTCTGCTGGGAAAGCCGCTGACCTGGATCCTGCTGGCGATCACGGCGGTGGCGGCTGGGGTGGCTGGAGCGATCCTGGTGGCCCCGGCGATAGGGGCGGCGGCGGCCGCGGCCGTTCTGCTGCTCGGCCTGCTGCTGGTCTTCGCGATCGCCGACTCTCAGGCCGAGGACGCCTTCTTCGCCGCCTACGCCGACCAGCGCGGGATGGCGCTGTCGGGCAAGGGACCGCTGCCGCCGGCGACCCCGCTGCTTTGTAAGGGCGATGCCCGCTATGCGGAGCGTGCGCTGGCTGGGCCCTTCGGAGACGGAGTCGACGGGGTCCTCGCCCTCTACACCTACGAGGACGAGACGACCGACAGCGAGGGCAACCGGCAGACCAGCTACTACCACTACACCGTCGGCCTGGCCCAAGTGCCCGAGTGCGCCAACTTCGTGCCGGAGCTCTACTGCCAGCGCAAGTCCGGCCTGCGCGCCCTGGAGAAGCTCGAGGACGTCTTCCGTCGCTCCAAAGAGCGGGTCAAGCTGGAGAGCGAGGCGCTCGACAAGCGCTACGAGATCTTCGCCGGCAAAGGCCAAGACGCGAACCACCTGCGCCAGCTCTTCTCCCCCACCTTCATCGTCTGGCTGACCGACTCCGCCCCGGAGAAGTTCGCCTTCGAGCTGGTCGACGGCGCCCTCTGCTGCTACGTCCACGGCCACAAGACGAAGGCGGCCGAGCTGGACACGATCCGCGCCGCCTCCACGGCTGTCGCGACTCGCCTGCGACAGGAGGCCTTGGAGTAACTCCTTCCGGGGGAGGGGGCGTTATGGTCAGCCCATGGACGGGAGCCTTGGAGGCGCTCAGAATCTCCGTTGGAAACGGATCGTCCTGGGATCGTGTCTGACCGCTTTCGGCGCAGTCAACGGACTTGCGGCGGCGATCGGCGACACGACCCTTCAGGTGATCGTCGGCGTGCTGAGCCTGCTGGGGTTGGTCGTCGTCGCCGTCCTCCAGTTTTGGGAGGTTCGCGCCCAGCGATCGGAGCAGCTCGAAACGGTGCTGCCGAAGGCCGTGCAACAGGTGCGGGACCTGAGACCACAGGATGCGGGGGTCGCCCCGGAGGCTCCCGAGGCGCTCGCTTCGCTCGGCAGGGCGGACGGAGAGAGGTATCTGGCGCGCGACGTCGACGATCAGCTCGATGCGGCCCTCAAGCGGGCGTTGGAAAGCGCGAGCGCTTCTCTCATCGTGCTGAACGGCCCCTCCAAGGCAGGAAAGACGCGGACGCTCTTCGAAGCGATGCGCAGGAGCATTCCCGACGCAAATTGGCTCGCGCCAGCGGACGCGAAGGCCATCGACGAGTTGATGAGGCCAGATGCGATGCCCGAGCTCGACCAACCGGTGGCGGTCCTGTGGCTCGACGATCTCGAGCTCTACGTTCGAGTCGGAGCTCACGGAATGCACGCGGACGTTCTCGAGCGGCTGAGCGGCAGCGGTCGCCGCTGGATCGTCCTGGCGACGGCCGGCGGAAAAGGCATATCCCAAGCCGGCGACACATCGCAATTCTCGATTCCGATGGAAGACCTGCTCCGCCACGCCGAGGAGATCCGGCTTTCGCCGAAGCTCAGCGCAGAGGAGCGCGATCGACTTCAGGGCTACGCGCCCGATGCCGCGGAGCGGATCGCCCAAGACGGCATCGGCGAGTACATGATCGCCGGCCGAGAGCTGGCGCGAAAGCTCGACTCCGGCCGTCACAACCACGGCGCCGACCCTTCGCCACACGGCAAGGCGATCGCCCATGCCGCAATCGACTGGCAGCGGGCGGGGATTCTCGATCCCATTCCCCGACCCGTTCTGCGTGACATCTACGCCGTCTACCTGCCCGAACACGTCGATCCAGGAGACGCCGACTTCGATCAGGGCCTCGACTGGGCCCGGCGCCCCCTGTACTCGACCGTCGCGCTTCTCTCCGGCAGAGACGAGTTCATCCCGTACGACTACGTCGTCACCGTCGTCGAGAACTCCGGCGCCGAAATCGAGGAGGAGGCATGGCTCAGCTTCCTCGAGGCGTCGACCCCCGAGCAGGCGTTCGATCTGGGTGCTCTCGCCTTCGCCCGCAGCAGCGGGGGCTCGGAGATCGACTGGGGGAAGCTCGCCGAGCGCGCCAACAGGAAGACGATGGAAAGCAGCCGCCGCTTGCTCAAGGCCTATGCGGCATCGAACGTCGGCACCATCCTCGTCGAGCGCGGGGACCGGAAGGGCGCGATGGCCGCCTACCAGCAGGCCGAGGAGCTGGGCCTCGGCATCGGGTCGGTCGCGATCGGGAACATGCTGCGCGAGGACGGCGATCTGAAAGCCGCCGAGGCCGCCTACGAACGGGCGGACGAGCAGGGAAACGACATGGGCGCCTACAACCTCGGGTTGTTGCGATTGCGGGCGGAGGACAACGCCGGCGCCGAGGCCGCTTTCCGGCGAGCCGACACGCGCGGGCACGACGATGCGCCCGTGAACCTGGGCAAGATCTTCGAGGATCGCGGCGAGTTGGACGAGGCCGAGGCGGCCTATCGGCGCGCGGACGAACGGGGAGGCATGCTCGGAGCCTTCGCCCTGGGATTTTTCCTAGAAACGGCCAGAAACGAGCGGGGGGACGCCCTGGCTGCCTATGCCCGTGCGGATGAGCGAGGAAGCGCGGAGGGCGCGTTCTTGATTGGAATTCACCTGGACGAATGCGGTGACCGGAGGGGAGCCAAGGAGGCATTCGGGCGAGCCGACGAACGGGGTGACGCCGATGGCGCATACAACCTGGGGATCCTGCTCTACGAAGATGGAGAACTCGAGGAAGCCAAGGCGGCCTTTCGGCGGGCGGACGAACGGGGCGACGCCAAAGGGGCATACAACCATGGCGCGGCGCTGGAGCAGAGTGGCGAGCTGGAGCAGGCCGAAGCGGCTTTCCGCCGGGCCGACGAGCGAGGGCACCCTAAGGCAAGCGACGCCTTGAGCCTGGTCCAGGACGAACGCAACGCCTCAAAAGCCGCTGAGCAGGACGTCGGCGTTGGCGATCAGGGCGGCGGCGATCATCAGCAGGACCGAGGGGACTAAGACCAGGGCGACGACGAGCTGGATCTTGGGGGCGGCGCGGGCGGCGCGCTCCTCCACGGCACGGCGCTGATCGCGGCGCAGCGAGGCGGCCTGGCGGCGCAGCTGGTCGGCGAGCGGAGAACCGAGGCGGCGCGAGCGCTCGATCGAGGCGCAGAGGGTCGCGATCTCGCTGCCGGGGACGCGCTCGCGCAGTGCCGCGAGAGCCTCTCGAAGAGGCTGGCCACAATCGAGCTCGGCGACGGCGATCCGCAGCTCGTCCGCGAGGGGGCCGCTGCCGTCACGTGCGATCTCGCCGAAGCCGGCAGCTGGACTGCGGCCGGCGGCGGAGCCAATGGCGAGCAGGTCAAGCGCATCCGGCAAAGAGGCGAGCAGGCGACGGTGCCGGCGGCGCGCCTCGCGCTCCAACAGTGCGTCGGGCAAGACGAAACCGGCCGCCGGCATCGCGACGGCGAGCAGCAGCGATGTCCTCCCCGGCGCCGCCGGGGAGGCAGCCAGGGCCGCGATCCCGCCAGCGATAGCCGAGACAAGCTTCGCCACCAGCAAGGCCTCCAGCGGGAACCGCGACTCGAGACCGGCGCGGCGCAAACGGCCCGGCAGACCCAGGCGCCGAGCCACAAGCAGCAAGGCGGCACTCACTCGACCACTCGCGAGAGGCGCCGGATAGCGACGAAGCCGGCAGCCTGCAGCGCGGCGGCGAGCGCCAGCAGCGCCGCCGATGCCGGCGCGCCCAGCACCTTGGTGAGGAAGCCCGGCTGGATCAGCTCGGCGAAGAGGGCGCCACCGCTCGGCATCGCCACCACGAGCAGGCCGGTGAAGCGCGCCTGGGCGGTTGCGGATTTCGCGTCTTCGGCGACCCGGTCGCGCTCGGCGGCGCCGTCGCCGAAGCGGCGCAGCAGGCCGGCCAGATCGCCACCGGCCCGCCTCTGGCTGAGCAGCGCTACGGCGAAGGCATCGACCCTGGCCGAGCGCATCCGCCGCCGCCATCCCCCGATCGCCTCCACGGTCGGCGCCCCCAGCTCGAGCTCCGCCCCGAGACGGGCAAGCTCGACCGCAGCTGGGCCGTCGACCGAGGCGGCTGCGGCAGGCAGCGACGCGCGCAGCGAGCGGCCGGCGGCGAGCGAGTCGGCGACCGCCGCCGCGACCTCGGGCAGGGCGCGCTCGACGGCGTGGCGGTAGCGACGGCGGCGGCTCGACACCGCCCAGCCGGCCAGCGCAGGACCGGCGATTGCCAGCGGAACCGCCGCGGTCGCTCCCGCCACGAACCAGCCGCCGAGCAGCGCGGCGCCAGCGCCGACCGCGGCGAGCCGGCGGCGCTCCAGGGTCGAGGGCGCATAACCCTCCTCTCCCGCCCTGCGCAGCGGCTCCAGCGCCAGCCGCAGCCAGCGCGCGAGGGCCGGGGTCGCCAGCATGGCTTCGCGAGCCGCAAGCGCCGTCAAGCCGCCAGCGGCGGCGCCGGCCAGGGGCAGCAACGGCCCGCCGGCGTCGTTCATTCCGCCGTCGCCACGTCAGCGATCCCCGTAACTCGCCGCGAGCCGTCCGGCAAGCGCTCCAGGTGAACGACCAGGTCGATGCCGCGGCGGACCTGAGCGGCGATCGCCTCGTGTGGAAGCCCAAGGCCGGCCATCAGCGCCAGCGTCTCCAGCCGGGCGAGCGCGTCGGCCGGCGAGTTGGCATGGACGGTCGAGAGCGCGCCGCGATGCCCCGTATTGAGCGCGGTCAGCAGGTCAAGCGCCTCGGCGCCACGAACCTCGCCGATCACGATCCGGTCGGGCCGCATCCGCAGCGCGTTGCGGAGCAGGTCGCGAATCGTCACCTCACCCCTTCCCTCGACCCCGGCCGGCCGGCTCTCCAGCCGCACCACGTGGCGCCGGCGCAGGCGCAGCTCGGCGGCGTCCTCGATCGTCACCACCCGCTCGCCCGGTGAGACGAAGCCCGAGAGCGCGTTGAGCATGGTCGTCTTGCCGGAACCGGTGCCGCCGCTGACGAGGATGCTGCGGCGGTCGCCGACAGCCTTCTCGAGCAGCTCGAGCTGGGGCTCGGTGAGCGTGCCCAGCTCGACCAGCTCGCGCGGTCCTGGTCGGCTGGCGCCGAAACGGCGGATCGAGAGCGCCGGCCCATCGATTGCCAGCGGCGGGATCACCGCGTTGACCCGCGAGCCGTCGGCAAGCCGCGCGTCGACCATCGGGCTGAGCTCGTCGATGCGGCGACCGAGTGGGGCGAGGATCCTCTCGATCGCGTTGCGCAACTCCTCCTCGTCGGCGAAGCCCACCTCGACCGCTTCGATCCGGCCGCCACGCTCGACATAGACCTGGCGCGGGCCGTTGACCATCACCTCCTCCACCGTGGGGTCGGCGAGCAGGTCCTCCAGCGGACCGAGCCCGACAGTGTCGCGCAGCACACGGGCCACCAGCGCCTCGCGATCCTCGGCGCCGAGCAGCGCCGCCTCCTCTTCAACCAGATTGCTTACCTGCTTGCCGAGCGCCTCGCCTGGCCGCACGCCTGATGCTGCGGCTTCACGGCGCGCCTCGATCAGCCTGGCCCGCAAAGACTCCGCAAGGTTCTCCAGGTGCCGCTGCCGCGCCTCCACCTCAGCCCCCCGGCAGCAACGTCACCTTGCGAGCAAAGCTCTCCGCGGCGATCAGCCGCAGCGCCTCCCGTTTCGTCAGCCCCAGGGTCGCCGCGGCGGTCGCTCCTGGGCCCGGCCCTTCGGCACTCGGGCTCAACGCCAGCAGCGGAACGTGGGCGGCGGCAACGAAGGTGCGCCCCGGTCCTGAGCCGGCCGGTTCGCTCGTCACCACTACATCCACCCTCGATCCGGACGCCGGGCCGGCGGACAGCAGGGCATCGGCGCCGCTGACGGCAATCTCGACCGGGCGCCTGCCACCACCGAGGCGACGCGCCCCATCCCTCCCGCTTCGCGCAACGCCTAGCTGCGCGCCGAGTAAGTACGAGCCCGCGGGAAGCGGCGCGCGGGCAACCAGGCCCAGTGCTTCGTCTGGCGCGACAAGCGCGTCGGGCGGCGCGAACCGCTCCGGCACGCGCCGCAGCTCGAGGTCCGACCCGATCTGCCGCGGACCGATCCGCCGCCCGGCGGCGATGTCCGCAGCGAGAACGACAACCGGCCGCAGCCGACCGTAGCCGCGGATCGCGCTCGCTCCATAGCCGTCGGCGATAGCCCCCGCCCCAGCAGCTGCAAGCAGCGCCAGCAGCAAGAACCCGAGCGCCCGCCTGCGCCGGCTCATGCCGCCAACAAGCCCCGGTCGCTCGCGAGGGGAAGCTCGAGCAGGGCGAGTGAGCCGCGCTCGGAGCGTCGCAGCGCGAAGCGACCTTTGTGGGCCGCTGCCACCTGTCTCACGACGACCAGGCCGTGACCCCGACGGCGGCGACCTGACAGGCGGGCAATCACATCGGCTGGCGTGTCCCGCCGCTCCGCTGTGCGCGAGGCGCGACCGGAATCGGCGATGACGATCCGTACGCGGCCCTTGTACGGCCGGGCGTCGACGGAGATCGACGGACCCCCGTGCTCGATCGCATTGACAAGCAAGTTGTCGAGCGCCTGCGCAAGCTCGACCCTGTCGCCGATCACGACGGCGTGTCCGGCCCGCCAGCGCAGGCTCAACGAGCCTCCGCCCAGGCTCGCCCGCGCCTGCCAGCGCCGCACCGCCGCTTCCAACAGCGGCCGCACCTCCACCGCCTCCGCCGGGCGCTGCAGGACGCCGCCGTTGACCTCATGGTCGAGCCGCTCCAGCGCCGCCGCAGCCAGCCGCACCGAGCTCTCCAGCAGCGGCAGCGAGCCGCCATTCCCAGTCCCGGCGAGGGCTATCGCCTGCAGCGGCCGGCGCAGCTCGTGCAGCGCCTCGTTGAGGGCGCCGCGGCGGCGGCCCGCGCGCAGGCCCTGTGTCGCGACCACCGCAGCCATCGTGGCGGCGAGCGGCCAGCCGGCGACGATCTCGGCGACCTCGATCATCCGTCGAGCAACCTGTAGCCGACGCCCCAACAGTTGATCACGAAGCGGGCGCTCTCCGGATCCAGTTTGCGCCGCAACCGACTCGCGTGCGAGTCGAGCGTGCGGGTCTTGGTCGGCGTCCGGTAGCCCCAGACCTCGCCCAACAGCTCGCGCTTGGAGAAGACCCGGTGCGGGTCGGCAGCCAGGACCCGCAACAACGAGAACTCCTTCTTGGAGAGCTGCACCTCGCGCCCGCCCACCCAGACCCGGCGCCGCCCCGGGTCGACGACGATGTCCCCCACCCGCAGCGGCCCGCTGCGTCGCTGTTCCACCCGCCGCAACACCGCCGCGATCCGGGCCCGCAGTTCGCCGTAGTGGAACGGCTTGACCACATAGTCGTCGGCCCCGAACTCGAGGCCCCGGAGGCGATCCTCGGCGGCGCCGCGGCCGGTCAGGACGATTACCGGCAGGCGCGGGTCGAAGCGGGAGACGACGCCGTCGGCTTCGCGGATCTCGCGCAGCACGTCGAGCCCGGAGGCGTCGGGAAGGGTCAGGTCGAGGAGCATCAGGTCCGGCTGCTTGTAGCGGCAAAGCCGCAGCGCGTCAGAGGCGCTGGGCGCCGGCAGCACCCCGAAGCGGTCGGCGACGAGGTTGTCGCAGAGCAGCTCCAGGGTCGGCGTGTCGTCCTCGCAGACAACGACGCTCGCGATTTCTCGTCTCTGGGGCAACATGCGCCCCCTTCAAAGGGCGCAGCCGCCGAGACTCTCCCCCCTCGCCATGGCCCCACGACCGCAAAGCGCGGGTTTTCAACGCCGGCCTTGGTCTGGGCAAGGCAGCTCGAGGACGGAGCTCGCCCGGCGATCGAAGGCGAGGCGGAGCGGGGGCACCTGCCGCCTCACCGAGCAGGGTCTGCCGTCGCGGTCGAGGAAGACGAGGTCGAGCGCGAAGCGCATGCCAAAGGTGTGGACGCTGCGGCAGCGTGGGATCAGGAGCCCGGACCTCGCCTCGTCGCGGTCGAGACCGGACAGGCCGAGCAGACGGGCGCGGCGGCCGCTGGCGACACACACCTGGCGGCCGAGAACTTCAGTGGACGGGAGATCGCGCAGTCGGCGAGCAGCCATGACCTGTAAAGAGCTCAGCTGCCTATTTCCTCCCCCCGTCGATGGGGCAGCGCCGGTCGATCAGCGCAAAACCTCGTTCAGCGGTCGCCGCTTATGGGCACGGAGCTACGATGACAGGCATGATCCAGCACCTGCCGTTCGCAGGGCTTGCGACGGTGGATGGGCTTCAACTCCATGAATAAGAAGACGACCCGCAGAGGAAATTACGAGTCGGGCTCCGACTACGTGCTCGAGTACGGCGAGCTCCGCTTCGCCTTCAACGAGGAGGACTTCGGCCAGCGCGTCGAGCAGGCCGCGGTCAAACTCGGCTTCGTCCAGCAGGGGTTGAGCCGCGAGGAGCTCGACGACCTGCTCGATCTGGCCGTCAACGGCGAGATCTCCGAGCCGACCTCAGAGCTCGGCGAGCACATCAACCTGAACTGGGAGGACCTCGTCGGCCCGGCCAACCGCAGCCTCGTTCACTGGCTGCGCCGCCTCGTCTTCCGCGGCGCCTGGCTCGACCAGCGGGTCAAGGAGGGTGAGCTGGACGTCGTCTTCGACGGCGCCACCCAGACCTTCGGCTACGTCCAGCCCGACCGCAGCAATGAGCTGATCGAGCTCTCCAAAGAGCCTTCCTGGCGCCGCATCGCCTACCGCCGCTGATCGGCGCGCCTGGCGGCGCCCGACACGCCGATTAGGAACGCTCTACCGCGGCTACTACGGTGAGGGAGCCCCCGGTCGCGCCGAGACCCGCATCGAACAGCTCGCGGGCCTCGTCGGCTCCGCCGAAGGTCTCGCCGAAGCGGCTCAGGGAGTCGATCAGGACGATCACGTCCTCGCCTGCGTTGGCGCGGGCCTGCGCTTGGGCGAGGGCGTCGTCGGCGTGGCGGGCTTTGCCGGCGGAGACGATCTCCGCCTTGGGCGCCTCGCGCTTCCACTCGGCGAGCTCCTCAGGTGTCGGGTCGACGAGCAGGGCGATCGGGTCGGGGCCGTTGGAGGCCCCGGAAAGCTCCGCCGCGACCTCGCGCAGCAGCGCGGTGCAGCTGGCGCGGCTCTCGGCGTAGACGATCGCCTGGCGCCCGGACGCGGCCGGGAGGAGCAGGTCGTGGACACGAACCCCCTTGGGGCGGCGCCCCCAGCGGCGACGGCGTTTGCGCTTCGGGCGCTCCGGCGGCGACGCGGGGGCGGGGGAAGCGGGCGCCGGCTCGGCGGCGGCTGGCTCGCGGCGCGGCGCGGGCTGTCGCTGCCGGTCGCTTTTCTGCCCGTCGCGCGGCTTGCGCTCCTGACGATTCCAATCCGGCTCACGATCTCCCCGCCCATTGCGAGGTTTGCGGGCGCGATCGCGCTGCCTGCCTCGTCCGGAGTCGCCCCCACTGCGTTGGCCTTTCGGCTTCGGCGCACCCTGCGACCCTCCATCGGCAAGCTTCTCGATCAGCTCGGCGCGGGGCAGCATCCGGTAGCGCTCGACGCCTGCGTCGGCGGCGAGCTCGTGCAGCTCCGAGAGGTGCTTGGATTCCAGTTCAGCTTTCGTCATATGAGCGGCAGGCTATTCAACCGGGACGTCACGAGGCGGCCCCAGCCACCGCGGCGGGGTCGACCCCTGCCTCGGCGACCGCCGCGGGCCAGGCCTCGGCCTCGCGCTTGACCTGGCGCCGCGACCAGCCGTGCTCGGCGCCGAGCACGTCGGCGACGGGGCGAACAGCGTCGACGCTGCGCAGCTGCGGCGCTGCGAGCAGCCCTAGCCGGGTGCGGCGCAAGAGCACGTCGGCGACGCAGCGCGCCTGCTCAAGGCGCGCCGCGATCGCCACCTCGGCGAGCAGGTCGGGACGGCCGGGGACGATCGGCTCGGCCAGCTTTGGATCCTCGCGGGCCAGCTCGAGCACTGCCCGCGCAGCGTGCCCGTAGCGGAAGGCGAGCTGGGCGACCGCCTCCTCCCCCACCCCCGCGGGCGCCTCCAGGTCCTCCGGCCGAGCGTCCATCCCGAGCGGGATCTCGGCCGTGTGACAGGCTGCCTCGCGGCCCTCGCGCTCGACCAGCCGGTCAACCGTCTGCTTCGCCATCCGCCGCCAGGTGGTGAGCTTGCCGCCGGTGATCGTCAGCATCCCCGACGACGTCTCATACAGCTCCGCTTTGCGCGAGATGTCGACTGACTTCTTCGGGTCGCCGGTGGATAGGAGCGGCCGCACTCCAGCGTAGGCGCCGACCAGATCCGAGTCGCTCAGCGAGACGCCGAAGAAGGCATTGACCGCGTCGAGCAGGTACTCGACGTCCTCCTCGCCGGGGCGGGGATGGTCGATGTCGCCCTCGTAGTCGTTGTCGGTGGTGCCGACCAGGGTGCGGCCGTACCAAGGCAGGGCGAAGATCGCGCGCCCCTCGCCGGCGGGGACGATGCAGGCGGCACTACCGGTGGAGAGGTCGTCGCGATCGAGCAGGACGTGGGTGCCGCGGCTGGGCGCGATCCGCGGCACGTCCTCCTCCTCGGCCACCTCGGAGCCGATGCGGTCGGCCCAAACGCCGGTCGCGTTGACGACGCTCTCCGCCTCGACCTCGAAGCGCTCGCCCGACTCCGCCTCGACCGCGGCGACGCCGACCGCGCGGCCGCCGCGCGACAGCACTTCGGTCACCTCGGCGCCGTTCAGCGTCACCGCGCCGAAGCGCTCGGCCTCGCCGAGAATCGTCAACACCAGCCGCACGTCGTCGGTCTGGCAGTCGTAGAAGAGATAGGCGTCGCCAGGGTCGCGCGGCTCTAGCGAGGGAACCAGCTCCAGCACCTCGTCGCGGTCGATCGTGCGGTGGCGGTCCGGTGACCAGTAGTAGTCCTCGTCGGCGTCCTTGGAGGAGCGCATCTCGCGGCGGCTGCGGCCGACCCGCGTGGTCGCCATCACGTCGTACATGTTGAGCCCGATCCCGAGTTTGCGGTCGCGCCGTTCCTCGGCGAATGAGGGGACGATGAACGGCGTCGGGTAGACCAGGTGCGGCGCCAGCTGCACCATCAGCTGGCGCTCCAGCAGCGCCTCGCGGACCAGGCCGAGGTCGAGGTTCTGCAGGTAGCGGAGTCCGCCGTGGACCATCTTCGAGGAGCGGCTCGAGGTGCCGATGGCGTAGTCGCCACGCTCCAGCAGCGCCACCGAGTAGCCGCGCGATGCGGCGTCGAGGGCGACGCCGGCGCCGGTGATGCCGCCGCCGATCACGACCACCTCGAAGCGCTTGCCGGCGATCTCCTCCAGGGCTGCGGCGCGGGTCAGCATCAGTCGAGGAAAGTGGTGGTCTGCTCGACCGGCGGGCGCTGCGGCGGCTCTTTCTCCTGTCGCCGCCAGCCCAGGTGGAGGAGGCCGACGAAGCGCTCGCTGTCTGGGAGGCCGATTGCCGAGCGGCCCTCGGCCGAGCGCAGCAGGCCCGGCGTGCGCCAGTAGCCGGCTAGACCGCGGGCGTGCGCGGCGAGCAGGACGATGTAGGAGGCGACCGCGGTGGCGTGCAGGTCCTCCTCGTTCTGTACCGGGTCGTCGCCGAGCGCGCAGGAGACGACGATCAGGGTCGGGGCGCGGTCGAGCTTGGCGGCGCCCTCCGCGCCGGCGGCGTCCTTCAACCGCTCCAGCGCCCCCGGCCCGATCACGCGGAAGCGCCAGGGAGCGGTCAGGTTGTGGTTCGGCGCCCACCGTGCCAGCTCCAGCAGCTCCTCGATCTGCTCACGCGAAAGCGCCTCGGGCCCGAAGGCCTTGTGCGTGCGGCGAGTGCGAATCGCGGTCTCGACGTCCATGCCAGGAACATAGCCGCCAGTGCGATGCGCCCCCCTTTTTGCATCGCTGAGATGCAAAAAGGGGGGCGCATTCGCTACCAACTGAAGCGACGGCCCAGGAGGAGGACGCTGGCCAGGGCCAGGGCGCTGGCGCCGAGTCCGATGCCGATCGGGACCCAGGGCTTGGGGCCGGGGTTGTCGCTTGCTTCGAATGGAGGCGCGGCGGGCTGCTGCGCCGTAGCGGGTTCGGCTTCATCGCCCTGCGGTGAGGCGCCGGGCGGCGCCGAGGGGATCGAGCCCGTGCCGGGGGGCGTCGCCGGAGGCTTGGTCGAGGGACTGATGCCGCCGGTGGACGGCGGCACGCTTTCGGAGCTGCCCTGCCCAGCCGATTCGAGTAGTTCTTGGGCCGATCCGGTCCCGGCCGTTGGCGGCTGGACCGGCGCCGTCGAGGCCGAGTTGCCGCCGGATTCGGCGCTCGCCGGCGGTGGGACCGGCTGCGATTCGCGTGCGACCGTGGGCACTGGGAAGGACTCGCCGGCGACGGCGGTGAGCACCTGGCCGGTCACCCAGACCGGCGTCTGGTCGCTCGAAGACGAGTAGCGGTAGTGGCCATCGCCGTCTTGGCGGGCGGCGAGGTAGTCGAGTGCGCTCTTGCCACTGTCGAGCACCGAGCCGGGATCAGTTCCCACCGCCAGCATCCCCTGCACGGCCCAAGCGGTCGACTGGGAGTTAACCCCGCCGGAGCCGCCGAGCGGGAAGCCGCCGTTGGGCCGCTGCGCGTTGCGCAGGTAACCGAGCCCGTGCTTGGCGGCGCTCGTGTCCGGCATCGCCTGCATCACGGCCGCGGTTCCGTCAGCGGTGCTCGGCGAGCCGGGCACGTCGCCCCAGCCACCGTCACCGTTTTGGGCCTTGGCGAGCCAGGAGATCGACTGGTCGAGACCGCCGCTCGCGCCGCCGGCGCGGAGGGCGATGACGGCGAATGCGGTCGAGCCCGGCCAGCCTTCGTAGGAGGCGTCGTTGCGACGCTGCTTGGCCAGCGCCGAGACCAGGTCTTCGCCGCCGAATGAGCGCGGGTCGACCCCGGCGCCCTTCAGGGCCAGAATCGTGCGGGCGAAGTCGCCGGGGCTGCCCAGCTCCCCGACGTGGGCGCGCAGGTAGCTGACCGGGGTCTGGCCGCCACGGGAGACGTCGAGCGGGTTGCGGCCGCTGGCCTCGAGGCCGAGCATCACCCAGGCGGTAGTGGCGGTGCTCGAGGCGCTGTTGGGAGAGGAGCCCCAGCCGCCGTCGTCGTTCTGAACCGACACCAGCCAGGCGGCGGCTCGCCCGGTTTCGGAGGCTTGCGCCCGCGTCGGCAAGACACTGGCCAAGGCGAGCGCCAGGAGCAATACCGAGACGACAGCCGGGGCGTGCCACTCGAACCGCTCGCGGAAGCGGACCAGCATCCGCACCATCGCCGGGCCGGCGATCAGGGCGAGGGTCGCGTTGCCGATCGCGTGGGCGGCGTCGAAGGGCACGGCGCGGGACTCCAGCACGAGGAAACGCTGCAGCGAGAGGTCGCCTCCGTAGGTCGCCATCAGAGAGAAGTTCAGCAGAGCGCCGTAGGCGACGCCGGCCAGGGCGCAGACGGTGGCCAAGGTGAAGCGGCCGGCACGGGGGCGGACCAGTGCCAACCCGGCACCCAGAATCCCGCACAGCCCCCATCCTGCCATCTGCCACGGGGTCCAGGGGCCCTGGCCAAACCAGAAGTTCGAGACGAGCGCGGTGAGGGCGCCGACGGCGAATCCCGGCGCCGGGCCGAGCGCGTATCCGGCGAAGATGACGATGTCGGTAGTCGGCTTGACGTTGGGGAAAGCGGCAAAGGCGATCCGGCCGGCGATCGCCAGGGCGGCGAGGGCGGCGACCAGGGCGAGGACCTGCGAGGTCGGGCGCGAGCGCTCATACCAGGCGAAGCCGGCGAGCAGGACGGCGCCGAGGATGACGAAGCTGGTCAGCTCCCAGCTCACGGCTGCGCCCTCCCCTGCTCCAGCGCGGCCGCGCCCTGTTCGGGCGTGATCACGCCTGGAAGGTCGAGAATACGGGCGACCTCGGTGGCGAAGTACCAACCCCCGGAGAGGATCTCGGCGGCTGAGTCGTCGGCAATGACTACGCCGTCGCCAAGCAGCACGACCCGCTGCGCGAAGGCGGCGGCGAACTCGACGTCGTGGGTGGCGACGACGACGCCGGCGCCGCGGGCGGCCAAGCCTTGAATCAGCTCGACGAGCTCCCCTCGGCGAACCCGGTCCATACCGCGGGTTGGCTCATCGAGCGCAACCAACCCGGGCAACTCCCTCCCTTCCATCCGCCCGGCAAGCGTGATTGCCAGCGCCAGCCGCTGCCGCTCGCCGCCGGAGAGGTCGCGCGGATCGGCGTCGACAGCGTGCTCCAGCCCGACGATCCGCAGCGCCGCCAGCCCCTCATCACCAGGCAGCTCGTCGCCAACCCTCTCGCGCACCAGGTAATCGCTGGGATTCTGAGTCAGCAATGCGATCCCACCAGGGACCTCTCGCTTCCCCCGCACCGGCTCGACCAACTCCGCCAGCACTCGCAGCAGCGTGCTCTTGCCTGCCCCGTTGCGGCCCATGAGCGCTATCCGCTCTCCAGACGCGATCTTCAGGTCGACTCCCCGCAGCGCATCTCGTGTGGAGTCCTTCTCGCCGAGCTCGACCCACAGGTTCCGTGCTTCGGCAACCGTGGCGTCAGGACGGGGTCGGGGGTCCCGGTCGCGTGCTGGGTTTTTCGCCTCCGAGCTTGCTTCTCTCCCCGACTGGGCGGTGCGAAAAACAGGACGCCGCGCGCGACCGGGACCCCCGACCCCGTCCCCCCACCCGCGGAGGATGTCTCGCGCGTCGCGTACACCCACGGGTAGGGGTTCTATTCCCGCCAGCGAGAACAAGCGGGCCGCCGGCGTCTCCAGGGCTGCGTCAGCCTGCTGAGCCCAAGCCTGGAAGTCCCTCGGAGGGCCGTTGAAAGCGATGGAGCCCGCGTCCATTGCGACAACCCGATCCGCGGCGGCTAAGCAGCGCTCCAGGCGGTGCTCGGCTAGAAGGATGGTTACCCCCCACTCCTCGTTGAGCCGCCTCAAGAGCCAGATCAACTCATCGCCTGCGACGGGGTCCAGCTGCGACGTGGGCTCGTCTAGAAGGACCAGCTTGGGCCGGGTGACCAAAGCCGCTGCGAGCGCCACGCGCTGAAGCTCCCCACCCGAGAGCGTGTCGACGGTGCGGTCCAGAAGGTGCGGGATCGCCAGGGCCAGGGCCACCTCCTCGACAGCGCGGGCGCGGGAAGCTGCCGGTTCGCCGCGCATCTCCAGCGGCAGCTCGATCTCGGCGGCGACCGTGGTCGAGACGACCTGGGTCTCCGGGTCCTGGGCCACATAACCGACCACTGCGGCAAGGTCCCCCGGGCCGCTGGCGATCGCGTCGAGGCCGGCGACGTGGACGCTGCCCTCGATCTCGCCGCCGTGGAAATGTGGCGCCAGACCACATGCGGCGCGCAGCAGGGTCGACTTGCCGCTGGCCGAGCGACCGGCAAGCAGCGCGAACTCGCCAGCCCCGAGCGTCAGAGAGACGCCACGGAGCGCGCGGTCGACTTTCACCCCACCATCGGGGGGCAAAAGTCGCCTGGGCGCGATGGCGGTGGGGTAAGCGTAGGAGAGGCCCTCGATCGCGAGGGCGGGCGCGGCGCGAGGTGGGCTGGCGAGCTCAGGCATTGCGCCTCCTTGGCGCGAGACCGGAGAGGACGATGACGGTGGAGAGGGCGACCGTCGCGGAGTCGAGGCCGATCTCGATCGTCGGGTAGGCCTGGAAGCTGTCGGCGCCAAGCAGCTTGCCGGCGATCGCCGCGACCAGCACCGCCGCCCCCGCCGCGTAGAAGCGCGGATCGAATCGTGACGCTTGCATGAAGCCTTTGGGGCGCCGGGGACCCCCAAATCGTGCAATGAGCTGCCGTCGCGGAGGTTCGAGGCCATAGCCGCGGAGCTCCAGGGTCGCGGCTACGTCCACGGCCCGATCGAGCGAGCCGGCGAGCAGGCGGCGGATCAGCGCGGCGCGTCCGAGCGGCGCGGCGCCTGGGCCGCGCAGGCGGCCGGCGTCGCGCAGGCGCGCCGCGTCGGCGGCAGCTACGGGGACGAGGCGGGAGATCAGCGTCGCGGTCAGCGCCGAGCGCCCGGCGAACGGGCGCAGCGCCCGCAGCACCCGGTCGGGATCGACGCAGGCGGAGTAGACGGCGAAGGCGATCATCACGACGACGGCGCGCAGGCCGAAGACGGCGCCGTCGGCGATCGCCTCGGCGGTTATGTTCACCTGGCCGAGCAGGGGCCAGTCGCCGAGCCGCGCCAGGACCGTCTCACCACGATTTACGACAAGCGCGTTAACGACGACGATCGGCAGCGCAATCGCAAGGCCCAGGCCGATCGCCGCCCGAACAGCCCCCCGCGCGCCCGCCAGGATGCCGGCGAGCGCCGCCGCGGTCCCAACCGCCGCCAGGACGAGTGGGTTCGAGTAGAGGAAGGCGACGATGACCAGGGCACCCAGGTAGGCGACGGCGGCGCCCGGTGAAGCCGACTGCAGCGGCCCTCGGCTCGGGATGTAGGCAAAGGCCGATCTCACTGGATCGGCAACGGCGTCTCCTTGCCGCCTTCGCTCGCCACCGCGTAATGGTCGCGCAGGTCGGCCGGGTCGAGCAGACCGGCCGCAGCGCGCACGCCCGCCCGATCGGCGCCGGTCACGAGCCAGGTCGGCGGCGCGTCGTAGCGACGCGTTGCCGCGACCAGGCCGGCCCCCGGCCCGAACGCCGTCGCCAGCCTGCCGTCGACACCCAACCCGGCCAACCGAAAGCCCGTGCCGCGGCGCTTGAACTCAGCGAAGACGCCGCTCGTCTGCGGACCGTCTTCGATCTGCGCCGCCGCCGGGTCCCCGCGCAGCCGCGCCCAGGGCCCGACCAGCACGCGGATCGCCCCCGACGGCGAGCCGGCGGCGAGACTCACGCCCGCGGCGGTGAGTGCGCCTCTAGCGGCGTCACATGCCGCACCACCCCCCAGGCACTCGACCGCCACCGGCCGGCGCTCGCCGTCATAGCCGTCGAGGAAAGGCTGCGGCCAGGAGCCGACCACGGCCGGAACCCGCATCGCCGCCGACCAGTCGCGGTAGTCCCACCAGATCGCCTCGCCGCCGTGCAGCGGGTAGTCGGCCGCGCCGACGGTCGACTCGACCCCGTTGACGTAGAAGAACCAGTCGGAGGAGCGGCCGAAGCGCTCCTCTGCTTCGAGCCCGTCGATCGACTGCACGAAGCCGCCGCCGTAACGGGTCGAGATGTCGGCGTCGCGTTCGAGCACGGCCATCACCGAGTCCGCTTCCGACGCTTTGTCGCTCACCGGCGGAAGGACCGGCTCAGCGCCGTAGTCCCGGGTCACGGTCAGCGAGACCTGGCCGACCCCCTCGCCAGGGCCAAGACCACAGCCGGCGGTCGCGATCGCCGCTGCGAACAGCGCGATC
>DATFVC010000034.1:0-35210 GCA_035260485.1 Solirubrobacterales bacterium | reverse complement strand
CGCCCTCGGCGTCACCGCCGCTTTCGCCCTCGGCCTAACCCCGGTCGCCTTCGTCATCTCCGGCCTGATCTTCGCCGCGACCGCGGCGACCTATGCCGAGGCGACCGTGATGTACCCGGAGGCAGGGGGGTCGTCGAGCTTCGCCCGCCACGCCTTCAACGAGCTGGTCAGCTTCGTCGCCGCCTGGGGGCAAATGCTCAACTACACGATCACGGTCGCGATCTCGGCCTACTTCGTGCCTCATTACTTGGCGGTCTTCTGGGAGCCGCTCGGCCACGCTCCCGGCGACATCATCGGCGGCGCGGTCCTGATCGGGGCCCTGGCGCTGCTCAACATCCGCGGCTCGCAGGAGTCGGCAAAACTGAATCTGGTGCTCGCGGTCGCCGACCTCGCCACCCAGGTCGTGCTGGTTGGGATCGGCGTCGTGCTGGTGCTCAGCCCGCAGGTGCTGGTCGACAACATCCACCTCGGCGTCGCCCCGACCTGGAGCGACTTCGCGCTCGGGGTCGCGGTTGCGATGATCGCCTACACCGGGATCGAGACGATCTCCAACATGGCCGAGGAGGCAAAGGACGCGGCGCGGACGATTCCGCGCAGCGTCGGCCTCACCGTTGCGGCGGTGCTCGGCCTCTACCTGCTGATCCCCGTCGTCGCGCTCTCGGCGATGCCGGTGACGCAGGACGCTGCCGGCCACTACGCGACCGCACTCGGCTCCGAGTTCGCCAACGATCCGATCCTCGGCATCGTCGAGAACCTCGGCCTCGGCGGCGGCTTGACCGAAGCGCTGCGCTTCTACGTCGGCATCCTCGCCGCGGTGATCCTGCTGATCGCCACCAACGCCGGCCTGATCGGCGTCTCCCGCCTCACCTACTCAATGGGACAGCACCGCCAGCTCCCCGAGGGGCTGCGTCAGGTCCACCCTCGCTACCGCACCCCATACATCGCGATCATGGTCTTCGCCGTGTTGGCGATGATCACGCTGGTCCCTGGGCAGGCCGATTTCCTGGCGACTTTGTACTCGTTCGGCGCGATGCTCTCCTTCACGATCGCCCACGTCTCGGTGATCCAGCTCCGCCGTCGAAAATCGGCGGAGGATCGGCCCTGGAAGCCGCCACTCAACTTTCACGCCTTCGGCTTCGATGTGCCGTTGACCGCGGTGCTTGGTGGTCTTGGCACCTTCGCCGCTTGGATCGTGGTGATGGCGCTCAACCCGCGCACCCTCGCCGTCGGGCTCGGCTGGATGGCGTTCGGGGTGATCGTCTATGTCCTCTACCGGCGCAGCCAGAAACTGCCGCTGACCGAGACGGTCAAAGTCGTGACCCCGGAGCCTCTCGGCGTGGAGGAGATCGAGTACCGCAGCATCCTGGTTGCCTTCGAGGACGGAGAGCCCTTCTCGGAGGAGATGGTCGCGACCGCGGTCAAGCTTGCCTCCAAGCGGCGCCGCGGTGTTCACATCCACTCGATGTTGATCGTGCCGACCAATCTGCCGCTGGGCGCCGAGCTGCGCGATCAGGAAGCCGAGGCGCAGAGCAAGGTGGAGCAGGCGAAGCTGATCGGCGGGCAGCGAGTGACCGGACATGTCGAGCGCGTGCGACCGGCACAGGCCGGCTATTCGATATCCGACGAGGCAAAGTTGATCAATGCCGCCGCGGTTGTCGTCGGCCTGCGTTACCGCAACGGCGCTCCGCTCTACGACAAGACTCTGCAGACCGTTCTGGGCGAGCGTCCCTGTCGCGTCATCGTCGTTTCCGACCGCAGCGGACAGCATCCGGAGGCAGCGCCTGTCCTGGCCTAGAATCGCCGGGATGTCCTCGCCCGAGCGGATCTACCGTGGCTCGATCCTCACCTTCTCCATTGTCTTCATCGCCCTCGGCCTGGTGATCCTCATCAGCACCCTCGCCAACGGTGGCGGGCCGCTCTCGGTTGGGGTGCTGATGGGACTCGCCTTCGCGGTGGTCGGCGCCGGGCGACTCTGGGTAGCTTCGCGGATGAGCCGGTGAGCACACCGGAGCGGCCGCAGCGCGCGCGCCTCGAGCCCCTGCTCAATCGGGGGCTCGGGGTGCCGGGTCTCTTCGTTGCCGTCTACTCGGCGGTTGGGTTCTCCATCTATTTCTCCCTGGGGGTCGTCGCCGACCGCGGCCTCGGCCTGACGCCGCTGATCTTCCTTGCCGCGGGGCTGCTCTTCGTCCTGACCACGCTCAGCTACGTCGAGGGCGGCGCGATGTTCCGCGAGCGAGGAGGCTCGTCGAGCTTCGCCCGCCACGCCTTCAACGAGTTGATCGCCTTCATCGCCGGCTGGGCGATCCTGATCGACTACCTGATCGTCGCCGCCCTAGCGGCGATCTCGGTTCCCCACTACCTGGAGCCGATCTCTGCCCACCTCAGCGAGCCGGGCTGGGAGATCGGCGTTGCCGGCCTTGTGATTGTCGCCGCCTGCCTGCTCAACGTCCTAAACGTGACCGGGCGCGGACGGGCCCGCGGGCTGGCGGTGCTCGCTCTTGCCGACATCGCCTTGCAGCTGGCGGTGGTCGTGGTCGGTCTGCTCGCCGTTTTCCATCCCGACCGTCTCACCGACCAACTCGACCTCTTCACCAATCCCAACTTCAAGGACATCGTCTACGCGGCTGTCGTCGCGATGCTCGCCTATGCCGGGATCGAGGCTGCCTCCGACCTGGCCCCGGATATCGATGTCAAACCGCGCGACCTGAAGCGAATTGTCTCGCTGGGCGCCGTGGCGGTGCCTCTCGTCTACGCCGGGATGGCCGCGATCGCGCTGATGGCGGTCCCGGTGGTCGCCGGGCCGCAGGGACCGGAAACTGCGCTGGGCGGTGAATTCGTCGAGGCGCCGGTGCTGGGTGTCGTCTCTGCCTATCACCCGGCCTGGGTGGCGGACACGATGCGCTGGACGGTGGCGCTGGTCGCCGCCCCGGTCCTGTTCTGGGCAGCGACGACGGCGATGCTCGGCGTCTCCCGCCACATCTACACGCTGGCGATCAACCGCCAGATACCCAGTTGGCTGGGCAAGCTCAACGGCCGCTACGCGACGCCGCACGTGGCGATCGCCCTCTCTGGCCTGATCGCGATCGGCCTCGTCGTGCCAACCGACGTCAAGCTGCTGGCCGGGCTCTACGCGTTTGGCGCGATGCTGGCGATCACGATCGCTCACCTCTCGATCCTGCGGCTGCGGGTGACCGAGCCAGACCGCCAACGCCCGTTCAGGGTCCCCTGGAGCGTCTCCTGGCGCGGCGCCCAGATTCCCCTGCCGACGCTATTCGCGGCCGTGCTCAGCGCCCTCGCCTTCCTCAGCGTTCTCGCCTTCCACGACCGGGCACGCTGGGTCGGTGGCGGATGGATGCTGTTCGGCCTCGTCTTCTACGTCGTCTATCGCAAGGTCTTCGAGGGAACCTCCTTGACCCGGCGCGTCTCGGTCACCGAGCGGGCGCTCACCAAGCAGGCTCCCGACGTCGAATACGGAAACATCCTCGTGCCCGTGTTCGGAACCGAGCTCGACGATGACATCGTCGCCACCGCCGGCCGGCTGGCCGCCGCCGAGCAGGAGGGGGACGGCGAAGTCGACGAGACCCATCTCGCCATCGTCTACGTGCTCGAGGTGCCGCTGTCGCTGCCGTTGGATGCCGAGTTGCCGCCGGAGCGAGAGCAGGAGGCGCTGCATGCGATCGAGCGCGCCCGCGAAGTCGGCGAAGAGTACGAGGACGTGAAGGTGACCGCGTCGGTGATCAGGGCACGCAAGGTCGGCGCCGGAATAGTCGAAGCGGCGCGGCGCGGGGGCGCCGAAGCGATCGTGGTCGGCGCCGAGCCGCCAAGCAAGATCCGGGGCGGTGCGACGCTTGGCGGAATTGGCGCGGCCAGGCCGGCCGAGATCGGCGCCGCGACCGAGTACGTGCTGAAGAAAGCGCCCTGTCAAGTCTTATTGACCGCCCCGCCCGAGTCCCCCGAGGGCGCGCCGGACCGGCGCATATCTGCGTCCTCGGTCGCTCGCGCGGGGAGCACGCCACGCTCCCTGCGTCCTTGATCTGCTTGGTCTGGCGCGCCCTCGAACCTTTGACATCTAGTATCCGCCTGTGTTCATTCTGATCGTTGGCTGCGGAAGAGTCGGCTCCTCTGTCGCCCGCTCGATGTTGAGCGAGGGGCATGAAGTTTCCTGCCTCGACGAGGACCCCGAGTCCCATACCCGGCTCGAGGTCGGCCTGGACAAAGGCTGGGAGGACCTGGGCGGTCGCTTCACGGTCGGCACCGGGCTCGAGACCGATGCCCTGCTCGCCGCCGGAATCGAGAAGGCCGATGCCTTCATCGCCGCAACCAACGGCGACAACACGAACATCGTCATCGCCCAGATCGCCCAGCGCCGCTACGAGGTGCCGACGGTGATCGCGCGGATCCTGGATCCACTGCGGGCCGAGTGGTACCGACAGCAGGGCATGAACACGATCTGCCCGACCAGGGTCGCGATCGACATGCTGGAGAGCGCCGTCCGCGAGGGCGCCCAGCGCGAGGTGGCCTGACCCGTGTACATCATCGTCGTCGGAGCGGGGAAGGTCGGTTGGAACCTGGCTCGCGAGCTGCTCGAAAAGAACCACGAGGTGACCGTGATCGAGAGCAACCGGCGCCGCTACCTGACCGTCGAGCAGGAGCTCGAGCACAACGTCACCTACGGCGACGCCTCGGAGCTTTGGGTGCTCGAGCGTGCCGGGATCCAGCGGGCCGACATGGTGATCGCGGTAACCGGCGACGACGAGGACAACATGTTGATCTGCCAGGTCGCCCGCGAGAAGTACGAAGTCGAGCGGATCATCGCCCGCGTCAACAACCCCCGCAACCGGCCGCATTTCGATCTGCTCGGGGTAAAGCCGTCGGTCTCCGCCACCGACCTGATCTTGCGCCTGCTGGAGCACGAGGTGCCGGAGTACGGCCTCGTCCACCTACTCGACCTGCAAGAGGAGCAGCTCGAGATCATCGAGATGCTGCTCGGCAGCGACTCGCGCGTCACCGGGCGCCGGGTCGGCGATCTCTCGATGCCCGAAGGCAGTCTGCTGATCTCGGTGCTGCGCGAAGGCAAGGGCTTCGTCCCCGGGCCCGACACCGTGCTGGAGGCCGGCGACGAGGTGCTTGCCGTGCTCGACCCGGGCCGTGAGGATGATCTCAAGGAGCTGTTCGGGCCGGCCATCGGCGGCAACGGAACGGGCTGAGTGATGGCCGACCGCGAGGTCGACTTTCTCCTGATCGGAGGCGGGATGGCATCGGCGCATTGCGCCTCGGAGCTACGCAAGCGCGGCGCCGAGGGATCGATCCTGCTGGCCGGGCGTGAGTCCGAGCCGCCCTACGAACGGCCACCGCTCTCGAAGGAGTACATGCGTGGCGAAGCAGAGCGCAAGGACGCCTACGTGAACCCGCGCAGCTGGTACGAGGAGAACGGGGTCGAGCTGCTGACCGGTGTCAACGTGATGTCGCTCGACCCGGCAGCGCAGACGGCGAAGCTGCAGGGCGGGGAGGAGATCGGTTTCGGCAAGGCGCTGCTCGCCACCGGCGCGATGGTCAACATCCTGCGGGTCGAGGGAGCCGAGAACGAGGGCATTCACTACCTGCGCGCCTTCGGCAACTCCGACGCGATCCGCGCCGATGCCGAGGCAGCCGAGCACGTGGTCTTGATCGGCGGCAGCTACATCGGCGCCGAGGTCGCCGCCTCGCTGACTGCGAAGGGCGTCAAGTGCACGATCGTGATGATGGAGGACATCGTGCTCTCGCGGACCTTCGGCGAGGACGCCGGCCGCTGGTTCCAGCAGACGATCGAATCCCATGGCGTCACTGTGCACGGCGGCGAAGAGCTGGAGGCTTTCGAGGGCGACGGACGGGTCAAGGCGGTGCTGACCAAGAGCGGCCGCGCGATCGAGTGCGACGCGGTCGTGGTTGGCGCCGGGGTGCGCCCTGATGCGATGCTCGCCCAGCGCGCCGGGCTCGAGGTCGACGACGGGATTCTCTGCAACTCGAAGCTCACGACCTCGGCCGAAGGCATCTACGCCGCCGGCGACTGCTGCTCCTACGACAGCGTCGTACACGGTCGCCGGATTCGGGTCGAGCACTGGGACGTGGCGATGCAGCAGGGGATGCACGCCGCCGGCAACATGCTCGGCGAGGACCGCGACTATGACGTCGTCCCCTACTTCTTCAGCGACCTCGCCGACTGGGCGAGCCTCGAGTACGTTGGCCCGGCGGCCAAGTGGGACGAGGAGATCTGGCGAGGGGACCGCGAGGGCGGCGAGTTCTCGGTCTGGTACCTGAAGGACGGCAAGGTGGCCGGCGCGCTCAGCGTCGGGCGCTCCGAGGACCTCGCCGAAGCGCGCCGCCTGCTTGCCGACGGCGTCGATGTTTCCGCCGCCCGCGAGCGAATCGCCGACGCCGGCAGCGACTTGGGCGAAATCTCCTAACGAAGATGCGTGCGGCCCCCGCCGCACGCCGCTGGATATCCTCAAAGGTGTTCATTGCGCCCTGGTGTAATTGGCAACACGCCAGCCTCTGGAGCTGGATTTCGGGGTTCGAGTCCCTGGGGCGCAGTCTCGGCAAAGTCCCTGCAAAGGTCGTCTAGCCACTCTGCTAACTTCGCCTCGCATGGGGATCTCCAGGCGCCTTCTCGCGATTTTGCCTCTCGTCGCTGTGGCAATTGCCGGCTGCGGGGGCGGGGGCGCCTCGACCGCATCGGCGCCGGTGGAAACGACCGAAGCGACCACGGCGCTGAGCAAGGAAGAGTTGATCGCCCAGGGCGACGCGATCTGTGCCGAGGTCAACGCCGCGGTGGGGGCGGTCGGGTCGACCAGCTCCGGCGCCAGCGGGCAGGCGGCCCAGGCCGCCGGGCTCTACGGTGGCATGGTCGAAAGGTTGAAGGGCTTGGGGGCGCCCAGCGACGAAAGCACCGGCTACCCCGAATTCATCTCATCCGCCGAAGCCCTCGCGCAGGCCGAGGACAACGTCAAACTGGCCTCCGAACGCGAAGAAGGGGAAGCGCTGTCAGAAGCCGAAGCGGAAGCGTCCTCGGCGCTTACCTCGTTCCAGTCGGCGGCGACGTCGTTCGGCTTCGAACAGTGCGCGGAAGCTCCGGTGGCGCCGTCGCCGAGTAGCGCGGGAGAAGAATCGTCAGGCGAAGAAGCTTCCGAAGGCGTCGAAGAAGAAGCCGAAGAAGCGGCCCCCGAAGAAGTCGCACCGGCGCCTGAAGCGGGCGGCGCCGGTGCGGTCGAAGAAGAAGGCGCAGGTGGCGGCGCCGGGGTGGGCGGTGGCACCGAAGGCGGCGGCAGCGGCTCCGGCGGCGGGTCAAGTGGCGGCATCGGCCCGGGCTAGCTCCATCCCTTAGGACGCGCCCCCCGTTGTGCATCTATGCGATGCAAAAGGGAGGGCGCGTTGATCGACTAGGCCGCCGATACGTCCTGCCAACTGCTGTACAGGCGCGCGTAGGGGCCTTCGGCTGCGACCAGCTCGTCGTGGGCGCCGATCTCCGCGATGCGACCGCCTTCGAGCACGACGATCTTGCCGGCGCGGCGAATGGTCGAGAGGCGGTGGGCGATGACGATCGCCGTGCGTCCGGCCAGCAGCCGCTCCAGTCCCCGCTCGATCGTCTTCTCGGTCCGCACGTCGACGTTCGACGTCGCCTCATCGAGGATCAGGATGCGGGGCTCGGCCAGCAGCGCCCGGGCAAAGGCGACGAGCTGGCGCTGGCCGGCCGAGAGCTGGATGCCACGCTCGCCGACCTGGGTGTCGATGCCTTCGGGTAGCGCCGCGACGAAATCGGTTGCGCCGACGGCGGCCACTGCCGCCTCGATCTCCTCCGGGCTCGCCTCGGGCCGGCCGAAGGCGATGTTCTCGCGCACGCTGCCCGAGAACAGGAATCCCTCCTGGGGGACGATGCCGAGCTGGCGCCGCAGCGCCTGTTGCCGCACGCCGCGCAGGTCGTGCCCGTCGACGAGCACCCGGCCGACTTGCGGATCATAGAAGCGGGCAACCAGCTTGGCGAAGGTGGACTTACCGGCTCCGGTCGCGCCGACCAGGGCCAGGGTCTGCCCGGGGGGCACGTGCAGATCGACGTCGCGCAGCGCCCACTCGACCTGTTCGCCGCGGGCCTGCCGCTCCAGCGCGTCGTCGGCATAGGCGAACGACACCCCCTCCATCTCGATCTCCCCGCGCAGCTGGCCGGGGTCGATCGCGCCGGGGGCATCGACCATGTCGGGTTCCGTATCGAGCAGCTCGAAGATCTTGTCGAGCGCCGCCATCCCCTGCTGGTAGGTCGTGTAGAGCTGGGAGAGTTCCTGGATCGGCGAGAAGAAGACCTGCAGGTAGCCGATGAAGGCGACGATCGTGCCGATCTGGATCGCGTTGTCGATCGCCTGGCTGCCGCCATAGAGGACGATCGCCGCGGTGCCGGCGGCGGAGAGCAGTTCGACCGCGGGGAAGTAGGAGGCGTTTAGGAAGACCGTCCGCATGTTCGCCTCGCGGTTGGCCTCGTTGAGCTCGGTCATCGCGGCCATATGGCGCGGCTCCTGGCCAAAGCTGCGCACCACCCGTACCCCGCTCAGGGTCTCCTGGATGTAGGCGGTGACAGCAGCGATCCGCTCCCGGGTTTCCCGGTAGGCGCCGTGGGAGGCGACTCGGAAGACGGTGCTGGCAACGGCGACCAAAGGGAAGGTGAGGAAGGTGACCAGGGCCAGCTTGACGTCGAGGAGGAGCATGATCGCGACCACCCCGATCAGGGTGAGGCCGCTGGAGAAGAGGGTCGTGACGCCGCTGGTGACGAGCTGGTTGAGCGCCTCGATGTCGTTGGTCATGCGGCTGATCAGCACCCCGGGGCTGCGCCGGGTGAAGAAGCCGATCGACATCGATTGGAGGTGGGAGAAGACGCGCTCGCGCAGGTCCTGGAGGGCACGGGTGCCGACCCAGCCGACCAGGTAGGTCTGGGCGTAGCTGGCGATGGCGTAGACGACGGCAACCGCGAGGAACGCGACGACGATCAGCGTCAGCGCTCCGGTATCGCCGGTGACGATGCCGGCGTCGATCGCCTGACCGGCGAGGTAGGGAGGGGCGAGGCCGGCGCCGGTGGCGGCGAGGATCGCGACGACGGTCAACGCCACTCGGCCGCGGTAGGGGCGCAGCAGTCCGACCATCCAGCGCAGCTTGCGGCCGCGCTGATCCTCGCCGCGAACTATCAGCCAGAGCCGTTTCACAGCCGTGCCACCTCCTCCCGCTGCTCGAGGTCGCGCTGCAGGAAGACCGAGTCGGCGAGCCCGTGCTCGGCGATCTCGCGGTAGAAGCCACAGCCCTCGAGCAACTCCGTGTGGGTGCCGCGGTCGACGATGCGGCCACCGTCCATCACCACGACCTCGTCGGCGAGTGAGACGGTCGAGAGGCGGTGGGCGATGACGAAGGTCGTGCGCCCGGCCATCGCCTCGGCCAGGCCGGTCTTGATCGCCGCCTCGGTCGTCGCGTCGACCGATGAGGTGGCGTCGTCGAGGATCAGGATGCGCGGGTCGGCGAGCAGGGCGCGAGCGATCGCGACGCGCTGGCGCTGCCCACCGGAGAGGGTCAGCCCGCGCTCGCCGACCAGGGTGTCGTAGCCGCCCGGCAGGTCGCGGATGAACTCGTCGGCTTGGGCGCGCCGCGCCGCCGCTTCGACCGCGTCCCGACTCGCCTGCGGCCGCGCGTAGGCGATGTTCTCGGCGATGCTCGCGGTGAAGAGGAAGCTGTCGTCGCCGACGAACGCGACCTGCGAGCGCAGCGAGACGAGGTCGACCGAGCGCACGTCGGCGCCGTCGATCGTGACCGCGCCCTCGCTCGGGTCGTAGAGGCGGGCGATCAGCGCTACGAGACTGGTCTTGCCCGAGCCCGAGGGGCCGACCAGGGCCACGGTGCGCCCTGCCTCGATCGCCAGGTCGATCCCGGTGAGAGCGGGGGAGGCGCCGTCGTAGCGCAAGCTCACGCTGCGCATCTCCACCCGGCCGCCACCCGCCGGCAGCGGCGGCGCGTCCGGCGGGCTCTCGATCTGCGGCTCCCGGTCGAGGATCTCGAAAAGGCGGTTGCCTGAGGCGATCGCTCGCTGCGCCATCCCCAGCGTCATCCCCAGCATCCGCATCGGCCCCGCCAGCATCGCCACGTAGGTGTAGAAGGCGGTGAAGTTGCCAAGGCTGAGGTTGCCGGCGATTACCTGGCGGCCACCGATCAGCAGCACCAGGGCGATGCCGAGCTGCGGCAGCAGGCCGAGCAGGGGAGAGAAGAAAGCCTGCAGGCGGGTGGAGTAGATGCTCTGGTCGAAGACACGGGCGACGGCGCGGCGGAAGCGGCGCAGCTGGTGCTCCTCGCGGGCGAAGGCCTTGACGATGCGGATACCGGAGACGTTCTCCTCGGCTTCGGCGGTCAGCTCGGCGAGTCGTTGCTGGACCTCCTGCACGGCCGGTCGGGAGACGCGGTTGTAGCGGGAGGCGGTGTAGACGACCAGCGGCGCCGGGGCGAGGGCGATCAGCGCCAGCCAAGGCTCGAGGGCGAACATGACGGCGCTGGCGAGGGCGATCGTCAGCAGGTTCTGCGTGATGAAGATCAGGCCGTAGCCGAGGAAGAAACGGATCGACTGCAGGTCGACGGTCGCCCGCGACATCAGCTGGCCGGTCTGCTGGGAGTCGAAGAAGCCCAGCTCGAGCCGCTGCAGGTGGGCGTAGAAGCGCTGGCGCAGGTCGAACTCGACCGCCAGCGAGACCTTGCCGGCGACCACCCGCCGCACCAGCGTCAGCCCCAGCCGCAGGATGCCGGCGACGACGATCGCGATGGCAAGCGGCAGCAGGTCTGGCTTGTTGCCACTCTGGATCGCGTTGACGGCGCGGCCGATCAGCCAGGGGATCAGCACCGTCATCCCCATCGCGACCCAGGCGAAGACGAGCGAACCCCAGAGTTGGCGGCGATATGGCCGCAGGAAGCCCATCAGGCGGCGATAGGTCCGCATCAAGCTACTATACAAAGTGAAGTAAAGGCCCCCAGACTGGCGTACCGGGACTTATGCACCCATATGGACCCCTAAGTCCCGGCACGTCGACCCCCGGGCTGGGCGCGGGCTGCTATTCGAAGGCGGCAGCCTTGGCGCTGGATACTTTGCCGCCGGTGCACTTGGGGCCGTGACCGGGGCGGGGCAGGATCTGGAAGTTGGTGACCGCGTGGTAGGGCGTGGTGGCGCCGTTGTTGCGGGCGAGGGTCACCACCAACCGGTAGAAGCCCGGCCGCAGTTCGTGATAGTAGATTTCGGGCCGCGTCGCCGGTGAGTAGCTGCCACTGGAGCCGATCCGATCGGCGAGCACGCCGTTGGGCCCGGAGTAACGGGGGAAGTCGAAGGAAGCGCCGACCAGCCGTCCCCGGCCGACCGGGCTGTTCACGGCGCGTTGCAGTTTGACCGGGTCGACGCAGTCGGGCACGCGGTTGAGCGCGAAGCGGATATGCCCCTCGCCGAGCTGCGGTTCGCCGCCGAAGTCGCGCGGCGCCAGGCTGAAGTCATGGACCCTGACCTTGACGACCACCGCCCGGCTCGACTGGCGAGCGCCGTTGCGCGGGGAGACGATTTCGACGCTCGGTTCGCCGGTAAGCGCATCGGCCTGGGTCACCGGGCTGTTGCCGCCCCCGTCGATGAGGACGATCGCCAACACAACGGCCGCAGCGGCCGCGAGGACGGCGAAGATGGCGATTCCGGCCCGCATTCGAGTCGGGAAGGTTACGTGCCGCGCCGCCCGGCAGGGTGAGGCCGCCGGGCGCGACCCCTAACGTTATCCCGATGCGGCGAGCGGCCATCACGATGCTGGGGGCGCTGCTCGTCCTCTGTCTGGCAGCTTCGATGGCACGGGGGGCCGGCCTCGCCGATCGCGTCAGCGTCTTCGCCGGCACCGAGCCCGGCGTCCGCGCCTTTGGCGGTGGTCACAACTTTCCCGGCGCGACCCTGCCCTTTGGGATGGTCCAGTGGGGCCCCGACACCGTGCCCGCGGACCGGCACTCGGGCGGCTACGACTACCGCGACCACCATCTAAGCGGCTTTAGCCTCACCCACCTAAGCGGCGCCGGCTGCGCGCTGTATGGGGACTTCCCCTTCCTGCCGACGACCGAGCCGATACGCGCTTCTCCGGCGGCCCCGGGCGGCGGTCTCAGCGGCCGTTTCCAACCAGGCTTCTCCCACGCCAGTGAGCGCGCCCGCCCCGGCCTCTACTCGGTCCACCTCAATCCGGTGGGCGGCGCAGCGATCGACGCCGCGCTGACCGCGACCACGCGCACCGGCATGGCTCGCTTCGCCTTTCCCCGCTCACCGCACGCGAGCGTTCTGATCGACGCCGGCGGCAGCGCCAAAGCCGACGACCTCGCCGAAGTGCAGATCGATCCCCGCAAGCGCGAGATCTCCGGCTCGGCCTCCAGCGGCTACTTCTGCGCCCAGCGGCCTCGCTACCGCATCTACTTCGCGGCTGTCTTCGACCGTCCGCTCGACGCCTATGGCACCTGGACGCGTCAGCAGCTGGAACCGAGCTCGACTGCCGCGCTCGACCAGAAACCAGCCTCGACCGTGCCGGCCAATACGGCCCAGGCGGGTGCCTACGCCAGCTTCGATACCCATCACAATCGGGTCGTCACGGTCCAGGTCGGCGTCTCCTTCGTCAGCGTCGCCGGGGCGCGCGCCAACCTTGCCGCCGAGAGCGGTGGCTCCTCGTTCCACGAGATCGAAACCGCGGCGGAAGAGAGCTGGAACCGCGCCCTTGGCTCGATCCAGGTCGGCGGCGGCAGCAGCGGCGACGTCGACACCTTCTACACCGCGCTCTACCACGCCCTGCTCGCTCCCCGCACCTTTAACGACGCCGGCGGGAGCTACATCGGCATGGACGGTGCCGTCCACGATGCTGGCGGCCGCACTCAGTATGCGGACTTCTCGGGTTGGGACATCTACCGGACGCAGATCCCGCTGCTGGCGATGCTGATGCCGCGCCGCGCGAGCGACATCGTCGCCTCGATGCTTGCCGACGCAGCGCAGAGCGGCTGCCTGCCCCGCTGGTCTTATGCCAACGGGCAGAGCATGACCATGGTCGGCGATCCGGCGGATCCGGTGATTGCCTCGGCGGCCGCCTTTGGCGCCAGGCGTTTCGATACGGGCGCCGCGCTGGCGGCGATGGTCAAAGGCGCGAGCGAAGGCTGCAGCAGCGCCGATGGCAGCTATGTCCAGCGCCAGGGCCTGGCGCAGTACAAGGCCCTGGGCTACGTTCCGTTCGACCTCGACGTCCAGAGTCGCAACGCGAACTCGCTGTTCGGGGACCCGGAAGACGTCTGGGCCTCGGCTGCCACGACGCTCGAGTACGCGATCGCCGACTTCTCGATCGCCCAGTTCGCCGCGCGCGCCCGGCACGAAGGTGGCACCTACGGCTCCTTCATGTTGCGTTCAGGTAACTGGCGCAATCTCCTCAACCCAAAGAGCGGGCAGGTCGAGCCGCGCTTCGAAGATGGAACCTTTCCCCCCAATTACGACAACCTGCGCGGGGCCGGCTTCGCCGAGGGCGACTCGTTCCAGTACACCTGGATGGTCCCGCACGATCCCGCTGGTCTCTTCGCGGCGATCGGTGGCCGGGCTAGCGCCGTGAGCCGCCTCGACCACATTCTGCGCACGCTCAACGGCGGCCCCGGCGCCACTCACGCCGACCACGCGTTGCTGGGCAACGAGCCCAACCTGAACGTGCCCTGGCTCTACGACTGGGCGGGACAGCCCTACAAGACCCAGGCTGCGGTGAGGCGCGGGCTGCGCCTCTACAACGCGTCTCCGGACGGCTACCCCGGCAACGACGACCTCGGCACCCTCTCCTCCTGGTACGTGTTCGGAGCTCTTGGCCTCTACCCAGAGGTGCCGGGGGTTGACGTGCTGGCGATCGGAAGCCCCCTGTTCCCGACGGCAACCGTGCGCTTGGCCGGGGGGCAAAAGCTGCGGATCCTTGCCTCTGCCTACCGGCGCTCCAGTCGTCGCGGGCGACCGCACTCAAGGTCCCGGGTCGTTCCGCTCTCCCTTTTCCAGGCTCCCTACATCCAGAGCATGAGCATCGATGGCCACGCCTACGAACGTCCCTGGACGACGTTCTGCGCGCTGGCTCGCGGAGCAACCCTCACCTATCGCCTCGGGGCGCGACCCAACCGCACCTGGGGCGCCTCCGCCGCCGCGCGGCCGCCGTCTTTCGGAACGCAGCGGCCGATGCCACGGAACCGCTGCGCTCCTTGACCACCGAGCGCACGCAGTCGAACGTCCTCTGGGGGCTCGCCGGCCTGACCGCGCTGGGGGTCGCAGTCCGCTTCGCCAGCCTCGGAGTCCAGAGCTACCACCACGACGAGGTGATCACCGCCGCGCGGGTGATCCCGGGCAACTTCACAGACATGCTGCACCAGGTCAAGGCGAGCGAGTCCAACCCGCCCCTGTACTACGTGCTCGCCTGGGGCTGGGCGAAGGCGTTCGGCACGGGCGAGATCGGCATGCGCTCTCTTTCGGCGCTCTTCGGCGCGGCCACGGTCCCGGTCGCCTACCTGATCGGCCGCGAGCTGGCGAGCAAGCGGGCTGGACTGATCACCGCGGCGATAGTGGCCGTCAACCCAATGCTGATCTGGTACTCGCAGGAGGCCCGCTCTTACGCGGTGCTGGTCTTCTTTGGGGCGCTGGCGCTGCTCTTCTTCGTGCGAGCTCTGAACAGCCGGCATGGACGAGACCTGGGGCTCTGGGCGCTGGCCTCTGGGCTGGCTCTGTGCAGTCACTACTTCGCCGTCTTCGCGGTCGCGATCGAGGCGGCTTGGCTGCTGGTCGCATTGCGGTCGAGGTGGCGATCGGTTCTGCCCGCGATCGGCGCCGTCATCGCAGTCGGCTTGGCGCTGCTGCCGCTGATCTCCGCCCAGATCAACCCCACCCACATTGGCTGGATCGACCACAGCCCCTTCTCGAGCCGGCTCTTTGAGACCGGAGTCAGCTTCTTGGCAGGGGAGACCGGCCATGTGATCGCTGAGCCTCCCCGCGAGCGCTACGCCCTGATCCCGGTGGCGCTTGTCTCCGTGGCGCTCTTGCTTCTCGCCCTGCGCGGTGGGTCCCGCGAGAGGCGCGGGGGGGCGTTGGGCCTGGTCGTGGGGGTGGGGGTGGTGCTGCTCGCCTCCGGCGCCGCGCTCGTCGGTAAGGACTACATCGTCGAGCGCAACCTGCTTCCAGCGCTGATTCCGCTTGCTGCAACTGTGGGGCTTGGCTTCGGGGCCAGCGGAGCGCGACGCGCGGGCGCGGTTTGCGCCGTCTTGCTCTGCGCCTACTGGCTCGCCTTCGACGTCCACGTAGCCCGCACGCCTAACCTGCAGCGGCCCGATTTCCGCGACCTGACGGAGCGGCTCGGCCCGCCGACGAGGCCAAGGGCGATCCTAACCTGGAAGCTCGCCGCGGACCCGATCCAGTTCTATCTCGACGGACGTTCCGAACGCGTCTACAGTGGTGAAATCCCGGTGCGCGAGATCGACGTGATCAGCAAGCCGATCGTGGCCAGAAAGCCACCGGGGTTGCCGCCCGGGTTCCGTCCGGTCGAACGCCTTAGGCTGGAGCGCCTTACGCTTACTCGGTATATGTCTCCTCATCTGCGACAGGTCCCCTTTTATGCGCTGCGCGATGCGCGGACGGGCTTCGGCAGCAATGCCGTCGTCGCGGATGGCCTTCCACCCAGCGCCTGGGGAAGCCGATGAGCGGCACCTACGAGCTCGCCTATCGCCTCCGCGCCGCCGTCCGCCGTCCGGCGAGTTGGCTGCAGCTGTTGAAGTTCGGCATCGTCGGCGGCTCCGGCTATCTGATCAACCTGGCCGTCTTCTCGGTGCTGACCGACAACCTCGACTTGCATCGCCTCGCCGCCGCGATCGGGGCCTTCTGCGTAGCGGTGGCCAACAACTTCCTCTGGAACCGGTACTGGACCTTCGAGCCCGGTGATGGCCACCCGGCCTTCCAGGCGGCGCGCTTCTTCGCTGTCAGTTTGGCGGGGCTGCTGATCAACCTGGCCGTGCTCGAGGCGCTCGTGGCTGCCACGACGCTCGGCGACCTGACTTGCCAGGCGATCGCCGTCGCGGTGGCGATGCCGTTCAGCTTCCTCGGCAACAAGCTCTGGACGTTCACCTGAGGGCCGCGTAAACCGGCGCATTTTCGGGGTCCTCGGTCGGCTGGTTCGGGTCACGCACTCAAGTGCGCTCCCCTCACCATCCTTCCCTGCGTCCCCCGAACTGCTTGGTTTACGCGGCCCTCAGTAGCGAGTGTGGGGCATTCGGTTACCAGTCTCCTTCCAGCCAGCGCAGCAGCTCCGGAATGAGACCGTCGAGATCCGGCGTCGCCGATGCCAGCTCGGTGTCGACGAGCTGGATCGCCGCGCCGAGGCCGAATGTGGCCCGGTCAGGATCTCCGCCAAGCCAGGCCTCGAGCCGGCTCAGGCGGAGGTGATCTGTTCGGAACTCGCGCAGGGCCGACCGGGCGGCGGCGGGATCGGTCTCGGCCGTATCGATCAACGCCTCCAGCCCGGCTCTGACCCGGTGCTCGGGCGGCGCCTCCTCGGCGGCGGCGATTGCCCGCTTAACAAACACTTCGTCCAACCGCCCTTCTACCAGCAGCGCGGTTCTCGTACCCTCTCTCATGTTGGGACCTCCTCTTCAGGTCTCGGCCGGGCCCCGGGGTGTCGTAAGCACCGCCGGGGCCGCGTTTTTCTCTACGCAATTCACGCTAGGCCCATGCCCGGACGCCGAAGCGCCCAAATTCCTCCCATTCCCAATTTTTCCCACTTTTTTGACACTACCGTCACACATTTGTATGTCACTCGAATACTTCAAGGCACTTGACCATTGTTTTCCAGCATAGGACCCCTCGGTCTCGGGGTCAACGTCCGTGGCACACTCCGACGACGATGAGCAGCGAAAAGCCGAACTACGACGCGGCCGAGCTCGAGGCCGCACGGCAGGCCGAGTGGGCTGAGCGGGACGCATTCGCAACGCCTGACCCGGTGCCCGGACAGGCCGCCGTATACGTCAAGCCGTCCAGTCCGTTCACCTCGGGCAACCTCCACATGGGCCACGTCCGCGACTACTCGATCGGCGACGCCTACGCGCGCTTCCGCCGCGCCCGTGGCGACGCAGTCCTGTTCGGCTTCGGCTTCGACGCTTTCGGCCTGCCGGCCGAGATGGCGGCGATCGAGCGCGGGGCGCGGCCGGCCGAGTGGGTCGAGCGCTGCGGCGAGCGAATGCTGAGGCAGATGAAGCGCCTCGGCTTCTCCTTCGACTACGGCCGCGCCTTCTACAGCTCCGACGAGGCCCAGTATCGATGGTCCCAATGGCTCTTCCTCACCCTGCTCGAGGCCGGGATGATCTACCGAGACGACGCCACGGTCGACTGGTGCGACACCTGCCGGACGACGCTGGCCGCGCTCCAGGTCGAGGACGGGCGTTGTTGGCGCTGCCACAACAAGGTGCGACTTATTCGCCGCCCGACCTGGTTCCTGCGGCTGTCCCCCTACCTCGAGGAGAACGATCGCAACCTCGACGGGCTCGCCAACTGGGACGAGCTCTCGCTGAAGACCCAGCGCTACATCCTCGGCCGCACCGATGGCGTCGAGCTAGACCTGGCCGGCCCGGGCGGCGACGGCCTCGAGGTCTTCACGCCCCATGCTGGCGCGGTGGGCGAGGCCCGTTTCGTTCTCCTCTCGCCGCGCCATCCCGAGGTTGAGCGGTGGGTGACGGACAGTGCTGTCGCCGAGCAGCTCGACGAGCTGCGTTCAGGCGGTTGGGAGCGCAGCGCTCGCGACGCCTCCGCCGTGCCGGTGATCGATACCGGCGCCTCCGTCGAGGTCGCCGCCGGCGGACGGTTGCCGATCTTCGTCTCGCCCATCGTCGATGCCCGCTACGGACCGACCGCTGCGCTCGGCATCCCATCCGTCGATGAGGCGGACGAGGCGATCGCTGCGCGGATGCCGCGCAGCGCCGGGGAGCCGCTCGGGGACGGCTCGGCCGGCGACCTGAAACTGCGCGAGGCGACCCGCTACCGCGCTTACGACTTCTCGATCTCGCGCCAGCGCTACTGGGGCACGCCGATTCCGGTCCTGCACTGCGAGGAGTGCGGGGTGGTCCCGGTACCCGCGGAGGACCTGCCGGTGGTGCTGCCGCGCGACGTCGAGCCGACCGGCGAGGGCAACCCGCTGGCCGAGCGCCTCGATTTCCTCGAGGCTTCCTGTCCCCGCTGTGGTGGTCCCGCCCGGCGCGAGACCGACACGCTCGACTGCCATTTCGATGCCCTCTGGCTCTGGGTGCCGGCCGCCGTGCCGCCCGAGGATCGCGCGGAGCAGATGTTCACCCACCCCGACCTGCAGCGCTGGCTCCCCTCCGAGCGGCTCGTCGCCGGCAACGACAGTGGCGGCTTCGTCTTCGATCAGCGCGTGGTGACCAAGGCGCTGCGCGACATCGGCCCCTTCTCCTTCCTCGCGGATGGCGAGCCCTTCGCCGGCTGTCTCTTCCACGAGATGGTGATCGCCGACGGGCGCAAGATGAGCAAGCACCTCGGCAACGTCGTCGATCCCGACGAGCTGGTCGCCGAGCACGGCGCCGACACCGTGCGGCTCGCCGTCCTCTACGCCGCCGGCCCCGCCAAGGCGCTCAACTGGACCGATGGCGCGATGCGCTTCGCCTCCCGCTTTCTGCGCGGCCTCTGGGAGTACACCCACGCCAGCATCGCCGCCGCCGCCGAGGCGCCGGCGGATGCCGAGGCGGCGGCCGACACGGCCTTCATCCGCGAGCGGCTGGGCAAATGGTGCGACAACGGCTTGGAGCGGATCGGCGCCGACTTGGAGGAGCTGCAGATGCACAAGGCGGTGCGCAACATCACCCGGCTGCTGGAGCGGATCAAGGACTACGAGAAGCGGATCGTCGAGCGGCGTGGACAGCTCGGCCGTGAGGACTTCGAGGCTCTGCTGGAGGCGCTGGCCCTCCTGGCCCGCGCCCTCTCCCCATTCGCCCCGCACATCGCCGAGCAGCTGCTGATCGCTCTCGGCCGGGACGCCTCTGTAGGATTTCCCGCACGAGGAGAGTCCCTCTCCCTCGCATCGGCCAGGAATAATTGATCGATATGTCCGTATCTGCTATACACAGCGGCTCATGATCAGGCGCCAGCACGGAAAGCGCAGGCGGAGATTCGCCAAGGCGGGCGGCCTGCCGTCGCTAGTCGGGGGTGTTGAGGGGCGATGAGCCTCTCGGCCGACCAGCGCACCCGCTCCTGCGCGACGGAGCTGGTCTGCCACGACTGTGGGCTTCGACTGCCCCTTCTCGATACAACCTTCAAGTGCCTCGGCTGCGGCCAGGGCCTCGATATCGACTACGACTACGAGCTGGCCACGGCCCGCTTGGCCGAGCGGCCTGTCGCGGAGCGCCAGCTGAACATCTGGCGCTTCGAGGAGCTGCTGCCGATCGTCGATGCCCGTGCGCAGGCACGGGTCGGCCGCTACAGCGGACGCACGCCGCTGATCCACGCCGACCGACTCGGCGCCGAGCTGGGTCTGCGCAAGCTCTACCTCAAGGACGACAGCACGCAGCGCCCCAGTCTCTCTTACAAGGACCGCGTCGTCTCGATGGCGGTCGCCCGGCTGCTCGAGCTGGGCAAGGAGGAGATGGGCTGCGTCTCCACCGGCAACGTCGGCACCGCCGTGGCCTCGCTGGCCGCCAAGGCGGGTGTCGCCGCCTACGTCTTCTACCCCAGCAACCTGGAGCGCGGCAAGGCACGCGCCTGCCGGGCGCTGGGCGCCACGGTGATCCAGCTCGACGGCAACTACGACGAAGCGAACCGAGCCTGTCGCGAGCTGGCTCTGGCGAGCGGCATTCAGTTCGCCAATATAACCCTGCGCCCCTTCTATGCAGAGGGGGCCAAGACGATGGCCTTCGAGGTGGTCGAGCAGCTCGAGTGGGTCTCGCCTGACCACTTCGTGATCCCGGCTGCTGGGGGGACCCTCTCCTCCCGCGTCCACAAGGGACTGGGGGAGATGGAGACGGTGGGAATGGCGGAGACCGCGGCCACCAAGATCCACGTCGCCCAGGCCGATGGCTGCGGGCCGATCGCCACCGCCATTCTCGACGGCAGCGGCAAGATCGAGGCGCAGCGGCCGCAAACCGCCGCCCACTCGCTGGCGATCGGCGCCCCCGGCGACGGGCCGCTGGTGGTCGACGCTGTGAAGTCGCGCGGCGGCTCTGCCGCGACTGCCACCGACCCCGAGATCTTCGAGGCGCTCGACCTGCTGGGCGCCACTGAGGGAATCCTCACCGAGCCGGCCGGCGGCACCACGATCGCCGCCACGATGAAGCTCGCCAACGAGGGCAAGCTCGGCCGCGACGACACCGTCGTCGCGGTGATCAGCGGCAACGGCTACAAGACCCTCGACGAGCACCCCGACAAGCCCTGGCCCGAGATGGTCGCCCCCGAGGTCGAGGCGATGGAGGAAACGCTCTCCGAGTTCCGCGGCGCCGGCGCCGCACTGCCCCGTTGAGCCCAAGCAGAGGGCATCTTCACCGACGCCCTCTCTGGCCCTCGCCTGGCGACACCAAGGGAGGGCTGGTGAAGCCAGCGTACCCTCGCTGATCGCGGCTCCGGGCCTCTCTCTAGAGGTCTTGGTCAAGAGGACCGGATGCCGGAGGAGGGACTCGAACCCCCGACACGCGGATTATGATTCCGGTTAAGCGCTTTCGGCTGTTTGCGGCTGTTCGCCGTATTCCGCTTTCCCAAGCTGTTTCTGGGCTTTGGCCGCGTTATCCGTTGCGGCCTCTTCCCGGGTCATTCCTTGACCCGACCTTGACCCGGGCTTGACCCGGGTGTCGATTTCAAGGCCCCCGCCAAGCCCGGCGTCCAGCAGGTGGACGTAGGTGCGGAGCGTGAAGCCAGGATCAGCGTGACCCAGCCAATCGGCTACCTGCTTCACGTTGCGACCTTCCTCGAAGAGGAGCGAGGCGCAGGTGTGGCGGAAGGTGTGAAAGGAGACCGTCGAGCGCGAGCGGGCCTTGCCGGACTTCGAGACAACCTCTTCGGCGAAGCCGACGCTGATCGCCGCTGGACCCAAGACGCGGCCGTAGACGTTTCCGGGCGACAGCGGCGTTCCAGTTCTCGATGCGAAGACCGGCCCCTTCGGCCCTTTGTAGGTGTCGCGGCGATGGGCCAGAAGGCGAGCCGCCATTCCCTGCGACAGCGGCACGTCCCGCCGCCCAGCGTGGCTCTTGAGCCGCTTACGCCGACCTTCATAGATCTGCTCGCGGACCTGGACGTGCGGACGGTCGCCAAGATCGGCGTGCTCCCACGTCAGCCCAACCGCCTCGCTGATTCGCAGGCCGGTGGCTGCCAAGAACTCGAAGAACAGTCGCCAGTCCTCGGGCAGCGCAGCCAGCAACAGCCCAAGCTCTTTGCGATTGAGGGCCTTGACCCGGTCGTCCTCTGGCTTTTCGCTGCCTCGCCCCGCCGGTATGCGGACCCCTTGGCAGGGATTCGATCTAAGCAAGCTGTCGTCAACTGCGGTCGCGAACATCGCCGAGAGGGCGGCGCGCAGCTTTTTGATCTGGGCGGTCGTCTGGTCGTCGCGCCGCATCGAACCAAATAGCTCCCGCACGTCAGCGGGCTCGATCTCGGCGAGCTTCCACGTCGCCCAACGAGGAATCGCGTAAGCCTCAATCGGCCGTCGATACTCAGGCCGCGTCGTCTCCGAAAAGCCGCGCGCCGTCCTACCGGCATAGGACTCGATCCACTCGACGAAGTAGTCGCCGAAATGCACCTTTGAGGTGGGGCGACGCTCTCCGGCCTTGCGCTTGCCCTGCGCCTCGTCGGCCTCTGCTGCGGTGCGAAGCGTTTCGGTGTACTGCTTGCCTCGGTGTTCCCAGACAAGCACGTAGGGACAGTCGCAGCGGCCCTTCCGCGAGCAGCCTTTCTTGTGGCGTCGGAACTGACCAGGTTTTCTCGTTTTCGTGAGCTTGGTCATTAACTGCTCCTTTTCGTTGCGCTCATCTTCGGCCGAGAGTCGGACCGATCACCTGGATTTACTGCTGCTCCAACTTTCACGGCCGCACCCCACCGCCGCCGAGCAGCCACTTGTCAAGCTCCGAGCGACGGGCGATCAGCGCCGAGCCGTCATGGTGGACGGGGATGCGCCTCGCCGAGACAAGCGCGTAGACGCGCGAGCGTGGCGCGTCGATGTAGGAGGCGATCCGCTCAGCGCCGCGCAGCCAACCATCACCGACGGGCTCGCCCGATTGCTCGGCCAGCAGTTCGGCGGCGCGGTGGGCGATCCGCTCGACCAGCTCGTCGGCGACGTTGACGCTGATCGCGTTCATCGCGGGACCTCCTGAACGGCGACGCAAAGGTGCTCGTACCCCTCCGGCGTCGGCGTGATTCCCTAGCCGGACGATATGCGGCGGCGAGGCAAGTGAGTCACAGCCTCTCAGGGTTTCCTGAGGTGAAAGTTCACCCCCTCCATGTTGTTGATTTTTCGTACTCACGAAAGGTAAGTAGCACACGCCTATGACTTGCTACAACTCCGGTACGCCCCCCTCCCTTGACACAAATAGAGAGATTCCGTACCCTCTTGTTAAGCCTGGACGGGGACCGTGTTGCTTTGTCAAATCCGCGTTAGGTTCTTTCAGCTTTCTCGGCTCCGCTTCGTCTTGATCTGCGGCCTGGCCGACCTACTTGCCAGCGAAGCGCAGCGCCGCTCGGCCGTCAACCCCTAAAGGGGTCGGGCGCATAGCGCCCTTGACTGCCGAGCGGCGCAGCGCTATTAGCTGGGTAGGTCGGCGGGGACGTGACGTACACGGTTCAACCCCGTACCACTCGGATCATCGGAACGATTCCCTTTTGCAGATGCGCGGCGACGATCCAGCGGGTGAATAGAAACCCTTGGAACGCCGCTGGAAAGCTAGCCGCGAATTTGTCCGGCCTCCAAAAGTGCATCGCCCATTCCATCGCTGCGCGCTGGTCTTGGGTCCAACGACGCCGAGCGCTTTCCATCTCTTCAAAAACAGGACTGAGCGAACACTGAGCCACTATCGGCGGGCCAAGCCTCTCCCAGACCGGCCCGCAGCCAGTCAGCAGGTAAACGGCTGCGTGCCACTCGCCCACTTCATCGGGCAGCAAGATCGACGCTTCTGCAAAGCGCGGCTCGGCGGCGCGAAGCTGCGCAAGGAGTACGGCAAATTGCCTGCGCTGGGCGGCAACATCCGTAGAGATTTCGTTCGATCCTTCGGGCATCCGCTCGATCCTTTGAACATCGACCCCTAAGACGATGCTTCAGACCAAAACGGTCCACCTTCAGATCAATTTGTTTTCCAAATAGCTAGCAATATGCACACAGCATGTAGCCGCGCGAGTGACAGTTGACGATGTATCCCTCGGCCCCGGCTTCCCGCAGCTTGCAGCGGGCTCGGCTGGCGTGTGAGTCGAGGGTGCGGACCGCGCCGCCCCTGCGTCCCCAAATCTCCCGCAGCAGCTCCTTCTTGGTGAAGACGCGGCCGGGGTCGGTGGCGAGCAGCGCCACTAGTTCAAATTCCCGCGACGCCAAGCGCACCGGAGCGCCGCGAACTTCGACACGGCGGGCTGCAGGATCGACACGCAGGGGGCCGACCGTGATCGGCCCCTCGTCCTCGGCGCTGGCAGTCTCAAAGATCGTGCCGTCGATATGGCCCCGGCAGAGCATCCGCCAGTCCTCGCCCTCAGTCAGCCTGACCTTGACCTGCCAGTTGCCGCCGTCGCTCAAGCGCACCTCCACCTCGCCCGCACCAATTCCGATTGCGGCGCTGCTGAACCGCCCCGGGACCAACATCAGCTTTCCCCCAGCAGGCGCTTGACGTAGAGCGCCGGTCGGCTCGGCTGGATCAGCAGCCCGTCGCTGAAGACCAACCCCTCGTTGTCCAGGTCGCGGAGGGCGCGGGCGAGCGCGACCCCTCCGGTGAGGGTGCGGGGGTTCGCCAGCACCCGACCCGCCAACGCCGGGAGCGTCAGCAGGATCGGATGCTCGCGCAGGACGAGCGCCAGGACGGCGCGCTGCAATCGCAGGTCGATAGCGATCAATTGCGCTGCCCTCCCAGCACGTCGAGCAGAGCATGTAGCGCGTCGTGAGCGGCGGCGACCTCCGCGTAGTCGCTCTCCTTGTCGTTGCTCTCGGCGGCGGCACGCAAGAGCGCCTCTGCCTCGGGGTCGGGGATGAGTAGCTGGCCGACCGTCAGACCGACCAGGAGCCGTTCAACGGCCTGGGCTTCTCTCTCCGTGCGGCTCGGGTCTTTCAGCTTCTCGGACGCTCTCAGGTCGCGGCGCAGGCCGTCGAGCCAGCCGGTCATTTCGTCTCGCAGGAACGAGACGTGCGCGGCGGGCAGGTCGAGGGCAGCGAAGGAGTCGCCACCCGTAGGGTTGTCGCAGGGCATGGGAGATTTGTCCTCCTGTGTCTCAGGCGGCCCGTTCGTGTTCACGCACGGCGGGTCGCCGCTTCTCTGAGGCCGGTAGCCAGCTACCGTTCCCGCTGCGGTCGGACTAGGGAAACTTGGCCGACCGCCACGGGGCCGGCGTTCCAGCGCGCGGCCCCACTTATGTGGCCGCGAAGCCTAGCAGTGCTGTGTAGAAAAGGTCAACAGCACGAAACTATTCGCCCCGGATGATCTGCCGAACCCGCGTGTGATCGAGGTCCAGCAGCGCTCCGATGTCTCGAAGCGAGAGGCCGTCTTTCTGGGCCTTGGCAAAGACTTTGCGCCGCGCTTCCCGCGCAGCCTTGCTATCGCGCTCAAATTGCTTCTGAGCCGCTTTGACCGCTTTGGCGGCGGCTTTGCGCTTGGGGTCGTCAGGCATCCGACGGAGCCTATTCGAGCCGCAATTCAAGACGAAGGGGCTACGAACAAGGCTGCGATTGCAGCGTGTGCAGCCGCCTCGCTTCCCTGGGCAAAAAGAGGGCGCTCCTTGCATCTGACCCCACCCGCTCACTATGTGATCGACCGGGGTCAGATGCAAGGAGCGCGGGGAGGCCCAGGGAAGCGAGGCGGCTTCGGGCGGGTGAAGAACCCAATCTCTCTATTTGTGTCAAGGGAGGGGGCCAGAAGAGAACAAGAGAGAACTCCCCCCACCGGAGGAACCTCGGTTTGCTTGATAGCTGGATAAAGAAGGGTGTAGGCAGATTCGGGGAATCTGCCTAAAGCCGCCTATTTGGCTCTGTGTGGCCGGATTGGTATCGGGCCAAACATTTCCGGTTTTCTCCAGGTCAAGTCTTGCTAACAGCGACAAGTCTTTCGCCACAAGCGTTGATCGCTGTCTCCAGCAGGAGCTACAATCCCGCGAGCGCCGTCCCTCCGGCGTCTCCCCCAAGCCACCTTCGCCCCGCGCGCGAAATGGCGAGGACGGGCAAGCGACTTTGCGTCGCGAGGTCAAGTCGACACGCTCAACCTTTTGAGCCGTGGGCGCGGGACATGGCGAGAGGAAGAGTGATGACGACCAACCTGAAGGCCGAAGCCAGGGCCCGTATGCGCCGGACCGGAGAGAAGTACACGGAGGCACGCCGCGGCGTGCTCGCCGAGCGCGAGACTGTCGTGCGCAATCGCGACGCGATCCAGCGGGTCACGATCCATACGACTCACAACGGGCTGCCGTTGGCCGAGGACCACTGCGAGGCGATGACCGTACGCGGTCGGCAGTGTCGCAACCCGTTCATCTACGGCCAGTTCTGGCCGGGTGGCCACCCGGAGGTCGTGCTCCGCGACGGCCCCGAAACCCGGATGCTGGCCCAGCGCAGGTGCAACGTGCATGTAGATCACGACCGTCACGCCGAGGTGATCCTCGTGATGGACGACGTCGTGCCGTCGCGCTTCACCGGCCCGTTTCCGGGGCCGGTGTGGCAGGACCCTCGGTCGCTGGAGTTGATCCGCAGCGCGACCTCGGGTCACGAGCGTGCCGACACGCTCGCGCTCTATCTGACCCTCACCGAGCATGCCGGGTCGGCTGACGAGGCGATCGAGCAGCAAACGGGGCTTGCCTCACACCAAGTCGAGGCTGCCATGAAGATCCTGACCGACGTGGGGCTGATTCGCGAAGGGATGCTGGTCGGCTAAGACTCTGCATCCCGCCTGCATTTCCTTGACCCAGACCTTGACCCGAAAGCAAAAGCGCCGCCTCTCGGGCGGCGCTTTTGGCTCTAGAATGCGATGCCGGAGGAGGGACTCGAACCCCCGACACGCGGATTATGATTCCGCTGCTCTAACCAGCTGAGCTACTCCGGCCGGGACGGGGATGCTACCGGTGGGCTGGGGCGTCGAGTGGCGGAAATTCCTTGTGTCCAGGGTGAACGCAGGCGCCCGTTGGGCCGAATAGCCTTGTGTAAGTGATGGGTAGCGCTCTGGATAGGGCAGTCAGCACGCTGATCCGGGATTGCCTGGATCTGAACCCCTCCGAAGAGGTGCTCGTGATCTGCAATCCGATCACTGAAGAGCTCGGAGCGCTGCTGCGGATCAACGCACAGGGCGAGGGTGGCGAAGCGACGTTGGCGGTTATCTCCGAGCGAGAATCGCATGCCGCCGAGCCGCCGCGGTCCGTCGCCGCCGCAATGCTCGCGGTCGACATCGTCATCGCGCCGACGATCCAGTCCATTTCCCATACCGAAGCGCGTCGCGCCGCCACTGAAGCGGGCGTGCGGGTCGCCTCGATGCCTGGCGTAACCGGTGAGATGCTCGCCCGCGTAATGGCTGCAGATCTGAGGCTGCTGCGAAAACGAGGCGCCTCGGTCGGTCGCGCGCTCGGGGCGGGCGCCGAGGCAAGGATCACCTGCGCGCACGGTTCCGACCTGCGGCTCGGACTGGAGGATCGTACCGCGATAGTCGACGCTGGGGCGCTGAACATGCGCGGCGCCTTCGGCAACATCCCCTGTGGGGAGGCCTTCATCGCGCCTTTCGAGGGGACGGCAGAGGGGACGCTGGTCATCGATGGCTCGATCGCCGGCATCGGCAGGCTCGCCGAGCCGGTCGAGCTGACCATTCGCGCTGGACACCTGACCGAGGCGACCGGATCCGACGGAGCGCGACTGCTGGAGCTGCTCACAGAACATGGCCCCGAGGGCACCAATGTCGCCGAGCTCGGCATCGGCACCAACGAAAGCGCGACCCTAACCGGCAACGTCCTCGAGGACGAGAAGATCCTCGGGACCGCACACGTCGCTTTCGGCGCTTCCGCGGCGATCGGCGGCACGGTCCAGGTGCCGGTCCATCTCGACTGCGTCGTGTTGCGACCGACCGTGGAGATCGACGGCTCCACGGTAGTGCGGGCCGGAGAGCTGGTCGTCTGAGCGGTGGCGCCGCGGCTGCTTGCCGTTCCGAACGTCTCAGAGGGCCGCGTGGCAGCGCGGATTGGAGTCATCGAGCGTGCCTTCTCCACAGGCGTGAACCTGCTCGACCACCACAGCGATCCTGACCACAACAGGACGGTCTTCACGCTCGCCGGTGAGGCGACGGCGCTGAAGGTGGCGTTGGCCCGAGGCGCAGCCGAGGCTGTTCGCTCGATCGACATGAACGCGCATGACGGTGTTCATCCGGCAATCGGGGCGCTTGACGTCTGTCCCGTGGTCTGGACCAGCCTCGAGGATCGCGACTCGGCCCGGGCAACGGCGATCGAGGTTGCCGGTGAGATTGGCGACCTCGGCGTCCCCGTCTTCCTCTATGGCGACTTGGCCAGCGGCCCTGCGCACATCGAGCGAGCCTACTTTCGCAATGGCGGCCTGGCCGAGCTCTGGCTGCGGATGGAGTCGGGCGAGTTGCGCCCCGATCGGGGCCCCGAGGCCCCGCACCGCACGGCGGGTGCGACGCTCGTCACGGCCCGCCCGCCATTGGGTGCCTTCAACGTGGAGCTCGACAGCGGCGATCTCGACCTGGCGCGTGCAGTTGCCGCCGGCCTGCGCGAGTCTGGCGGGGGTTTGCCCGGTGTGCGAGCGGTCGGCCTACCGCTATCCAGCGGCCGCGTTCAGGTCTCCACCAACGTCCACGACCCGACCGCCGTGACGCTGGGGACGATCGTCGAACGGGTCCGCGAGCTTGCCGCCGGGCTCGGGGCTCGGCCGGTGGCGGCGGAGCTGGTGGGCCTGGTTCCAGCCGCCGCCCTGTCCGGCTATCCAGAGGACGTGCCGATTCGAGACTTCGACCCGGAGCTGCGGACGATCGAGCGGCGGCTCAAGGCTCTGCCCTGAGTGGCCGGGCCCGCTGTTCGTCTAGATTCCGGGTATGGCCCAGACCAGAAAGAAGCGCCGCCGCAAGCACCGGGGGACGCAGGGAGGACGGGTCGATCCGAACCGGCGCGCCGGCCGCCCCCGCACTCGCGAGGAGGCCAAGGCGCGCGCCCGCACTGGCCGCAAGAGCTCAGCCAAGGTCGACGCTCCGCCGACCTGGCGCAGCGCCATCACCCGCGGCGTGGTCGCCGCCGTCGTCTTCACGGCGCTGCTGATGCTGATCTTCAAACGCGCGCCCGGGGCCGCGTTCGGCCTCGGCGCCTTCATGCTCGTCTTCTACATCCCCGCCGGCTACTACATCGACACGATGATGTGGCGGCGCCGCGAGCGGGCCCGCATCCGCAGCGGGGAGAAGGGGTGAGCCTCGACGTTCAGATGCTCACCGTCGGGCCGGTCGCGGAGAATTGCTTCGTGCTGCGGCGCGAGGGCTCCGGCAGCGGGCTGATCGTCGATCCCGGCGACGAGCCCGACCGCATCCTCGCCAAGGTCGAGGAGATGGGGACGAAGATCGACGCGATTCTGATCACCCACTGTCACTTCGACCACATCGGCGCTGTGGCGCCGGTGGCGACGGTCACTGGCGCCCCGGTCTACTGCCCGGAGATGGAGCGACCTCTACTTGCCGACATCATGGCCTACGTCCCGATTCCCGGGATTGGTCCCTATGAAAGCTACGAGGCCGATGAGTCCTTGAATGGAGGTGAGACGTTGGAGCTGGCCGGAATGACAGTCGACGTCATCTTCACGCCCGGCCACAGCCCCGGCCACGTCACCTATTCGGTGCGCGGCGAGGAGGCGATGTTCTCCGGCGACGTGCTCTTCAAGGGGTCGGTCGGCCGCATCGACTTGCCCGGCGGCGACGGCCCGACCCTGATGCAATCGATCCGCCATCTGCTCGAGTCCCATTCACCGGAGACCGGCGTCTACCCGGGGCACATGGGCGTCACCACACTCGGCGCCGAGCGCGCCAGCAACCCCTTCCTCGCCGAGCTGGCACGCTAAGGGTCTATCCGCGCTTCGCGCAGGTAAGGTCGCGCCACGATGGCGAGCAAGTACCAGGCCCCCCGCGGGACCTTCGACGTCCTACCGGCAGACGCCCGCGCTCGCGGGCGGATCGAAGCGGCGGCTGCGGCTATCTTCGCCCGTGCCGGCTACGAGCCGATTGCGACGCCGGCCTTCGAGGACACCGAGCTGTTCGAGCGCGGTGTCGGCCGCTCCACCGACATCGTGCGCAAGGAGATGTTCACCTTTGAGGACAAGGGTGGCCGGAGCATCACCCTGCGCCCGGAGGGGACCGCGCCGATCTGCCGCGCCTACCTCGAGCACGGCATGCACAAGTTGGCGCAGCCGGTGAAGCTGTCCTACGTTGGACCGTTCTTCCGTCACGAGCGCCCGCAGGCCGGGCGCTACCGCCAGTTCCATCAGCTCGGCGCCGAGGCGATCGGCGCCGATTCTCCGCTTGCCGACGCCGAGGCGATCATGCTGCTCTCCGACCTCCTCGCCGAGCTCGGCGTGCCGGGTGTCGAGCTGCGGTTGGGCAGTCTCGGCTCCCCCCAGGCGCGCAGTTCCTATCTGGAGGAGTTGAAAGCCCACCTGCGCACCCACGAGGCTGAGCTGTCCAAAGACGTGCGCGAGCGGATCGAGATCAATCCGCTGCGTGCCTTCGATGCCGACGACGAGGGGACGCGGGGAGTGATGGCGAGGGCGCCGACGATCGTCGAGCGACTCGAGGGCGAGGACGCCGAGCACTTCGACGAGGTCCGCGCTCTGCTCGAGGCAGCGGGGATCGCCTTCGAGATCGACCCGACTCTGGTACGCGGCCTCGACTACTACACGCGGACGATCTTCTCCTTCGTCTGCGACGAGCTCGGCGCGCAGTCGGAGGTCGGCGGAGGCGGCCGCTACGACGGGCTGATCGAGCAGCTGGGTGGGCCGTCGACGCCGGCGGTCGGCTGGGCGGCCGGGATCGAGCGCATACTGCTGGCTCTGGGCGAGGCCGAGGAGACGGTGGGCCGCGACGCCTTCCTAGCCGTCGCCGACCCCGGCCAGCGGCGGCGGGCGCTGGCGCTCGTGAGTGAGCTGCGCCACGCGGGGCTCACTGCCGAGGTTGATCTCGCCGGGCGGGGGCTGAAGGGTCAGCTCAAGCACGCTGATCGGATCGGCGCCCGCCGTGTGCTGATCCTCGAGGCCGATGGCTCGGCTCAGCTCCGCGACATGGCGAGCGGTGAGCAGCGGCCGGTCGACCCGGCTCGTCTGGTCGAGGCGATTGGCGGGGGGAAGCAGTGAGCGAGGCGCCGGCGCTGCGCGCCAACGGGTTCCGCGATACGTGGTGCGGCCAGGTGCTGGACGATCGGGTCGACTCTGCTGCCCGGGTCGCCGGCTGGGTCCACCGTCGCCGCGACCACGGCGGGCTGATCTTCATCGACCTGCGCGACCGCACCGGCATCGTCCAGCTCGTCTTCCATCCGGACTCCTCCGGCGAGGCTTTCGAGCTGGCCCACAAGCTGCGGGCGGAGGATGTGCTGAGCGCGACCGGCGCCGTCGTTCGCCGCTCGACGGAGACGGTCAACCCCGAGCTTCCGACCGGCGAGTTCGAGCTGGCGGTGAGCGACGCTGAGCTGCTGGCAGACTCCGAGACCCCGCCTTTTCAGGTTGAGGGCTTCTCCGGTGAGGTCGGAGAGGATGCCCGGCTGCGGTACCGCTACCTCGACCTGCGCCGCGAGTCGATGCGCGAGGCGCTTGCTCTGCGCCATCGGGTGACGGCGGCGATGCGAGATTTCCTCGACCAGGAGGGCTTTCTCGATGTCGAGACGCCGGTGCTGACCCGCTCGACTCCCGAGGGCGCCCGCGACTTCCTCGTACCCAGTCGTCTCCAGCAGGGCTCCTTCTACGCGCTGCCGCAATCCCCACAGCTGTTCAAGCAGCTGTTGATGGTCGCCGGCTTCGAGCGCTACTACCAGATCGCCCGCTGCTTCCGCGACGAGGATCTGCGCGCCGATCGCCAGCCGGACTTCACCCAGCTCGACATCGAGATGTCCTTCGTCGATGCCGACGACGTGATCGAGGTCAACGAGAGGCTGCTGGCGCACGTCTTCGAGCGGGTTGGCGGCCCCGCGCTCGAACTGCCGATCGAGAGGCTCGGCTACGACGAGGCAATGGACCGATTCGGCACTGACCGGCCGGACATGCGCTTCGGCCTCGAGCTGGTCGACCTCGGCGACGTCTTGGCCGAGACCGAGTTCAAGGTCTTCCGCGGCGCAATCGAATCCGGTGGGGCGGTGCGAGGCCTCAATGCCGGTCGTCGCGAGCTGCCGCGCTCCGAGCTCGATGGGCTCATCTCTCGTGCCCAGGAGCTGGGCGCGAAGGGGTTGGTCTGGGCCTTCCGCGAGGGTGACGGCTGGCGCTCGCCGACCGCCAAGTTCCTCTCCGAGGAGGAGCTAGCGAAGCTCAACAGGCGCTTGGATGCCGAGGAGGGCGACCTGCTCCTTCTGGTCGCCGACCAGCGGCGCGTCGCCGATGCGGTATTGGGGCAGCTGCGGATCGATCTGGCCGTTCGTTTCGACCTGATCCCGCCCGACGAGCACCGGCTGGTCTGGATCGTCGACTGGCCACTGCTGGAATGGAACCCCGGAGAGGATCGCTGGGATCCGCTGCACCATCCGTTTACGGCGCCAGCCGGAGAGTTCGACCCCGGCGACCCGGGGAGCACGAGGGCGCTCGCCTATGACCTCGTCTGGAATGGTCAGGAGATGGGCGGCGGCTCGATCCGCATCCACCGCGCCGACGTGCAGGAGAAGGTCTTCGCCGCGCTCGGTATCGACTCCGAGGAAGCCCAGGCGCGTTTCGGCTTCCTGCTCGAGGCGCTGCGCTACGGCGCACCGCCCCATGGCGGTATCGCCTACGGACTCGACCGGGTTGTGCAGCGGCTCAACGGCGCCGACTCGATCCGCGACGTGATCGCCTTCCCGAAGACCGCCTCGGGCGCGGATGCTCTTACCGGCGCCCCGGCTCCGGTCGGGGAGATGCAGCTGAAGGAGCTCGGCATCGCCCTGCGCCGGCGCGGCCTCGCCGGTGACTGAGCCCGGATCGATTCCCCCGGAGAAAAGAGTGGTCAAGATATGGCCATGAGCCTCCTCGATCGCTTTCGTCTCGTCCGCCGAGGCCGCCAACCTGGCCCCGGGAAGACTCCGGTCCACGTCGACGACCCAGCCTTCGACTCCTGGGAGGTCGTGCGCGACTTCGGCGACGTGCGTACGGCGCGGGCCTGGCACCAGGCCTTGGAAGAGGCTGAAATCGAAGCCGTCCTGACTGCGGACTGGCCCATCGACCGCTTCGGCCGCGGTGACATCGCCCTGAGGGTGCGGGGGGACGACTGGAGCGAGGCCGAGTTCCTGCTCTCCAACCTCGACTGAGAGCGATTGGACGAGTGCGGGCTGGACCGACCTCCAGTCGCCACGGAGGCCGCGCGGTGGTACGGTTGCGCCGAGGCTCGAGCCCGTGCGAGAGCCGTCCCACCGTTTGACCCAACACAAACGGCGCGGGGGCCGATCTCTCTTGGTCCTGTGGGATCCGGAGGAGGCGCCCACCCTTTTCTTCAAGGGATCAAAGCCAGGGGCGGCAACGGCGGGTTGGGGCCTCTTTTTTGCGGGTCTGGTCCGACAGGACGTTTGGGGAGAGATTTCACATTCAGCGCGCCACACGTGCGCTGAGACCCATCATCCTCGTGGCCATGGTCAACGAGCTCTCAGCTCGGCGCTTTCATGGCGACGCGACCCCCATCTTGCATCCCACAGATACACAACGGGGGGCGGATGGACTCGATCGGTCGATTGCCGAGTTGGCAGCCCAGCAGCACGGGGTGGTTGCGCGCCAGCAGCTGCTCGCGTTTGCCGGGTGCGGGGGCGATCGCGAGCCGCGTCCGGCGCGGCGCGCTACACCCGGTGCATCGGGGGATCTATGCGGTTGGTCATCCTCTGCTCGGAATACACGGCCGGTGGAAGGCAGCAACCCTGGCGGCCGGGCACGGCTCGGTCTTGAGTCATCGATCCGCGTCCCATCTCTGGGGATTGCAGCCTCGGGTCGCGATCTTCCCGGAAGTGACGATCCCGCGGGGGTGGCGAGGCCAGGTCGGCATTTGCGTTCATCGCTCGACCCTGCCTCCGGATGAGGTCGGGAACCTCGACGGCATTCCGGTGACGTCAGCCCCCCGGACGATCCTCGATCTGGCGGCTGTCGTGTCCCGGCCGCAGCTTGAGCGGGCTTTCAACGAGGTCGAAGTGCAGGGCTTGACCGACCGCTTGTCCATTCCGGACCTGCTCGCGCGGTACCCGCGGCGCCGTGGATCCGCGATTCTGCGCGCTCTGCTGGGCGAAGAACCTGCGGCCCGCGGAGTCACCAAAAACGATCTGGAGGAGCGCTTTGCCTCGCTAGTCGATTCTTATGGGTTGCCACGGGGACGATTCAACGCGGACATTGCTGCCGGCGGTCGGTTCTTCTCGGTCGATTGTCTCTGGCGGGACGAGCGCTTGATAATCGAGCTTGACGGGCGGGCTGTGCATGGGACGCGCCAGGCGTTCGAGGCTGATCGCGAGCGGGACAGATTGCTCATGATCGACGGCTGGCGGGTGATACGGATCACCTGGCGCCAGCTTTGCAACGACGAGACGAGGATTGCCGCGGATCTACGTACGGCTCTACGCTGTGGGCATGAGTCGAGAGCTGCTTGACCACTACTTGCGAGACGAGACTCGGTTGGGTCCGCCGCTCGACGGCGCTTTCACCGGAGCGGCCGGTGGGGCGGCTTGTGGGGATCTCGCGCGGGTGTCGCTCGGGCTTGAGGGCGGCCATATCGCTGCCGTGAGCTTTGACGCAGAGGGCTGTGGGGCGACGCGGGCGGCCACTGCGGCTGTTGCCGAGATGGTCGAGGGCGAGCCCGTCATCGAGGCGGCGCGGATTGGGACTGTGGAGGTGGATGAGGCAGTTGGCGGACTGACGTCCGCGAAGCGCCATGCCGCCCAGCTCGCGGCAGACGCGCTGCATCGGGCTCTTGCGAGCGCTGCTGCGTCCTCGGAGACGCTCGCCGCCCCGCGGGAGGGACGCGTCCTGATCGCGATGTCCGGCGGCGTCGACAGCACCGTCGCCGCTCTGCTCGAACGCGAGCGCGGAGCGGATGTGCTCAGCGTCACCCTGAAGCTCTGGGCCGATCCGGAGACCGACGGCGCCAAGGCCTGCTGCTCGCCGGAGGCGGTTCTCGGCGCCAGGGCGGTCGCCCACTCGCTCGGTATCCCGCACCTCACCCTCGATCTCGAGGAGGAGTTCCGGCGTCGTGTCGTCGGTGCCTTCCTCGACGGATATGGAGCGGGCGCCACCCCGAATCCCTGCATCGTCTGTAACGGCGAGGTGCGGATCGCGGCGATGATCGACCTCGCCGCGCGCCTCGGCGCCGACTACCTGGTCACCGGCCATTACGCCCGGATCGTCGAGGACGGCGACGGCCCGCTGCTCGCCGCCGCCTCCGACCGCTCCAAGGACCAGAGCTACATGCTCGCCGCTCTGCCGCCGGCGATGCTCGACCGCCTGCGCTTCCCGCTCACCGAGCTGAGCAAGCCGGAGGTGCGCGAGATCGCCTCCCGCCACGACCTCGCGGTCGCCAAGAAGCCTGAGAGCCAGGACCTCTGCTTCCTCGCCGGCCAGGGCAAGGCGCGGTTCCTGCGCCGCCATGGCGGGCTCGGCGAGCGCGAGGGCGCGGTGCTCGACCGCAGCGGGCAGGCGGTCGGCCGCCATCGCGGTCACCACAACTTCACGGTCGGACAGCGGCGCGGCATCGGTGTCTCCTCAGCGGAGCCGCTCTATGTGCTCGCCACCAACGCCGCCGAGAACACGGTCACCGTCGGTCCACGAGCCGAGCTGGCGACGAGC
>DATFVC010000033.1:0-43806 GCA_035260485.1 Solirubrobacterales bacterium | reverse complement strand
GAACTTCTGCACGCGGTGGTTTTGGATGTCGACCACGTAGATGCCGCCGGCTGAGTCGACCGCCACACCGCCCGCCGAACTTTCCGCGAACTGCCCTTTGCCGCCGCCGCTTTTACCTTGCAGGCAGCCGCTTTCGGCGCTGCAGGTCTGCAGTTCGGGAGAGCCATCTTTGACCCCCCAGCCCCAGGCCTTGACGAAGTCCCCCCAGGCGGTCAGCTCGACCACGCGCCCGTTGCCCTGGTCGGCGATGTAGAGGTGACCGGTTTCGGGGTCTGAGGCGATCCCGCGCGGGATCGTCGTTTCGATCAGGTTCAGGCCGGATTTGGCTTTTTCGGCTTTGAAGCCGCATTCTTTGAAGGGGAAGCCACAGTTCTGTCCCTTCTTCCACAGCGGCGGCGGGGCCGCCGCTGTGGCTGCGCTCGCCGGCGCCGCCGCGATCACGCCGAGCGCCAGCGCGAAGGCGAGCAGGCGCCGCCAGCCTCTGCGCTTGGCTTGGCGTCGGGGTTGCATCTCAGGCCCGCTCTCGGTGGTGATGTGTCGGTCTGCGATCGATCGCCGGCTGGACGTCATTTCGTGTACATCACCCAGGTGCCGCTTCCCTTGGCGACGCCCGCGGCGCTCGATTTGAAGTTGGCGATGCCGCCGCCGCCGCTGGAGCCCAGGTGCGGCCAGGTGCTGACATCCACCACGGTCGGCGGAGTGAGGTTCGAAGCGGCGCCCGCGTAGAGGCAGAGGATCCCGGAGCTGGGAGATGAGAGTTCGGCGGGCGCTGCTTTGTTGACGGTCGGGTTGTCTGCGCTGCCGGGACAGAAGAGTTCCGCGAGTTCTTTTTCTTCTCCGGGGGGGTAGGTGATCCCACCTCCGGGGGCGACGGCGGGAAAGTAGGGGGGGCTTCCTCCGACGGGCACCGGCACGCCGGTCGAGATCGCCGTCGGGATGAGCTCGCCGCCCGCCGCTGCGCTGTAGTAGGGGATGGCCCAGGTGCCCTTGAGGATCACTTTGTCCGGCGCCGTGCCGGCGACCCAGGGCGAGCCGTCTTTGCCGTCTTTGCCCGCTTTGCCGTTGCAGATGAAGACCGCCGGTTTGACCGATTTGACTTCGATGCCGCCCGCTTCACAGCCGTGTTCGGCGCCGGCGAAGGAGAACGCTTCGGCGCTGGCGCCGTTGGTTCCTTTTTTGCCGTTGCAGATGAAGACCGCTGGTTTTGCCGATTTGACTTCGATGCCGCCTTCGGCGCAGCCGTGTTCGGCGCCGGCGAAGGAGACGGCTTCGGCGCTGGCGCCAGCGCTGCCGTTGACGCCGGCGCCGCCGGCGTCACCCTTGGCGCCCGCATCTCCTTTGGCGCCTGCCGGTCCCGCGGGGCCCGCCGGCCCGGCGGGGCCAGTCGCGCCTTTGGGGCCCCTGGGGCCTTTTTTGGCTTTGGCCGAGGCGCTCGCCTTGCCACCACCGGAGTTGCTCGAGGCGGCGTAGGCGCCGCCCAACATCGCGAAGACGAGGGCGATCACCGAGATCACGCCCGGGATGCCGAAGCGGTTGCTTAGTGGCGAGAACATCAAATCTCTCTCCTTGTCCCTTGAACCCTGTGTGGGGTGCTTCCGCGTCGCCCTCCCTGAGGCGGCGCCGGAGGCAGCATAAAAGAAACGGTTTACAAATGCAAGGAGAAGTTTTTAAGAAGAAGGAATTCGGCTCCTAAAGGAGCCTGAAAAGCGGGTCATGGAGGGGGCCGGCTAAGCAGCCGCTGCCTGGCGCTTGGCCTCTTCGCGGCCTATGTAGGGCGCCAGGGCAAGCTCGACCAGGTCGGGGAGGAGATCGGGGAGGCGCTGGGCGCCGCCGGCGTTGAGGCGGCGGACGATCAGGGTTGCTATGCCGCCGATCAGGGCCTGGTCGCGGACTTCCATGTCGAGCTCCGACGGGGGCGGCTCCGGACGCAGGGTCCCCGCCAGCAGCTGCATCGCCTCGCGGTAGCGGGCGGCTACGTCGCCGCCCGCGGCGAGCGGCTCGATCAGGAAGCAGCGGGAGACGGCGGCGTCGCGGGCGAGGACATCGAGTAAGGCGGCTAGGCGCGCCCGCACCCGGTCCGGCCAGGGCTCGCCGGCGCCGGGCGCGGAGAGCATCGAGTCGAGGACGTGGGCCTCGATCATCTCGTAGGCCGCCAGGAAGCAGTCCTCCTTACCCTCGAAGGACTCGTAGAAGGTGCGGCGGGAGATCTTCGCCGCGGCGGTGATTCGGGAGATCGTGGTTGCGTTGTAGCCGTGCTCCGCGACCGCCTCGACTACTCCGTTGAGCAGCCGCTCGCGTTGGTTCTCGGCGACGAAGGCGCGGGGCAGGCCGTGGCGGCCGGGCGGTAACCGGTCGCGCCCCGAGGCGAGGGCCTCAGCTGCTTGTGCGCCGCTGTCAGCCATCGTCGAGATAGGGGGCGAGGGCGATGTCGACCAGCTGCGGGTAGAGCGCCTCCAGGCCCTCCGTGTCGCCTGTCTCGAGGCGCTCGCGCAGTAGCCAGGCGAGGGCGCCGGCGGTCGCTTCCTCGTGGGTTGCGGGCAGGTCGGATGGGGCGGTCTCGAGGGCGCGGCCCTCGCGCAGCTTCGCCGCGACGCGGTCGAGCGCCGCCTCGAAATGGGCGCTCAGCTCCGGGCCGCCGGTCTGCGCCTCGCCGAGGCAGAGGCGGGCGCGTTCCGGCTCGGCGCCGATCAGCGCCGTCACCGCGCGCAGGCCGGTGGCGATCTGCTCCGGCCAGGAGAGCTCCTCTGCCTCGGTCACCCTCGCCAGCTCGGCGGCTCCGCCTTCGACCGCCCGATCGAAGGCGGCGACGAAGCACTCTTCCTTGCCTTCGAAGAACTCGTAGAAGGTGACCGAGGAGACGCCGGCCGCCTTGACGATCGCCTCGATCGAGGCGCCGGTGCAGCCGTGCTCCGCGATCAGCCGCTCGGTCGCGTCGAGGATCCGCTCACGCTGCGGCGGCGGCAGGGCGCCGGGAGGCGGGTCTCCCCCCCGCCCCGGAGACGGCTTGGAAGCCAGTCTTTGCGAGAGGTACTGCATAGATCGAGGGTAGCCGACTTGAGAAAGATTTCATATCTGGCAAAAAAGGAGTAGTTTTTATAGGGCCTATGGCACCGGAAGCCTCAGCAGCGATCAACCAGGTCGATTCGCTTGGAGCAAACGGAGGCTCCGAGCTCGCCGTGCGCGAGGGGGCGATGGAAGGTGTTCTGGTGGCCTGCGGCGAGCTGGGCTTTCGCGAGACCTCGGTGCGCGCCATCCTCGAGCACAGCGGCGGCCACCGGGCGCAGTTCTACCAGCACTTCGAGAGCAAGGAGGACTGCTTCGCCCAGGCCTACGCCGTCTGGATCGAGCGTCTCTGCGTCAGCGTGCTCGAAGCGGCGGCGACCACCCCCGGCTGGGAGGCCGGCGTCCGCGAGGCGACCGCGCGCCTGTTCCAGTTCGTCGCGGCGCGGCCGGCGATCGCGCGGGCGCTCTTCGTCGAGGTGCAGATCGCCGGCGAGCCGGCGCTGGCCCGCCACGAGGCCGCGGTGGAGCGCCTCGCCGCGGCGATCGACAGCGCCCGCGCCGAGATCGATGATGCCGAGGCGCCACCGGAGGCGACCGGCATCTTCGTCGTCGGCGGAATCGAATCCTGCGTCTGCGAGGCGCTGAGCGCGGGCGACCCGGGCCGGCTCTGGGACGCCCTGCCCGAGCTGATGCACTTCGCAGCCGGCTCCTACTTCGGCAAGGAGGAGGCCGAAGGCGCCTTCGAGCGGACGAGCATCCTGCTGGAGCGCGAGCGCACGCGGCTGACGGGAGCGGAGGAATGACCGAGCTGCGGCTGATCGCCGGCGCCGCACTCGCCGAGCCGGCGGAGGTCGCCGAGGCGTCCCCGCTGCGCCTCCCCCCCGGCCGCCATGGCATACCCGCCGACCTGGTCCGGGCACACCAGCGTGTGAGGTTGCTCGAGGCGGCTGCGGCCGCACTCGCCGAGCAGGGCTATGGCCGCCTCACCGCCGCCCGCGTAACCGAGCTGGCCGGCGTCTCCAGCCGCACCTTCTACCAGCACTTCGAGGATCTCTGGGCCTGCCTGCTGGCGGCGTATGAGACCGAGGCCGGGCGCCTTTGCCAGGAGATCGAGGGCGCCTGCGCGGCGCTGGTCCAGGAGCGCGGTCCGATCGCCGAGGCGGACCGGCGCGGCCGGGCTCACACCGGCATCTCCGCCGCCCTCGGCTTCCTCGCCGCCGAGCCCGACGTCGCCCGCCTGCTCAGCGCCGAGCCACCGCCGCAGATAGCGGCGCTCTCCGCCGCCCGCCGCGACCTGGTCGAGCGCCTCGGCGCGATGCTGAGAGGGGTGCTCGTCGACCCCGACGGAGCGACGCCGCTGCCGGGCCTGGAGCGCCGTCTGATCGGCGCCGCCCTGGCGCTCGTCTCGACCCGCGCCGCAAGCGGCGATCCCCAGCGCCTGCGCCAGCTCGAGCCGGAGCTGGGCGAGCTCCTGCTCGCCTCGCTGTAGCGGTTTCCGGGCCTCTTCCTGTTTCCGGGCCTCTTCCTATAGCTGCAGCTCCGAGTCGACCTTGTCGAACCGGCGATCGACCTGTTCGAAGTGGCGATCTACTTGCTCGAAACGCCGGACCCTCGCCCGACGCGCTGTAAATTGCCTAAGTGACGAAAGTCACAGCCACCGTACACAGCCGCGTTCGAGGGTAAGTGATTCGTGCCAACTGCGTCCCAGAAGCCATTGGAGCTGATTCTTGCTCGCAACCTGATGTCGGCCCTCTCGACTCCGGCCTTCCTGGTCGACGAGGGTGGGCTGCTCGTCTTCTACAACGAGGCGGCCGGGTTGCTGCTCGGCAAGTCGTGGGAGGAGCTGGGCGCGGTGGGGGCGCAGGAGTGGGGGGCGCTCTTCGGGCCCTTCGACGAGAGCGGCGAGCCGATCCCCTACGACGAGCTGCCGCTGGTGGTCGCCGTCCGCGACGACCGTCCCGCCCACGCCAACTTCGAGATCCGCTCCGCCGACGGCGCCCGCCACCGGGTCGAAGCCTCCGCCTTCCCGATCCAGACCGCGCACGGCTCGCGCGGCGCGATCGCCGTCTTCTGGCCCGCCGCCGAAAACGGATCGGGCGGCTGAGGTGAAGGTCAAGCTCTGGGGGACGCGCGGCTCGGTCCCCTCCCCCGGCCCGGAGACGATCCGCTACGGCGGCAACACCTCCTGCGTCGGCGTCACCCTCTCCGACGGCTCGCTGCTGGCCCTCGACGCCGGCACCGGCATCCGCAACCTCGGCCTTGCCCTTCCCGACGAGCCCACCCGCCTGCACATCCTGCTCACCCACCTGCACCTCGACCACATCCAGGGGCTGGTCTTCTTCGCCCCCTGCTTCCGCCCCCAGACCGAGATCGTGATCTGGGGGCCGGCCTCGCCCGAGGCCTCGCTGCGCGACCGCATCGCGCGCTACATCTCGGCGCCGCTCTCACCGGTCGAGGTGCGCGAGCTGCCCTGCGACGTCTCCTTCCGCCACACCCCGGAGACAGAGTGGGAGATCGGCCCGGCGCGCATCCGCGCTGCCTCGGTCGCCCATCGCGGCCCGACCCTCGGCTACCGGATCGACGACGGCGAGGACTCGCTCGCCTACATCCCCGATCACGAGCCCGCCCTCGGCGCCGACCTCGACTCGCTCGAGGACGAGTGGATCTCCGGCTTCGCCCTCGCCCGCGATGCCTCGCTGCTGATCCACGACGGCCAGTACAGCGACGCCGAGTACCCCGACCACCTCGGCTGGGGGCATTCTTCGGTCTCTCACGCGCTCAGCTTTGCCCGCCGCACCGGCGCCGAGCGCACGGTCCTCTTCCACCACGATCCGCTGCACTCCGACGCGCAGCTCGACCGGCTCGAAGCCGAAGCGAGCGAGTTCTGGGTGGCGACGGGCGGCGACCCAGGCGCGATCGAGCTTGGCGTCGAGGGGGCCGAGCTGGAGCCGCGGACGCTCGCATCGAGCCCGGCCACCGCGACCTGAGGGACCAACCCGCTAGAGGTCGATCAGCAAGACATCCGTCACTATTTCGGTACGAATGGAGTGTTTTTCTAGTTTGGTTCGTTACGCTGCACTGTGGGATGTCTGCCTCTTCCGGTCGGATCGACTCAAAGGCTGAGCGCTCGGCGCTGGTCCGAGGCGCCCTCTCTGTCTCCCGCCGCGCCCACGGCGGCCAGTTCCGCCAGACCGGCTGCGACGAGATCCCCTTCATCGAGCACTCGCTGGCGGTCGCCGAGCTGCTTGCCGAGCACAACTATCCGGACGAGGTGCTCGCCGCCGCCCTGCTGCACGACGTCGCCGAGCACGCCGAGATGGAGCCGGAGTCGCTGCGCGCACGCTTCGGCAAGGAGGTGGTCGGGTTGGTCGAAGCGCTGACCGAAGACGCGGCGATCTCCGACTACGAGGCGCGTAAGAAGGAGCACCGCAAGCGGGTTGCCGAGGCCGGGCCGGAGGCGCAGGCGATCTTCGCCGCCGACAAAGCCGCCAATGTCGCCGTCCTGCGCGAGGCATATGCGATCCTAGGCGAGGACGTCGACGAGGATCTGCCGGTCTCACTCGACGTCAAGATCCTCGTCTGGGAGTTCGACCTGGAAATGCTCTTCGCACACTCGCCGGACATTGCCGTGGTCGACAAGTTCGCCGACGAGATGGTCGGGCTCTGGGGCCAGCGAGCCGAAGACGAGCGGGCCTCCTTATGTTGAGCCGCGCCGCTCCCCCCGACGGTTGACTCCGAATTAACGTGCGCGCCGTGCCAGGCGCGTCATCCGTGGGTGCGGGAGCTTGGAGTCACCCGTCCAGTCAGGCTGAGCCGGCGCCGCAGCGGCAGCAATCCCCAGAGCGTGGCGAACATCGTCGCCGCGGCGGCGCTGAAGGCGATCGTGGCGACACCGCCGAAGAGCACGTCGGTGATCAGCATGATCGCGCCGGTCATCGCCAGCGCCAGAAAGCCGAGGCCGGCGATCGTGAGGCGGTTGGCGAGGAAGACGAGCTGGCGCTTCTGCTGCAGGTGGAAGGTAAGCCGGTGATAGGCGGACGGCGAGATCAGCAGCGCCGCCGAGATCGCGGTGCAGAGCAGCGTCCCGAAGTAGACCTTCTCCTCGAAGGCGGTGATCTTGGTGAAGTTCTGCTGGAAGGGGACGGCGAGCAGGAAGGCGAAGAGGACCTGGACACCCGGCAGCGCCACCCGCAGCTCCTGCAGCAACTCGCTGAGGTTGCGGTCGAGGCGCGTGTCCTCGCTCTCCTCTCTGCCGGATGGCCGATCCGCCATGGCCTCACGATAGGGCAGCAAGCCGCGCGTTCGCTGTTTGTTGCGCTATGCGCCACAAAAGGCGAACGCGTCGCGGCTCCACGTAGGATCGCCACCGATGGGACGCCTTGCGGTCATCCTCGGCAGCAGCGCCGCCGGGCCGAGTGGCGCAGAGGTCGCAGCGGCGGCCGAGCGGCACGCGGTCGTGCTGCAGCGCCATGGCTCTGCCGACGCCTACGTCCTTCCCCACCGGATCGACCATGCCGCCAATCTGCGCTCGCTCGCCGAGGCGGGCTGTGACCGGGTATTGGCGATCTGCTCGGTCGGCTCGCTCGATGCCGGTCTGGGCGTGGGCAGCTTCGTCTGCCCGCACGACTTCATCGCCCTTCAGATCACGGTCACCAGCTTTGATGGCCCGCACGGCCACGCGACGGCGGGCTTCGACCCCGACTGGCGCCGCGAGGTCCTCGCTGCCTGGCAGGCGAGCGGCGCCGGGGAGCTGCGCGACGGCGGCGTCTACTGGCAGACCAACGGGCCGCGCTTCGAGACGGCGGCCGAGATTGGCCTGATCGCCGCCCATGCCGATCTGGTCGGGATGACGCTGGCTTCGGAGTGCATCGTGGCGGGCGAGCTGGGCCTGCCCTACGCGGCCGTATGCGTGGTCGACAACCTGGCCAACGGGATCGCAGCGGAGCCGCTGTCGCCTGAGGGGCTCGAACGCGACCGCGAGGTCAATGCCACACGCCTCCGCGACGCCCTCGACGCAGTACTGCCCGAGTTGACCCGATGACCCACCGACGTGCCGGGACTTATAGGTCCATATGGGTGCATAACTCCCGGCACGTCCGGAGGGCGTGGGGTTTGTGAGCGGGTTGGCGGTCACCGGGGCTGCGTTGGGCAGCGAGACGGTGGGACTGCGCTGCGCGGGCGGGGTGATCGCGGCTATTGGGCCCGACGTCGGGGCCGAGCCCGGCGACGAGACGATCGACGCGGCTGGGGCACCGCTCGTCCCCGCCCTCGTCAACGGCCATACCCACGCCGCGATGACCCTCTTCCGCGGCTACGGCGGCGACCTGCCGCTGATGCGCTGGTTGCGCGAGAAGGTCTGGCCGGTCGAGGCGAAGCTGGACGCCGAGGACGTCTACTGGGGCGCCCGCCTCGCCTGCGCCGAGATGATCCGCACCGGCGCCGCCCGCTTCTGGGACATGTACTGGCAGCCGCAGGCGACCGCGCGCGCGGTCGAAGACGCCGGCCTGAGGGCGACGATCGGCGGGCCGCTCTTCGACGCCGACGGCCGCACCGCCGAGACGAAGGCGCAGGCGACAGGCGACCTCGATGCCCTGGCCGGACACGGCGCGGGGATCAACGCCTGCCTCGCGCCGCACTCGATCTACACCGTGAGCGAGGAGCTGCTGCGCTGGGCGGGCGAGCAGGCCATGGAGCGTGGCCTCGCGATCCAGATCCACCTCTCTGAGACCGAGCGGGAGGTGAGCGAGTGCGTGGCCACCCATGGGGACCGTCCAGCTGCCTACCTCGACCGGCTTGGCCTGCTTGGCGAGCGCACCGTGCTCGCCCACGGCGTCTGGCTCGACCAGGCGGAGCTGGAGCTGATCGCGGCGCGGGGCTCGACCGTGGTCACTAACCCGGTCGCCAACCTGAAGCTGGCGGTCGGGGGGGTCTTTCCCTACCCGGCTGCCCGCGAGGCGGGCGTCGCGGTCGGACTCGGCACCGACGGAGCCGGCTCCAACGACTCGCTCGACCTTTTCGCCGACCTGAAGACCTTCGCGCTGGTGCAGCGGCACGCCAGCGGCGATCCGACCGTCCTCCCCGCCGCCGAGGCCCTCGAGGTCGCGACCGGCGCCCGTGCGCCGCTGCTCGGGGGCGGACGGGAGCCGCTCGCCCCCGGCGGTCCCGCCGACTTCCTGCTCCTGCGCGGCGGCTCGCCCGAGCTTGGAATCGGCGACCTCGCCTCCGACCTCGTCTACGCGGCGAGCGGCTCGGCGGTCGACACGACCGTTGTCGCCGGACGAGTGCTGATGAGCGGCGGCGAGGTGAAGGGCACGGAGGAGATCGTCGCCCGCGCCGCCGAGCGGGCGCGGCGGTTGGGCATCGGCTGACGCCGTTCCCCAGGTGGAATACTCGGGTTGTACGGGTATAGGCTCGCCACGAGTGCCCACCCCAGAGGTCACTGAGGAAGTCTCGTCCACGGGCGCCTCGGCAGTCCGCTACGAGAACGCAACCAAGCGCTACGGCGACTCCGCCGAGGCTGCGGTCGAGCGGCTCAACCTCGAGGTCCCGGCCGGCGAGGTCTGCGTCCTGGTCGGACCCTCCGGCTGCGGCAAGACGACCGCGATGCGGCTGGTCAACCGTACGGTCGAGCTGAGCGAGGGCGACGTCCTGATCGGTGGCGAGTCGGTGCGCAAGCGCGACCCTGCCCGGCTGCGGCGCGAGATCGGCTACGTGATCCAGCAGGTCGGTCTCTTCCCCCACCGCACGGTCGCCGAGAACATCGGCGCGGTGCCGCAGCTGCTGGGCTGGAAGAAGGATCGGATCAGGGCGCGCACGGTGGAGTTGCTGGAGCTGATCGGCCTCGATCCCGAGCTCGGCGAGCGCTATCCGGCGCAGCTCTCCGGCGGCCAGCAGCAGCGGGTCGGGGTCGCCCGAGCGCTCGCCGCCGACCCCCTGGTGATGCTGATGGACGAGCCGTTCGGCGCAATCGACCCGATCAGCCGCGAGCGCCTCCAGAACGAGTTCCTCCGTCTGCAGGCGGAGATCCGTAAGACCGTCCTCTTCGTCACCCACGACATCGACGAGGCGATCAAGATGGGCGATCGGATCGCGGTGATGCGCAAGGGCGGCCACGTCGCCCAGTACGCGACCCCGGCCGAGCTGCTGATGGCGCCCGCCGACGAGTTCGTCGAGGACTTCGTCGGCGCCGACCGCGCCCTCAAGCGGCTGGCCCTGATGCGCGTCTCCGACATCGACCTCTGGGAGGCGCCGCTCGCCCACGTCGGCCAGGCGACGGCTGAGGTGCGGGCGAAGCTGCGCGACGCGGAGGTCCCCTACCCGCTGCTGGTCGACGCCGAGCGGCGGCCGCTCGGCTGGCTCTCCGAGCGCGATCTCTCCGCGGAGACGGTGCCGGCGCGGCCGGACAATCCGCTCGGGCCGCTGCTCGACCGTGACGACGTGATGCGCGATGCGCTCGCCGACCTGCTGCAGGGCGAGGCACAGTACGCGGCGGTGGTTGATCACCAGGGCCGGATTGCCGGCGTCCTCTCGGTCGAGATCATCTCCGAGTTCCTCGCCTCGCCCAAGGCGAAGGCCGAGGAGCGCGGAGCGGTGGAGCGTCCCCGTGAATAGCCACCTGCTGCCACTGGCGGCCGTCGGGGAAGTCGGCAAAAGCTTCTTCCACCATCGCACCTCGGAGACGCTTCCCTGCCAGGCCGACACCAGCAAGCTCTTCTGCTTCGACTGGGCGAAGGACAACATCGGTCGCTACGAGACGCCGACTCTCCAGCACGTCGAACTGGTCGCGATCTCGGTCCTCGTCGGCTTCGCGATTGCCTTCGCCCTGGCGCTCCTGGCTCACCGACGGCGCTGGCTGCAGCCGCCCCTGCTCGCTGCCACCGGGGTTCTCTACACGGTGCCGAGCCTCGCCTTCTTCTTCCTGCTGCTGCCGATCACCGGGCTCGGGCGCGACACCGTAGTCATCGCCCTCGCCGCCTACACGTTGCAGATCATCTACCGCAACACGATGACCGGACTTGCCAACGTGTCGGCCTCGGTTCGGGATGCAGCCCGCGGCATGGGACTCACGGACCGCCAGATCCTCTGGCGAGTCGAGCTGCCTCTGGCGACGCCGGAGATCGTCGCCGGCCTGAGAATCGCCACTGTCAGCACGGTCGCGATCGCGACGCTGGCGGTGTTTGCCGGCGGCGGTGGGCTTGGGCAGCAGATCTACACCGGCGGGCAGCTGACCTTCAAGACGAACATCATCATCGCCGGCGGAATCGCGATCCTGATGGCGATCTCCTTCGACCTGATCCTGCTCGGAATACAGCGTTACGCGACCCGCTGGCGAAGGGTGGCTGAGCGGTGATCGGGCTCTTCCTTTCACCCTTGCTGCCGGCCTCGATCGGCGGCGCGATCGAATTCATCTTCGAGCCCCAGAGCTCGAACGTCACCGGCGGCAAGAAGGTCGGGGGCTTCTCCCAGGTAATCGAACTGACGATCACCCAGCTCGAGCTGACCGTGCTCGCCCTTGGCCTCTCGATGCTCGTGGCGCTGCCAGTCGGCCTCTTCCTAGGGCACCGCGGCACCGGTGAGCTGCTCGCGGTCGGGCTCGGCAACGCCGGCCGGGCGATCCCCGAGCTAGCGTTGATCGCCTTCATGGCGGCGGCGATCGGAGTCGGGCTGCTGAACGTGACGATCGCCCTCGCCGTGCTCGGCATTCCTCCGATCCTGACCAACACCTTCGTCGGCATCCGCCAAGTGGACCGTGCCACGGTAGAGGCGGCGCGCGGGATTGGCATGACTGAGCCCGAAGTCCTGTTCAAGGTCGAGGTCCCACTCGCGATCCCAACCTTGATGACGGGGATCCGCGGAGCGACGATCAACATCGTTGCGACGGCGACGATCGCCCCGCTGGCTGGGGTGCTTACCCTCGGCGACTTCATCATCAACCGCAACGTCTACGGCAGCAACGGTGTGCTGGCCGGGGCGATCCTGGTCGCCCTGTTGGCCCTCGCGCTGGAGTTCTCACTCGCCGGGCTGCAGCGTCTGCTCACTTCGAAAGGCTTGAAGCTGAGTGCCGCCTGATCTCTTCCCCGAAACGACCGCATTGCAATCGACAAGAGAGGACACACAGTGAGAATCACGACCAAGGGGGGGCGCGCCGCCGCAGCGGTGCTGTTCGCGCTCATCCTCACCCTCGGAGTCGCCGCATGCGGCTCGAGCAACGACAGCAGCAGCAGCGAAGGTGGGGGTGGCGCAATCGCCTCCAACCCGAATAACGGGAAGGTGACCCTGACGATCGGCTCGAAGAACTTCCCCGAACAGGAAATCCTCGGAGAGGTCTATGCCCAGGCACTGCAAGCCGCCGGCTACAAGGTGAAGAAAGCCCTCAACCTGGGCTCCGAAACGGTTGCGCTGCAGACGTTGAAGTCGGGGCAGATCTCCGGCTACCCGGAGTACGCCAGCACGGCGCTGACCTCGTTCTTCGGCATCGAACCCGAAGAAGTTCCCGCCGCGGCGCAGCCGGCCTACGAAAAGGCAAAGGCGGAATTCGAAAAGGAAGGTCTGACCGCCTTCCCGCCGACGCCGTTCGCCAGTGCCAACGCGGTTGGGACGCTGAAGAAGACGGCCGACAAGCTCGGCCTGAAGACGATCTCCGATCTCACGGGGAAGTCCGAAAAGCTGAGCCTCGACGGCTCGCCGGAGTGCCGCCAGCGAATCGATTGCCTGGCCGGGCTCGAAAAGTACTACCAGCTCAAATTCAAGTCATTCACCCCGGTTGACATCGGCCTCCGCTACACGGTCCTCGAAAAGGGCCAGGCCGACCTCTCGATCCTCTTCACCACCGACGCGCAGCTGTCGGCAGAGAAAGACAAGTTCGTGATCCTCGAAGACGACAAGGAAGTCTTCCCGGCCGGCAACGTCATCTTCGTCACCAAGCCCTCAGTGGCGAAGAAAGCCGGGCCCGACTACGAAAAGACGATCGTCGAAGTCCAGAAGGGGCTGACGCTCCCGGTCATGCAGGAGCTCGACGCTCGGGTCGAACTCGAAAAGCAGTCACCGGCCAAGGCGGCGGCCGCATACCTCAAAGAAGCCGGCTACACCGGCTAGGAACACCGTCGACGGGCCTAGAACGCGCCTATATCTGACGTTCTAGGCCCGTCGGCCACGGTTTAGGGGGCTGCTTCGTGGGGCGGGTGCCGATCCGGGCGAAGGAGACGCGGGCCGCCCAGGCAGCGGAGACGCCGGCGATCGCGGCCAGAAGCAGCGCCACCCTTGGGTCGTAAGCCTGCGACAGCCAGCCGGTGAGTGGGCCACCGATCGGCGTCGAGCCGAGGAAGACGACCGAGTAGAGGGCCATCACCCTGCCCCGCATCGCCGGCTCGACCGCGAGCTGCAGGGTCGAGTTGACGGTCGCCGCGAAGGTGACCGCGGCGGCGCCGAGCAGGGCGAGCACGGGAATCTCGAAGGCCATCGTGGGCATCGCCGCGGCGAGCGCCGCCGTGGCTCCGAAGCAAAGCGCGGCGGCGGCGATCAGGCGCGGCCCGGTGCGTCCGCGGGCGCCGACGATCAACGCCCCCGCCACCGAGCCGACGCCCATCGCCGAGACGAGCGCCGCGTAGGCGCCGGCGCCGCCGTTGAAGCTGAAACGGGCGAGCAGCGGCAGCACTACCTGGAAGTTGAAGCCGAAGGTGCCGACCAGCGCCATCAGCCCCAGCGGCACGGCCAGCTCGGGCGTCCGCCGCACGTAACGCAGCCCAGCGCGGATCGCGCCGGGCTCGCGGCCGGCGGCGGGCGCCGTCCGCAGCTGCCTTGGGTCCATTCGCCAGAGGGCGGCGATCATCGCTCCGAAGGTGAGGGCGTTGACCGCGAAACAGGGACCGACCCCAAACGCCGCTATCAGCAGGCCGGCGATCGCCGGGCCGGCGATCCGCGCCGACTGGACGAGGACGCTGTTGAGGCTGACCGCGTTGACGACGCGATCGGCGCCGACCATCTCGATCACGAAGCTCTGCCGGGTCGGGTTGTCGACCGCGTTGACCGCGCCCATCGCGAGGACTGCCAGGTAGACCATCCACGGTGCGACGATGCCGGCGCCGGTGACTGCGAAGAGGGCGAGGGCCGGTAGGGCCATCAACGTCTGGGTCACGATCAGCAGCCGCCGCTTCGGGAAGCGGTCGGCGAGCAGACCGCCCCAGGCGCCGAAGAGGAGCATCGGCAGGAACTGGAGCGCGGTAGTGGCGCCCACGGCGAGGCCGCTGCCGGTCAGATCGAGGATCAGCCAGAGCGCGGCCACCGTCTGCATCCAGTTCCCCGAGAGCGAGACGACCTGCCCGGCGAAGTAGCGACGGTAGTTTGGAACGGAGAGGGAGTCGAAGCTGCGCCTTACCGCGGCGCTCACCGGCGCTCCTCGCTCCCCCGCGGCCGCTCCTCGAGTACGCGCTCGAGGATCTCCGCGGCACGGTCCAGAGCCGCCAGGTCCGCGGCCGGCAGATCGCGCATTCTGCGTGCCAGGTAGGCGTTCTTGCGCCCGCGCCCGCGCCGCAGCCGATCCCGGCCCGTCGCCGTAATGCTGACCAGGGCGCTGCGCCCGTCCTCGGGGTCTGGCGCGCGGTCAACCAGCCCCGCCTCACCGAGCACCCTCAGCGTCCGCGTCGCCGTCGGTCGCTTCACCCGCTCGATCTCGGCCAGCTCGCTTGGGGTAAGCGGCCCGTGCCGCTCGACCGTCGCCAGCGCCGCCGCCGAGGTCGGCGTCAGCTCCCCGGCCGCCCCCGCAGCCTCCTGCCGCAGCCGGCGCGCCATGCGCACGATCGCCATCCGCAGCCTCGCGGCGGAATCGGTGAGCGTGGTGTCGACGATCATCTGAGTCATTAGCTTTGGTAATTAGTTTAGCAAACTACATTCCTGTGTCGAAACCACATATAGCGGGGAAAAGGAGCACCGGAACACATGGGTCGCACGGGTAGGCACCAGAGTGTCGGCGTCGAACTAGACGCGCGTGAGCTCCGAGGCGACCGAGAAGCTCGTGCCCTACGGCCCGGGGATGGACGCGCGCAGCACGCGCGTGGCGCAGGTCCTCAACACTCCGATGCTGATCGCAGCGGCGCTGACGATCCCCGCTGTGGCGATCAACGAGTCCCATCCCGGCGGCGCGCTGCTGGACGTCGCCCGCGCGCTCAACTGGATCATCTGGCTCGCCTTCCTCACCGAGCTGACGGTGATGCTGGCGGTGGTGCCGGAACGCCTGACCTGGCTCAAGCACCACCCGCTCGACCTGATCATCGTCGTCTTCACCCCGCCCGTCCTGCCGGCTGGGCTGCAGAGCCTGCGAGTCCTGCGCCTGCTGCGGTTGCTGCGGTTGCTGCGGCTCGCCCAGCTCTCGCGCCAGGCCTTCTCGCTGCGTGGCCTGCACTACGCGGCGCTGCTCGCCGTGCTGACCGCCGTCGCCGGCGGCGCCCTCTTCGTCGGCTTCGAGAAGCACAGCCAGCACCTGGGCGCCTGGGACGGGATCTACTGGGCGGTCACCTCGATGACCACGCTCGGCTCGAACATCTACCCGACGACGACGGGGGGCGAGGTGGTCGGGGTGGTGGTCGTGCTCGTCGGCATCTCCTTCGTGGCGTTGCTCACCGGCGCGATCGCCCAGCGCTTCCTCGGCCCGGAGATCGCCGAGGTCGAGGCTGAGCTGGAGGCCGAGCAGCTCTCCGCCGAGGCGGTCGCGCTGCGCGAGCTGCGCAGCGTCCGCGAGCAGCTCGAGGCGCTGGAGGTCGCGGTCGAGCGCATGGTCGACGAGCGCACCTCGCCTTGACCCCCGCCCGGGGGACGTGCCGGGACTTAGGCACCCATAGGGACCGCTAAGTCCCGGCACGTCCGGCGCTAGGGAGTCAGCCTTCGGTGTCCGCCCGGGCGGCGATCTTCGACTCCAGCTCCTTCATCACGCCCGGGTCGCGGAGCGTGGTGACATCCCCCAGCTCGCGGCCCTCGGCGATGTCGCGCAGCAAGCGACGCATGATCTTGCCGGAGCGGGTCTTGGGCAGGTCGCCGGACCAGATCACCCGCTTCGGCCGCGCCAGTTTGCCGATCCGCGCGGCGACGTGCTCGGACAGCTCGGCGACCATCTCGTCGTCTCCCTCGCGGTCACCCTCGAGGGTGACGAAGGCGCAGATCGCCTGGCCGGTGTCCTCGTCGCTCTGCCCGATCACAGCCGCCTCGGCGACCTTCGGGTGGGAGACGATCGCCGACTCGACTTCCGCGGTCGAGAGGCGGTGGCCGGAGACGTTGACCACGTCGTCGATCCGGCCCAGCACCCAGAAGTAGCCGTCCTCGTCGCGGCGCGCGGCGTCCCCCACTAGGTAGGTCTCGGGGCCGAAGCGGGAGAAGTAGGTCTCGACGAAGCGCTCCTCCTCGCGGTAGAGGGTGCGCAGCATCCCCGGCCAGGGACGGCGCAATACGAGCAGTCCCTCGCCGCCCTCGACTGGCTCGCCGGCATCGTCGACGACCGCGGCGTCGATCCCCGGCAGGGCCTTCGTCGCCGAGCCGGGCTTGGTCGCGGTTATCCCCGGCAGCGGCGAGATCATGATGTGGCCGGTCTCGGTTTGCCACCAGGTGTCGACGATCGGACAGCGTTCGCCGCCGATCACTTTGTGGTACCAGAGCCACGCCTTCGGGTTGATCGGCTCGCCGACCGAGCCGAGCAGGCGCAGCGAGCTGAGGTCGTGGCGCTGCGGGTGCTCCACCCCCCATTTCATGCAGGCGCGGATCGCCGTCGGCGCGGTGTAGAGGATGGTCACCCCGTAACGCTCGATCAGCTCCCACCAGACGTCCTTGTCCGGATAGTCCGGCGCCCCCTCGTACATGACGCTGGTCGCGCCGTTGGCGAGCGGGCCATAGACGATGTAGGAGTGGCCGGTGACCCAGCCGACGTCGGCGGCGCACCAGTAGACATCCTCCTCCGGCTTCAGGTCGAAGACGCAGCGGTGGGTCCAGGCGACACCGGTCAGGTAGCCGCCGGTGGTGTGGAGGATCCCCTTCGGCTTCGCGGTCGAACCGGAGGTGTAGAGGATGTAGAGCGGGTCCTCGGCCCCCATCGCCTCCGGCGGGCACTCAGCCGCGGCGGCATCCATCGCGTCTTCGAACCAGACGTCGCGCCTCTCCCGCATCTCGCACTCCTCATCGGTGTGGCGGACGACGAAGATCGTCTCGATCGAGCCGACATCGGCCATCACCTCGTCGACCCGCGCCTTGACCGGCGCCGTCTTGCCCTTGCGGCGGGCGCCGTCGACGGTGATCAACGCCTTCGCCTCGGAGAACTCCATCCTCTCCCGCACCGCCTCCGCAGAGAAGCCGCCGAAGACGACGTTGTGGACGGCGCCGATCCTGGCGCAGGCCAGCATCGCGACGACCACCTGCGGGATCATCGGCAAGTAGATGCCGACCACATCGCCCTTCTCGATCCCGTGGTCGCGCAGGGCGTTGGCGAAGCGCTGGGTGTCGACGAGCAGCTCGGTGTAAGTGAGGTCGCGCTCCTCGCCCTCCTCGCCCCGCCAGTGGTAGGCGACGCGGTCGCCCAGCCCGGCCGCGACATGTCGGTCGAGGCAGTTGGCGGAAACGTTCAGCTGCCCGTCGGCGAACCACTTGTAGAAGGGCGGGCTGGACTCATCCAGCGATTCGCTCGGCTCCCGATCCCAGTCGAGCAGCTCGGTCGCCTGCCGCAGCCACCAGGCCTGTGGGTCGGCGGCGGCCTCCTCGTAGACGGCGGGATCGGACAGGAGCGCATGCCGGCGAAACTCGTCGGGAGGATCGAAGCGCTCCACCTCGAGCAGCTCGGTCAGCTCCCGCTCCAGCGACGTCTGTTCCTCGACTCCCATTGCGCTCCTTCCTCGGCCGCTACTCTGAGCGAGAAAGCTACCCCTTCAACGATCCTCAGCAAACTGGACGGCCGCAATGCTCTTCCGACAGATCATCCACGAGGACCTCGGCTGCGCCTCCTACCTTGTCGGGGACTCCGCTTCGGGCGTCGCCGCGGTGGTCGACCCGCAGTGGGATATCGACTCCTATCTGCAGCTCAGCCGCCTGCACGGGGTACGGATCGAGCACGTGCTGGAGACCCACAACCACGCCGACCACGTCTCCGGCCACGGCCGGCTGGCCCGAGCGACGGGGGCGACGATCCACGTCAGCGGGTTGGCCGGGGCCGAGTACGAGCACGAGCCGTTCGCCGACGGCTGGACGCTGGAGCTCGGCGAGGCGGTCTCGATCGAGGCGATCCACACGCCCGGCCACCGGCCCGAGCACACCTCCTTCCTGCTGCGAGATGCCGAGCGCGGCGGCGACCCGGTCGCGGTCCTCAGCGGCGACTCGCTCTTCGTCGGCGACGTCGCCCGGCCGGACCTGGCGGTCGAGCCGCGCGAGGGCGCCGCCGGCATCTTTCGCTCCCTGCGCGAGCGGCTGCTCTCCCTGCCCGACGAGGTCGAGGTCTGGCCCGGGCACCTCGGCGGCTCGCTCTGCGGCAGCTCCGGCATCGACCTCAAGACCTCCTCGACGATCGGCTTCGAGCGCCGCCACAACCGGGCGCTGACCTTCACCGACGAGGCGGCGTTCGTCGAGGACGCAGTCGCGAGGCTGGGCGAGCGACCGCCAAACGTCGAGCACATCGTCGCGCTCAACTGCGGCCCGCTGATCGAGTCGATCGGCTCACCGGCACGGCTGACGCCGCGCCGCTTCGAGGCGGCGATCGCGTCAGGCGCCTTCGCCGTCGACTCGCGCACCAACGAGCAGTTCGACGAGGCCCATATCCCCGGCGCGATCAGCGCCTCAGCCTACGACACCGGCTTCGCCACCAAGGTCGCACAGGTCGTCCCGCCCGACGCCCAGGTGGTCGTCGTGGCTGCCTCAGACGGCAACGAGCTGGAAGCGGCGGAGCTGCTCGCGGCAGTTGGGCTGGGGGTGCGTGGTTTCCTCGGCGGCGGCATGAGCGCCTGGCGAGCGGAGGAGCGTCTGGTGGCGCGGATCGAGCCGATAGGGCCGGAGCAACTTGCGGAGCTGCTGGAAGATGAGGAGCCGCCACTGGTCCTCGACGTGCGCGGCGCCGGTGAGTACGCCGATGGGCACATCGCCGATTCGCTCCACATCCCCTACGGCGAGCTGGCGCGACGGCTCGACGAGCTGCCCCGCGACCGCGCCCTGGCGACGATCTGCAAGGGCGGCAAACGCAGCGGCCTAGCCGCCTCGGTCCTCCAGCGAGAGGGCTTCGAGACGATCCACGTGGCCCGCGGCGGCGTCGGCACCTGGCAGGCCGAAGGGCGCCCAATCGAGTCCGCCGAAGTGCCTGCGTGAGATCCCCTCTCGGCAGGGGTTCCACTTAACTTTTTCTGAAGACGGTTGTCGGCTGTCCGCCAGCGTCGCCGCAGAAAAAGTACAAGACGTTCCACCCCTACCGAGAGGGGATCTATGCGGAGCGGGTTCGGTGGGACGGGCGTAGGGACGCCGCCAAAGCTGCAGCGAGCGAGTCGGCCTCCGCGGGCTTGAGGGAGCTGGTGGTCACTCGGATGGCCGGCTTCGCCTGGAGGCGGAAGGGTGCGCCTGGCATGACCGCCCACCCCTCGGTTAGGAGAGTCTGGACGACGCGCGTCTCGTCAGGGACGGGGATCCAGGCGTTGAGGCCGGTTGGGGCCTCGACCGCGATTCCATGCTCGGCGAGGGCGGCTGCGAAGTGTTCGCGGCGCTCGCTGTAGGTCGCGGTCACCCTCTCCAAGCTCTTCCCGACTTTTGGATCCGACCAGAGCGTGGCCGCCGTGCGCTGGAGGAGCATGCTTACCCAACCGGGGCCGACGGCCTGGCGCCCCCGCACGCGGCTGATCGTGTGGGCGTCGCCGGCGAGGACGGCGAGCCGCAGGTCGGGCCCGAGCGACTTGGCCAACGAGCGGGCCGCCGCCCAGCGGCTGCGACCGGCCGTAAGCGTCAGCCTCGGCGCGCCGGCGATCGGGCCGAGATGGTCGTCTTCGAGGACCATGACGTCGGGCTCGCGATCGAGGACTCGCCGCAGCTCCGCGGCCCGCTCCTCGTCGAGCGAGGCGCCGGTCGGGTTCTGGCCGCGCGGATTGACTACGACCGCGTCCACCCCCTCCCCGAGCGCGTCGGCGAGCACCAAGGGAGTCATCCCCCGCCCGTCCACAGACACGGGCCGCAGGGCCAGACCCAGCGCGCGCAGAAGGTCGTAGAGGCCGGCGAAGCCAGGGTCCTCGACGGCCACCACGTCACCGGGCCGAAGCCGCGCCTGCAGGGCACGCTCGATCCCGTCGAGGGCGCCGCTCACGACCGCCATCTCCTCGGCGGCGATCCCATCTTGATCGAACTCCGCCCTGGCCAACTCGAGCAGCTGCGGATCCGCCGGATCCCCTCCATAGAGTTGGCGCGGCGGCTCAAGCCGTCGCAGGATCGGCGCCAGGTCGGGCAGCAGATTCGGATCGGGATTGCCGCTCGCCAGGTCGCGAACGCCGGCCGGTGCCGTCGAGCCGAACCATGCCCCGGCCACCGGGGGTCGCCAGCTGACGTGGGCGCCGCTGCGCGCACGCGTCACCACGAGGCCGCGCGAGCGCAGGTCCTTGAACGCGGCGGAGACGGTCGTCGGGCTGACCCCAAGCTCGCCGGCGAGCGAGCGAACCGCCGGCAGCGGTGTGCCGGGCGGCAATGCCCCCTCCTCGATCCCGCGCTCGACGCTGGCCGCGATCTCCGCTGCACTCCCGTCCGATATCCGATACTGTGTTAGCTCAGAATCGATGTTTGTACTGTAACAGATTAGCGAGAAGGGAAATGGGCGAAAAGCAGAGGACCAGGGTGCGGCGGGTACCGAAGCGCGCCGTCTACGAGCGCGAGGTGATCGAGGCGATCCTCGACGAGGCGCTGGTCTCCCACGTCGGGACGATCGATGAGGGCGGCTATCCGGTGGTGATCCCGACCCTCCACGCGCGGGTGGGCGAGTGGCTCTACATCCATGGCTCGGCCGCCAGCCGGACGTTGCGCGAAGCGGAGAGAGCCGAGATCTGTCTGACCGCGACCCTGCTCGACGGGCTGGTGCTGGCTCGATCCGCCTTCCACCACTCGGTCAACTACCGCTCGGTGGTCGTCTTCGGCCGCGCCGAGCGGATCGAGGCGAGCAAGGACAAACGAGGGGCGCTCCAGGCGTTCACCGAGAAGCTCGTGCCAGGTCGCTGGGGAGACGCCAGACTGCCGAGCGAACAGGAGCTGCGCGGCACCGCCGTCCTCCGGGTTCGGCTGGATGAGGCCTCGGCCAAGGTCAGGACCGGAGGCCCGGTCGAGGAGGAGGCCGACTACGAGCTGCCCGTCTGGGCCGGCACGATCGGCTTGCGCATCGCGGCCGGCCCACCCGAGCCCGACGATCGCCTACTCCCTGGCGTCGAGCGCCCGGATTACGTCACGAACCTGGTCCACGCCAGGGCCTGAATCAGACGTGCCGGGACTTAAGCACCCATAGGGACGCTAAGTCCCGGCACGTCTCAGTAGCCGGAGGGGTGGCGGGCGATGAAGCCTTCCGGGGAGTCGACCAGTTCAGGGTGCCAGCGCGGACCGGGGCCGCCGACGGTGTCGAAGGCGAGGCCGGCGATGATCATCCAGGCGTGTTCGGCGTTGGCGTAAACGGTGATCCACTGGCCGGGGCCGGGGTCGCCCCAGGTCTCCAGCCCGGTCGAGTCGAGCGGGCTTTCGAGGAAGCCGCCGCCATTGAGGGCGAAGCTGACCGCGCCCGAGCAGTCATAGCCAGAGGATTCGAAGGAGCCGTGACCGCCGCCCCAGATGTAGGGCGTGGTGGCGATCGAGTTGGCGGCTTCGATCGCCGCCTGCACAGCCGGCGGAGCGGCGCTCGGCACGCTCGCCTGGCTTTCGGAGATGTATTCGGCGCTCTGGCCGGGGGTCAGCGGAGCCGGCGTGCCAGTCGAGACCGGGGCCCCCGCGGCGGAAAGCTGTTCGGAGATCGCCGCCAGGTTGTCGCTCAGCGCCTGTTCGCGCGACTCGAGCCCTTCCAGCTCCTGCTGGCGCTGGGCCTGGGCTTCCTTGAGATCGCCGAAGCGGGCCGCCGCTTCGGCCCGGGCGTCGGCTGCTTCGCGCTCCTTGACCGCGATCGCGTCGCGCGCTTCCTTCAGCTGCAGGCGGATCGCCGCCATCCGCTCGACCGCGGCCTTTGCTTCGTCGCGCAACCCCTTGACCCGGTCGGCGACCGAGTTGTCGTAGGCCTGGACCCGGCTCAGGTATTCGGCCCGGACGCTGGCCTGCGACCAGGTCTCCGATTCGAGCACGACGCTGAGCACGTCCGGGCTGCCCGCCTCATACATGGAGACGAGCCTTTCGCGAAGCACGTCCAGCGCCCGCTGAAGGCGAGCGCGAATCAGCGCCAGCCGGTGCTGTTCAGCTTCCAGCTTGGCGGTGGCGCTGTCGAGCTCGGCCTGCTTTTCTTCCAGTTCGGACTCGAGCGCCAACTGCTGCTGGCGCAGCCGCGAGACTTCGCCGAGCATCGAGTCGATCGCCTTGTTCTGTTCGGCGATCGTCGCCGAGAGCGAACTCTGACTTTCGCGGACATGACTCAGCTTGCCCTGCGTCGCGTCGAGCTTTTCACTCAGGGTCTTGGCCGGCGCGCTCGCCCCCAGGCAGAGCACGAGCAGCAGCATTGCGGCGGGCAGCAGCAGCCACCGCGGGGAGCTGGAAGAGGGCCGCATCGCGCGTCACGCTAACGAAGTCGCCTAAAGATTGTTAGGAGTTGCTAATAACTTGCAACTTCCGTTGCAGATTCCCCTCACTTGCAGGAGAAATCGCCGCTGCAGCGAGAGCACGACCCGCCGACGGGCCTAAAACGGGACCATATGCCCCGTTTTAGGCCCGTCGGCGGTGAGGTGTCAGGCGAGGAGCTTGGCCTTTGCCTTGTCGAACTCCTCGCTGGAGATCGCGCCCTTTTCCTTCAGATCGTTGAGTTTGTGCAGCTCGTCGGCGGGCGAGCTGTGCGCCTGTTCGCGCACGTAGGAGTCGAAGTGCTGTTTTGCCTCAGCCTGGGCTTTGATCGACCTGTCGCGCATACCGCTGCCGCGGGCGATTAGGTAGATCAGCGCGGTCAAGAAGGGGAGGAAGACGAGGAACAGCACCCATGCCGCCTTGGCCCAGCCCGACAGGGTGTGGTCGCGGAAGAGGTCGGCGATGATCGTGATCAGGATCCAGATCCAGATCACCAGGAAGAAGATCTCGAGGGCGAGGAGAAGCGCTTCCCCCAAGTTGAAGTTGGCGAGCGGCACGGGTGATCCTTTCGGTTGGACGCGGAAGCGAGGACGATCTTAAAGGCGCTGGGAAAAGAGCACGGCGGCGACCGCCGTTGCCAGGTTGAGGCTGGAGACGCCGGCGCGCATCGGGATGCCGAGGCGAGCGTCGGCGCGCTCGAGCAGGGCGGCGCTGAGGCCATAGCGCTCGGTGCCAAAGGCGAGGATCGCGCGCGGCGGCAGCTCGGCCGGGCGGAGGTCGTCGCCACCGGGATCGATCGCGACCAGCAGCCGGTCGCTCGCCGGCAGCTCCCCCCCCACCGCGGCGACAGGCAATGCGAAGTGGAGCCCGGCGGCGGCGCGCAGCGCGTCCGGATGCCAGGGATCGTTGGGCCCAGTGGTCAGCACACCGGCTGCGTTGACGGCAGCAGCGACCCGCACACACGCCCCCATGTTGCCCATCGTCCGCGGGTCCTCGAGCAAGACCAACGGCTCGTGCTGCTGCCCGGCGAGCACCGACCCAAGGTCGACCTCGGGGCGGCGGGCGATCGCGACAACGCCGGTGCGGGGCGCCTGCGGCACCAGCTCAGCCACGATCTCAGGGGTGGCGGGGGCAGTCCGCTCGGCGAGCGAGCTGCCGAGGTCTGGGGCCAGCTCCGTCGCGAGCGCCCGCAGCTGCTCCGGATCGGCGGCGACCGCCTCCAGCACCTCGGCGCCGAAGCGCAGCGCGTGCTTGAGGGCGTGGAATCCCTCCAGGACAGCGAGCTGCGGGTCGCGCCGGGCCGTGCGATAGCGGCGGATCAAGGCGCGCTCGTCGGCATCGCTCACCGGCGCATCATGACCCGATCGACGGCGCGTGTCCCAGCCGGCTATCTCAGCTGGTGATGGGGGCGCGCTTCTCGCTCTCGGGCAGCCCGGCCAGGAACGGGCTCAGGTAGCGGCCGACGATCTTGCCGTCCGGCCCGGGCCAGAGCGGCGCCTCGCTCAGCTCCGAGACTTCGCCGTGGCCGCCCGTCAGCCTCCCGTACAGGTAGCGCGGCTCCTCACCGGTCCAGAGCACGCCGCGCAGCACCGGATCGAACGGCGCCGGCTCAACCTCACAGCCGGCCGCCGAGGCGATCGCCTCGGCGGCGGTGTCGGCCTGCTGGGTCGCGATCCCCCCTTGCTTGACCGGGAAGGCGGAGACATCGCCGGCGGCAAAGACACGCTCGGCTCCGACCACACGGCAGTGCTCATCGACCCGGAGGAAGCCATCCGCTTCGACGGGGAGACCGTCTATGCGGCGGCCCTCTAGGCGCGGCAGGCTGATGACCGCTTCGGTCTCGATCGGCTCGCCGGGAGCGATGCGCAAGCGCCCGCCCTCGAACTCGACTGGGTGGACGCCGGTTACGACCTCGATCCCGCGCTCGCCCAGCAGGTGACCCATCCGCTCGGCAACCGCCCGCCCGAAGAGCTCGAGCGGAGCGTCCTCCGGGGTGACCACGGTGAGCCGCGCGTCCTCGATCCCCGACTTGGCCAGCACCGTCGAGCCGAGCAGCGCCAGCTCGTACAGCGGCAACCCCCAGCTATGGCCCCCGGGCATGGTGAAGACGACGTCACGCAAGATCCCGGCGCGCAGCTTGCGCACCACGCCCGCGACCCCCCCTTCGTCGGCCACTCCCCAAAAGGTGACGGCGCCCGGAACGGCCCACAGCATGCGCGCCCCCGAGGCGATCATGAGGTAGTCATAGGGGATCTGCTCACCGTCGCGCGCGGTCACCTGCCCGGCCCCGGTATCGACGGAGAAGATGCCGCCGAGGCGGAAGGAAGCGCCGATCTGCCCAGCCAGGGCACCGAGGTCATAGCGGAGGATGCTGGCGGCGCCGTAGGGCTCGCCGACGGCGAACGGGCGGTAGACGAACTCACTGTGGGGCGAGCACAGCTCGACCTCCAGCCGGTCGGCGGCGAGGTCGTAAAGCGCCAGGGCCGCCTCCAGCGCAGCGACACCTCCGCCGGCGATCAGGACTCGGGGGCGGCGGGGGGGCAGCGAATTGGCACTCACCCAACGAGCGTACGACCGGCTGAAGGCGCCTCCATCAGGGAACCGCCGCAGTCGGCCTGCGGCTTTTCCCCGATGGCGGAGCGCCCCACCGGGGGCATGATTTCGCCTCGATGAGATGACGTCCTGAGGTGCGCCCACATCACTCTGAGAGTAATAAGTACTTAACTGTTTTTGCATAGTAACCGCGCTCCTGAGAGAGTGGGCGGCGATGTTGCTGGCTCACATCGCGGGAGTGCCGGTCGAGGAGACCGCTCTGAGCATGGCGCCAATTGCGACGCTGCTTGGTGGCGCGGCTTTCCGGAACCTTCGACGCGGTGCCTGGCGGCGGTCGGGCTCGGCAAAGCAGGCTCCCCTTCCGGCGGGAGAGGCTCCAGTCAGGGCTCCGCGGTCGTGACCCTCCAGGTTGCAGCCCAGCCCCGCAGGACGCAGGCAGCGCTCAAGGTGCGGCAGAACGTCAGCGCGATGTCCGCTCCCGAGGTGAACCGGCTTCGGAAAGCAATCGAGGGGATGCTCGCCCGAGAAGACAATCGCGGCTACCAGTTCTTCGCCGGCTGGCACGGGGTCTCGCTTGAGATCTGCCAGCACCACAACCCTTACTTCTTGCCCTGGCACCGCGGCTATCTCTACCACTTCGAGCTGGCGCTGCAGGAAGTCGATCCCGGGGTCACGGTCCCGTGGTGGAACTGGATGGACGAGCCCGGCATCCCCAAAGCGTTCAGTGTCAAAAAAGCAGGAAAAAAGAAAAACGTGCTGGCAAGCGCGCCGATCAGGCCACTCGGCGTGCCCCGCGGTCCCGGTTGGCCACGGCAAACCCAGCGCGACCCTGGAGGCATCCCGCAAGCGCTGCCTCCGCCGCTGGGAAATGCGCGGTTCCCCGGGTCAGGCGGAGGCGCCTCCGCCTGGATCATGGCGGCGCCCTCCTACGATGAATTCTGGAAACGCTGCGCTCGCGTCCATGACAACGTGCACGTCTGGGTCGGCGGCGAGATGCTGGACCAGAACTGGGCCGCCTTCGACCCGCTCTTCTGGGCGCACCACGCGATGGTCGACCGTCTCTGGCGCATCTGGCAGCACAACAAACCGGGCGCCCTTCCCGACCACGCCACGCTGGAATACTCGATGACGTTCGCCCGCGAGCCCTCGATGCGCGTCCGCGAGGTCCTCGACGTCACCTCCCTCGGCTATGAGTACGCTGCCCAGACGGCAACCGTCCCGGGAGCCCCCTGATGCAGGCCTGGACGACGCCAAAGCCACTGCCGACGCCGATCGCCTTCGACGGGGTCAACAGGATCGATCTCGAGTTCGTCGACGTCCATCGCGACGCGGGCTCGTTCACCGCATTCGTCTTCCTCAACGCCGGCAAGCTCCGCCGCGATGCCGGGCGCGATCATGACCGGTTCGCCGGCTCGTTCACCCTCTTCACCCGCACCGAGTGCTGGGGCGGCGAGGGCCATTGCGACTGGAAACGAGGCCCGGTGAGCGCCTTCGATCGCCGTCCGCAGCATCACCTCACGCCGATCAACGTCTCGATGGACGTGACCGAGACGATTCGCCATCTCGGCAACCCGAACCGGCTCGAAGTCACGGTCCACGCCATCCGAGCCGGTGATCCCGCCGCGACGAAAGGCGTGTTGCGCTTCGAGCAGCTGACCGTGATGTCCTATGCCTAAGGCCGCGAGCAAATCGAAAGCCGACGAATTCCCTGCCTGGGAGTCGCCGCTCGACCTGGGCAAAGCACGCCCCGAGCTCGACAACCTCTCCCTGAACGAGCTGGCCAAGCTTCCGTTCGAGGACCTCGGACGGTTCAAGCAGGCCGAGGCGTTTCCGCACGGCTACAGCCGCGACTACCTCACCTTCTACGCGCCACGCGACCCCGGAGTCCACAAAGTTCTGCTGTGGGCGCTGCTCCAAGCCAAGAGCTCCGTGGCGATCAACATGTACGGGTTCGACGACCCGCACATGGCCGCTCTGCTTCGCCACTACGCCCATGACACGAAAACGATGGTGACCCTGTCGCTGGACTCGACCGAGTCCAAAACCGGCAGCGAGCCGGAACTCCTCGAAATGCTGAAAAACGATCTCGACGGCAACAGCATCGCGATCGGGCGCTCCGAAAAGTCGGCTATCAGCCACGACAAGCTGATGGTCGTGGACGGGCTCTATCTCGTCACCGGCTCGACCAACTGGTCATTCGGTGGGGAGAGCAAGCAGGACAACCAACTCACCCTGACGCGTGACCCGATCGCCTGCGCCGAGGCCCGTGCCGTGATCGACCTCGACCACGACTCCATGCTCAAGCAGATGGCGGCGAAAGCCCAAAAAGAAGCCGAAAAAGCCGGCAAGGCCAAAGCCGAAAAGAGCTGACAGCGGCGCTGAGGTCGCGGATCGTGCTCGAGGCAGGCCCGCGCCCTCGAGCCGCTCGACAGCTGAGCTTAGACCGCGAGGCGCGCCTCGTCGCTCGGCCCGGGGCGCAGGATCAAAACCTCGGCGGGGGCTTTCTCCAGCACCCAGACGAGATCGTCGCCGGACAGCCCGGCGCCCGCCTCGGCCGTCGCCGGAACGACGACGCGGTCGAACTGCTCGCGGTCCAGCAGGCGTGCCAGCGCGTGCCGGTAAGAGCGACCGCGCTCGACCCGAGCGTCCACGCTGACCCCCTGGGCGGTCGCCCGCTGCTCGATCGCCTCCAGCATCGGCATCGCCTTGGCGGCTTCAGCCGGAATCGCGCAATCGAGCGGCAGGCGCTTCGGCACGCTCGCCAGATAGGCGGGCATCAGGGTCGCTTCCTCGGCGCGGGCCAGGCGCAGCGCCGCGTCGACCGCCCGGCGCGAGATCGCCGTGCCGGTGAACGGCAACAGGATCTGGTGCACCGCATCGGGTCGTTCGGAGCCACCGCCGCGGCGGGAGCGCGCGATCAGGTAGCCGCCGCCGAGCCCGAGCAGCAGCGCGACAGCGATCAGGAGGTGCTCAACGATCACCGGTGGCCTCCCCTGCCTTGCCGCCACGGAGGGCGACGATCCGCACGTCGATCCCCGGCGGGGTCGCCTCCATCAAGCGCTGCGGCAGCGGCTCGCGCAGGCGCGCCAACCCGCGTCGCGGCCGCGACTCGCCGACCATGATGTAGGTGCTGCCGCGCTCGCGGATCACGCCCGCGGCGCCCCGCACCAGATCGTCGCTCTCCTCGATCAGGAAGTTGGCGCCGAGAACCGAGGCGAGGTGGCGCAGCGCGGTGACCTGCCGCGCGACCTCTCCCTCGATCGGCTCGCTCGGCGGCTTCACCCAGAGCAGGTCGAGGTCGGCGCCGAGCCGTTGCGCCGAGCGCCAGGCGCGGCGGACCAGTCGCTGCGAGGAAGGCCGCGGGCGGACCAGCGCCAGCAGCCGCTCACCGACAGCCTGTGGCGCCTCGGCGGCGACGCGCTCCTCGCGGGTGCCGAGCGGCTCCTCGACCACGAGTCGCCTTGCCTCCACCTCCTGGGCGACCTGGCGCAGCGCCACCTCTCGCAGCGCCAGCAGGTTCTCCACCGTGAAGAAGTTGCTCAGCGCCGCTTGAACGTTCTCGCCGGGATAGATCTTGCCGGCCTGAAGGCGTCCGATCAGCGCCTCGGGGGTGAGGTCGATGAGGACGACTTCATCGGCCTCGCCCAGGACCGCGTCGGGGAGTGCGCGACCCCTTCGCGGGCCACATCGAGCACCTCGGCGAGGTCGGTCTGCTCGCGGTGAGGCTCCGCCTTGCCCGCCTCCAGCCGCGACATGTCGAGCAAGTTCTCCACCAGGCGCGAGAGCCGCTCGCCCTCGGCGACGATCGCCTCGCTCAGCTCGGCCCGCTCCCCCTCGGTAAGGGTCGCCGAGCCGAGCGCCGCGCCGCCAGCGATCATCGAGGTGAGCGGCGTGCGCAGGTCATGGGAGATCGACCGCAGCAGCGCGGTCTTCAGCTCGTCGCTGCGGCGCAGCGCCTCCGCCTCGACCATCTCGGCCTGCATCCGGTCGCGCTCGCGGGAAAGAGCGGCCAGCTCCGCCAAGGCCCGGTCTGCCTGCTCTCGCCGCCGCTCGGCCTCAACCGCCCGCGCCCGCGCCAGGCCGGCGACGGCGCTGCTGACCACAGCCACGATCGCAAAGGCCGCCAGCGCGACCCAGTTCTGCTCGCTGCCGATCTCGAAGCGGTGCAGCGGCGGGATGTGGAAGAAATTGAAGGCAACGGCGCTGGCAACCGAGGCGAGCAGGCCGAGGCGCAGCCCCCAGACGATCGAGATCAGCAGGATCGCCGGCAGGTAGACGACGCCGAGCGAGACGACCGGGGCGGCGGACTTCAGCAGGTAGACGACCAGCGTCCCGGCCATAACCGCGGCCAGCGTCGTCAACAGCCCCAGCCAGACGGGCGGTGGCTCGCCACTCAGTCCAATCGGAAACCGGCGTCGCGACATCGACGTCAGAGTAGGCGGCGGTGTTCCTCGATGGCTTCACGCACCCAATCGGGGTGCTCATCCAGCGTGGTCGCATACAGCGGCTCGCCGCCATCCTCGAAGTCGCCAATCTTCTCAATTAGGCCGAATGAGTCGAGTAGCTTGACCCAGTGGCCCACGACGTTCAACGGCCTGCCGGTCCTGGCGCTCAGCTGTGGAATCGCCAATGGCCCGCCATCGAGAATGCAGCACAGCACGTCCAGGCGTCCGTCGTGTTTCACGATCGCCTCCAGGCCCGACGAGCTCACGATTTACCCCAGCTGGCGGCTGTGCCCCGGCCGTTCATGGGAGGTGAAACGGCCGGGACACGTTTATCGGCACAACTTTGGTGCTCCTGCTCATTCCTCCCTGCCCCCGCTGGGTCCCCCTGCCTCATTGTTGCCGACCATAGCCTATAGGCTATGGTCTGACGAATGAGGTCGCGGGAGGCTTGTGCCGCCTCCGTGCCGCTGCCTCCCCCAACGACCTCTTCCCAACTTGGAGCCGCAATCCGACTCCTTCGAGAATCTCGCGGCATGACAATTGAAGCGCTGGCGGCCGAGGCGGACATCCACTGGACCTACCTCTCCGAAATCGAGCACAGAAAGCGCAACCCAAGCTGGGATGTCGTCAGCAATCTCGCTGCCGCGCTGGGTGTCGCGATAGCCGACCTCGAGCGGCTTGCTGGCGAGCAGGCCAGGTCTGATGGCTGACGGCCTGCGCTAACTCAAGGTCGGACTGCCGGCATGAATGCAGCCTTTCGATCCGCTATATGTCTTCCCGCAACGAGGGTCCTTCGCTTGGCTCGGGAAGCGGAAAGCACATCATGGCCGAAACGACGTTGATGCCCTCCTCGCCGCTCTTGAGCCTTCGTTCGGTGGACTTCGCCACGGCCTGGAAGGAGTCGTGCAACGCTCTGTTCTGGATTTCGGCAACTTCGCCCAACCCCTCTTTATCGACGAGCAATGGCGATCTGCTTAGGTGCCGATTGGAGTACGCATCGAAGAGTTCGGCATCGAAAGACTTGGCCGCGTCGGCGAGGATCAGCTGAACGATCCAAATCGAGTAGAGCTGCCGTTCTTCGATGCTTAGCTTGTCCCAATCCTCATCGCTCACAATCGGCCGGATGATCGCTCGATAGAAGTGTTGGATGGCTCCCCCAACCTCTCGTTCCTCAACGAGTTCGGCGAGGCCCAACCGTTCTAGCTTCTTGATGTGATGGCTAGCCGTGGACGTGGAGATGTCCAGCCGTTCGCCAATCTCCTTCGGACTCTTAACGCCATCAGACAGGAGAATCATCGCTTTGACGGTGATCTCATGCGAGATCACGAGCGAGAATTGCTCGTTGAGACTGACCTCGGTTTGACGGTCCTTAGCGGTCACGGCTCCCCCAAGTGTCGATTTGATCGCGCCAGCCTAGTGGATTTGTCGGGGACATATTGAGCGGTTAGCGGGCCTTTCGCTGGTTGAACCTTTGATTGCGATTAACTGATCTAGATAATTAGATCGGTTAATCGCAGCGAAAGGGGGTGGAGCCAGATGCTGATTTCAAAGATCGATCACGCGATCCCAGCTTTCTCGGTCACCAAGGGGTCCTAAAGGGGGCGGGGCGCGGGCGACCTGTTCTTCAGGGCGGTCGCCTGCCCCTTGCCGCCGAGCCTCGGGTCCAACACGCCGAGGGCAAATGCTCAAATTCTTTTTAGCGACCTATGGTTGTTAATCGCTACAGAAACTACGCTTCGTTTCACCACAGTAAACGCTTAACGTCGAGCGCCAGCAGTTATCCCGTACCGAACAAGAGATGGAGGCAGACCCAAATGGCACGCAAAAAAGAGGGCGGCAAGAAGAGGAGGAAGCCGGCCAAGAAACGGCCCAAGCGATCCTCAAAGGATCTGGTCAATTACAGGCGGATGCACGCCCTGTCGAAGAGAGTGCGCGTCCGAATTCTCGCGGTCCTCTGCGAACGCGTCGCCAGCCCCAAGGAAATCTCCGAGGAGCTGGACGAAGGGCTGAGCCAGGTCAGCTACCACGTAAAAGTACTGCGGGAATGCGGTTTGATCGTGGAGGACCACAAGGTTCCGCGTCGCGGGGCTGTGGAGCACTTCTACCGAGCAGCGGCGCCGACGTTGATCCCGCCCAATGCCTGGGACCACCTTCCCCCGATCTTGCGGAAAAGCATCTCGGCGAGCATCCTGCGGGAGTTCGTCGACGATGCCTCAGCTTCGATGGAGGCCGGGGTCTTCGATCACTCGCCTGGAGAGCTGAGCTGGACGCCCCTCATCCTCGACGCCCTCGGCATTGAAGAATTCGGACAGCTCGCGCGAGACTTCCTGGAGTCCGTCCTGGAATTGCAGGCCAGCGCAAGCAGACGACTGCCGAAGGGGAATGGCAAAGCGACGGACGCAATCTCGGCGACGGTCTTCCTGGCGAGCTTCTTGTCGGCGAGATGCCCCGAGGACGGCAGGAAAGCCTCGGCGACAAAGAGGCGTTAGCGCGCCATGTCGCTTGATGTCAGACAAATCGAACGTGCGGTTCTCGAAATGGTCATCGACCTGCACCCCGACCATCTGACCCCACCCGAGCTGGTTCTGAAGGTGGCCGGTGCTCGGGACCCTTCAGAAGGAGAGTCGATCCTGCACGCAATCCGCGATCTCAGGGGCTCTGGGCTGCTCCGGTACATCGGCGACGTTGTAGCGCCGACACACGCCGCCCTCCGCGCCGGCGTCCTCCTCATCTGAGCCTGACATGCCGACCGCAGCGCCGCAGCCGGTCAGAGCGGCGCGTCGAGGAAGAACACCTCCACCGCCATGTCCGGCTCGAGGTGGTTATCGCTCATGAATGCCACAACCTCGCGTCCGGTGAGCCGTTCCACGCTCGCTTTCATCTCATCCGCCATCGTGCGTTGAAAGAGCTGCCGCATGGCTAGAACGGCCTCGCCATGGTCGTTGACGGCAAGGCTCTGCTCGGCTTTGGTCAGAACCTCCTGCAGGATCGTGATGACGACATTGCCGTTGTGAAACGAGAACGACTTGTTCGGGCCGCGGCCGAGGTTGGCGGTGTGGATGCGCACCACTTCCCGGGTCAGAGCCGCGTTCAACTCGCCGCCGGACAGGGGATTGGACTCAGCCATTTATTGACCTGTTCCCGTCTAACAAGCCTGGAAACCGTGGCGGCCTTCCGCGCGAGCGCTCGGCGGGACGGATGCCGTCGAGGATGTCCGGATCCGTGAGGTAGTGATGGGCTACGACGATCTGACCGTCCTCGACCTGGTCCCGCGCCCAAAACCGGGCGGGGTCGGAATCCCCCTCGAGAAGAAGTTCGCCGATCGCGACCACCTCGCCGTCGCGCTCGCCGCGGATATTGCGCAGGTCGACCCTGTAACGGTGGCTGAGCTCGTTCAGCCGCGCGAACCAGCTGCGCACGCCGTCGTGTCCACGGTAGTACCGCTCCAACCCGTCGAACCTGAGCGGGTAGAAGCGCACCTCCGGGCTCATGCAGGTAAGCATGCCGTCAAGGTCGCCGACGTTAAAAGACTCGATCCACTGTAAGACGAGCGCCTGGGGGGCTGGTGGCATAGCCGGCAAGGGCAGCGTCCTCCGAGAAGTCGTTACCGACGAGCCGAATCGGGGTCTCGACAACCACCCACCGTGCCCATCCCGTATGCCAACGCCGGCGCGAACCCCGAATGGGGAGACGTCGGCGTCAGCGGAGACTATACCTCCACTCGGGACGACCTGAATACACCTATTGCCTGCCGACAGCGGGAGCCCGGCGGAGTAGACCGTGCGCCCTGAGGTTTCGGGTGTGATCAGTGGGAAGCGACACCGCCCGCGGACACGCCCCCGCCGGGCGGCGTAGGCGCGGGCGCGGGCGCCGGGGTAGGCGCGGGGGCGGGAGACGGCGCCGGTTCGGGTGCGCTTTCCGCTTCCCCCGCCTGCTTGCCACCCTTCCCTTTTTCCGGTTCTTCTTCTTCGCCTTCTTCGGATTCTTCGAGTTCTTCTTCGCCTGGGTTATAGGCGCCCGCGGAGCCGCTGGTGTGTTCGCTGTTGAGGCCGGAGAGTTCGGGCAGGCTCGACGGTTCGGCGAATTCAGGACAGTTACCGGCAACAGCCGATTCCATGAAGGAGCGCCAGATCGGCCCCGCCGTCGGGCCGCCGAAGCCGGTCGCTTCGCGCGATTGCGGGTGGCCGACCCAGACAGCGGTCGAATAGAGCGGCGTGTAGCCGGCGAACCAAGCGTCCGACTCGCCCTCCGAGGTGCCCGTCTTGCCCGCCTCAGCGCCACACCCCATATAGGTGTAGCCGGCGCCGGTGCCCTGCGTGATCACGCCCTCCAGCAGTTTCGTCACGTCGTAGGCCTCGCCCTGGGTGAGCACGCGGTTGCCGGAGTCGGGGCTGGGTTCGTCGACCTTGCCGCTGGGGAACTCGACCCGGCCGAGCGCGGTCGGTTCGTGGTGGATGCCGCCGCTGGCCAGGGTCGCGTACGCATCCGCCATTTCGAGCGGGGTGACGCCGACGGCAAGACCTCCGATCGCCTCCGCGGGCACCGATTCCAGCGGCGCTTCGATCCCCATCTGGTGCGCGGTATGGGTCACGTTTTCGGCCCCGACGTCGAGGTCGAGCTGGGCGAAGACGACGTTGACCGAGTCCCAGGTGGCGCTGGCGAGCGACATCGTGCCGCCGCCCGGCTCGGCGTTGTTGACGGTCCAGGTGCCGCCACCCGGCAGGTTCAGGGTCTTTGGCGAGGTGCCGTCGTAGTAGGTGCTGTAGGGGTCGACCCCTTGCTTGATCGCGGTGGTGAGGACGAACGTCTTGAACGAGGAACCGGGCTGGCGGTGCGCCTGCCAGGCGTAGTTGAACTGGCTTTCGCTGGCGTAGCCTTCGGTCGAGGCGAGGGCGACGATCTCGCCGTTGGAGGGATCGACCGAGGCGAGGCCGGCGGCGGGGCCCCCTTCCGTGTAGCAGACGCTGCACGAATCGACTGCTTCCTGCGCCCGTTCCTGCAGTTCGGGATCGATAGTCGTGTAGGCCTTGAGGCCGCCGTAGCGGACCGTGTTGAGGCCGTATTTGTCGATCAGCTCCTGCTGGACGAGGTCGAAGAGGAAGGGGTCGCGGATCACTCGATACTTGTGGCCGGGGTTCAGGTCGAGGCCTTCGTGGAGCGCCTTGCGGAATTCGGACGGGGTGATGTATCCCTGATCCGACATCGCTTCCAACACCTGATTGCGGCGCTCGCGGGCTGCCCGCGGGTCGAGGAAGGGGTTGTATTCGGAGGGCGCCTGCGGCAGGCCGGCGATCATCGCGGCCTCGGTCAGGTCGAGCTTTCGCGCCGGCTTGCCGTAGTAGGTCTGCGCCGCCGCCTCGGCGCCGACCGCGGTCTCGCCTTCGACCGTGCCGTAGGGGGCGGTGTTGAGGTATGCGGTGAGGATCCACTGCTTGGAGTGCGCTTCCTCCTCCTCAAAGGCGAGGTGGGCTTCGACGATCTTGCGCTTGATCGTCTCTTCGGGGTCGCGGATGTAGAGGTTGCGGACGAGCTGCTGGGTGATCGTCGAGGCGCCTTGAACCGGCTTGCCGCCGGCCAGCAGGTCCTTCCAAGCGGCGCGGGCGATCCCGGCCGGGTCGATTGCGCCATGGTTGAAGAAATTGCGATCCTCGATCGCCACAGTCGCGTACTTGAGGTTCTGCGGCAGCGCCCGCGAAGAGACCGGCTGACGGATGCTGCTGGCGCGAATGAAGCCGATCAGGCTGCCGTCGGCTGCGTAGATAGCCGAGGAACGGCCCTTCTGCACGGGTTTGAGGCTGGAGAGAGGTGGCGCCGAGTTGTAGACGTTGATCGCCCAGCTGGCGGCCACCGTGCCCGCTATCGCAGCGGCGATGGCGAGGATCCCGAGCGGGATCAACACCTTCTTCTTCCAGCTCACGTGGTGATGCCTGCGCTGCTGGCGTCGTGCACGACTCGTCATCTACGAAATTGTATTGAGGCAGCTAAGCCAAGCTTTCCGCTTTGGCAAGCGCAATAAAAACACCGCCGACGGGCCTGCAACAGGTCTATGGCCGACGTTATAGGCCCCCGTCGACGGCCTAAGCTGCCCGGATCCGCGCTCGCCAATCGTCACGGTCGAACTTGGCGGGCTCGGTCTCGCGCAGGAACCGTTCGAGCACGGCGATGAAGCGGCCCGGCGCCTCCAGCTGCGGCATGTGGCCGACGTCCTCGAAGATCTCGAGCCGGCTGCCGGGGATCGCCCGATGCGCGTCCTCGCCGTGGCGAACCGGGATGATCGAGTCGCGGGCGCCCCAGACGATCAGCACCGGCACCGCCTCGGCCAGGTAGAGGCGATCGCCTGCGTGGACACGCTGGCCGCCTGTCCCCACCACGGCGCGCAGAGTGTCGAGGAAGGCGGCGCGGCGGGCGGGATCCTCGAGCGAGGCGTAGCCACGGGCGACCTCGGCGACGTCGGCATTGGGACGCAGGCCGATCGCGGAGAGACCGTGGCCGAGCACCGAGCCAACCCGCTGTCCGGCGCCCGCGGTGATAGAGATGAAGAGGTCGGCGCCAGGGAGGGTGGCAGCACGCAGGACCGGGCTCACCTCGGGGCCCAGCCCGCCACTGGAGACCAGCGCCAGGCGCTCGATCATCTCCGGGAACTGGTAGGCGAGCTGCATCGCGACGCCGCCGCCGAGCGAGTGGCCGACCAGGGTGGCGCGCTCGTGGCCGAGCGCCAGCAGCAGGTCGCGCAGACCCGAGGCCAGAGCGCCGATCGAGTAGTCACCACCGCCCGCCTCCGAGGCGCCGTGGCCGGGCAGATCCGGGGCGATCACGGTGTGGTGGCGGGCCAGCGGCTCGACCACCTCGCGCCAGTTCTCGCAGTAGCCGGCGATGCCGTGGATCAGCAACAGCACCGGCCCCTCGCCGGCCTCCATGTAGGAGACCGAGCGACCGTGGACGATCGCCGTCTTGACCCGCATCTCGGCCATGCAGACACAGTAGCCTCCCGAGAAGATCCCATGCCCAGCTTCCTCCACACCTGCTACCGGATCGGCGAGATCGATCGCTCTGTCGCCTTCTACGAGAAGCTCGGCTTCGAGGAGGTCGCGCGGATGCCGATCGGCGACGAGGCGATCAACGTCTTCATGGGCGTGCCGGGCGAGGACCCGCGCCTCGAGCTGACCTACAACCACGGCATCGAGTCCTACGACCACGGCAGCGGCTACAACCACATCGCCCTCGCCGTCGACGACCTCGACGGCGCCCTGGAGAGCCTCGCCGCGCAGGGCATCGAGCCCGAAAAGCCCCCCTACCGCCCCGGCAATCGCACCGAAGGCCACCGGATCTGCTTCGTCCGCGACCCGGACGGCTACCGTATTGAGCTGATCGGCGAGTAGGACTCAGTCCGGCCGGTACAGCTCGAGCCCGTCCAGAACCGGAGCGATCCGGTCGAAGTCGGAATCGAGGCTCCAGAGGGTGTGGCCGGCATGTGCCGCGGCGACAGCGATCACGAGATCGGTAAGGGGCAGCGTCTGACCCGCTTGGCGCAAGCGACGGGCGACGGCACCGACATCCTGCCAGCAGGCGGGACCGAGATCTGCCCAGGGAAGCTTGCCGGCGGTGTCGATGATCGATCTGCGTTGCGTATCGTCGGCTCCGCCCAGAAGCTCAGCGAGAACGGGCCCGCAGATTGCGACTTCCCCCTCCGCGATCAACGCTTCAAGGCGATCTCCCTCGTCCCCACTGACGCTGCGGAAGTATGGAATCCAGACGGACGTATCCGGAAGGACCACTAGATCCGCCTGTCGACCGCGCGCATCTCCTTGGAGACGTCTTCGATGTCGAGCTTCCCCCGCATCTCCAGCAACCACTCCGCCGCTTTACGACGGACGTGATCCTCGATTGCCGCCTCCACGGCCTTGGTCTTGCTGACGCCGGGGTGGCGAGCCATCAGGGCCTCCATCAGATGATCATCGATATCGAGGGTAGTTCGCATGCCATAAATATGGCATATGCATGGGGCGTCCTCATGAACGTCCAAGCCCGGAGCGGCAGAGACTCTCCCCCCTGCGGGTAGTACGCTCGCCGGAAATGGCGCGAATTGCGGTAATCACCGGCGCATCGAGCGGGATCGGGGCAGCCGCGGCGCGAGCGCTCGCGGGGGACGGCTTCCAGGTCGTGCTCGGGGCGCGGCGGCTGGAACGGCTGGGGGAGATCGCGGCGGAGGTGGGTGGCGAGGCCATTGCCCTCGACGTGACCGACCCGGCGTCGGTTGAGGAGTTCGCCGAGCGCGTGCCGCGCTGCGACGTGTTGGTCAACAACGCCGGCGGCGCACATGGGCTCGAACCGCTCGGTGAGGCCGACGAAGACAAGTGGCGCACTATGTATGAGGCGAACGTGCTGGGGACGATGCGGATGACCCGGGCGCTGCTGCCGCGACTGGTCGAGTCGGGAGACGGCCACGTCGTCGCGATAACCAGCATCGCCGGCTTCGAGGCCTACCGCGGCGGCGGCGGATACATCGCCGCCAAGCACGCGCAGCGCTCGCTGCTGCGCGTGCTGCGTTTGGAGCTGCTGGGCGAGCCGGTGCGCGTGACCGAGGTCGCCCCCGGCATGGTCGAGACCGAGTTCTCGCTGGTCCGCTTCGGCGGTGACGAGGAGGCGGCCGCTCGCGTCTATGAGGGGATGGAGCCGTTGCGCGCCGAGGACGTAGCCGAGTGCATCCGCTGGGCCGTTTCCCAACCATCGCACGTCAACGTCGACGAGATCGTCGTCCGACCCCGCGATCAGGCGGCTGCCACGGAAGTGCGCAGGGACGCGCACGAGTAGTCGAAGTTCTCCTTGACGGGCTGCCATCTCCCGACGATGCTTGGGTCATCCGCTTCCAACCAGAGGAGACGAAGATGATCTGCGCGCTCACCGTTCGCAAGCTGAAGCCAGGCGCCTACGACCAGTTCCGCGATGCGTTTCTCGGAGAGATGGGCGATACCCCGCCGGAAGGGTTCGTCCGCTTCAACATGCTGCGCAACGCCGAGGATCCCGACGAGGTGATCACCTTCGGCTTCTTCGACGGCAGCGTCGAGCAGCTACGCGAAGTCGCCTCCAAAGAGGGCTACGAGGAGCAGCTATCCGGAATCGCCCCGTTCGTCGACTCGGTCGGCGCCGACGGCCTCTACGAGATCGTCGAGGAGCGCATCCCGTAGAGGTGGGCGACTACCTCCAGGTAACGACCACCGTCGACTCCGAGGAGGAGGCCGAGCGGATCAGCGCAGCGCTGGTCGAGCGCCGTCTCGCCGCCTGCGCGCAAGTCATTGGCCCGGTCGCCAGCCGTTACCGCTGGCAGGGAAAGATCGAGCAGGCGCAGGAGTGGATGTGCCTGGCGAAGACCGAGGCGTCGCTATACCCGGACGTCGAGGCGGCGATCCGCGAGCTCCACTCCTACGACGAGCCCGAGATCGTCGCAACCCCGATCGTAGCCGGCAGCAAGGGCTACCTCGACTGGATCGATCGGAGCGTTCGGTGAAGCATTTGGGGGCCTATAGGCCCCCAAATGCTTCACCGGTCAACCTTTGACGACCTCGAACTGGCTCATCAGGCCGTGGTCCTCGTGGTCAAGCATGTGGCAGTGGATCACGAACTTGCCGGTGTAGTCGGAGAAGTGACCGGCGAGGAGGATGCGTTCGCCGGGGTAGACGAAGAAGGTGTCCTTGAGGCAGTCTTCCCAGGCTGGAGGCGGCTTGCCGTCGCGCGACAGCAGGTACCAGTCGGTGTGATGCAGGTGGATCATGTGGGCGACGCCGGTGTGGTTGACGACCTCCCAGGTCTCGGTGGTGCCGATCCGCGGGAAGGCGTCGGCGCGGGCGGGGTTGAAGGTCTTGCCGTTGATCAACCAGACCGTCTTGAAGGCGCCGCCGATCGAGATCGTCCAGGTGTGATCTGGGGTCTGAGAGACATGCTTCGTCCATCCCGGCAGGGGGCGAAGCTCGCGCGGCACACGGGTTCGGTCGGTGACGCGCCGCGAATCGACTCGAAACTGCATCAGCGCGCCGACGTAGGGTCTCGAGCCGGCGCCGCTGGGGCCACCGTGGCGGGGACCGCTGCGCAGGTCCACCGATTCCCCGACTGCGCCGGCGAAGTCGACGATCACCTCGGCCCGCTCGGCCGGGCCGAGCAGGATCTCGCTGCGGCGCGCCGGCTTCGGCATCAGGCCGCTGTCGGCGCCGATTTGGACCATCGGCGCGCCGTTTGAGAGGTGGACGTTGTAGGCGCGGAAGCCGGAGACGTTGAGCAGGCGCAAGCGGTAGCGCCGCGGCGTCACGTGGTGGTGTGGCATGTAGGCGCCGTTGACGAGCACCAGGTGGCCGGTGACCCCATCTGCGGGCGGGCGCAGGCCGGTGAACGGATCGACAAGCTGGTTGTCGCGGTCGAAGCTGCGATCAGCGATCATCAGCGGGATGTCCCGCTCCCCCGAAGGCAGCGGCAGCGAGGCGTCGAGCTCGTCGTCGAGGATCCACATCCCCGCCAGGCCGCGCCAGACGTTGCGCGCGGTGTGGTCGAGGCGGTGGTCGTGGTACCACTGCAGCGCGGCCCGCTCGGGGCGACTGTCCTCGCGCAGGTCGTAAACGTACGTTTTCCGCCCGCCCGGCTCGATCAGGAAATCGTTGCCGGACTTGCGCGGCGAGAGGCCGCGCGGGATCTCGCAATAGAAGGATCTGGGGTGCGAGTGGGTCAGCCCACCCGGCTGGCCGTCGAACTGGGTGCGGTTGTGACCACCGTGCAGGTGCACGGTCAGCTCCCCCACCGCGCGCGGCAGCTGGTGGTGGAAGGTGACCTCGGTCCTGTGCCCAGCGGGCCGGCGGATCGTCGGACCGGGAAACGTCCCCCCGTAGGTCCACATCCGGGTCCGGGCGCCGGGCAGGATTTGGACCTCCGCCTCGCGGATCGGGATCTCGAGGCGGTGGTCGCGCAACTCCTCGGGTATCGGCAGCGACGCCCGGAAGGGGACGTGCGCGTTTCCGCGCAGCGGACGCGCAGCGGCCGGCGCCGCGCGGCTGGAGCGAACGTCGAACGGCAGCAGTGCGGCGAGAGCGCCACCGCCCAGGGCGCCGAGAAAGGCTCGGCGCCCCAGGCGTGGCTGAGATTGCTGCGAGCCGTCCGTCGCTACCCGCCCGGGAGCACGTTGATCGAGCCGTGCATCCACGGATGGATCGCGCACATGAAGTAGATCTTGGTCGGGCCGGCCGAGGTGTCGATGCCGACCGGCTGTTCAAACGAGCCGCCCGGTTTAGAGCCGGTGAACCAGGAGTCGCCTTCCTTGGTCAGGCTGCCGAGCGTGTCCCAGCCGATCTGGCCGGCTTCAGCCGGATTCACTTTCACAGGCCCGTTGCCTTTTACCCCGTGCCAGGACGCGATCACTTTGCAGATGTGATGGGGGGTGAAGCAGAGCTGGCGCGCTTTGGCGGTCTTCGGGATCGAGCCTTTGGTCACCAGCGAGAAAGTGTGGGGGCCGACTTTGTGTGGGTCGGTCGTGTTGACCACCGCGAGCTCTTCGCCGTTGACGATCGTCTTCGGCGCTTCAAAACGGAGGCTGCCCTCGGCGCTGCCTTTGATGAAGACGGTCGGGACGGACGCTTCCTGCGGCGGCGGGCCGTAGGTGTTGGCCAGCGCCGATGCCGATACGCAGAGCACAGCGAGCACGGTCGCGGCGATCAGAATGCCCGCCTTGGTCGAACCAGCACTACGAGACTGCTTCAAGTTGATTCCTTTCCGCGCCGCAACAAGCGACGCACTGCGATGGAGTGCGGAAACCCGAGACGGGACGTTAGCCCCTGGCAGCAATTCGATCAAGCCGCCTCGCCCAATCGAGACTGGAGGCCTGACGTGGGTCAGGCGCGCAGCCGGTAACCCTTCGAGAAGAGCCGCAGGTTGACCGCGAAGAGGGCGGCGGTCGCCGCCGTGAGCGCCAGCAGCGAGAGCGCGACGCTGACTTCGGTGTAGCCAACGAAGCCGTAGCGAATCAGGTTGATCATGTAGAAGATCGGATTGAAGTGGGTCAGGGTCTGGAACGGCTGGGGCAGCAGGGTGGCGGAGTAGAAGACGCCGCCGAGGAAGATCAGCGGCTGCAGGACGAAGGTCTGGGCGAAGGCGACGTCGTCGAACTGTTCGGCGCGGACGCCGATCAGCACCCCGAGCTGCGAGAAGAAGAAGCCGACCAGGAACAGCGCCGGGATCAGGACGAGGACGTGGTCGACCGGCAGGTCGACGAGCAGGGAGGCGGCGATGAAGGTCAGCAGTGCGACCATCAGACCACGCATGAAACCGCCGAGCGAGAAGGCGAGCAAGAGCTCCAGCGGCGAAGCCGGTGAGGAGAGCTGGTCCTGGATCGCCCCCTGGAATTTCTGCTGCAGGATCGAGGAGGAGTTGTTGGCGAAGGCGTTGATCGAGAACGACATCATGATCAGCCCGGGGATGACGAAGACCACGTAGTCGATCCCGTGCAGTTCGCCCACCCGCGAGCCGAGCGCCGCGCCGAAGACCGAGATGTAGAGGAAGGTTTCCAGCAGCGGCGCGCCGATCGTCTGTTTCTTGATCTTCATGAAGCGGTTGACCTCGCGCCGCCACAACGTCGCGAAGCGAATCTGGGCGGCGCTCATTACGCGGTCACCTCGATGTGGGAGCGCGAGAGCTCTTTGCGACCGACCAGGGCCAGATAGGCGTCCTCGAGGTTGTCGACGCTGTAGCGGGCGGCCAGGTCGGCGCTCTTGCCCTCGCCGACGATCTGCCCCTCGTTGATGAAGGCGATCCGGTCGCAGAGCTGCTCCGCCTCCTCGATGTAGTGCGTGGTGAGCAGGATCGTCGTCCCCTCCTGGTTGATCCGCTGCACGTAGTGCCACAGCTCCAAGCGCAGCTCGACGTCGACCCCGGCGGTCGGCTCGTCGAGGATCAGGAGCGGCGGGTTGTGCATCATCGCCCGGGCCAGGATCAGCCGCCGTTTCATCCCGCCGGAGAGGGTGCGGGTGCGTTCGTCGGCCTTCTCGGTCAGCGAGAAGGTCTCCAGCAGCTCCCTGGTCCGCGCGCGCCGCTCGCGCTTCGGCATGCCGAAGTAGCCGGCGTGGTAGTCGAGCGTCTCCTCGACCGTCAGGAACCAGTCCAGGTTGACCTCCTGCGGGGCGAGCCCGACAGCCTGCCGCGCCTCGGCGTAGTCGCGGATGGCATCGTGGCCGAAGACGCTGATCGCGCCACCGGTCGGCTGCGCCAACCCGGTCGTGCAGTGGATCAGCGTCGACTTGCCGGCCCCGTTAGGTCCCAGCAGCCCGAACAGTTCCCCCGGCTTGATCTCCAATGAGACGCCGCGCAGCGCCTCGACCCCGGTCGGGTAGCGCTTCTGCAAGCTCTGAATCTGGAGTGCATTCACCCCCAGCAATCTAGACGTGCCGTCACTTGGGCACCCATAGGGGCACTTAAGTGACGGCACGTCCCCTCAGTGGCGGAGGGTGCGGAGGACGGACTGCGCCGCGTTGTAGCCGCTCATCCCTGCTGCTCCGGCGCCCGGCGGCGTCGCGGCAGAGCAGATGAATACGCCGGGGATGCCGGTCGCGTAGGGATCGAGGCCGATGCGCGGCCTGAATACCGACTGCAGCGGCGTGTTAGCGCCGGTGAGGATGTCGCCACCGACGTAGTTGGGGTTGTAGGAGGCTAGGTCCGACGGGGAGCGGACGTGGCGGGCGAGGATCCGCTCGCGCAGGCCAGGGGCGAAGCGTTCGATCTGGTCGATCAGCGCCTCAGTCGCGTTGCCGGGGAAGCCGTGCGGAACGTGAGCGTAGGCCCAGACCGGGTGCACGTCGCCGCGCGAGCGCGAGGGGTCGGCGAGGTACTGCTGGCCGACGAGGACGAAGGGCCGCTCCGGCATCCGGCCGCTGTTGACCTCGCGTTCGCTGTCGGCAATCTCCTCGAAGGAGCCGATCGCGTGCACGGTCCCCGCCCGGGAGGACTCCGGATCCCGCCAGGGCACGCCGCCCTCGACCGCGAGGTCGACCTTGAAGGCCCCCGGCCCGTGGCGGTAGCGGCGGTAGGCGCGCGCCACGCGGGCCGGCAGCCGCTC
>DATFVC010000032.1:0-44272 GCA_035260485.1 Solirubrobacterales bacterium | reverse complement strand
ACCCCCTCCATCCCGGGAATCGCATATGAGGACGGGGGTGGAGACGCTGCCGCCGGGCCCACGCGCCCCGGCCGCAGTCAATATGGCCCGCCTCGTCCAACGCCCACTGGAGTCGCTGGTCGGATGGCGCGAGCGCTACGGCGACGCCTACACCGTCCGGCTCCCGGTCTTCGGCACTGGCGTCTACGTCTCTGATCCAGACGCGATCCGCGAGATGCTCACCGGAGATCAGTCCGACCTTCATGCCGGGGAGGCCAACGCGCCGCTCTCGCCGGTGCTCGGCGACAAGTCGGTGCTGATCCTTGATGGGCGCGAGCACCTGCGCCAGCGCAAGCTGCTGCTACCGCCCTTTCAGGGGTCGGCCATCCAGAGTTTCCGCACCGTGATCCGCGAGGTCGCCGAGGCCGAGGTGGACGGCTGGAGGGAGGGCGAGCGCTTCGTCATGCGCGAGCGGATGCGGGCGCTGACCTTCGAGGTAATCGTCCGGGCCGTCTTCGGCGTCACCGAGCGCGAGCGGATCGAGCGACTGCGCGGCGCCCTGGTCTCCCTGATCGAGATGCAGATGATCTTCGTGATGCCGAGCGCCCTGCGCCGCGATCTCGGGCGCTTCAGCCCTTGGGGTCAGTTCCAGCGACGACTGAAAGTGGCCGACGCCCTGATCTACGAGGAGATCGGTCGCCGCCGTGGGGAGAGCGACCTCGAGGATCGCACCGACGTTCTCTCGCTCCTGCTGCGTGCCCGTGACGAGGACGGCGGGGCGATGGCCGACGTCGAGCTGCGCGACGAGCTGATGACGATGCTGCTGGCCGGTCACGAGACGACCGCCACCGGCCTCGCCTTCGCGTTCGACCTCCTGATGCGCGAGCCGCGTGTCCTCTCGCGGCTTCGCGACGAGCTGGACGGTGGTGACAACACCTACCTGGATGCCGTCGTCACCGAGTCGCTGCGGCTGCGGCCGGTGATCGACGCCAACGAGCGCACGCTGACCAAGCCGCGCACGATCTGCGGCTGGGATCTGCCCGCCGGCATCCGCGTCTACCCGGCGATCGTGGTCGTCCAGCTTCGCGAGGACCTCTACCCACGTCCGCACGAGTTCCGCCCCGAGCGCTTCATCGAGGAAGAAGCGACCGCCTACTCCTGGCTGCCGTTCGGTGGCGGCATCCGCCGCTGCATCGGCGCGGCGCTGGCCCAGGCTGAGATGGCCGAGGTGATCCGCACTGTCGTCTCACGGGTTGACCTCGAACCCGTGCGGCCCGGCCGCGAACCCGTGGTCATGCGCGGGATCACTCTGGTCCCTCGCCACGGGACCCCGGTCCAAATCCGAAATCGCCTAGTCAGTGGTGGAGGCCGTCCCCGCGTGCAGTCCGCCAGCTCATAGGAGAGGGTGTCTTCGTTCATCCGCCGCTGAGTGCCGCTTTTTGTCATCCGAAGCGGTGGACCGTTGCATTCCCCAACGGCTCGTTGCCGTCTGTCGCCGTGAGCCTGGCAGCGGCAGCCGGGTTAGGCTCGCGCGGTGGCGGGAGCGATGGGTCGAAGTCAGGCCGCGAGAAACACGAGTCCGGGGGTGGGTGCATCTATCTCTCGCTCAGCCCGCTGGCCATCTTGAATCTCCAGCTCTCGGCTCGCTAGAGTCGTCGGCAGCCAAGACGCAGACGCCGCCTCAGGATTCAGATCGGGTTTCGTTCCCTCCGACGTTCCCTCCAGATTTGGCGTCGATAGGATTTGGCTTTGTAGTGCCCCGGAGGGGTGCCGGAGTGGTTGAACGGGGCAGTCTCGAAAACTGTTGGCGTCGCAAGGCGCTCGTGGGTTCGAATCCCACCCCCTCCGCTCTCTTGTGTCTCGGGACATCGGAGACACCTCAACCCTCTCCGCTCCTGTCGGAGTGCGCTTCAGGCGACCGCTGCCTGTGGTGCCGGGAGGGGAAGCGGTACCACGATCGCGTCGACCTCGGCGGCGGGAGCCTGCGTCGGGCGGTGGCCGCGCAGGCGCTCGTGGCTGCAGACGACGTAGCACCACTCCATCAGGTTCATCCGCGAGGCCGGGTCGATCTCCTCGATTGTCGCTCCGACCAGATAGCGGCCGTCCGCCTCGCGGCAGGAGCGCACCTCGACCTGCGCTGCGACCTCGTGGGCCTCTCCAGCCGCGTCGTGGAGGTCGAGCAGGACGGCGGGTCGGGCGCCGACCTCGAGCGGGGCGTCCAGCACCAGGCCGACGCCGGCGGCGCTGGCGTCGATCAGCTGTCCCGGCACGTGGCCGTCCTCGGAGAAGCATTGCGCAGCCGCCTCGCCCTGGAAGCGGTAGACGAGCCGGCGCTGCTGACGGCGCCCGACGGCGAGCAGCGTGCGCCCGATGCGGCGCAGCTCGATCAGACCGAGCAGCGGCACGATGACGGCGGCGACGCCCGGCAGGTCGGGAAGCGGCCCGACGCCGGCGAGGTCGAGTAGGCGCAGGACAGTGCCGGCGCCGACCAGCACCGCGCAGGCGAGAACGAGGTGCAGCTTGCGCACCGACTCGAGGCCGCCGCCGCCGGTCCCCTGCTTCGGCGTCACCTTGAAGGCGGTGTGGCCGGGGAAGATGGCGCAGCGCAGCGCCCGCGTGTAGATCTCCATCGTCAGCAGCTCGTAGTGGGCGGTCTCGCCGATTCTCATGTAGCCGCGCGCCAGCGCCGCTCCGGCGCCCAGGTTGAGGGTCACAGAGGGCAGCCACAGCGCCGCCAGCGCCACGACGCTGATCTTCATCGGCAGCTCGCCGGTCCACAGCACCAGGCCGAGCGTCAACAGCAGCAGCAGACGCATCGGCGGCGCCAGGTAGGCGGCGAGGCTGGCGAAGAAGGAGAGGCGCTGCAGCGGGCGCAACTCGCGGGCGCGCAGGGGAGACTCGGGCAGGGTGAAGACGGCGAGGTTGCCGCGTGCCCAGCGGTCGCGCTGCAGCAGGTAGCCGTCGAGGTCGTGCGGCGCCAGCCCCTGCACGAGCACCTCGTCGTGGTAGCGGCTCTTCCAGCCGTGGCGCTGCAGGCGGATCGTCGTATGGAAGTCCTCGGCGATCGTCTTGGTGGCGACGCCGCCGATGTCGAGCAGCGCGGCGCGGCGGATCAGCGCCGCCGAGCCGCACCAGTAGGCGGCGCCGTGGCGGTCCTTGCCGGGGCAGACGACCCGGTAGAAGAGCGACTGCTCGTGGCGACCGACGACGTAATGCTGGACCGAGTCGTGGTTGAAGAAGTCGTGTGGGCTCTGCACCAGCCCCATGCGCTCGTCGTCGAAGTAGCCGACCATCGCGTCGAGCGCGTCGGGCATTGGCACGTGGTCGGCGTCGAGCATCAGCACCAACTCCCCGTCGGTGCGCGGCAGCGCCGCGTTGATGTTGCCCGCCTTGGCGTGCGAGTTGTCGGGCCGGGTCAGGTAGCGGGCGCCGGCGAGCTTCGCCAGCCCCTCCATCTCCGGCCTGCGACCATCGTCGAGCAGGTAGGTCGTGTGCGGGTAGGTGAGGGCGCGGCAGCCGGCCAGGGTTGCCGCGACCACCTCGGCCGGCTCATTATAGGTGCAGACGTAGACGTCGACCGAGCGCCCCGGCGTCGCGGACGGTCGCACGGCCACCCGCTTTGACCAAGAGAACCAGGCCAGCGTGGCCAGCGCCCAGAGCCCGTAAACCTCGGTCACAAGCAGCATCGCGAAGGCGACGGGGCTCGCCCCTTCACCGCTCCAGCCGATGCGCCAAGTCAGGTAGCCGACGCCCCACAGCAGCGCCGCGAGCGCGAGCGAGCGCAGCAGCGCCGGATGGCGATCGAAGAACCGTCCGAGCCGTGTCTGCTCGCTGCCTCGCATGCCGCTCGCATCGGCAGCTCAGCCCCTGCGCTTGAGCCCTGGGGCCAGTGCGCCACCGCCCTCAGCCGCCCACGTAGAATCCCCCGCCTGACCGATTCCCGGAGGGGTGCCGGGAGTGGTTGAACGGGGCGGTCTCGAAAACTGCGTTCACGTTTTCGTTCCTCCCACGCCCCCTGGAAGCACTCGAATGAAAGACTCGCGTCCATGCCTCGCGTGAGCAGCTTCTACGGAATGACGATTGCGATGTACTACCGAGAGCATGGAGTCCCGCATTTCCATGTGCGTTATGCAGAGCACGACGCCTCACTCGCAATCGAGACTTTGGAGCTTCTGGAGGGATCCCTCCCGAAACGGGCCCTCGCTCTCGCACACGAGTGGGCCGAGCTGCATCGCAGTGAGCTGATGGAGAACTGGCAGCGCGCCCGAAACAAGGAACCGCTGCTGGACATCGATCCTCTGCCCTAAGATCAGGGCCATGAGCGAGATCGTTCACGTCGCCGAGGTCGAGGCCCTTGGGGCCCATCGGCTTCGCCTGCGCTTTGAGGATGGAGTCGAAGGCGAGATCGACTTCAGTACCGAAGCCTGGGATGGGGTCTTTGCCCCTCTCTCAGACCCGACCTATTTCGCCCGCGTAGAACTCGACGAGGGCCTAGGCACCATCGTTTGGCCCAATGGCGCGGACGTTGCACCCGAGACCCTTCATCAGTGGGTCGCTGGGCACGTTGCTCAGGTTCCGGCTTAGCGCCGTCACCCCAAGCTTCTTGGGGTGAGCTGTACCGCGAGATGATCGAAGGAGGAAGAGCGTGAGCACCGACGCAAACCGCGAAGGTGATGGACGGAGCGATCGACCTCGCCATCGAGGGTCGCTCCCCCTATCCCGAGAAGGCCGCTTTCATCGACGCCGACGCGCCCAGAGCCGGCCACGCGATCGAGCGCGCTGCCGACCAGGGCCTGCCCGTCGTGCTCGTTTCTGCCGACGGAAGCACGCGGGTGCTGCGACCAGATCTCACGGCCCATTAGCCATTTGGAGATCGGCCTCTGGGTCCAGGGCGCTGCGTGAAAAGCGCGAGCAGTGTCGAGCTTAGGCCGGTAGTTCCGCGCAGGCCGCGATTCGGGCGACCAGGGACCAGCAAGTGAGATAGAGCAACTCGATGTCCTCGCGAGTGCTCTCAGCGTGAACAGCCTTTCCAATGGCGCCGATCAGCGCCTTAAGGCGCTGATCGGTCAATTCCAGCTCGATCAATGCCAGCTTCCGAACCTCGCCGTTGAGTTTCCTTCCGAGGTAGAGATGGAGGCGATTCTTGTACTGGTCTGCGCGCACTCCTCGCGGGGTGCCGGTGTGATCGAGCCGCGTTCCCTCTCCAGGGGGCTCGACGTAATCGGCAACTGAGCTGAGAGCCCGACGCAGCGAGGTCGCCGCATGGGCGGCCGACTCACTTTCGGCGCGCAGGATCGCCGCCTGGGCGCCCTCCATCGCCGACGCCGCCGTCGGACAGAAGACCGAAAGCCATGCTGACGTCCGCTCCTGCATCGCCGCTACGACCTCATCGGCCCCCGGAGACGCCGGAGCGGGCTCGCTCGCGCTGACAGGCGGGGGCGCGATCTGCTCGGGCGTTCCACCCGCACCTTCGTCCGCGACCGGCGTGGGCCTCACGCTGGCTGCTCTGGCGAGGTCGATTGGCTGCCCGATGCGTCGGAGGAAGTTCGGATTGGGCTTGCTCAACGGCTCGACCAATGGCCCGACGAGCCCCGCCTGCTCGACGCCTCGGACGCTGCGCGCCGGACGTACGTGGCCGCCCGCTGCCTCATAGGCAGCCAGCCACTCCGGATCGCCGAGGTCCTCGAGGGTCGGCGATGCCGGCCACGGGACAGCCGGGGTGTGTTGGGTCCGGAGCGTCATTACTTCTTGTCAACGATAGCCCCCGCGCCTGCCGCAGATCGGCTCAGCGTCCCCTTGCCGCAGAAAGACCGAAACCAAATGCGGCGCTCGTAAGCACCTACGGAGAGCTCACTGCCGCAGGAGTCAGCACAGGCGACGAGCTCAGGACCGTCACCGCCCTACAACCGCGACTAAGGGCGACGTAGAGCTCGGCTGCGTTGTAGCGATCCGCGTCGAGGAGAACCGCGTAGTCGTACTGCAGCCCCTTCACCAGCAGCGGCCGCGACACGATTCTCTTCGCAGGCCGGCGTCCGACGATCCGATCGTGATTGCGGAGTCGACGCACTGCCGTAGAGACCTTGAGCTGCGGGTCCGAAGCAGCCTGCCCAAGAGCGTTGATGATGCAGCTCCAGGCTTCGTGTCGAAAGAGCTGGAATCGTGGAAGTCGCGCTATCTCGTGGAGCGCGGAGCGCACAGTGGCGGGTGAACTCTCCTCAAGCAATTCGCTGAGCTTGGCATGGGCAGCGCAAAGCTCCACCTTCCTGCTTGAGATCGTCTTGCCTTCGCCGAGACGATCGCGCTTGCGCTTTTCGATCGCCTCGGTGACCCCCACGGCGCATTCGCAGGCGAAATCCACCGTTGCCTTAGCGATGCTGGCAGCGTCGCCGAGGTCGACGACCTCGGCGAACTTCAGCATCTGCTTGCCCTCTAGCTCCTCCATCATCAAGTAGCTCCCGTTGAGCTTCGCTGCGGCCATTCGACAATCGTGTGACATGTGCCCGAGCGCAACCACTGGACCATCCTCCGGCTGTCCGAAGCAGGCCGTGGTTTGGGCGTAAATCCGCCTTCCGCCGTTGTCGATGCGGCGCCATTGGACAGGCGCGTTCTTGAGAGAGATCGTTTCACCTCGCCTCAATGAGGGTCGGATCGCCAGTAGCCAACGCCCCAACTCCTCGTTCTTCCCCTCCCATCGCCACGGCTTGATCGGTAGCTCGCAGGAGGGGAAGAGAGTGAGGACCTCCTCCCAGCTCACTGGCTGGTTGTCGCCGAAGTGGAAGAGACCCTGGAGCGGATCACCGAAAACTGCGGTCGGTACAACCTCGCGGAGCGCTGCGACCACCTGATGTTGCGCTAGAACGCAGTCCTGGTACTCATCCACCGCGATCAGCGCATAACTCGCCTCCAGCATCCGACGCACTGCGGGCGTCCGAATTGCTCTCTCGGCTGCGAGGCGGTAGCTCTCGGCCTCCTCCCAGTCAGGCTGGTCTCCGACGTGGAGGCCGGCAAGTTCAGGGAAGTGCATGATCAGGTCAAGGCACCAGCCGTCGATCGTGCGAACAGTTGCCCAGCGAGACGATCCTCCCTGGTCACGAATCTGTCGGCGAAGCGCATCGACTCCCGCGTGCGTGTGGGTGAGGACGAGCACTCGCTGCTCGCGACGGCGGTAGTCGTTGGCTATCTCGGCAATGAGGTGAGTCTTTCCAGCGCCCGCCGGCAGCTCGATCGAGCAGGGCAATGCTTCGCGAATTTTGGCGGCGGCAGGTCGGACTCCGTCACTTGCATCTGGCCCTTCTGGCCGGACCAGGGCGCCGGATTCAGTCGCCGTCGCCATAGACGAACGCTTTGACTCGTTTCAGCACTTCGGGCAGCGCCGACTCCGCTCGGAAGTCATCGTGATGCTCCCGCCACAGCTCGGCCAGTCGTTCTCCATGATCCTCGCGCTTGAACCACGCGGATCTCTCCTCGCGCTTCGCCTTTAGACCTTTGGCGGCTGCTGCCAACGCCTCTCTGAGGGCCGACTCTTCGCCCTCCTCGACCCACGCGAAGGGATCGACTCCACTTAGCTCGTTTGACCCTTGTCCGAGCTGAGCGGCCACCTTCGCTCGGATCGACTCCTCACCCCGACTCTCAATGCCCATCGCAACGAACTCCCTCAAGCCGGCGTCGCTGAGGCCGTGGGCGAACTCGTCCTCGATTGCTTGTCCTGATGACCATCGCACGACATCCACTCCGGCCCTTTCCGCCTCCGCGAGTCTCTCGTCGATCTCGGAGTCGTCGTTGTCGATGAGCACGGCGCTCGGATATCCGAGCTTCCTGAACACGATTGCTCGTTGAAGCGCTTGGTCTCCACCGCCGCCGTTGACGATCTCGACCCCGATGGTGATCGAGGTCGGCTTGTTATCTCGTTGGCGCTTCTCGTCGCCATAGGCACAGAGACGGCGCAAGAACCCAGTCTCGGTAGCGCCCTCTCCGACAAGCACGCGGCTGCCAAGAAGTGCCGAGGGAGCGTGCCTGACCGCGCCTTGAACCTCATCCAGACCCGGCGGAACAGCCGCGACCGTCGTCTTTCCCTCCTCAGAGCGGACGACGCAGATATCAGCTGCTTCAAGGGCCGCAATCGTTACCGGCGAATGCGTGGTGAGGATGACCTGAAGGTCGCCACGCTTGGTCGCGTCCTTTAGATAGCGAAGGAGGTGGCAGAGCCGGTGCGGGTCCAAGCCGTGCTCGATCTCGTCGACCGCGATGATCGACGACCCGCCGATGACCGCCCGCTCTTGGATGGCGATACCGGTCAGCCGCCTAGTTCCCAGACCTTGGCTGGTGAGGGGTATCTCCTGGTCGTGAAGGAGCAGCGGAAACCGTCCAGAAGAGCCGGCTGGATCGAGCCCCGGCCGAAGAGTCCGATAAGGGGCAGCGCCGAGCTTTTGGGACGCCTTCTGAACGTTTCCCGCCGCTTCCTGCAACTGCGAGGGAATCACCTCAAAGGCCGCGATCCGAGCTTCGCGATGAGCGGCAAGGACCACGCTGCCGGCTTCCGCCGGGTCCTCGCTCATGTCGTTTAGGGCAGAGCCCCGTCCCCAGCGCAGATGCGCGTCGGTGTCCTCCCCCACCCGCAAGTACCCAAGGGTCCGGCGTTGCGCCGCGCTGATCGACCCGCCCTCATCAGTTCCCCCGCCAGGCCGCACAACGGTCCAGCGCGGCTCTAGCGTCCGATCCACAACCAGCCTGACGATGAGGCATTCTTCGGTTCCCCCTACGGGATCGTGCTCAAAGCTTCCGTCCGACCTGATGCCCGACCGATCCTTGCCCAACGACTGCTCTGCGACCAGCTCGTCCGGCAGCCCCCCCACCGCAACCTCAATCTCGATCGGCTCCTCCGTGTTGCAGCGATAGAAATCTGCATCCCCGAACCGCGGCCGATAGCTGCGACTGAGCGCCAGCCCGATCGCCTCGAGGATCGTCGTCTTAGTCGAGTCCCCGGGTCCGACCAGACACGCCAGTCGTCGATCGAGCTTCCACTCGCAGGTCTTGATTCCGCGGAAGTTCTGAATCGAAACCGATCGGATCTTCACCCAGAGGACTATGACGAGCAGCCCTTCCTTAACGCCCCTGGCTTCTCGGAACATCCGGTAAGAGCGAGCCCGGTTTCACCGCTGCGATCAGCCTTGGCAGGATTTTCGCGGGGGTTTCGTTCCCCCAGCCGTTCCCCCGAGAATTGGGGAAGCTAGGATTTCGCTTGCTAAAGCCCCGGAGGGTGCCGGAGTGGTTGAACGGGGCAGTCTCGAAAACTGTTGGCGTCGCAAGGCGCTCGTGGGTTCGAATCCCACCCCCTCCGTTTTCTTCGCCAGCCCGCTCCGCCGGGGCGCTACGGCGCGATCTCCAGCCGCCGGATGTGATCGCCAGCGACGGTGAAATCGTGGTCGAGATTGACGGTCCCGCCAGGGAAGTTGCCGTCAAGCCGGGCGGATACCCGGTAGCGATCCTCACCAAGCGCTTCGCTGCCGGTAATCGTCGTTGTGTACTCGTACTCGGAGGCGGCACCTAACCGCCAGCTGCGAATGGCCTCGGGCCCGGCGCGTGCCTCACCTTCGTCGATGACGGTGGCGTCGTCGCTGAAGAGCGCGACGATCCCGTCTGTGTCGTGCTCGGCGTCGAGGTCGAAATATCGCTGGACGATCTCAGGGACGTTGTCGAGCATAGTCTCCGTCAGGCAACGATATCTAGTCGCTGAAGCGTTTGGCGTGCAAGTCACGGATTCGCCGCCAAATCGCTTCGGAGTTCAATCTTCGTCCCGTGAGCCCCGCTTTGTTGTGCCTGTGGGAAGGGTCGGCGCGTGTCGGGTCGAAGCAGACGCCATGAACCGAAAGCTCGACATCGGCGGGACCCTCAGCCAGGCCTTTTCCACCTACGCGTCGCAGGCGGGTGTGCTGCTGCCAGTGGCGTTCGGCCTCTTCCTGATCGTCGCCGTGATCAACGGCATCCTTGCCCACAGCCTCGTCCTGCTGCCGCTTGCCCTCGCGGTCGGCGTTGTCGCCGGAACGCTCTACCAGGGGATGGTCGTCGGACTCGTCAGCGACGTCCAGGACGGCCGCCGGGACTCCTCGGTCGAGGACCTCGTGCGCTCCACGGGCCCCGTGATCCTGCCGCTGATCGGCGCCGGCATCCTCGCCGGGATCGGGATCGGGATCGGTTTCATCCTCTTCGTCATCCCCGGCCTGATCCTGCTGACGATCTGGTCGGTGATCGCGCCGGTGATAGTAGTCGAGCGGACGGGGGTCATCGAGGCCTTCGGCCGCTCGCGTGGGCTGGTACGCGGAAACAGCTGGCAGGTCTTCGGCGTGATCGTCGTCGTCTTCGTGATCGTGATCATCGTGCAGACCATCCTCGGCGCAATCGCCGTCGGGATCGAAGACAGCGCCCTGCTGCGCATCATCTTCAACGTCATCGGCTCGACCGTGACGGCGCCGATCGTGGCGCTCGTCGCTGCCGTCATCTACTTCCGCCTGCACGAGATCGAGCAGGGCGCCCAGCCCGCCGCCCCTCCGCCGCCTGCCGCCCCGCCACCGCCGGTGGAGCCTGGCCCGGTCGCCTAGCGCAGCTCGACGGTCAGCAGGCGCAGGCCGACGTCGAGATCTGGCAGTTCGCGGAGGTGGCCGTTGCGCTCATCCCAGCGGTCGCTCTCCAGGTCAGCCTTCAGCTTCGCCAGTCCGTGCTCGATTTCATCCTTCGGCATCTGGTGCCAGCACGAGCTGGCACGGCGGACGTCGGGGTCGAGGTGCAGCTCGGGCCGGTCCCAGATCGCGATGAAGAAGCCATCGGCGCAGCCATTCGGAATTGGCACAGGCTCGACCGTGGCGCCCGGCAGCATCGCGGTCAGCTCGCCGATCGGTGGCATCGCGTCGGCGTGGTAGTCCAGAGCGCCGGGGAAGTAGTCGCGCACCAGCCACAGATCGGCGGCCGGCGCCGGGTCGAAGGTGAGGACGACCACCCGCTGCCGCGCCACCCGCGCCATCTCGGTCAAGCCTGCCCGCACGTTGCTCCAGTGGTGGACGGTGATGATCGCCATCGCGGCGTCGAAGCTGTCGTCCTCGAACGGCAGGTTCTCGGCGACGGCCTCGACCACCGGCGCCGACCCCGGAGGGCGTTGAGCGATCATCGCCCGCGAGGGCTCCACCGCCGTCACCTCGCGACCGGCGGGCTCGTAGGAGCCCGCGCCGGCGCCGACGTTGAGCACGCTGCGTGCCTCGCCCAGCGCCGCTTCGATCGGCGCCGCGATCTGCGGCTCAGGCTGGCGGACGGCGCTGTAGCCAAGCCCGATCCGGTCATAGGCGGCCTCGTTCACGAGGCGACTATATGAGCCCGCTGCAGCAGCAGCTCGCGCTCGCGGGTGTTCTCGGTCATCGCTGCGGCGCGCTCGAACTCCTCCCGCGCCTCCGCCGAGCGGCCGAGCTTGGCGAGCAGGTCGGCGCGGACGCTGTGCAGCAGGTGGTAGCCCTCGAGCGAGCCCTCAGCCGTCAGCGCTTCGACCAGCTCCAGTCCGCCTTCGGGCCCGAAGGCCATCGAGACTGCGACGGCGCGGTTCAGCTCGACCACGGGGGAGGGGGTGAGCTGGGCGAGCGCGTCGTAGAGCGCTGCGATCCGCGCCCAATCGGTCTCCTCGGCGCTGCGCGCCCGCGCGTGGCAGGCGGCGATTGCGGCCTGCACCGTGTAGGGGCCGAAGGCACCGCGGCTGAGCTTTTCTGCCCTTTCCAGGGCGGCCAGGCCTCGCCGAACCAGCAGCGGGTCCCAGCGGGCCCGATTCTGATCGAGCAGCAGAACCGGCTCCCCCGAGGATCCGGTACGCGCTGCCGCCCGCGAGGCCTGGATCTCCATCAGCGCCACCAGGCCGTGGACTTCGGGCTGCTTCGGCGCCAGCCCGGCGAGGACGCGGCCGAGGCGCAACGCCTCCTCGCAGAGGTCGAGCCGCATCCAACTCTCTCCCGCGGTTGCCGCGTAGCCCTCGTTGAAGACGAGGTAGATCACCTCCAGCACGGACGGCAGGCGCTCGTCGAGCTGCTCACCCTGCGGCGCCTCGAACGGTGCGTGCGCCTCCTTCAGCGTGCGCTTGGCCCGCACGATTCGCTGTGCAACCGTCGGCTCGGAGACCAGAAATGCCCGCGCGATCTCCTCCGTGCTGAGCCCGCCCAGCAGGCGCAGGGTCAGCGCCACCCGCGCCTCGGTCGAGAGCAGTGGGTGGCAGCTGGTGAAGATAAGACCGAGAATGTCCTCGCCCAGCTCGGCGCCGAGCGCCGCCTCGTGCTCGGCGGCGTCCATCGCCATCCGCATCCCCGCCTCGCGCGCCAGCTGCTCGCGGCGGTCCTCGAAGCGCTTGCCGCGCCTGGCCAAATCGATCGCCCGGTTCTTCGCCGTGGCCATGAGCCAGGCGCCCGGGTTCTCCGGCACGCCCGACTCCGGCCACCGCTCCAGCGCCGCCACCAGCGCGTCTTGCGCCAGGTCCTCGGCTAGGCTGACGTCCCCGGTCATCCGCGCCAGGGCGGCGATCAGCCGCGCCGACTCGATCCGCCAAACGGCCTCGATCGCGCGACTGGGCTCACCACCACCGCTCACGTCTGCTCGGGCGGCCTCTCCGAGAGCTGTCCGGCCTCCTGCACGTCCTCCGGGAAGTCCTCCATCTCGAAGACGCGGCGCACCTCGATGAAGTCGCCGTCGGCGCCCGGGCAGCGCGATGCCCACTCGACCGCCTCCTCCTTCGAGGATGCCTGGATCAGCCAGTAGCCGCCGACGACCTCCTTGGCCTCGGCGAAGGGACCGTCGGTCACCGTCGGGGCCCGGCCGCTGAAGCTGACCCGGGCGCCGTCGGCCGGCGGGCGCAGGCCGTCGAGCGAGAGCAGCACCCCGGCCTTGGTCAGCTCCTCGTTGTAGGCGGTCATCGCCGCGACGTCCTCGGCGCTGGGCTCCCAGTTCTTCGCGTCGGTGTCGATCGCCGGGTACATCAGCATCATGAATCGCATCGTCGCCTCCTTAGGCGGTTGTGATTGCCGTTCTACCCGTACGACGAACGGCGAGCGGCGAAATCGACACGGGAGCGAATTCGTGCTCCGTGGCTATAGAACACCGAACGGCCACCCTGCGCCGTCAGCGTTCCGGTCCGGCCTCGCATTCGTGAGAGCGGCCCCAGCCGGGAAGACCATCGCAGTGGTCGTAGTTGGGGCCGCCATAGAGCTGATCGCTGCTGGGCCCGCCGTACAGTTCGTCATTGCCGCCTTCGCCGTGGCACCCGTCCTGCCCCGCCCCCATCCGGCAGATGTCGTTTCCAGGACCCCCCCAGCAACCGTCGCTCCCGGCCCCCGTCTGACAGTAGTCGTTGCCGTCGCCACCGACGCAATCGCTGTTCTGGTTGCCGGTGATGCAGATGTCGTTGCCCCCGCCGCCGACGCAGCGGTTGCGTCTCGCTCCTTCCGAGTAGCAGGTGTCGGGCTCACCGTTGCCGATGAATTTGTCCGAGCCGTCGCCGAGGTGGACGATGAGGGGTACGGGCAGGGCTTCCAGCACCTCCACCATGTCGCCCGACGGGCCCATGTCGACTTCGATTACACCGACGCCGGCGAGGCCGCAGACGGCGAGGTTGCGACGCGGGAGCCGGCACCCGGCGCCGGGCGTGTGGGCCATCCATCCCGTGACGATCAGATTGTTGCCGCGCATGCTCAGTTCCAGATGCGTGCCGGAAGCGGCGCCGCGCACGACGACCTCTCCCTGCGGCGACGCCGCCGTGCAGCCGAAGGAGAGCAGCAGAACGAGAGCGACTCCGGTGGCGAGTGCCGCTCGCCGAGTCCCCCGGCCGATTCTCCTGCGCGAATCGCGAGTCAAATCCCGGGCACTTTAGACGACTGCGCCGATCCATTCCCGATATAGACTGGGACTAGAGCGTAATGTCACTTATCCGCCACATTTGAGCGGTGGCCCGCGATGTGCTTGACGAGCATCGTCTGCGCCGGCTGATCGACGTCGGCAGGGGCCTCGTCGCCCAGCTCGACCTCGAGGCGGTCCTGGGCGAAGTGGTCGAGGTGGCGCGCGAGCTGACCGGCGCTCGTTACGCTGCGCTCGGCATCCTCGACGAGGACCGCCGCGAGTTGGAGCGCTTCATCTACGTCGGCATCGACGAGCCGACGCGGGCGATGATCGGCAACCTGCCGCGCGGCCGCGGCGTGCTCGGCGAGCTGATCCGCAACCCCGCCCCGCTGCGCTTGCATGAGGTGGGCGAGCATCCGCGCTCCTACGGCTTCCCGGCCGGACACCCGCCGATGCGCAGCTTCCTCGGTGTCCCGATCGTCGTTCGCGGCCAGGCCTACGGCAACCTCTACCTGACCGAGAAGGAGGGCGGCGACTTCGACGCAGGCGACGAGGAAGCGGCGACGATCCTCGCCGAATGGGCAGCGGTGACGATCTTCAACGTCCGCCTCTATGCCCAGTCCGAGGAGGAGCGCGGGGCGCTGGAGCGCGCAGTGCACGGTCTCGAGGCGACGACCGAGATCTCCCGCGCCGTGGGGGCACAGACCGACCGCGCGCGCGTTCTGGAGACGATCGCGAAGCGGACGCGGGCGCTGGTCGGCGCCGGCTCATTGCTGGTCCTGCTGAATGACGGGGGGCGCTACGAGCTCGTCGCGACGGCGGGCGAGTGCGGCGCCGAGCCGGTCGGTCGCTATCTGACGATCGAGGCCGGCGAGGCCGCCGAGGCGTTGAGAGCGGTTCAGGGGCTGGGGATCGACGCTCGCGCGGCACTGCTCGCCCCGCTCAACTTCCGCGGCCGGTCGCTGGGGGCGATTGTCGCCCTCGACCGGCTCGAGGAAGGCCCGGACTTCTACGCCGAAGACGAGCGGTTGCTTACCGCGGCCGCGGCTAGCGCCGCCACCGCTGTCGCCACCGTGCAGTCGGTCACCGAGGAGCGCCTGCGCCAGAGCATGAGGACGACCGAGCGCGAGCGGGCGCGCTGGGCACGTGAGCTGCACGACTCGGTCCTGCAGGGGCTCGGCTCGCGCCGCGTGCTGCTCTCTTCGGCGCTGAAGCGGGGGGCGGGCTCGGGCCTGGAGGCGGCGGTGGCCCAGGCGCTGGAGGAGATGGGCCACGACATCGACGAGCTGCGAGGGCTGATCACCGAGCTGCGGCCCGCGACCCTGGACCAGCTGGGCCTTCGGGCTGCGCTGGAAGACCTTGCCGAGCGCTTCGAGCATGGAGGCGAAGTCGAGGTGGCGACCGACCTCTCGATCGGCGCCGAGCGGCTCGATCCCGAGTTGGAGACCGCCGTCTACCGGCTGGTGCAGGAGTCCCTGACCAACGTTGCCAAGCACGCCGAGGCGGAAAGCGTGATGCTGCAGGCGACGGTGGGCGAGGGGCGCCTCACCGTGCTTATTTCAGACGACGGGCGGGGCTTCGATCCAACGGCAGAGCGCAGCGGCTTTGGCTTGGCCGGCATGCGCGAGCGGGTCGAGCTGACCGGCGGCGAGCTGCAGATCGAATCGAAGCCCAGCTCCGGCACCAAGGTGATGGCCTCGCTGCCGCTCGCTGGCGAGGCCGGCTCAGGTCTCGACGAGTCCCCGGGCGAGCGCGCTGCGAACTAGCTCGGCGCGGCTGCTGACGCCGAGCTTCTGTTGGATGTGGGCGCGGTGGGTCTCCACCGTGCGCACGCTGATGTAGAGCTTCTCGGCGATCTCGGCGTTGGTGTGGCCGAGGGCAATCAGGCGCAGGACGTCGGTCTCGCGCTCGCTGAGGTCGCTCGCTGCCACTTTCGGTTCGGCCGCCAGGCGCGCCCCCAGCGCCGGCTGCAGGTAGGTGTCGCCGGCGGCGGCGCTGCGCACCGCCTGCACCAGCTCGTCGTCGGCGGCCTCCTTCAGCACGTAGCCGAGCACCCCCTGTTGCAGCGCCTGCCGCGCGAAAGCCGGCTCTTTCTGCATCGTCAGGACGACGATCTTCGTCTCCGGCGACGCCTCCTGCATGTCCGGGATCGCCTCCAGGCTGGCCCGTCCGGGCATGTTGAGATCGAGGATCAGCACGTCGGGCTTGTGGCCGCGCACGTAGCGGATCGCCCCGTCCGCGTCCTCCGCCTCGGCGACCACCTCGAAGCCCGGCTCCTCCTCCAGCAGCACCCGCAACGCCCGCCGCACGACCGTGTGGTCGTCGGCAAGAACGATCGAGATCCCCTCCGCCATCCCCTCCCGATCCTAGCCCTCCTAGCCGCACATACCACTCTCGTTCCTTGACAATTCCATACCCGTATGTTTATCCTGTGCCTCGTTGTTTGGGAACGCGGTTGTTAGTTCCAGGAACTAGCTCGTTTGCCCGGCGACTACAGGACAGGGAAAACCGAGCCCAAGGGGGTCGCCCAGGGAAGCGGCCGGCAGAGGGCTCAGGGACAAGGAGAGAGCTACGTGAGACGCCACGCGAAGGCATCGACCGCGGGATCGACCCAGCGCCAGGCCACCGGTCTCGGCCGAGTCTTCCGTGGGGCCGACGCCACCCGTGGTGTCTCGAGCGATGCCAACGGGAGCAGTGCGAGTGCGCCCGCAGCCAGGCGCCTCGTTCTCCCGGTTTCGGTCTTCGCCGCGCTGGTTGCGCTCATGGTCGTCGCAATCCCGGCCAGCGCGACCAAAACGCATCTCTTCAAGGAAACCTTCGGCAGCGCCGCGCAGCCGAGCTTCTCCTTGGCGAGAAGCGTCGCGGTCAACCAGTCAACCGGTGACGTCCTCGTCATGGACGCCGGGGGAACCCCCTCGATCAAGCGCTTCAAAGCCGACGGCACGGCCGACAGCTTCTCCGCTCTCGGCACCAACGTGATCGACGGCAAAGGCTCCGGTGACGAAACGCCCCAGAACGGCCTCAGCTTCGCAAGTGCGAGCGAATCGCAGATCGCCGTCGACAACTCAGGGACGGCCACCGACGGCGACATCTACGTCACCCAGGGCTCGCCCAGCCTGATCAACATCTTCTCCGGCGCCGGCGCCTACTTGGGCCAGCTGACCAAAGCCGGGGCCACCAACTTCACCAAAGCCTGTGGGGTCGCCGTCGATTCCGCGGGCGCCGTCTACGTCGGCGACTACTCGGGAGGCATCCGCAAGTTCGTCCCCGCGGCGAACCCCCCGGTCAACACCGACAACACCGCCACCTTCACGACCACCACCCAGCCCTGCAACCTCGCGGCGGGCTCCGGAGCAACTGCCGGCTTCCTCTTCCCCGCCCAATACAACGGCCCGATCTCGAAGATCGACAGCGCCACCGGCGAACTCAAATACACCGTCTCCTCGGGCTCCAACACGACCGTCTCCGTCGACCCGGGGACCGGCCACGTCTACGCCACGACCGGCAGCACGATCAAAGAGCTCGACGCCTCCGGCGCCGGCAGCGCGACCAGCGTCTCCAGCTTCTCGCTCGAAGGCAGCGTGGTGCAGGGCCTCGCCGTGCGCGGCTCCAGCGGCAACGTCTACGTCTCGCGCAGCGGCAACGCCAAAGTCGAAGTCTTCGGGCCGCTCGTGACGATCCCGGGCGTCACCACCGGCTCGGCCTCCGGCATCGAAAAAACCACCGCCACCCTCAACGGCACGGTCAACCCCGACGGGGTCGAACTGAGCGAATGCAAGTTCGAATACGGCAAAACCACCGGCTACGGTCAGAGCGCCCCCTGCACGCAGAGCCCGGCGACGATCGGAACGGGGACCTCAGACGTCGCCGTCTCCGCCAACCTCAGCGGGCTCGAGCTGGGCGCCGAATACCACTTCCGCCTCGTCGCCAGGAACCCCAGCGGCACGGTCAACGGCGCCGACAGCGCCTTCAAACTGAAAAGCCCGCCGGCGATCAGGGAAGAGTGGTCGCAGAACGTCACCTTCACCGAGGCGGCGCTGAAGGCAAAGATCAACCCCGAAGGCTTTGCCTCGACCTTCCACTTCGAATACGGGACGAGCGCCTCCTACGGGCAGAGCACCGCGGAGGCCAGCGTCGGATCGAACAAAGCAGATCACACGGTGACGGTCTTCCTGGAAGGACTCCAGCCGGCCACCACCTACCACTACCGGGTCGTGGCGACGAACTCGATCGGCATCTCCAACGGGGCTGACAGGACCTTCACCACCTATGCGCACGAAGCGCAGAACACGAGCTGCCCCAACCAGGCGTTCCGCACCGGCCCCGCGACCGGCCTGCCCGACTGCCGTGGCTACGAGATGGTCAGCCCGGTGGACAAAAACGGCGGCAACATCCTAGGGCTCTACAACAACACCCTCGTCGGTCGAGCGGCATTCGAGCAGAGCTCCCTCTCCGGCGAAAAGATCACCTACAGCTCCAACATGTCTTTTGGCGACGAGCCAAGCGCATCGGCTGGAAACCAGTACATGGGAACTCGCGGCCCGGATGGATGGTTGGTCCATGGAATAAGTCCCCCGAGGGGCCCCTCCGTCTTCGGCGAAGAACCCGTGGTCTCATACGACTTCGACAGCCCGTTCTTGGGCTTTAGCGAAGACCTTTCAAGTGCCTGGGTGCTAGACGACAATGTGGTCCCGTTGACCGCGGATGGAATCGCGGGTTACGGCAACCTCTATAGGCGCAGCAACTCCAACGACGGTTTCGAAGCGCTCAGCATCAGCAAACCGGCCGTTGGATTCGATCCCGATCTGGAATTTCGGGACGCCTCGCCGGACAACAGCCATCAGGTCTTCGATGTTCGTGCGGCGTTGACCCCAGACGCGCCCGCCAATGAAACGCGGCGGGTGTACGACCTCTCCGGGGGCAAACTCCACCTTGTCAGCGTGCTTCCCAACGGGACGGCGGCTACTGGGGAATCAATCACCGGAACGAAGGATTCAGATGGAGGGTATTCAGCAAACGGTCACAACTCCCGCACCGTGAGCGTCAAGGGGGCACTTGCCGACGACGGCTCATGGATCTTCTGGTCGACCGAAGCAAGCCCTCGCAGGCTCTACGTCCGCGAGAACCCCGCGCAAACCCAGAGTGCACTCAACGGCAGCGGCGAATGCACAGAACCGGCGAAGGCCTGTACCACCCTCGTCTCGAGTAACGCTGCTCCCTCGACGGGCAAGGCCCGCTTCTGGGCCGCCGATCCGCGGGGCTCGGTGGCGCTGTTCAGTGAAAACACCGGCGCTCCCGGTGCGTTCGACGACCTCTACAAGTTCGACATCACAACCAAGACCCGCTCACTAATCGCCCACGAAGTCAGCGGCGTGCTCGGAGCAAGCGACGACCTCTCCTACATCTACTTCGTCTCCAAAGAAAATCTGGCCGCCGGAGGCACTCCCGGCGGATACAACCTCTACCTGGATCACGAAGGCACGATGTCCTTCGTGGCCACTCTCTCCGCCTTGGATTTGGGTCAAAATGCAATTTCAGCCGTGGCGCCGAACCCGTTCCTCCGCGACAGCCGGGTGACACCCGACGGCCGCCACATCGCCTTCATGTCGAGCAGCAAAGCGCTCAGCGAAGCGGTCGCCGGCTATGACAACACCGATGCCGTCAACGGCAACGCCGACATGGAGGCCTACCTCTACGAAGCCGGCGGCGAGCTCATCTGCGCCTCCTGCAACCCAAGCGGCTCCCGCCCGCTCGGTGGTAAGATTCCAGTACCGTATACGCCATTCGAAGAGACGACCGGCGTATGGGGTGCGGCCTGGATCCCGACCTGGGAACACGAGCAGCATGCCTCGCGTGCCCTCTCCGACGATGGCAAGCGCCTCTTCTTCAATAGCTTCGATGCGCTGTTGCCTCAGGACAACAACGGGGTGCAGGACGTATATGAGTGGGAGGCGCAGGGGGTTGGGGGCTGTCAGAAGCCATCCGGCTGCGTCAGCCTGATCTCCACCGGGGAAAGCGCCAAGGGATCGGAGTTCGTCGACGCCGATGCGGGCGGCAACAACGCCTTCTTCCGCACCTCGGAGAGCATCGACCCGCGCGACCCCAGTCTGATCGACATCTACGACGCGCGCGTCGACGGCGGCTTCCCGCTGCCTCCCAGGCCGCCGGAATGCACCGGGGACGCCTGCCAGGGCTCTCCCGAAGCGCCCCGCGACCCGACCCCGGCCAGCGCCGGCTTCCGCGGCGCCGGCAACCCGGCGCCGCGCAAAGCGCGTCGTAACTGCCGAGCGCGAAGCGGCGCCAAGAAGGCGAGGCACGAGAAAGCGCAGCGCTGTAAGCACGCCAAGCGGGGGGCGAAGCGATGAGAGGCCAGCAAGCCGAGCAGCCGACCGCGACCTCTTTCGTGAACAAGGAGAGCCGACAGATGAACGTTTCCAAGACCCCCACGCGCCACCGGCGAGTCTGGCTCGCAATTTCCGCCGCTTCCGTCGCGCTGCTCGCCGGCGCCGTAGGAGCGGCGCCGGCAATGGCCGAATTCGGCCTCAACAATTTCGACGTCACCTTCAGCAACCAGGACGGGACGCCTGCGACCCAGGCAGGCTCGCATCCGTTCATTCTTGACACGCACTTTCAGATCAACAACACCGAAGTTAGTCCATTCAAATGGGAGGTTGACGAAGAAGTCAAAGACAACCTCTTCGAACAGGTTGCCGGCCTAATCGGCGACGCGACCGCGATCCCGCAGTGCTCGAATGCCGACTTCTACGGTACGAGCGTCTACACTCATTGCTCCGTCAGCAGCCAGGTCGGGCTCGTCGCTCCCTCTATCGTCTACCCGTTCATCTGGGGGGCGTATCCCGTCTTCGTCCTTACGTCTCCCCCGGGCGAGCCGGTGAGGCTCGGCTTCAGTGTGCTCGGCGTGAATGTAGTGATCGACGTGGGTGTTAAACAGGCCCCCGGTTACGGCGTCGTCGCCAGGCAGTTCAACCTGCCCCAGATCATCCAGATCTACGGCGCAGCTCTACAGCTCTGGGGCAACCCGGCGGACCCCGCGCATGATCTGTTCAGGGGATCAGGCGCCGAATGCGGCTTCGGCGTCCACCTGCCGAACTTCGGCTTCGAAATCGACGTCAACGAAGTCGAATTCCTGCCGAGCGCGAAATCCTGCCCTGTAACCGTCAAGAGCCCAAAGCCCTTTCTGACGCTGCCCGGCAGCTGCACCGGCCCGGCGCTGACCAAGTACGAAATGGACTCCTGGCAGAACCCCGGGGTGTGGGTCGGCGGCAGCGCCCTCACCCATGACTTCGCCGAACCTGCGAACCCGCAGGGCTTCACCGGCTGCGGCAAGCTCGGCTTCGCGCCGAGGATCGAATCGACGGCGACGACCGAATCCGCCGAGACCGGAACCGGCTTCGACTTCAACGTCGACTTCGACCAGGAAGGGCTGACGAGTACGACCGGCCTCGCCCAGTCGGAGGCCAAGAAAACCGAAGTCACCCTGCCTGAAGGAGTGACGATCAACCCCTCAGTCGGAGAAGGCCTAGGCGTCTGCACGCCGGCGGACATCCAACGCGAGACGATCAGCTCGGCTCCCGGCGAAGGCTGCCCCAACTCCTCCAAGGTCGGCACCCTGCACGTCGACACGCCGCTGATCAATGAAGGAATCGACGGCTCGGTCTTCCTCGCCCAGCAGGACGACCCGACGACGACGGCGCACGGGGCCGAGAACCCCTTCGACTCGCTGATCGCGCTCTACATGGTGCTGAGAAACCCCAACCAGGGGGCGCTGATCAAACTGCCGCTCAAGGTCGAACCCGATCCCAAGACAGGGCGCCTGGTGGCGACGCTGGAAGACGTCCCTCAGATCCCCTTCAGCCACTTCAACTTCCACTTCAAGGAAGGAGCGCGGGCGGCGCTCGTCACCCCCTCGGCCTGCGGCACCTACACGACCGAGGCGAAGTTCTACCCGTGGGCCGATCCGGCCAACCCGCGCACGGTGACCTCGAGCTTCGAGGTCACCAAGGGGATCGGCGGCGGCCCCTGCCCCTCGGGCGGCATCCCACCCTTCCATCCCCACTTCGAAGCGGGAGCGGTCAACAACAACGCCGGCAGCTTCTCGCCTTTCAACATGCGCTTGATCAGAGCTGACGGAGAACAGGACATGACCAAGTTCTCCTCGATCCTGCCCCCCGGTGAGCTCGGCTCTTTGGCCGGAGTCTCTAAATGCCCGGACTCTGCGATCGCGATCGCCAAGGCGAAGACCGGACGCCAGGAGATCGCCTCTCCGAGCTGTCCCGCCAACTCGCTGATCGGCCACACCCTGGCCGGAGCGGGAGTGGGGGAGGCCTTGACCTATGTAGGGGGGCAGATCTACCTCGGAGGGCCCTTCCACGGCGATCCGCTGAGCGTGATCTCGGTGACCCCGGCAGTTGCCGGTCCCTTCGACGCCGGAACTGTCGTCGTCAGATTGGCCTTGACCCTGAACCCTAAAACCGCAGAAGTCGAAGTCGACGGGGCCAACTCTGACCCGATCCCCCACATCCTCAAGGGGATCGTCTTGAAGGTCAGGGACCTGCGGGTCTACGTCGACAGGCCCAACTTCACCCTCAACCCGACCAGCTGCGATGAATCGAGCGCCAAAGGGACCCTCTTTGGCAGCTATCTGGATGTCTTCAACCCGGCCGATGACGTCCCGGTCAACCTCTCGAGCCGCTACCAGGCGGCCAACTGCCTCAACCTCGGCTTCAAGCCGAACCTGGCCCTGAAGCTCGAGGGCGGGACGAAGAGAGGCGGCCACCCCGGCCTCTTGGCGACCTATACGCCGAGAAAAGGCGATGCAAACGTCAAAGGCCTGGTTGTACGCCTGCCAAGGTCTGCCTTCCTCGACCAGGCTCACATCAGAACGATCTGCACCAGGGTCCAGTTCGCCGCCAAGGCCTGTCCGGCTGGAGCCCAGTACGGCTTCATCAAAGCCTGGACGCCCCTGCTCGACACGCCGCTTGAAGGGCCTGTCTACCTGCGCTCCTCAAACCACAAGCTGCCAGATCTCGTCTTCGACCTGCACGGCCTTGTCGACGTCGAGGTGGCTACCCGGATCGACTCGGCCCAGGGTGGGATCAGGGCCACGGTCGAATCTACCCCCGACGCGCCGCTCTCCAAAGTCGTCTTGCGCATGCAGGGCGGCAAGAAGGGCTTGATCGTCAACAGCCGCAACCTCTGCGGGGCTGTCTCGAGGGCCAACGTCGAATTCAGCGGGCAAAACGGCAAGCAGTCCACCGCCAATCCTGTGATGCAGGCTGACTGCGGTAAGAAGCGCAGGCACAGGCCGCGAAGCTCGTAGCGTAGCCGTGTACAAACGAGCCGTTCCCTAGAATCGAACTCGTGAGGGGGGGTTCGAAGATGGTGATCGCCGCGATTGCGGCCCTGCTGCTTGCCGCGGGCTTGGTTGCGTGCGGGGGTGGCGACAGCTCGAACTCGACGGCTGCCGAAGCCAGTGGCCAGGGATCATCGGGAAGCAAGTCGAATGGTGGCGCCTCGAAGCAGGGTAACGAGGCGAAGAGCGGCGGCGAAGGCAAATCCGAAGGCTCGGCCGGCCGAGAAGAGTCAGGCAGCTCCAGCTCCGACGGCAGCGCAAGCGACTTCGTCCCCAAGCACCACAAGGATTCCGGTGGTGGCTCGCAGCAGTACAAGGTCAAGGGCGGCGACAACAGCGTCCAGGAATTCGGCGGCGAGGCCAACACCTCCGAACTCGACGCGGCCGCGACCGCCCTGCACAACTTCCTCGACGCCCGCGCCGAAGGCAACTGGGCTGCGGCATGCGACTACATGTCGAAGAGCGTGATCGAATCGTTCGAACAACTTGCCACGCAGGCGAAACAGGCCAAAGCCCCGAGCTGTGGGGAAGTCCTCGAAAAGCTGACGAACCCGACCGCCAAGGATTTGATGAAGGCCGAAGCGGCCAAGGCCGACGTCGGCTCCCTTCGGATTGAAGGCGAACGCGCCTTCCTCATCTACACCGGCATCGACGGCACCGTCCTCGCGATGCCGATGGCGAACGAAGGCGGCGCCTGGAAGGTCACCAGCCTCGCCGGCACCCCGCTGTCGTAGCGACAAGCATCAGACGGCGGAAGAGCCGACGCCCGGACTTGAACCGGGGACCTTCATTACGAACGCGATTCTGGGGCCTGATCTGGCCCGGTTAGGCGCGTTCTCGTCCAGTTAGTTCAGTCTGGTTGGGCCCAGAATTGCCGAGTTGGGGACATATTCCGGGACACGCTCTCTAAACGCAGATCTTGCATCGCGTCAAGAGAACTTGCCCGCGCGGGCAAAGCGTCAAGTTTGCCTGGATATACTTGACGCTATGGACATCGGGCGCCTTGGCGCTAGCCCTATAGGTCGGCTCGTCCCCATCGTGGGGCCAGACCCCGTTACCCACGAGACTGTCGAAGGCAAGGCCTACCTGCCGGATCCGCTTCCGTCCGATCTGACTCTTTCGACGACCACTTGGACGACAATCAATGCCGCAACGGCAGCCTTGGCGCGACTCGACGGCGCCGCTCGTTTGATTCCGACGCCTGCGCTACTGCGTCGCCCAGCACTGCGGCGCGAGGCGCAGAGCACCAGCGCCCTCGAGGGCACCTATGCACCGTTCGCTGATGTTTTGGCGGCAGAGCGTGACGGCCAGGAGCGGTTGAGCGCCGAGCTATGGGAGGTGCTCAACTTCGAGCAGATGGCCGAACTCGCCTTTTCCTGGCCCGAAGCTCGGCCGCTTTCCCTGAGTATGCTCGGGGAGCTTCAGAAGACTCTTGTTCAAGGGACGCCTGGCGAGCTGAGCGACGCCGGCGGCCTCCGAGATCGGATAGTCGTCATCGGGGCTCCGGGACACGGGATCGCAGAAGCTCGATACGTGCCGCCTCCACCGGGCGACCAGCTTCGCCTAGGCCTCGAAAATCTCTTGCAGTGGATCGAGTCTCCGCCTGGTGTTCCAACTGTGGTTCAGGCGGCGCTGACCCACTACCAATTTGAGGCTCTCCATCCATACTCAGACGGCAATGGCCGGCTTGGTCGCTTGTTGATAATCGTTCAGATCCTCAGAGGGGCGCTTATACGCGAGCCCCTTCTGGTGGTTTCTCCCTGGTTTGAGGAGCGCCGGGAGCAATATCAAAATGCCCTTCTTGAACTGAGTGCAAATGGGGATTGGGATGCATGGGTCGCTTTCTTTGCCGAGGGCGTTGCCGCATCGGCGGCTGGTTCTCAAGATAAGGTCGAGCGACTCGTGACTCTCCAGGGTGAGTTGCGAGCAGCCGTGCAGGGAGCAGGCAAGCGTGGTGTGGCGGAGCAGCTGGCGGCGGATCTCGTCGGAAGCCCCTTCATCACTCGGAGTCAGGTTGAAAAAAGCTATGGCCTTTCCCGTCAGGGGGCATGGAATGCAATCAATGCCCTTGTCGACTTGGGCATTCTCGAGATCGCACGGCTACGCGGCCCGCGGGGTACGCGCTACTTCGTCGCGCCACAGGTTGTCAAGATTGCATCTACCTGACTAAGAGCCGACGCCCGGACTTGAACCGGGGACCCCTTCATTACGAATGAAGTGCTCTACCAACTGAGCTACGCCGGCGCTTGGGGTTCATTCTAGGTACCGCGGTTCCGTCGCGCGGAGCCTCGCTCAGCCGTGCTTGGCGATGAAGGCGACCGAGCTGCCTGGGCGGGCGCAGCTAACCGCTATGCCACGCTCAGTGGCGGCGCCGAGGCAGCGGTAGCCGCCATGCACGGAGCAGGAGAAGCGCGAAACCCCGACCTGGCTCGTGCAGGCCCGCTTGTAGACCCATGCGGAAACGACGCCGCGACCTGCGTCACAGCTAACGCCTGTGACGCGCACCTCTCCAGTGCCGACGAACGTGCCCGAACAGGCTCGCGCCGAGGCGCCGGGCGGCGCCGCAGGAGTCGTCGCGGTCGCCGTCGGGGCTTGCTTGCCCGAGGATCCGCAGCCTGCGGTGAGCAGGGTGGCGGCGAGCACGGGGAGCAGCAGGCGGGCTGGTGACATTCCCCGCGTAACTTACTTGCGGCCCGCCTTCGTCTCCCCCTGTCCCCGTGGCGCGGCGGTCGGCAGGTGACCGCAGACCGGGCAGTCCGGCTCCGGCACCACTGGCTCGCGTTCGACCTCCATCGTGCGCAGGTCGTAGATGTGGCCGACTCCCTGGGTTGAGGGCTCGGCGAGCCCGGTCAGGTGGTGCATGATGTCGAGGCCGACCTGGCCGCCGATCAGCCCGCAGGCTGGTCCCAGCGTCGCCGCCGGCGACGGTTTGGCGCGGCGCTGCTCGATTGCGATGTCGAACATCGGGTAGCTGCGGCGGTAGGCGGTCACCTGGCAAGCGAAGCAGCCGGTGACGCCGGGCACGTAGAGCGGCCCGACCCGGGCGATTGGCGGGAAGTGGCTCATCGTTATGTAGGGGATCTCCGCGGCGAAGCAGGCGGCGTTGACCCACTGCTCGATTTCGTGGGCGGGCCAATCGGCCGCGTCGATTACAAGGTCGTAGCCCTCGATCGCCGCCGAGACCGACCCCTCTCCGTCGACCCGCTCGGGGAGCGTGTCCAGGCGCATCCGCGAATTGAAGGCGCCGAGCCGCTCCGCCGCCACTTCCACCTTGAGCCGCCCGATGTCAGCCTCCGTGTAAAGGACCTGCCGGTTCAGGTTGCTCTCCTCGACTCGGTCGCCGTCGACAAGCAGCATCTCGCCGACGCCGCAGCAGGCAAGCGAGAGAGCAGACCAGCCGCCGAGTCCGCCAACTCCGAGGACGACGATGCGGGCGCTCTCGAGCCGTGCCTGGCACTGCGACGGCGTCGGCCCGGTGGTGATGTCGGCGAAGTAGCGGATCTGGCGATCGAAGCGCTCGTTGATCGCCGCCGGGATCAGGTCGTCGTCGGCTGCATCCTCAACCAGCCCCAGCTCCTCCAGCTGAGCGAGGAGGTCGCCGACGGCTTCGCTGCCGAAGCGCTCCTCCAGCTCGTCGCGCTCGAGGCTCCCGTCGAGGGCCGCGAGCAGGCGCCGCCCCTCCGCGTCGGGATTCTCGATCTGGATGTCGGCTCTGGCACTCGGCCGGAGCAGGTAGAGGTCGCCGTTGGGCGTTTCGATCTGCTCGGTAGTGCGCTTGATCCTTGGTCTGGTCATCGTGTGCTGTCCTCCGGTTGAAGTCCCGATTGGGACCGGTCTATTGCTTTAATGAGTTTCAGCCAATGGACAGTGGGCGGTGGATTTCTTGCGAGCTGGGAACGATTGGAGTTGTGATCCGGCATCAAATGAGTCCGTCATCGGTACTAGGGTGAAAGCGACCACTGGCAATTCACACAACAACGGAATGGAGGGTCGTCATGGCCAGCTTGCAGGGGAAAAAACTCAAACAGGTCATCGACCCGACACTCGCCAAAGCCTTCACGCATCCGCTGCGCGGCCATGTGTGGGTGACAATCTGCGAAAAGGGCATCGCGAGCCCGGCCGAGATTGCTGGTGAACTCGAGCTCGACGTCTCCGAAGTCAGCTACCACTTCCGCGAACTGAAGAGGCGGAAGCTGATCAGATTGGTCCGCACCGTCCAGCGTCGCGGCTTCGACGAGCATTTCTACGAACCGTGTACGCCTGTTCTTCATTTCGATGACTTTGAGTGGATGGAGATTCCAGCGGCGATACGGTCCACTTTCAGCGGCGACATGCTGCGGCAGATCATCGAGGAGTTGATTGATGCGCTCGAGGCCGGCTCCCTCGACGCCCGGAGCAGGCACCTGAGCCGAACTTGGCTGCTGCTCGACGAGAAGGGATGGAAGGAGCTGATGCGTGCTATGCAGGCTGCTCTCGACCGGATACAGGCGATCCAGGAGCGGAGCGCCAAGCGCCGCGAAGCGTCGTCGGAGCCGGGAATCCCGGTCTCGGTCGTGCTGGCCTCCTTCGAGACGGCCACCAATATCTCCCAGCGTGAGGCTGGTGGGACTGAGGCACTGTAGCGGCCGTCAACCGGTCAGCTCGCGGGCGCGGGAGAAGATGCGATCGAGCATCGGCTCGGTGAGACGGCCGGTGAAGGTGTTCTGCTGGCTCGGGTGGTAGCAGCCGAGCAGCTTCCAGTCACCGAGGTCCGCTTCGGCGCCGTGGCCGAAGCGGGGCTTCGGCCGGGGTGGCTCGGCGCCCAGCTCGCGCAGCGCTCGCAGCGCTCCGTCCCAGGCGAATCCGCCCAGCGCGACAATCGTCTGGCAGCGTGCGAGCAGCTCGAGCTCCCGCGTCAGGTAGGGAAGGCAGTTGTCGCGCTCGGCCGGGGTGGGCCGGTTGGCGGGGGGCGCGCAGCGGACGACGGCGGTGATGTAAGCACCGCTGAGGCGGAGGCCGTCCTCGCGCTGGACCGACTCGGGCTGGTTCGCGTAGCCAGCGCGGTGCAGGGCGGCGTAGAGCCACTCGCCGGAGCGGTCGCCGGTGAACATGCGGCCGGTGCGGTTGGCGCCATGCGCCGCCGGGGCCAGACCAACGATCGCGAGGCGCGCGTCTGGATCGCCGAAGCCGGCGACCGGCCGCGCCCAGTAGTTCTCCTCCTGGAAGCGCCGCGGCGGCGCAGCGGCGCTCGCCTCGCGCCATTCGACCAGACGCGGGCAGCGACGGCAGGCTTGGACCTCGGCTGCGAGCTGCTTCAGCGAGTCTGCCCCAGCCGGAACCGAGCCTTGAGATCTGGCTGCCATTGGTGCGAACTGAATCACGTGAGCCCCGCCCGTGAAGCTGGACGGGGCTCCGTGAAGAGCTAGGAGCTCTGCCTGAGCGCTTAGCCGAACTTGTGGACCGAAAGCATCGGGACGACTGCCTCTGACGTGGCGATCTTCATCTACTTCACCCCCTCTTAGGACCTCTTCCCTTGATCTCTCCCTGCTCTGCAGGTGTAGGCGACCGACCAGTTGATTACTGGAGAAAGTTCCAGTATTACGCCAAGACGAAGCGAAAAGTCTGCATTTGGGCTGGAAAACCGCCTTTGTGATCAATACGATGGAGTGGTTAAGTCACTGAGCAACGATCGGAGGAGTCGCTTTGCCCGCAAAGAGCAAGACCACCAAAGGCAGTAAAAAAGGAAAAGGAAGGGCCAAAAGCCGAAGAGGCGTGAACCAGGATCTGGTCAAATCGCTGGCGCACGAACTTCGCGCCGAGATCCTGGCAATACTCAACGAACGGATGGCCAGCCCGAACGAACTGGCGAAGGAGCTCGACGAAGGGCTGAGTCAGGTCAGCTACCACGTCAAAGTCCTCAAGGACTACAAAGTCATCACGCTGGTCAAAACCGAGCCGCGCCGTGGAGCGGTGGAGCACTACTACCGCGCCACCTCACGCGCCTACCTGACCGATCGGGACTGGCACGAGCTGCCCGAGTCCGTTCGGGTAGGGATGAGCGCTGACCTGTTCCAGGCCGTAGTGGATGACGCCGTTGCTGCGATGGAGGGGGAAACGTTCGACGATCGCGAGGATCGGCACCTCAGTTGGACGCCTTTGATGCTTGACGAGCAGGCCTGGGCGTCCGTTCAGAAGCTCCTGGACGACACGCTCAAGCAAGTGCTGAAGCTCAATGCGGAAGCGACCAAGCGCCTGGCCAAATCGAAAGAGCAGGCGATCTCGGCCTCGGTCTCGATGCTCGGCTACGAGGTGCCCGATACGGCGGCGAAGAAGCTGCCGAAACGGAAAGCCAAAGGGTCTAGCAAGACGAAGGCCAAAGGCAAAGCGAAAGCCAAAAGGAAGTAGCCAGCCTGGGCTGGCGCTCCCAGCGATCCAGAGCCCATAGGCTTGCCCGCCTGTGGGCTCCGATTCGTCAGCAGGTGGCTTTGGCAGGCGGCGCGGCTTCGGCCGCGCCGCCGCTGCCCTAGTGCTCGGGCTCGCCGCGAGTCTCGTCGCAGCGGGGGGATGTGGCAATAGTGGCTACGGCGCCGAGACCGACCCTGAAAAGGGCTCGGACACCGCGATCCTGAATGGGGCGCTGGCGCGCGAGCTGACCTTGCTCGACGCCTACGCGCTTGGCCGAAATCGGCTGCGGGGCCCGCAACGCGCGGTCGGGCAGCAGCTGCGCGCCCAGGAGCAGGAATACGCCGACGCCCTGACCAAGGGGATCCGCGGGCTGGGTGGCGACACCGAAGCCGAACCGGAAGAGCTCGACCTCTCCCAGGCGAAGGGCCAGGCCGGTTTCCTTGCCCTCCTCTACGAACTGGAGAGTGCCGCGCTTGCCTCCTATATAGACGCGGCAGCGCGTCTCTACACGTCTGCGCCGCGTACGCTCGACGCCTCCCTGGCCGTCGGCCACGCCCAGCACCTGGTCCTGCTGCGGCAGGGGCTTGGCGCAAGCGCGGTCGTCTCGGCGCCCGAGGCCTTCGACGGCGGCGAAGTACCGCCACCGAGCGTCGGCAGTCCGGGCGGTGGGGGATGATCTCTCGGTGACCGGCCCCCTCTATGCGATCGGGCGCTTCTGCTCCCGGCGCCACTGGCAGACGATTGCCGTCTGGCTGATCCTGGCCGTCGCTCTGGTCGTCGCCGGTCAAGCCGGCGACAGCAAGACCAACGACAACCTCACCTTGCCCGGCACCGGCTCGACCGAAGCGACCGAGTTGCTTGAAGACAACCTGCCTGAACAGGCCTTCGGCAGCAACCCGCTGGTATTCCAGGCGAAGGCCGGCGCCGATCTCACCGCACCCAAATACGCCACGGCGATCGGCCAGACGGTGAAGCGGCTGAACGCGATGCACGACGTCAACTCGGCTGTCAGCCCACTCACTCCGGCGGGCGCGGCCTTTCTCAGCAAGGACCGCTCAGTCGCCTATGTCCCGGTCGTGCTCGGCACCGGCCCGGGCGAACTCACCGAGGCTCAGGCGCAGGGCGTCCTCGATGCCGGCGAACCTGTCGAGGCCGCCGGGGCGAAGGTCTCCGTCGGAAGCTACGTCGGCCAGGCGCTCTCCAAGCCCGACACCGGAGCGAGCGACGCGATCGGGATCGCTGCGGCGATCGTCATCCTGCTCTTCGCCTTCGGCACCGCGACCGCGATGGTGCTGCCGATCTTCTCGGCTGTGGTTGGCCTGGCCTGCGCGCTCTCGATCATCCGCATGCTGGAGCCGGTGGTCCAGGTGCCGAGCGTCGCCTCGACCTTGGCGACGATGATCGGCCTCGGGGTGGGCATCGATTACGCCCTTTTCATCGTCACCCGCCACAAACTTCAGCTGGGAGACGGGATGGAGCTGCGCGAGTCGATCGCCCGCGCGACGGCGACTGCCGGCGGGGCGGTCGTCTTTGCCGGCTTCACCGTCGTGATCGCGCTCTGCTCGCTCGCCTTCGCCGGCATCCCGTTGGTCAGCACGCTTGGCTTCACGGCGGCGATCGCGGTGGTGATCGCCGTTGCCGCCGCGACCACGTTGCTGCCGGCGATGCTGGGGGCACTGGGGCCGCGAATCAACTCGCTGCGGGTGCAGCTCGGCAAGACCCATCCGGACGACGTGGAGCCACATGGCTGGACGCGCTGGGCCCGAGGGGTCGCCGACCGCCCCTGGCGCTCTGCGATCGCAGCCCTCGCGATCCTGATCGTCCTTGCCCTGCCGATCCTCCAGCTCGAGCTCGGCCAGAACGACCTCAGCGCCCTGCCCAAGTCGACCACCGCGCGCCAGGCCTACGACGGCCTCACCCAGGGCTTCGGCCCCGGCGTCAACGGTCCCCTGTTGATTGCCTCGGAATTCGACAGCCCGGCCGAAGCGAAACAGGTCCTGCCGGTGCTGGAGAAGCGGATCGGCGCGGCAGCCGACGTCGCTCAGGTCTCTCAGCCGACCCTCGACAAGGCCGGCACGGTCGGCGTCTTCACCGTCATCTCCAACTCGACGCCCTGGGCGGACGAGACCGTCACGTTGGTGGAAGACCTGCGAGATACGACGATTCCAGGCGCGCTGAAGGGGACTCATACCGTCGCCTACGTCGGTGGGCAGACCGCCGGCTACATCGACCTTGCCACCCAGATCGGCGACAAGCTGCCGTTGATGATCGGGATCGTCGTCGGCCTCAGCTTCATCGTGCTGCTGCTCGCCTTCCGCTCGCTGCTGGTGCCGGTCAAGGCGGCGGCGATGAACCTGCTATCGGTCGCCGCCGCCTATGGGGTTGTGACCGCGGTCTTCCAGCTCGGCTGGGGGTCGTCGCTGATCGGGCTCGATCATCCAATCCCGATCGTCAGCTTCGTGCCGTTGCTGATGTTCGCGATCCTCTTCGGCCTCTCGATGGACTACGAGGTCTTCCTGCTGACCCAGATGCGCGAGCACTACCGCCAGCACGATGACGAGAAGCGTGCGGTGATCGAAGGGCTGGCCAACACCGGCCGCGTGATCACCTCGGCCGCGGCGATCATGGTCTGTGTATTCACCAGCTTCGTGCTCAACGGCAACCCGGTGGTGAAGGAGTTTGGGGTAGGGCTGGCGGTGGCGATAGCGATCGACTCGACCCTTGTCCGCTGCCTGCTCGTCCCCGCGGTGATGGTGCTGCTCGGCCGCCGCGCCTGGTGGCTGCCGCGCTGGCTGGGCCGCATAGTCCCCCACATCAGCATCGAGGGCGAGGAATACTTCGCCCGCCGCGACGCCGCCCTCGCCGCCGATGGGCCTAAGACGTCAGCTATAGACGCGTTTCAGGCCCATCGGCCCCCGGATTGATGTTCCCGCTCAATCTGCCTAACGCGCTCACCCTGCTCCGCATCCTCGCCGTGCCGGTTGTCGTCGTCGCCCTGCTCGGCGAGACGCCCAACGGCGACGAGCTGGCCGCCGCTGTCTTCGCCTTGGCGGCGCTCACCGACGGCCTCGACGGCTACTTCGCCCGCTCGCGGGACGCGGTAACCACCTTCGGCAAGCTGATGGACCCGCTCGCCGACAAGCTCCTGATCACCGCGGCGCTGATCTCGCTTGTCTCGCTGAACCGCCTCCAGGCCTGGGTGGCGATGGTGATCATCGCCCGTGAGATCGCCGTGACCGGGCTGCGCGCGATCGCCGCCGAGCGTGGCGTCGTGATCGCCGCCAGTTGGATGGGCAAGCTGAAGACCATGCTGCAGATCGCCGCCGTGATCGCCCTGATCGCCGCCAACCCCGCCCCGGCCTGGGTCGACGTTCTCGTCTACCTCGCTGTCGCTGTGACCCTGATCAGCGGCGCCGACTACTTCCTCGGTCTGCGTCGCCGGCTCGCCGAAGCGCACTCGGGCGCCGATGGGCCTAAAACGGGACAAATAGGCCCGTTCTAGGCCCATCGGCGGGTCAGGCCGTCGGGGCCTCCAGCCATTCGCGCATCGACGCGTGGCGGCGCTGGTGCTCGCCGCTCTGCAGCTCGGCGCGAAGGTCGTCGAGCCTGCCGTATCGCTCCGCCACCACGTTGTGGCGGTGGATCGTCTCCAGGTTCTCCTGGCGCGCCATCACGAATGCCTCGCCCGGGAGGTCCGGGTAGTCCTCGGTGACGCGACGCAACATCTCTCGCACGCAGTCCTCGACGAAGCGCGGTTGCGAGTGCGCCTTGGCGACCACCGCCAGCTCGTCGGGCCGCTTCATCAGCTCGTAGATCTCCGAGCTCATCGATTGCTCGACGATCCGCAGCAGCTCCGGCGCGTCGATCCAGGCCGGGCCGCCCTCGGGGCAGCCGATATGCAGGGTGCCGATGCCGCGCTGATTGTGGGTGGCGACCGGCACCGCCTCGATCGCCGCCTCGATCTGCTCGGCGTCGAAGCCGCGCTCGGCCAGTCGTTCGCGGGCCAGGCCGCCGACCATCTCCTGCGCGCAGGGGCAGGCGGTCATTCCCTCGGCCTGCACGCCGGTCAGCGTCCGGGTTCCGCGCAACGAGTCGACGGCGGTGCCGAAGAGGACGTAGATCTCCTGGGTGCGGAGGCCGCTGGCCGGGGTCGTGACCGTCTCCGGGTAGCGCGCCGTGACCGAGACCTCCGCCCGCAACCCGCCCTGGCGCTCGCGCACCCGCTGGGCGATGTGGGCGGCAAGCACCTCGGCGCGGAACGCCTCGCCGAGCACGACCTCGTCGATCGCCTCGCCGACGACTTCCTCGAAGCGCGACATATGGACGCCCGCCTGGCGTGGATTGAGGTCGACGAAACACTCGAAATCGGCGTGGTAGAGGTTCTCGGCCCCGTCCGCCTTCACCCGGATCACCTTCTCGACTCCGGTTACGCCAACCCGCGAGAGACTGACTCTCGTGGCGGGCGCTCCCGACTGCACGTCGGGCGTCCCGGGAGAGAGCGGGGTGGTGGAACGGGTTGCCATCGGCACACGAAGCGTAGGCGATTGGCTCCCTATACTCCCGTTGGCCGGAGCGTTGGGGCCGGCCCCCGGGAGGGGAACAGGGTTGCAGTGGAGGCAGTGATATCGAGCCGTTGGAGACGGTCCCGCAGGGGCTGAATCAGGATTCGGACGGGCAGCCGACGGGGCCACAGGAGCTCCAGGCGCTGATCGCGCTCGGGCGCGAGCGCGGTTACCTCACCTTCGAGCAGATCGCCGGAACACTCGAGGAGGTCGAGGTGACCAAGGAGCAGGTCGCCGGCCTGCACGCGCACCTGGTCGAGCACGGCGTCGAAGTGATCGCCGAGGACGGCGTCAGCGCCTACAAGGAGCAGCGCGCGGAGGCGACGAACGGTCAGTCGAGGAAGCAAGAGCTGGACCTGACGATCGAACCCAGTCTCGACTCGCTGCGGCTCTACCTGCGCTCGATCGGCCGAGTCGACCTGCTCACCGCCGGCCAGGAGGTTGAACTGGCGAAGCGGATCGAGCGCGGCGACATGATCGCCAAGCGGCAGATGGTCGAGGCCAATCTGCGCCTCGTCGTCTCGATCGCAAAAGGCTATCTGGGCCGCGGCCTCAGCTTCCTCGACCTGATCCAGGAGGGCTCGCTGGGACTGATCCGGGCGGTCGAGAAGTTCGACTACCGGCGCGGCTACAAGTTCTCCACCTATGCGACCTGGTGGATCCGGCAGGCGGTGACGCGGGCGATCGCCGACAAGGCGCGGACGATCCGCATCCCGGTGCACATGGTCGAGAAGCTCAACCGGGTCGCCCACGTCGAGCGCCAGCTGGTGCAGCGGCTCGGCCGCGAGCCGGAGCCGCTGGAGATCGCCGAGGAGCTGCGCTGGCCATTGGGCGAAGTGCGGGAGATCCTCCGCGTCGCGCAGCTGCCGGTCTCGTTGGAGAAACCGGTCGGCGACGAGGACGACTCCGAGCTCGGCGACTTCGTCGCCGACGACACCGTGGCCGAGCCTTTCGAAGAGGCGAGCGAACACATGCAGAAAGAGGGAGTCCGCAAGGCGCTCTCCGCCCTGCCCGAGCGCGAGCGGCAGGTGATCGAGCTTCGCTACGGCCTCACTGGGCTGGAGCCGCTCACCCTCGAGGAGGTCGGCAACACCTTCGGCGTCACCCGCGAGCGGATCCGCCAGATCGAGAACAACACGCTGAAAAAACTTCAGCACCTGCCCGAGGCCCAGATGCTCCGGGAAGCCAGCTGAGTCACCCTCCCGGGTGGAATACTGCCCGTCGTGCCCTCCGGCGACAAGTTCTACTCACGCGCCTCGCAGCTGATGGGCGCCACCGGCCTGCGCTGGGCCGGCAAGCTCAACATCCCGCTCTACCGGCTTTCGGGCGGGCGGCTGATGGGCAAGGTCAATCGGGCGCCAGTGCTGCTGTTGACCACGACCGGCCGTCGATCGGGACAGCAGCGCACCGCGCCGGTCGTCTATCTCGACGACGGCGAGAACCTGGTCGTGATCGGCTCCAACGCCGGCCACAGCCGCACGCCGGCCTGGTCGCTCAACCTGAAGGCGAACCCCGATGCCGAGGTCGAGCTCGGACGCGAGCGGCGACAGGTGCGGGCGCGGGTGGCCGAGGGCGAGGAGCGGGCCGAGCTTTGGCGCCGGCACAACGAGCAGTTCTCGGGCTTTGACCACTATGAGGCCCGCACCGATCGCGTCATCGCGCTGTTCGTCCTCGAGCCGCGCTGACGTAGAGTTGACGCGATGGCCGCCCCGCACCCATTCCGCCTGGCTGCCGAGGCGAAGGACCTGGAGGCGATGACCGCGACGCTGCGGGAGGACGTCGTCCTGCACAGCCCGATCCTCTTCCGCGGCTTCGAGGGTCGTGAGATCGTCGTTCAGGTCCTCACCCACGTCGCCGCCACCCTCGAGGACTTCCGCTACACCGACGAGCTCGCCGAGGAGGGGACGGTCGTCCTGCGCTTCAAGGCCCGCGTCGGCGACCGCGAGCTGGAGGGCATCGACTTCCTCGAGCTCGACGAGGAGGGCCGCGTAGCCGAGCTGACCGTCTTCATGCGCCCGATGTCAGCGCTGACGGCCTTCAACGAGCAGATGGCCGCCCGTCTCGGCGTCGAGGCCTGACGTGCCGGGACTTAGCGGTCCATATGGGTGCCTAAGTCCCGGCACGTGCCGGTAAACTCGCACCGCCTCGGGGGAGTGTCCGAGTGGTTAAAGGAGACTGGCTGTAAACCAGTTGGCTATGCCTACGCAGGTTCGAATCCTGCCTCCCCCATATGAGCAACCTCGATGGCCGCGTTTTTGCCATCGCCGGTATCGGCGGTGGCTTGGGGCCGGTTGTGGCCGAGTACCTGGCGGCTGACGGCGCCACCGTTGCCGCTGCCGATCGCTCGCAGGGCCGCGTCGAGGAGATTGGGGCAGAGTTGGGACTGCCCGCCGAGCGCTGGGACGGGCGTGCTGTCGACCTGCTCGACGAGGAGGCGGCACGCGGTTGGTGCGCGGCGCTGCTCGAGCGCTTCGGCCGGGTTGACGGGGTGCTGCACCTGGTTGGAGGCTGGCGTGGCGGTCAGCCACTGCACGAGGCGCCATTGTCGGATTGGACCTTGCTCCACGACCTCCTGATTCGCACCGTCCAGCACACCAGCCGCGCTTTCCATGACGCGCTCCTCTCTTCCGAGCACGGTCGCTTCGTCCTCGTCTCCGCCAAGCAAGCGCAGGCGCCCTCCAACTCCAATGCCGCCTACGCAGCGGCCAAGGCGGCTGCCGAGGCCTGGACCCTCGCCCTCGCCGACGGCTTCGCGGGCACAGCCGCAACCGCGAACATCGTCGTCGTCGACGCGATCCTCACTCCGCAGATGCGCGAGGAAAATCCGGATGGGGACTTCTCCTCATTCACCCCGACCGAGCACATCGCCGAGGCGATCGCCTTCCTTTGCTCCGATGCCGCGCAGGAGATGAACGGCCAGCGCCTGCCGCTTACCGGCTAGGCGCTTACCATGCGCTGAGATGGCCAGCAAGGGTTCCAAGCCCGCCGAGGGCGAGATGACGATCCGCCAGCTGGCGGAGCGAACCGGGATGACCGTCCGCAACATCCGCGCCCACCAGACGCGCGGGCTGCTGCCGCCGCCCACCGTCCGCGGTCGCACCGGCTACTACGGCGAGGAGCACGTGGCGCGGATCGAGCTGACCCGCGAGATGCAGGCGGATGGGCTCAACCTGGAGGCAATCCGCCGCGTCCTCGACAGCGGCGACGGCTCGGCGTCGGCGATCTTCGATTTCACCCGTGCCCTGCGCGCCCCCTTCGAAGACGAGGCGCCGGAGATCGTCGACCCCGACGAGTTGGCCACGATCTGGGGCGAGGCAGCGGATGCCAAGCTGACGCGCCGGGCCGAAAAACTCGGCATCTTCAGGACCCTCCCCGACGGGCGGATTGAGGTGATCAGTCCACAGTTGCTGCGCGCCGCGGCCGAGCTGGCCGTGCTTGGGATTGGAGCCGATGGCGCCCTCGTCACCGCCGAGAAGCTTCGCCGCCATGCCGACGGCGTCGCGCGCGCGTTCGTCGACCTCTTTGTCAAGGAGGTATGGCAGCCGTTCGACCGCGCCGGCCGGCCCGAGCGCGACTGGCCGCAGATGAGCGAGGCGCTCGAACGGATGAGGCCGCTCGCCGCCGGCGCCCTCCTGGCTACCTTCCAGATTGCGATGGGCGAAGCGGTCGAGAAGGAGAGTGAGCGAACCCTGCGGCTCGCTGCCCATCCGGGAAAGCGCTCCGGCAAGCGCCGTAAGCGCTAGGCGGAGTTAACCGCCCTAGCTCTAGGCAAGAGCCGCGTCGTCCAGCTCCTCGCCGGCGGCCTCCCGGCCGGCGTAGGCGAGGACGGCGAAATACATCAGTGAGGGGAGAAGCGCGTCGAGTTCGTCGGTTTCGCCTTTCTGCAGGCGCGCGTAGAGCACCGATTCGATTCCTCCCACGACCCCAGCGGCGGCGATTGCCGAGGGGGTTTCATCCAGGTCCTCCCTGACCAAAGCGTCAATGCAAGTTGCGAAGTGGTCGAGCAGCTCGTCCCGGCGCCGCAACCCGGCTGGACTGGACGCGCGCGCCTCGACGATCACCGTGCGAGCCTCTTCCGGCTCCTCCGCGATGAAGCGAAGCAGCTCGGCGATGCCGCTGCGCAGCCCATCGCGCCAGCCCGGCCCGGCCTCGGCGACCGTCGCCTCAATGCGCTCTCGCATTCGTGCTGCCGAGGCGTCGAAGGCGGCGAGGAAGCAGTCTTCCTTGTCTTCGAACTGCTCGTAGAAGGTGGGCCGCGAGATGCCCGCTCGGGTGAGGACGTTCTGGACCGTGAGGGTGCTGTAGCCGTTCTCGGTGACCGCCCCGATCATCGCCGCGAGCAGGCGCTCCCGCTGGATCGCCTTGACCAAGTCCGCCGGAAGCGTCCTGACCCCGGCTGGAAAACGGCCCTCCGCCCGGCTGAGCAGAGTTACAGCCTCACTGAGTTCCGAGTCTGACCAGCGGTCCCCGACCGCGCTTGCCAGCTTCTCCCTACTAAGCATTACCCTCTCTGGTGCCATAAGGAACCTACGCGTTTCTTCTAGAAATTGTGCAGGCCCTCCAAGGGTACCAGATAAGTCGCTGCCGTGCATTGGAATTTCGCCCACCACGGGTATCCTTGCTCTATGCCGCCACGCGGAAAAGGGGGAACGCAGGAGAGGCAGACGCCGAAACGGACCACCACATCCGTGCGACCCTCGCTGCCACGCGAGTTCATCGCGCTACACAAGCAGCGTCGCATCATGGACGCCCTGGCCGAGCTGACCGCCGAACAGGGCTACGAGGCAACCAAGATCTCCGACATCGTCAGGAGAGCTGGAGTTGCCCGCAAAACGCTGTACGACAACTTCGAAGGCAAGGAGGAGGTCTTCCTCGCCGCCTTCGACGCCGCTCGGGACGAAGTCCTGAGTCGCGTCGAGGAAGGCAGCGCCGGCGCCGACGATTGGCAGGACCGGATCGAGGGCGGCCTCGCTGCCTTCCTCGGCTACGTCGCCGAGCAGCCCACCCTCGCCCGCATGTGCATGATCGAGGCGCTCTCTGCGACACCGGCCACAACGAAGCGCTACGAGGATGCCCTCGAGGTCTTCGTCGAGCTGACGGAACGAGCGCTGCCGCGGGACGAGCGACTCCCTGACACGATCGCCGAGACAGTGGTCGGCGGCGTCGCCTGGATCGTCTACCAGCAGATTCGTCGCGGCGAGGCGGAGCGGGCTGAGGATCTGCTGCCGGAACTCACAGAGTTCATGATGGCGCCTTATCTGGGCGCCGGCATGGTCGAGTGAGGCCCGGGCAGCAGACGAGAAGCGCTTAGCACTGGCAGACTTTAGTACTGCATGAAGCCGCTTCCACGTGGCCGCCACGGCCTCTCACGCGAGTTCATCGCCGAGAACCAGCGCGAGCGGTTGCTAGCCGCGATCGCCGACTCGCTCGACGAGCATGGCTACGACCGCACCACGGTCGCCGCGATCAGCAGTCGAGCGGGGGTCTCCAAGAGCGATTTCTACCGCCACTTCGCGAACAAAGACGAGTGCTTCTTTGCCGCTTACGACGAGGCTGTAGAGCGCCTGCGGGAGGAGGTGCTGACCGCCTGCGCGGGCCAGGGTGAGTGGGCCGAGGGCGTCTGCGCCGGCCTTGCCGCAGCGCTCGCCGGCCTAGCCGCCGATCCGGCGCTGGCGAACTTGCTGCTGGTCGAGGGGCTGCGCGCCGGACCCGGTGTCTACGGGCGTTTCCAGGGCGCGGTCGAGAGCTTCGTCCCATACCTGCGCGATGGCGCCCCGGCAGGGACGAGCGCCGGTCGACCGCCGGAGGCAGCCGACGAGGCCGTGGTCGGTGGTATCGCCTCGCTGCTTGGGCGCCGCGTGCTGGCGCGGGAAACGGACCGCCTCGACCGATTCTTCCCGGAACTTGCCGAGTTTGCGCTTACTCCGTACCTCGGCGTCGCCGAGGCGCGCCGCATAATCTCCTCTCGATGAGCGACGCTGCAGCAGCCGCCAGGGGCGCGGCAACCGAGGCGCGGAGCGGCGTGGCCGCAGGGGTGCTGCCTTCGCAAGCGCTGAGCGCGGCGATCGACGCCGAATGGATCGACTCCGGCGACTACCGCATCCGCCAGGAGGCGATCCAGCCGGCCAGCATCGACCTGCGGCTCGGCGATTTCGCCTGGGCGCTGCGCTGCAGCTTCCTGCCTGACATCGACTCGACGGTGGAGGAGAAGATCGAGGGTCTCGCCTTCCAGAAAGTCGACCTGCGCGATGGCGCGGTGTTGGAGCGCGACCGGCCCTACCTTGTGCCGCTGATCGAGGAGCTGGCGCTGCCCGACGACGTGCGCGCCAAGGCCAACCCAAAGAGCTCGACCGGGCGCCTCGACGTCTTCACGCGGGTGCTCACCGATCGCCACCACCGCTTCGACGAGATCCGCCCCGGGTATCGCGGGCGGCTCTACCTGGAGGTGGTGCCACGCTCCTTTGCAATCCAGGTGCAGAGCGGCCTCTCGCTCAACCAGCTGCGGCTCGCCCGCGGTGACGTGCGGCTCACCGACGCCGAGATCCGCGCTCTGCAGGACGAGTTCCCGCTGCTCTATCTCGACTCGCACGCGCTGCGCGAGTCCGAGCTGGCGCTTGCCGAGGGACTCTTCCTCAGCGTCGACCTCTCCGGGCCCAGCGACCGGATCGTCGGCTACCGGGCGAAGAAGAACAGCCTGCCGATCGACCTCTCGCGCATCCGCGCCTACCGCTGGACCGACTACTGGGACCCCGTCTACCCCGAGCCGGGCGGGCGGATCGTGCTCGAGCCGGAGATCTTCTACCTGCTGCTTTCGGCCGAGGGCGTCTGCATCCCACCGCAGATCGCCGCCGAGATGATGGCTTACGACCCGACCGCCGGCGAGCTGCGCACCCACTACGCCGGCTTCTTCGATCCGGGCTTCGGCTACGACCCGGCGGGCGGCCGCCATGGCAGCCGCGCCGCGCTCGAGGTGCGGGCCCGCGACGTCTCCTTCATGGTCGAGCACCGCCAGCCGGTCTGCAAGCTGGCGCTGGAGCGCACCAGCGCCCCGGCGGAGCGCCTCTACGGGGCGACCCTGGGCTCGAATTACCAGGGCCAGGTGACGATGCTGAGCAAGCACTTCGAGGAGACCGGCGCGTGAGCGAGCGAACCTGGAACGTCTACCTCGCGGGCGAGATCCATTCCGACTGGCGCGAGCGGATCGAGGCCGGGGCGCGCGAGGCGGGGCTTCCCGTCTCCTTCTCGGCGCCGGTCACCGACCACGCCGCCTCCGACGACGCCGGGGTCGGCACCCTGGGCGAAGAGGGCGAGCCGTTCTGGCGCGACCACATGGGCGCCGGCGTCAACGCGATCCGCACCCAGACGCTGATTCGCTCCGCCGACGTCGTCGTCGTCCGCTTCGGCGACAAATACCGGCAGTGGAACGCCGCCTTCGACGCCGGCTACGCGGCGGCGCTGGGCAAGCCCTACGTCACCCTGCACGACGCCGAATTCGATCACGCGCTGAAGGAGGTCGACCGTGCCGCGCAGGGCACGGCGCGCACGGCCGAGCGGGTGGTCGACCTGCTGCGCTACGTGATCACCGGCAAGCTGCCGTAGCGGTTAGGGTTGGACGCGTGGGGAGAGACGCGAACCGGGAGACGATCGAGCGCTTTTATGAGGCGTTCGGCCAGTGCAACGGCAGTGCGATGACGGCCTCCTACGCGCCCGATGCCCATTTCCACGATCCGGCCTTCGGCGATCTCAGCGGCGCCGACATCGGCGCGATGTGGCGCATGCTGACCAACCGCGCCACCGACCTGAAGATCGAGCTGCACGAGCACGAGGCCGACGAGTCGTCGGGCTCGGCCCACTGGATCGCTCGCTATACGTTCTCCACCGGTCGCCCCGTGGTCAACGACATCCAGGCAAAGTTCCGCTTCGCCGACGGCCTGATCGCCGACCATGTCGACGACTTCGACTTCCGCCGCTGGGCCAGGCAGGCGCTGGGGCCGATGGGCAACCTGGTTGCCGTGTTGCCGCCGCTGCGAGCCAAAGCCCGTGGCAAAGCCCTTGGCCAGCTCGAAGCCTTCAAGAGCGAAGAGACCGGTTCCAGCACCTAGTCTCAGCACCGGACCGTCCTGTGGGAGTGCGAACATATGTTCGCATGCGCTGGGATGAGCAACGAGTCGAGAACGATCTGCGGTTGCCGGGGGTGGGCGACGGCGCCGTCGTGCGCACCTTCGATGCACCCGAGGCGATGGGGATCAACTTCCACGAGGTGCGCGCCCGCTCCGCTCTGAACCACGTTTCGGGCGGCCGCTACGGCTTCAGCTACACGGTCAATCCTTTTAGAGGATGCACGCATGCCTGCGTCTATTGCCTAGCAGGAGATACGCCAATCCTGATGGCCGATGGACGCACGAAGCCCCTGGCGCAGGTGCGGGTCGGCGACGCCATCTATGGGACGGTCCGCCGTGGCCCATACCGCCGCTATGAGGTCACCCGCGTTCTCGCACACTGGATGACGCACAAGCTGGCATATCGGATCACCCTCGAAGATGGCACCGAGCTGATCGCTAGTGGCGACCATCGCTTTTTAACCTCGCAGCGCGGCTGGAAGCACGTCACCGGTTCCGAGCACGGTCGGGCGCGTCGCCCCCATTTGACGCTGAACAGCAAATTGATGGGATTCGGCGCTATTGGAGCTCCTGTTGACGAATCCGCCGAATACCGCCGCGGATATCTCTGCGGGCTGATCCGTGGAGATGGCCACGTCGGCTCCTATGCCTACAACCGGCCGGGGCGGACGAACTGCGAAGTCCACCGCTTCTGGCTTGCGCTCGCAGACGATGAGGCACTTGTGCGCGCAGGTGGCTACCTCGCGGACGTCGGCGTTAGAACCGATGAATTCCAGTTCCTCGAGGGGAACGAGCGACATCGACCGATGAAGGCGATTCGAACCTCCTCCCAAGACGAGGTGGACCGCATTCGTGAGTTGATTCGCTGGCCAGACTCGTCGAGCGACGAGTGGACTCGCGGTTTCCTGGCTGGGATCTTCGACGCCGAGGGAAGCCGCAATGAGGTGCTGCGGATATGCAACAAGGATCGTCAGATCATCGACCGCATTGCGGCGGGGCTGGCTCGATTCGGGTTCGCTTACACGATTGAGCGCCCCAATCAGATCGGTGCGCTCAACGTTCGCCTCCTAGGCGGTCTGCGAGAGCAGCTCCGCCTGTTTCAGCACGTCGATCCGGCGATCAGTCGCAAGCGCTCAATTGCCGGCATCGCGCTCAAGTCGCAGGCGAAGCTGGGGGTAGTTTCGATCGAGCCGCTGGACCGTCGAATGCGCATGTTCGACATCACGACCGGGACCGGCGACTTCATCGCAAACGGCGCAGTGAGCCACAACTGCTTCGCTCGGAGGACGCACACCTATCTGGACATGGACGCGGGACGCGACTTCGAGCGCGAGATCGTGGTCAAGGTCAACGTGCCGGAGCTGCTGCGGGCCGAGCTGGCGCGGCCGAGCTGGAAGCGCGACCTGGTCGCTCTGGGCACGAACACCGACCCATACCAATGGGTCGAGAGCCGCTACCGGTTCATGCCCGAGATCCTGGCGGCGCTCGAGGAGGCCGATACCCCCGTTTCGGTGTTGACCAAGTCGCCGCTGGCGCTGCGCGACGTCGACCTCTACGAGCGGATGGCCAAGCGGGTCCCGGTCTCCGTCAATCTCTCCGTCCCCACCCTCGACGAGGAGGCCTGGCGAGCGACCGAGCCCCACACCCCGAGCCCAGCGGCACGCCTCGACGCGGTAGCCGAGCTGCGCAGCCGGGGCGTCGACTCAGGAGTCCTGATCGCCCCCCTGATGCCGGGAATCAACGACCATCCAGACCAGGTCCAACCGATAATCGACCGGGCCCGAGAGGCCGGAGCCACCTTCCTAGGCGGCGTAGCCCTCCACCTTCGCGACGAGGTCCGCGACGTCTTCTTCGCCTGGCTGGAGACCAAACGCCCGGATCTCCTCCCCCGCTACGAGAAGCTCTACGCCAACGGCCGCGCCTACATGCGCCCAGACCAGCGCAAACGAACCACGCAAGCTGTCCGCGGCTGGGGAAGGAACCGGGGCGGAAGGGAGGGGCGG
>DATFVC010000031.1:0-59268 GCA_035260485.1 Solirubrobacterales bacterium | reverse complement strand
CCTGAGCGAGCGCAATCCCGCTCCCCATGCGGGATTTCCAATCCCCAAGCCAAACGCGCCCAGCAAAGGCAATCGGGGCCGAAAACCGAGTGCAAGGTTTTGGAGACCGGTGCCTTAGCCAGTTGGGCCACTGCCCCGAGGCAGGCAATGCTAGCCGGGCGATGCGGCGCCTTGCGACGTGCGCCCCCGACTGCGAGGCGCTATGCGGGCGGAGGGACTTGAACCCCCACGGGCCGAAGCCCACCAGGACCTAAACCTGGCGCGTATACCAATTCCGCCACGCCCGCGCGCAACGCCATCTCGGCGCTTAACCAGCGGCCAATGCCGCATCGTCGCTCATAGATTCTATGATCGTCGGCGTGGCGGTAGGAGAGGTAACGCCGGGCTACGAGCTCTGGCACCCAAATCGGGAGAAGGCCGACGTGATCACGACCAAGTTCGTGATCGCCTTCCTGATGCTGTCGACGGCGGTGATCGCCGGCCTGGTGACGATCGGCGGCTTCTCGCTGCTCAGTGGCGGCGGCGGCATGGGCGTCGTCTGCATGATCTTCGCGCTGCTCTACGCCTTCTTCGCCTACCTGGTCGCGGTCCGCTGGAGCCGGGGCATCCTCCCAGTCACCGCATCGCTCTCGATGATCCTGGCGATCTTCTGCGCGGTCGGCGCCAATAGCTGGTTCGCCCGCGACAAGGCCGGCTTCGAAAATGCGCTGATTCCGGTGCCGTTGATCGGGCTGCTTGTCGTGATCCTCGCCCTTATTCAGCTGATTCTGATCGTCGCCTGCTTCTACGGCTTCAGCCAGGACTGGCATGTCGAGGAGGAGCGCCCGATCGGTTCAGGCGAGGACTATGGGGCCGGGGCCCCGCCGAGCCCCGACGCTCCCCAGCCCGCCTGATCACTCCGCAGGGCACGGGCGTATCTATGCCGGAGGTGGGACTCGAACCCACAAGCCCGTAAGGGCAATCGATTTTGAGCCGATCGCGTATGCCAATTCCGCCACTCCGGCGCTGGCAGAACGATAGACCGCGTCCTCCAGGCTCGCACTAGACTCGCCCGGGATGAGGGTCCACCACCTCAACTGCGGGTCGCTCTGCCCTCACGGCAGGCGTCTGATCAACGGCGACGGCGGGCTGCTGGAGAAAGGTCACATCGTCTGCCACTGCTTGGCCGTCGAGAGCAGCAACGGGCTGATCCTCGTCGATACCGGATTCGGCATGGACGACGCACGAAACCCGGGCCAGCTCGGCGCCATCTTCGGCCTGATGAACGCCAGCCCAAAGGCCGAGACGACGGCGCTGAGACAACTCGAGTCGCTTGGCTTCAGCGGCTCCGATGTGCGCCAGATCGTCGCCACCCATCTCGACCCCGACCACTCCGGCGGACTGCCCGACTTCCCGCAGGCCGAGGTTCACGTCTTGTCGACCGAGCTCGATGCGGCGTTGCAGCCTCGTCTCAAGGACAAGCTGCGCTATGGCGGCGTCCATTGGAAGCACGGACCGCGCTGGGTCAGGCACGATGCCGATGGCGAGGACTGGCTTGGCTTCGAGAGCGTCCGCATCCTGCCCGGCATCGACGTAGAGGTGCTGCTGATCCCGCTTTTCGGCCACTCGCGCGGCCACACCGGAGTGGCGCTGCGAATGGGCAACCGCTGGCTGCTGCATTGCGGCGATGCCTACTTCAACCATGGCGAGGTCGCGAAGCCACCCAGCTGCCCCCCTGGACTGCGCTTCTTCCAGAACCTGAACGCAGCAGACAACAAGGCTCGCAAGTCGAATCAAGAGCGCCTGCGGGAGCTCGCCGCACGTCATGGCGACGAGGTCACCCTGATCTGCTCCCACGACCCACACGAGCTGGAGCGCGAGCAGGCGAAGGCTTCCCCGGCAGCTGTGAGCGAGTGAACGCCGCCGCGCCGGAAAAGCTCTGGGAGCCCTCGGCCGAGCTGGTCGAGAGGTCCCGGATGACCGAGTACATGCGCTGGCTGGCAGCGGAGCGCGGGCTCGAGCTCGACGGCTACCACGACCTCTGGCGCTGGTCGGTCGAGGACCTCGAGGGCTTCTGGTCCTCAATCTGGGACTTCTTCGAGGTGCAGGCCGATGGCGGCTACGACCGCGTGCTCGGCCGTCGCGAGATGCCCGGCGCCGAGTGGTTCGCCGGCGCCCGGCTCAACTACGCCGAGCACGTCTTCGCCGGGGTGGACGACGCCGAGACGGCGATCCTGCACGCCTCGGAGCTACGCGACCTGGGCGAGCTGAGCTGGGGCGAGCTGCGCGCCCAGGTCGCCGCCGTCGCCGGCGCGCTACGCGGGCTTGGCGTCGAGCGCGGCGACCGCGTCGTCGCCTACATGCCGAACATCCCCGAGGCGATCGTCGCCTTCCTCGCCACCGCCTCGATCGGCGCCGTCTGGTCGAGCTGCTCGCCCGACTTCGGTCCGGCCAGCGTGATCGACCGCTTCGCCCAGATCGAGCCCAAGGTCCTCTTCGCAGTCGATGGCTACCGCTACGGCGGCAAGAGCTTCGATCGCCGCGACGTGCTCGCCGAGCTGCAGGCAGCGATGCCGAGCCTGCGGCGCACGATCGTCCTCCCGTATCTCGACGCCGACCCAGACCTCTCTCCCCTTCGCGACGCAACCCGCTGGGAGGAGGTCCTCGCCTCCGGCGATGGAACCGAGCTCGGCTTCGAGCGCGTCCCCTTCGACCACCCCCTTTGGGTCCTCTACTCGTCAGGCACCACCGGCCTGCCGAAGGCGATCGTCCAGGGCCAGGGCGGCATCCTGCTCGAGCACCTGAAGAAGCTCCACCTGCACGTCGACGCCCACTCAGGCGACCGCCTCTTCTGGTTCACGACGACCGGCTGGATGATGTGGAACTTCCTCGTCTCCGGCCTGCTGACCCGCGCCGCGATCGTCCTCTACGACGGCAGCCCCGGGTACCCGGACATGAGCATCCTCTGGGACCTCGCCGCGAAAGCCGGCGTGACCATGTTCGGCACCAGCGCCTCCTACATCGCCGCCTGCATGAAGGCCGGGGTCGAGCCGGGCGCCGGCCACGACCTCAGCCGCCTGCAGGCGGTCGGCTCCACCGGCTCCCCGCTCTCCCCCGAGGGCTTCGACTGGATCTACGAGCAGCTCGGCGGCGATACCTGGCTCTTCTCGACCAGCGGCGGTACCGACCTCTGCACCGCCTTCGTCGGCGGCACGCCGTTGCTGCCCGTCTATCGCGGCGAGCTGCAGGCGCGGGCGCTCGGCGCCGCGGTCGAGGCTTGGGACGAAAACGGCAACTCGGTGATCGACGAGGTGGGCGAGCTGGTCGTCACCGAGCCGATGCCCTCGATGCCGGTCTACTTCTGGGGCGACTCCGACGGCAGCCGCTACCGGGCCAGCTACTTCGAGCAGTTCCCCGGCGTCTGGCGCCACGGCGACTGGATCGAAATCACCTCGCGTGGAACCGCCGTTATCTACGGCCGCTCCGACTCGACCATCAACCGCTCCGGCATCCGCATGGGGACGAGCGAGATCTACCGCGCCGTCCTCGGCGTCGACGCGATCGTCGACGCGCTGGTCGTCGATCTGCCCCGCCCCGGTACCGAGGGCTGGATGCCGCTCTTCGTCGTGCTACGCGAAGGCGCGGAGCTGAACGACGATCTGCGCGGCGAGATCGCTCGCCAGGTGCGCGAGCGCTGCTCTCCACGCCACGTCCCGGACGAAGTCTTCGCGATCGCCGAGGTGCCGCGCACGCTCAGCGGCAAGGTGCTCGAGGTGCCGGTGAAGCGGATCCTGATGGGCACGCCCACCGAGAAGGCGGCCAGCCGCGACTCGCTCGCCAACCCCGAAGCGCTCGACTGGTTCGTCGAGCTCGCGGACTCGCTCGACTAAGAACCTGTCTCAAAACCCCCGCGCACGTCTGGCGGCGGCGGACACACTTCGCGGGGCGGCGTCCTCGGTCCTTGCCCCGTTCGGTCCGGCGCTCGCCAGCCGCACACGCGGGTTTTGAGACAGGTTCTAAGCTGGCGTGACGGGGTTGCGGCGCTCGGCGAAGGAGCGATCCTTGCCCGCCGCCATTGCGAAGCGACGGATCAGCTCGGCGCGCAGGTCCTCTGGCTGGACGACGGCGTCGACGACCAGCTCTGAGGCAAGGTGGAGGATGTCGATGTCGGCGGCGTATTCCTCACGTTTGCGCTCCACGAACTCAGCCCGCTCGGCCTCGTCGGAGATCGCCTGGATCTGGTTGTAGAAGACGGCGTTGATCGCCGCCTCAGGTCCCATCACTGCGATCGACGCGCTGGGCAGGGCGATGCAGCAGTCGGGCTCGAAGGCCGGCCCGGCCATCGCGTAGAGGCCGGCGCCGTAGGCCTTGCGCACGACCACCGAGAGCTTCGGCACCGTCGCCTCGGAGACGGCGCTGATCATCTTCGCGCCATGGCGGATGATCCCCTGGCGCTCGACCGCGGCGCCGATCATGAAGCCGGGCACGTCGGCGAGGAAGAGCAGCGGCACGTTGAAGGCGTTGCAGGTCTGGATGAAACGCGCCGCCTTGTCGGCCGAGTCGACGAAGAGCACGCCGCCTTTCTGGCGCGGCTGGTTGGCGACGATGCCGACGACGCGGCCGTCGAGCCTGCCGTAGCCGACGATCAGCTCTTTGGCCCAGCGCTTGTGGACTTCGAGCAGGCTGTCGGCGTCAAGCAGGGTGTCTAGCACCTCGCGCATGTCGAAGGGCTGGTTCTCATCGGCGGGCACGATCTCGGCGATCGGCGTCTCGGAGATGGGTGCCACGGCTGCGGCAGCCGGAGGCTCCTCGCGCCAGCTGCCGGGCATGTAGGAGAGGTAGCGCTTGGCGAGGTCGATCGCCTCCTCATCGGTCCTGACCAGGAAGTGACCGCAGCCGGAGACGCCGGTGTGCATCTTCGCCCCACCCATCTCCTCCAGGGTCACCTTCTCGCCGATCACCATCTCGGCCATCCGCGGCGACCCCAGGTACATCGAGGCGTTCCCCTCGCGCATGATCACCACGTCGCAGAAGGCGGGGATATAGGCGCCGCCGGCGGCGCTCGGGCCGAACAGCAGGCAGACCTGCGGCACCTGGCCGGAGAGGCGCACCTCGTTGTGGAAGATGCGGCCGGCGCCACGCCGGCCCGGGAACATCTGCACCTGGTCGGTGATCCGCGCCCCCGCCGAATCGACTAGGTAGACCATCGGGACCTGCAGCTTCAGCGCCCGCTCCTGGACGCGGAGGATCTTCTCGACCGTCTTCGGCCCCCAGGAGCCGGCCTTGACGGTCGGGTCGTTGGCCATCAACGCGACGTGGCGACCGTCGATCGTCGCCAGGCCCGTGACGACGCCGTCGGCGCCGAGGCCATCCTCGTTCCAGTTGGCGAGCAGCGCCTCCTCGGCGAAGGAGCCGGCGTCGACCAAGCGCTCGACCCGCTCGCGCACCGGCAGCTTGCCCTGCTCGGCAGTCTTCTCGTGATGGCGCTGCGGCCCGCCGGCCAGCGCCGCCTCCAGTGCTTTGCCGAAGTCGGTCACGGGCGGGAGCCTATTGGCCGGGCTGGCCGCTTAGCCAGTCCACGGGCCCAGCCTTCAGCACATGGGCGCCAAGCGGGCGCCCGAGCACCTCCTGGGCAGCCCGCGAGGCCTCGAGCAGGCGCGCCAGATCGATCCCGGTCTCGACCCCCATCTCGTGCAGCATCGAGACGAGATCCTCGGTCGCGACGTTGCCGGTGGCGCCGGGCGGCACCGGGCAACCACCCAGCTCGCCGAAGCTCGACTCGAACGAGTCCACGCCCTGCTCCAGCGCCGCAAGGACGTTGGCGAGGCCTTGACCGCGGGTGTTGTGGAAGTGGGCGGTCAGCTCGACCCCATCGAGGGGCTCGCGCGCGGCAGCGAAGAACTCGCCGACCTGTCGCGGGTTGGCCATCCCGGTCGTATCGCCAAAGCCGACCTCCTCGCAACCCGCCGCGGCGAGCCGCTTGGCGATCGCGAAGACACGCTCCGGCGGCACCTCACCCTCATAGGGACAGCCGAAGGAGGTCGAGATCACCCCCTCACAGCGCAGCCCTGCCTCGCGGGCGCCGGCCAGCGTCCGCTCCAGGCCGGCGAGTGACTCCTCGATCGAGCGGTTGACGTTCTTTCGGTTGTGGGTCTCCGAAGCGGAGACGAAGACGTTGATCTCGTCGAAGCGGTCGCGCAGTCCCAGCGCCCGTTCCAGCCCTCGCTCGTTTGGGATCAGGACCGAGAAGGAGACGCCGTCGCGGCGCTGCACGGCGCCCAGCACCTCCTCTGCGTCGGAGAGCTGCGGGATCACGTCCGACCGCACGAACGAGGTGAGCTCCAGGCGGCGCAACCCGCTGCCCGAGAGCATGTCGATCAGCCGCACCTTCTCCACGGTCGCGATCGTCTCCGGCTCGTTCTGGAAACCGTCGCGAGGGCCGACCTCGCGGATCCGCACCGTGCTGGGAAAGCTGGCCATGCCACAGCTTATGAAGAGCCGCGCAGCCGCCGCGCGACCGCGGTCAGCGTCTTGCATACATGGACAGGCTCGAACTTCACCTGTGCGTGGGTAAAGCGCAGCGGCGTGAGTCCAGCCGCCGTGTGAGTCTGATCGCGAAGTCGGTCGCGTGCCTGTTGCGCAGGCGTTCGGTGGTAGCGCAGTCCATCGGTCTCGACAACGAAACCAAGCTGGGGCCAGTAGAAGTCCACCTCGAACCCATTCACCCACTGTTTGGTCGACGGCCTCGGCAATCCGGCCTGTTCCACCAGCGGCAGGAACAGCCGCTCCAGCTCCGAGCGAGTCAACCGGAAGGTGCGTCTATCGAGAACCGTCCGAAGGCGAGCGACGCCAGGCTGGCCTTTGTATTCGCCGAGAGCTTGCCTCAGAGCGTCGGGGCTGACGAGATCGAGCCGATCGGCCTCATTGATCGCTCGCTCCAAACATCCGGAATCGATCTGAGCGGCGAGGTCGAGCAGGGTCCGAACAGGGCAGGTGAGGGGGATGCCATGACAACTCGTGACGTCAGCCGATTTCAAGGAGGGACGCCGATGGACGCCGATTCCCGGCCGTCGCAGATACGACGAGGATCGCGACGTGACTTCGACGCGACCCGCAGGCTCGGTGCCGATACCCCAGAGTGCGGCTGCGCTTCGGTGGCTCAGCGCCACACCTTGCCCACAACACAGGATCGCCGCCATCCACCGCCCGTGACGACTGAGTTCGGGCCGCCCGACCGAGTAAACACTGCGCATCACCCGGTGCAGCCGCCCTCGCGCCACCCGGTGCTGAATCGCTCGCCGGCTCAAGCCCAGCTCCGCCAACTGCCAGCCTGAAACAACCCCGTGCTGCCTCAAAGCCAGCCCCCACACACCGCCACTTGTCGATTGCTGCGTTGAGCACACCCTGGTGTGCCTAAGGCAGCAGTCGCTGAAGTTCTCCCCCCTCGCTGGACGAATGCCAGTCGTTTTGCCCGCTATGTGCGCGCCTAGACCATGCCTAGGCCGCCGCTTACGCCCAGGGTCTCGCCCGTAACGTAGGTGGCGTCATCGGAGGCGAGGAAGGCGACTGCCGCTGCTACCTCGTCGGGCTGACCCAGGCGCTTCATCTGAGTTCCCTCTTTCATCGTCTCGATCACCTTCTCTCCGATCTCGCCGAACTCCTTGGCGCCCATCAGCAGCGGCGTCTCGATCGGGCCCGGGGCTATCGAGTTGGCGGTGATCCCGTAGCGGGCGTTCTCGCGGGCGATCGCCTTCATGAAAGCGACGATGCCGCCCTTGGCGGCCGAGTAGACGGCGGAGCCCTTGGAGCCGACCCGGCCCGCCTCTGAGGAGATGCTGACGATCCGGCCGTAGCCCGCCTGCTGCATCGCCGGCAGCGCGGCGTGGGTGCAGTTGAGGACACCGCCGAGGTTGACGGCGAGCACTCGCTGCCACTGATCGGGGGTGGTGTAAGTGAAGAAGCCGAACTCGTCGGTGCCGGCGTTGTTGATGAGGATGTCGAGGGTTCCGATCTCCTCCATCGCCGCTTCGGCCGAATCGAGATCAGTCACATCGAGCGCTTGCGCGTGGCCGTTGACCTCGCCGGCGACCCGCTTCGCGCCTTCCAAGTCGACGTCGCCGACCCAGATCTCGGCGCCCTCAGCGGCGAGGCGCGCCGCGATCGCCGCGCCGATCCCGCTGGCTCCGCCGGTGACCAGCGCCTTTCGTCCCTCCAGTCGCATAGGCCGGTGAGCATAGACTGGCGCGCCTGTGACGGAGTACGAACCGATCCCGATCGTCGGCGGCAGCGGCGCCCTAGGCGCCGGCTTGGCGCTGCGCTGGGCGCAGGCGGGCAGGCCGATCGCGTTCGGCTCGCGTTCGGCCGAGCGCGCCGAGGAAGCGGCGGCGAAGCTGCGTGAGGCCGTTCCCGGCGCCGAGGTCGAGGGCCTGCTCAATGAGGAGGCGGCGACGCGAGCCGAGATCGTCTTCCTCACGGTCCCCTTTCGGGCCCAGTCGGAGAACCTCAACAACCTGCGTGAGGCGCTGCGGCCAGGCCAGATCCTGGTCGACTGCACCGTTCCGCTTGCCGCCGCCGTGAGCGGTAAAGCCACCCGCACCCTTGGCGTCTGGCAAGGCTCGGCGGCGCAGCAGGCGCAGGAGATGGTGCCGGAGGGCGTCACGGTGGTAGCGGCCCTGCACACGGTCGGCGCCCCCAGCCTCAGCGACGCTGAGGCCAAGCTCGACGAGGACGTGCTGGTCTGCGGCGACCACAAAGTCGACAAGGAGCGTGTCGCCCGCCTGATCGAGCTGATTCCCGGCCTGCGCGCTGTCAATGCCGGTCCCCTGGAGACGGCACGGATCGTCGAGCAGCTGACCCCTCTGCTGATCTCGGTCAACGTCCGCTACAAGACCCACGCTGGGATCCGCCTCACGGGCTTGCCCGACGGAGATCATTGGGCGTGAGGGTCGCGCTGCTCGCCGGCGGCACCGGGGGCGCCAAACTCGGCGCCGGGATGGAGGAGGAGATCGGCGCCGACCTGGCGGTGATCGCAAACACCGCTGACGACATCGAGGTTCTCGGGGTCCACATCTCCCCCGACCCCGATCTGATCACCTACTGGCTCAGCGGCGAAATCGACGCTGAGCGCGGCTGGGGAATCCGTGACGACAGCTTCACTGTCTTCGAGCGCCTTTCCAGGCTGGGTGCGCCGGACTGGTTCAGCCTCTCCGACCGCGACCTCGCCGCTTGCCTCTACCGGCGCCAGTTCCTCGAGGAGGGCGGGCGGCAAACCGATGCGCAGGCGCAGATCGCTCGCAGCCTCGGCGTCGAGGCTCGGGTATTGCCGATGAGCGATGCGCGGGTGAGGACCAAGGTGCTGACCGCGGCAGGGCAGCGCGACCTGCAGGAGTATCTGATCGTCGACGGCGGCGCGCCCGAGGTGCACGGCGTCGAGCTGGAGGGGATCGCCGAGGCTGAGCCAACCCCCGAGGTGCTGGCGGCGCTGGATGAAGCCGAGGCGATCGTGATCGGACCCTCCAATCCGGTGATCAGCATCGGCCCGATCCTGGCGGTGCCCGGCATGCGCGAGGCGATCGCCGCATCGGGCGCCCCGGTGGTCGCCGTCAGCCCGTTCGTCGCAGGGGCTGTGGTGAAGGGACCGACCGAGCGCTTCATGGCTGCGCTCGGTCGCCCCTCAACCGCCGCCGGGGTGGCCACGCTCTACACCGGCCTGATCGACGCGATGGTCGTCGACGCTGACGACCCCGAACCGCCCCCGGAGGAGATCCCGACCCTGGCGGCGCCGACGCTGATGGAGGGCGCGGCCGGTCGCGCGCGCGTAGCGCGGATCGTGCTCGGCTATGCAGCTACCCTCGCCGAAGGGTGAAGGCAACTGCGGTACTGCCGGTGAAGCGCTTTGCCAAGGCGAAGCGGCGCCTCGCCGCCGGAATCGACGACGAGCGGCGCGAAGCGGTGGTCACCGCGATGCTCGACGACGTGCTGGAGGCGATCGGCGAAGCACGCTCGATCGAGCGGACTATCGTGGTCACCGACGAGCCTCGGGCCGCTGCCAGCGCTGCTGCATCAGGCGCTGAGGTCGTTCCCGACCCCAACGAAGGCGGCCATCCGGAGGCCGCGCTGGCCGGAATCGACCGAGCAGAACAGCTCGACGCTCACTGCGTTGTCCTTCTCCCAGGCGACTGCCCGCTGCTCGAGCCGCGTGAGCTGGATCGGCTACTCACTGGCGTCCCGGCGAGCTACGTGGCGATTGTCCCGAACCGTCACGGCACCGGCACCAACGCCCTCGTCCTCACTCCACCTCGAGCGATCCGCCCAGCCTTCGGCGAGGGCAGTTGTGCCCGCCATGTCGCCGCTGCGCGCGAGGCCGGCGTCCCCTTTGGGGTCGAGGAGCTCGCATCACTGGCTCTTGACCTCGACACTCCAGCCGACATCATCGCTCTAACCCGCGAGATCGCGGCGCGGCCCAGCCGCGCCAGTCGAACCGCCAAGGCGCTGGGCATATGAGTCGATGAGGGAGCTGCGTGTAACGGCGGTGGCCGGTATACCCGAGGTGTCCGAGGGGATGAACCTCGGTGAGCTGATCGCCGCACGCGCCAGCCTCACCGACGGCGACATCGTCGTCGTCTCACAGAAGATCGTTTCCAAGGCCGAGGGCCGGATCCGCCGTCTCTCCTCGGCGATTCCCGGAGGCGAGGCCCGCCGTCTCGCTGCGGTGCTGGGCAAAGAGCCGGCGCTTGTCGAGCTGATCCTCGCCGAGAGTCGCGAGGTGCTGCGGGCCGAGCGCGGCGTGCTGATCACCGAGACCCACCACGGCTTCGTCTGCGCCAACGCCGGCATCGACACGTCAAACCTGCCGGAGCCGGACACGGTCTCGCTGCTGCCCGAGGATCCGGATGCATCCGCCCGGCGCATCCGAGCCGAGATCCGCGCCGCCTCCAACACCGTCCCCGCGGTGATCGTTTCCGACAGCTTCGGCCGCGCTTGGCGCCTCGGCCAGGCCGAGGTCGCGATCGGCTGCGCAGGCATCGCCCCACTCGACGACTGGCGCGGCCGCGCGGATGCGAGTGGCCGGAAGCTCGAGGCGACGCTGATCGCAATCGCCGATGAGGCCGCAGCCGCAGCCGACCTCGTACGCGACAAGGCAAGCGGGGTCCCGGCAGCCATCGTCCGCGGCCTCGAGCGCTATGTCAGCCCGGACGACGGCCCGGGCGCGGCAGCCCTCCGCCGCCCGCACGACGAGGATCTCTTCCGCTAGGACGTGCCGGGAGTTACGGGTCCATATAGGTGCATAACTCCCGGCACGTCTGGCGGAGGCCTACTGGGCGATTCGCAGGACGGCGGCGCCTTTGAGGCTGCCGTCGCGGATCGAGTCGATCGCCTCATTTGCCGCCTCGAGAGGGTGGACCTCGACCTCCGTCCGCACGGGAACCTCCGGGGCCAGCTCGAGAAACTCCTCCCCGTCCTGGCGCGTCAGGTTGGCGACCGAGCCCAGCGTCCGCTCGCCCCAGAGGATCTCGTAGGGGAAGGCGGGAATGTCGCTCATGTGAATGCCGGCGCTGACGATCCGGGCGCCCTTGGCGCTGACCCGCAACGCCTCCGGCATCAGCGACCCGATCGGGGCGAAGACGATCGCGCCGTCGAGTTCTTCCGGCGGCGATTCGCCCGAGGCGCCGGCCCACTCGGCGCCGAGACTGCGGGCAAAATCCTGTCCCTCTTCATCCCCCTCGCGGGTGAAGACGAAGACGCGCCGGCCCAGGTGGACGGCGACCTGGCAGAGGATGTGGGCGGAGGCGCCAAAGCCGTAGAAGCCGACACGCTCGGCGTCCCCGACCAGGCACAGTGCCCGGTAGCCGATCAGGCCGGCGCAGAGCAGCGGCGCCGCCCCCTCGTCGGACAAGTTGGGCGGGATCGGAAAGCAGAAGCGCTCGTCGGCGACCGCCAGCTCGGCGTAGCCGCCATCGATGTCGTAACCCGTAAAGCGGGCGCGGTCGCAGAGGTTCTCGCGACCGCTGGCGCAGTAGCGGCATATGCCGCAGGTCCAGCCCAGCCATGGCACCCCGACTCGCTCACCGAGGGTGAAGCGCTCAGCACCCTCCCCCGCGCCCGCCACAGTGCCGACAATCTGGTGACCGAGGACGAGCGGCAGCTTCGGCTCGGTCAGCTCGCCGTCGACGATGTGCAGATCGGTGCGGCAGACTCCGCAAGCCGCCACAGCGAGCAGCACCTGCCCCGGCCCCGGCTTGGGGTCCGGCAGCTCAGCGGGCCGCAAATGCTCGCGCTGCCGCTCCAGGACCATCGCCCGCATCGCTCAGGGCAGGACGGATTCCAACGTTTCGCCCAGCTTCGCGGCGTCAAGACGAATCTCTGAGGTCCCGGGGATCTCCCCGCCGTTGCGATAGAGGCCATCCTTGATGTAGGCGTAGTTGGCGCCAGGGACGATCATGCTGACACCACTGCGGGAGTCGATCAGCGCGCCGTCGAGGTAGACCTCGTAGAAGCCGGCGCCTTGGCTCGAGGCCTTGAAGTGGATGACCACGTCGTGCCAGGTCCGCTCGGCGACCGGCGCGAGGAAGCGGTCACCGCCCATCGCGCCACCGTGCGACCAGAGACCGCGCCCGCCGCTGACCCCGTCGTCTCCCGCGTAGTCCCAGAGCTGCAGGCCGAAGTTGGGGCTGCCCCCGTCGTCGCTCTTGAACTGCATGATCAGATTGTGGGCGCCGGGTCCTCCGTAGACCATCGACTGGATGTAGAAGGAGAAGCCGTAGAAGTATTCATCACCCTCGCGAAACTGGACCGTGCCGGCGGTGCTGCCACTGCCGTTACCGCCAAAGATCAGCTCTGAGCGGCCCTGTTCGCCGGTCAGCCGGATCGCGCTCGACTTGGCGCCCTCGCGGACGATGTCGGTAGCCACTTTTGGCACCACGTCACCCACCCCGGCGATGTTCCAGCCGCTCAACCCATGCTCGAAATCGGCCTCTACAAGCGGGGCGGGAGGCGGGTTCGGAGGGATGACCACCGGAGGTGGCGAGGGCGCCGGAGGAGGAGGAGGAGGAGCGGGAGCGGGAGGAGCGGGAGGCGGGTTCGGCGGCGGCGGGAGCGGCAGAGGGTCAGGGGCTGGCAGCGACGCAAGCGCCGATGGCGGAGGCGGAGGGGAAGGCTGGGAATCGACGCCCGGATGCAAACCGGTGTCGACCGGTTCCGAGACGGGCGGAGAGCCGGCGACGAGCCGGCGCTCCCCGACCGATGGGGGCCGCCGTGGGTAGGCCGGGTTGCTCTGCGCCAGGTCGGTGGCTCTGCCTGAACGCGCCGAATCGCGCAGTCCAGCCTGGATCCGCACCGGTACCCGAACAGACGGGGCGATCGAATTCGTCAGCGCTGGCTTAGCGCCGACGAGGCCCGCACCGTAAAACAGAACCAGCAGGCCGGCTAGGACGAAAACCGCGAATCCCAGCAAGCGACCGGTGGCTGGAGAAGACAGAACGATCGACTCAAGATAGCGACTGCTAGTAGGTCTCGACGATTTCGTAGAGGGTCGTGCGCTGAGCAGGAACCCGGCCGGCGGCGCGCGCAGCCTCGATCAACTGCTCCGGCTCCAGCCGCACCCCGTGCTGGGACCCGGCCATGCGGGAGATGTTCTCCTCCATCAGCGTCCCGCCGAGGTCGTTGACCCCCCAGCGCAGCGCCTCGGTCGCAGCGTCGAGGCCCATCTTCACCCAGCTCGCCTGCAGGTTGGGAATCGTCCGCCCCAGCGCCAGGCGGAAGGCAGCGGTGTGCTTGAGATTCTCGCTGGCCGAGATCTCCTCGATGCCATGGGTGCGGCCGAGCATCGTGTTGAAGGGGATGAAGCTGAGCGGCACGAACTCGGTGATGCCACCGGTCCGCTCCTGCAGAGCCCGAACCACCCGCATGTGGCGGGCCAGCTCGCGCGGCTCCTCGATGTGGCCGAACATCACGGTCGAGGTCGAGCGCAGCCCGGCGCGGTGGGAGGCTTCGATGATCTCGACCCAGCGCTCCACCGGCAGCTTGTTCGGCGAGATCCGCTGGCGGACCCCGTCGTCGAGCACCTCGGCGGCGGTGCCGGGAGTCGAGCCGAGCCCGCACTCGAGCAGGTACTCGAAGACCTCATCCGGCCCCTTGCCCGAGCGCTCGCACATGTAATGGACCTCCATCGGCGAGTAGGCGTGCAGGTGCAGCTTCGGGGCCGTCTCCTTCGCCAGGCGCAGCCACTTGCCGTACTCCTCCAGGGTCAGATCCGGGTGGATGCCGCCCTGCATGCAGATCTCGGTGGCGCCGAACTCGACCGCTTCGCCGATCCGTGCGGCGAAGTCCTCCTCGGAGACCTCATAGGCGTCGGGCGAGCGGCGACCCTGACCAAAGCCGCAGAAGGCGCAACCGACCACGCAGATGTTGGTGAAGTTGATGTTGCGGTTGACGACGAAGGTCGCCTGGTCCCCGGCAAGCTCCCTCCGCAGCTCATCCGCCGCAACCCGCATCTCCTCGATCACCTCAGGCCGGGTCTCGGCAAACAATGCAGTCAGCTCGTCCTCACTCAGCTCAGCCCCATCGCGCCCCTTCTCGATCGCCCCCTCGGCCAGCTTCGAATCGATCCGCTCCTCGTTCCGTCGCCCAGAGCCCCGTCGAGGAATGAAGCTCCAGTACTTGAGCTTGATCACATCGAGAACCCCCTGCTCCATCCACTCGGGTTCCATGTACTGCGGGTAGACGCACAACCGCTCGGTCAGCGCATAGCCCTTGGGAGCAAGCTCCTTGCGCACCTCGTGCGGGCTGGGAAACGCGTGCTCAGGCGAAATGTGGTCCCCATTCGCGGACAATCCACCCAGATCGGTTGCACCGGCTTCGACCAGCTCCGCCCATGCGTCGGACAAGTTCGGCGGCACCTGAACCCCGACATCTGGCATAAGCCGCATGCACTCCTGGATCAACCGCTTGATGTCGTCGACCGAGACCGGGTTCGCCCAATCAGGCACTGGAAGCTCCTCGGGGCGGGCATCCCGGGGAAGGGGCGCCGGGGACCCCTCTGCTGGGAACTCGCGGAGCAGCCCAACCTCAGTCCCTTCTGCAGCACCCCGCTGCGGAGCCCCAGCCGAGGGGTCCCCTGCGCCCCACCTCGCCAGCGATGCTTGATCCGCGATCTCGGCCACCTCGCGCCCGTAGTACCGCGGATGCGGCACGAAGTTCTGGAGGATGACCTCCTGAATATGGCCGTATTCGGAATGGAGTTCGGCTAACGCTTCGAGCGAGGCCACTTGCTCTTCATGGGTCTCACCGATCCCAACCAGGATTCCGCTGGTGAATGGGATCTTCAGCGCGCCGGCAGCCTCGATCGTCGCCAGCCGTTGAGCTGGATGCTTCGTAGGTGAGCCGGCGTGGACGGTGTCCATCAGGCGCTCCGCGACTGACTCCAGCATCAGACCCTGGGAAGCGGTGACCTCTCGAAGACGTGTCAGATCGTCAGCGCTGAGCACGCCGATGTTGGTGTGCGGCAAGATGCCGCGCTCGAGTGCCCGCTCGCAAGCCCAGACGACGTAGGACGTAAAGTCGTCGTGGCCCCACTCGGCGAGCTTGGCGGCGACCGTCGGGTTGACCTCAGGTCGCTCCCCGGTGAGCACCAGCAGCTCCTTGGCGTTGCGCCGCTCAGCCTCGTCGAGGCGCTTCTCGACCTCGTCTGGGGAATAGATATGCGCCCTGTGCGTCGCGAAGGCGCAGTACTTGCAGTAGCACTGGCAAGTGCGGGAGAGGGAGAGCGTGTAGTTCCGCGAGAAAGTGATCCGGCGCACGATGCCCAAGCTACTGCAAGCATGCCGCCGCCGGGCCTGAACGGCCCGGCGGCTACGCGACTAGAGGATGCCGGTGCTCAGGCGGTGCTGCCGGCGCCGGGCTTCGGCGCGCCAGGCGCCTTGACCCGCTCCGGCGGTTCGGTCGGAGCCAGTCCGCCAGGCTCGAGGACGAACCTGTAGACAACCGCCGCCAGCAGCGAGCCGACAATCGGGCCGACAAGGTAGGGCCAAACGCCGCCCCACTCGTTGCCGACCAGCGCCGGCCCGAACCAGCGGGCCGGATTGAAAGAGCCGCCGGTCAGCGGGCCGCCGACCATGACGATGAAGCCGAGCGTGGTGCCAATCGCCAACGGCGCCCAATCCTTGACGCTCTTTTTGGAGTAAACGGCGGCGAGGATCACGAGGACGAGACAGAAGGTCCCAACCGCCTCGACGATCGAGCCCTGGAAGTTGCCACCGAGCAGGGGGCTGACCTGGGCGGCGCCGTAGTGCGTGGCGCGTCCCTCGTCGAGCAGCAGGCCCTTGGCCAGCAGCGCGCCGAGCACGCCGCCGGAGAGCTGGGCGAGCATGTAGATCACCGCGTCGACCGGGGAGATCCGTTTGATCGCAGTCGCGGCCAGGGTCACGGCGGGGTTGAAATGGCCACCGCTGACGACGCCGAACATCACGATCAGCCCAAACAGCAGGAAGGCGTGAACGAGGCCGACGACGGCGAAGTCCGAGCCGAACTGAGCCTGACTGCCGGTCGCCACGAACAGGACGACCACGCTGCAGATGAAGAACACCAGCAGGAAAGTGCCGATCAACTCGGCGAGATATGCCGCAAGTCCTCGTTGCTGCACTGGTTACGCCTCCTCTAGTCCCGTATCCCTAACATCGATTTTCGGGGCGGGAGTGTATCCGGAACAGGGATTGAATAGTTTTCCCTGTCGAATGAGACGAGCTGCCGCGCTGCTGGCGGCCGTTCTGCTGCTCACCGGCGCTGCCGGTTGCGGCGGGGACGGCGCTGAACCGGGCGCGCCGCGAGGCGTGGCGCTCGTGCTCGATTTCGTGCCCAACGCGGTCCATTCGGGCATCTACGCGGCGCAGCGCGAGGGCTACTACAGCGACAAGGGAATCGACGTGGCGATCCGCCAGCCGGGTGAATCGACCGATGCGCCGAAGCTGCTCGAGGCGGGCCGCGCCGACTTCGCGATCCTCGACATCCACGACCTCGGGATCGCCCGCGAGCACGGCCTCGACGTGGTCGGGACGATGCCGATCGTGCAGCGCCCGCTCGCTGCCGTGATCGCCCGCGGCAGCGGACCGGTGCGGCGTCCGCGCGATCTCGAAGGCCACACCGTCGGCGTCACCGGCCTCCCTTCGGACGAAGCAGTGGTCGACTCCGAGGTCGCCGCCGACGGCGGCGACCCAGCCCGCGTCGACCGGGTGACGATCGGCTTCAACGCCGTCTCCTCGCTCGCCGCAGGCAAGGTCGACGCGGCGACCGGCTTCTGGAATGCCGAGGGGGTGGCGCTGCGCCGCCAGGGCATCCCGATCCGGGTCTTCAAGGTGGACCGCTACGGCGCCCCTCCCTACCCCGAGCTGGTCCTGACCGCATCCCAGCACACGATTGAAAGCGATCCGGGGCTGGTCGACTCGATGGTCACGGCGACTACGCGTGGCTACGAATTGGCCTCCGAACATCCTGCCCAGGCTCTCGACGATCTGCTCGCGGAAGTGCCCAGCCTCGATCGAGGCGACCAGGCGGCGCAGCTGCGCGTGCTGGGGCCCGATCTGCGCCCAGCGCCGTTCGATCGTGCGGTGCTGCATGAATGGGCGACATGGGATCTCCAGCACGGCTTGCTCGAGCGGCCGCTGGACGTTGACGCCGCTTTCCGGCTGAATCCGTAGCGGGGAGGGACGGCTAAAGCGCTTACGCGACCGATACGCTCTCTTCCGTGAGCTTGGCTGGTGACTTCACGCAGGTGCTGGACTCGATGCCGCCCGACTGGACGGATCTGGAGCTTGATCTGCGGATCGAGGATGAGAGCCAGTACATCGACACGGCGGTGGCCCTGAGCCAGGTCAATGCACAGCCGTACTCGGAAGCCGATTGGCATTGGCGGCTGCTGATTGCGCACAGCTTTGGGCACGCTGCCGCGGCGGAGAGCGTCATGGGCGTCCTGGAGAAGCTGGACGCGGATGGCGTAGTTGGCGAGATGCAGGTTCGCGAGGTGCGCGAGGGGCGGGCCGAGGTCGTGCAGATGTGGGGCCGGCCGGAGAGCGTCCGCGAAGAGCTCCGCCAGCGCCGCTCGCTGTAGTGGCCCGGATCCTGGCCATCGTCCCCGACCTGATGCTGGCCAGCCGAGTCGAGGAGAGCCTGCGGAGCGCGGGTCACGATGTCTCGGTCACTCCAAGCTTGCCGGACTCAATCGGAGCTGAAGCGCTCGTCTGCGACCTCGACGCCGTCGACGCGGATGCGATTGCGCAAGCAAACGTCCCAACCCTCGGCTTCTACTCACACGTAGACATCGAGACCAAGCAAGCCGCCGAAGCAGCCGGCATCGACGTCGCGGTCCCCCGCTCCCGAATGGCCCGAGAACTCCCCCAGCTCATAGACAAGCTCTTAAGCAACGCCTGAGTAGCTCATGAGTCGTGTCCGTCCCACGCCACGAACCTACAGAAACAGATCAGCGATCAGGAAAACATTGAGCCCGATGATCAGCGCCGCGATCGCCCCCGCAAGGGCGGTCAGCCAACCGGGATTGGCCAGCGTGCCCATGATGTCGCGGCGGCGGGCGATCAGCAACAGCGGCACCAGGGCAAAGGGGATGCCGAAGGAGAGCACGACCTGGCTGAGCACGAGCGCATCGGTCGGGTTGAAGCCGATCGCGAGCACGAGCAGCGCCGGCGCCAGAGTGATCGCGCGGCGCAAGTAGAGCGGGATCGTGCGGCGGATGAAGCCTTGCATCACAACCTGACCGGCCATCGTGCCGACCGAGGACGAGGCGAAGCCGGAGGCGAGCAGGGCGATGCCGAAGACCGTCGCGGCGTTGCCCGAGACCAGCGACTGCAGCCCGTCGAATGCCCCTTCGATCGAGTCGATGCCGGTCAGGCCGCTGGTGTGAAACAGAGCGGCGGCGACGATCATCATCGAGAGGTTGACCATGCCGGCCAGCGAGAGGGCGATCACCACGTCGACCTTCTCGAAGCCGAGGATCCGCTTCCTCTCCCCCTCGTCGCGGCCGACGATCCGCTTCTGGGTCAGCGCCGAGTGCAGGTAGATGACGTGGGGCATCACGGTCGCGCCGACGATCCCCGTCGCGAGCAGGATGCTCTCGGTGCCGGAGAAGCCGGGCAGGACGAGGTGCTTGGCGACTTCCCCGGCCGCCGGCTCGGCGTGGAAGAGCTCGACCACGAAAGAGGCGACGACGACCCCGACCATCGCGGTTATCCCCGCCTCCAGCCGGCGGAATCCCCTCTGCTGGAGGGTGAGGATCCCGAAGGCGCCGGCGCCGGCGATCAGCCCGGCCGGAAAGAGCGGGATGCCGAAGAGCAGGTTGAGGCCGAGCGCGGCGCCCACCACCTCGGCGATGTCGCAGGCCATCGCAACCAGCTCGGCCTGCAGCCAGAGCCCGATGCGAGCACGGGGGAAGCACCTGCGGCATAGCTCGGCGAGATTTTCGCCGGTCGCAATCCCGAGCTTCGCCGACTGGGTCTGGACCAGCATCGCGATCAGGTTGGCCGCCAGCACCACCCAGAGCAGCAGGTAGCCGAACTTCGCCCCGCCGGCGATGTTGGTGGCGAAGTTGCCCGGGTCGATGTAGGCGACGGCGGCAACGAAAGCGGGGCCGAGGAAGGGCCAGACGCGGCGGGCGCCGCGGGTGTGACCGTCCAGCGAGCGTCGCGCGGCGGCCGCAACCGCCGCCTCGCCGGGAAGTACGTCCTCCACGGTCGCCGCGTTGTGGCGAACCTCCTCGGCGGGCGCCTCCACAGTCGCCTGCGGGGGTGGCTTCACCGCTTATCTCCTTCGACAACCGGCAGTCGCAGGTCGGGCCCCGGGATCGGAGTGCCGTGCGGGTCGAAACTCGGCTCGCCGAGCTTCGCCGCGATCAACTCCTCCAGCTGCTCGGAGATGTGGTGCTCGAGCACCTCCGCCTCGGCGTGAACCATGTCGTCGGGCATCCCCAGCGCCTCGGAGAGATAGGCCTCGATCAGCCGGTGGTGGCGGATCACCTCCAGCGCGACCTTCTCGCCGGCCGGGGTCAGGGTGACTCCCCGGTAGGGCAGGTAGTCGACCAGGCCGAGCCCGCCGAGCTTCTTCAGCATCGAGGTCGCGGTAGCCGGCGTCACGCCGAGCCGCTCCGCCACCTCGCCGTTGAGCACTGGCCCCGGGCGGTCACGCGAGAGGGCGTAGATCGCCTTCGCGTAGTCCTCTATCGCCTCCGATGGTTTAGGCACGTCTAAATTATTTTGGCATATCTAAAAGACGCGCTCCGGGCCGGCGTCTTCGCCCGCCTAGAATCCGTTGCCATGACCGACGCGACGGCAGTCGAGCTCGATGCCCAGTACAGGCAGCTGCGAGAGGAGTGCGGGCTGCTCGACCGCTCCAAGCGCGGCAAGCTGATGATCAGCGGCAGCGAGGCGGCCGAGTACCTGCAGGGACAGCTGACCAACGACGTCGAGGCGCTCTCGCCTGGAGAAGGCCATTACGCAGCCCTGCTCGACCGCAAGGGTCATATGCAGGCCGACATGCGGGTGCTGCGCACCTCGCCGGAGGAGATCTGGATCGACACCGAGCTGGAGGCGCTGGAGCCGGCGCGGCGCCATCTCGAGATGTACAAGATCGGCCGCGAGGTGGCGATCGTCGACCTCACCGCCGAGCGGGCGCTCCTCTCGCTGATCGGACCACGCAGCGTCGAGATCGCCGGCACGGCGGCGCTGCCGGAGCACGTATGTGAGGCGGCGAGCATCAACCGGGTCGAGTGCCTCGCTGTCGGCACCGCCAACGGCATCGACCTGATCGCCAAGTCGGCCGACGCCGACATCCTGCGCGATACCCTCACGGGCGCCGGCGCGGTCGAGGTCGGACCCAAGGCCGCCGAGGTGCTGCGGATAGAGACCGGCACGCCCCGCTTCGGCGCCGAGATGAGCACTGAGACGATGCCCGCCGAGGCCGGCATCGTCGAGCACGCCGTCAGCTTCACCAAGGGCTGCTACATCGGCCAGGAGCCGGTCGCCCGCCTTCACTACAAGGGCCGCCCCAACCGCCACCTGCGCGGGCTCGAGCTGAGTGCCCCCGCTATGGCCGGAGCGAGCCTGCGCCTGGGCGAGAAGGAGGTCGGCAGGATCGGCAGTGCCTGCATCTCCCCCGCCCGCGGGCCGCTCGCGCTGGCGATCGTCCGCCGCGAGGCCGAACCTGGCGCGGAGCTGGTCGTAGGTGAAGATGGCGTTACGGCTCGCGTCGTCGACCTGCCGTTCGGCTAGATTCCGCTCCGATGGGTCCTGGCGCCCCTTGGAGAGGTAGGCGGCTGTTCGCGGTGCCGCGCGCGGCCGCGGCCGCGCTGTCCTGCGCGCTCGGCGCGCTCGCGCTGCTCGGCGCCGGCTGTGGCGCCGAGGAACACGTCAACGACCCGCGCCCCCAGTCACCGACCCGGGTCAGCGTCGCAATCAGTGACGGCGCCATCACCGTGCAGCCGCCACGGATCGCGATCGGTCCCGAACCAACTCAGCAGATCCCCCAAAATCAGCACGCGGGGCAACCGGCGGTCCGCTCCAATGCACCGCTCAACGTCGTCTTCGTCACCGCCAACCTGACCAACGTCGACTCCCGCCTCGAGGTGCACGGCAGCGGCAAGAGCTACAGCTCGAAACCACTCTACGCCAACGCCAACGGCACCCTGCAGGCAATCCTTCCAACCGGCGTCTACCGAATCGGCGCCGCCGGAATCCCGGGCGCCAAACCGGCGAAGCTGGTCGTCGGCCCGCGCCGCACGTCGTCCGAGAACGACGTCCTGTTGCCGTAGGCCGCTGCAAACCGGCGCATCTCGGGGTCCTCAGTCGCTCGGATCGGGTCACGCACTGAAGTGCGCTCCCCTCACCTCACTCCCTGCGTCCTCGACCTGCTTGGTTTTCGCGGCCTAACCGTCTGAGTTCATCGTCAAGATCACCTCGATGATCGTCGTACTTGCAATCGCAGTCGTCCTGCTTGCCGCGGGGCTTCTCTACATGCTCCTCTCGCGTCCGCGGGAGGAGATGCCCGAGGCGCCTGACCTCGGCCCAGCGATCCAGGAAGCGACTTCAAAGGCGGTCGCCGACCTGCAGCGGATGAACGAGGAGTCGCGCAAAGTCGACGCACAGGTCGCCGAGGCCACCTTGGACAAGCGCCAGGCGGAGATCAAGGCCCTTGCCGAGCGCATCGCCAAGGGCCAGGAGAAAATCGAGAAGGAGGTGCAGAGGCGCGGTGAGACCGACTTGCAAACCCGCACCCTGCTCGAGCAGATGGGCCAGACCGTGGGCAACCTCAACTCGGAGACGGCGGGACTGAAGAAGGCGCTACGCCAGCCGCAGACCCGGGGGCAGTGGGGGGAGCTGCAGCTGCGGCGCTGCGTCGAGATCGCCGGGATGACCGAGCACGTCGACTTCGAGCTGCAGGAGACCATCGACACGGACGACGGGCGGTTGCGCCCGGATGCCCGCTTCCTGCTGCCCGAGGGCCGCAGCTTCATCGCCGACTCAAAGGTTCCCCTCGACGCCTTCCTCGACGCCCAGGAGGCCGAGGTGGAAGCCGAGCGCATCGTCCAGCTCGAGCGCCACGCCCGGCAAGCGCGCGAGCACATCCGCAGCCTCAGCTCTAAGGACTACCAGGGCCAGTTCAAGGCCGGCGAGATGCCCGACCTGGTGATCTGCTTCATCCCCAACGAGCCCGCGATGCACGCCGCCTTTGGCGCCGACCCGACGCTCTTCGACTACGCGCTGGAGCGCAACGTGCTCGTCGTCAGCCCAACCTCGCTGATCGGCCTGCTGCGCACGATGGAGCTGGGCTGGCGCCAGGAGCGGATGATGGCCGAGGCGGCGGAGATCGCCGAGGCGGCAACGACGCTGCACGGGCGCTTCGCCAAGTTCATCAAGGACTTCGACACCATGGGCAAGCGCCTCAACTCGGCGACCAGCGCCTACGACTCTGCGGTCGCTTCGATGGAGGGCAGGCTGCTGCCCCAGCTGCGGAGGGTCGAGGAGCTCGGCATCGCCCCGGGCAAGGAGATCGAGCCGCCCGAGCCGATCGAGATCACGGTCAGGGCGATTACGGCGCCCGAGCTGGACGAGGCCGATGCCCCCGTGCTTGACTAGGATTGCCGCCCGCCCTCAAACGACCCATGGAGGAAGGTTTGGCCGTCGACACCAGCGCAGTCGCGAAGTTGGATGTAGAGCCCGGAACGCTGCCGGAGACGATGGCGGCGTGGGTGATCCGCCAGGAGCGCGAGGGCGAGCCCAATGACGCCTTCCAGCTCGAGCAGATCGAGGTGCCCGAGCCCGGCGCCTTCGAGGTGATCGTCCGCGTGATGGCGGCCGGGGTCAACTTCAACAACGTCTGGGCGGCGCTCGGCAAGCCAGTCTCCGTGTTCTCCTACGGCGACCACCCCAAGTACGGCCACCACATCGGCGGCTCCGACGCCTCGGGGATCGTCTGGAAGGTCGGCGAGGGCGTCACCCGTTGGGAGCCCGGCGATGAGGTCGTCGTCCACTGCAACCAGGCTTCCTACGAGGACGTCGAGGTGCACGGGCTCGACCCGCTCGCCGCGCCGAGCCAGAAGATCTGGGGCTACGAGACGACCTGGGGCTCCTTCGCCCAGTTCACCAAGGTGCAGGCGCAGCAGCTCCTGCCGCGTCCTCAGAACCTCTCCTGGGCCGAGTCCTCCGCCTACGGCCTCACCTACTTCACCGCCTACCGGATGCTGATCGACCAGTGCAAGCTGCAGGCCGGCCACAACGTGCTGATCTGGGGCGCCGCCGGCGGCCTCGGCGTCTTCGCCACGCAGCTCTGCGCCGCCGCCGGGGCGAACGCGGTAGGCGTCGTCTCCTCCGACGAGAAGGGCGAGCTGGTCAAGCAGCTCGGCGCGGTCGACTACATCAACCGCAGGGAGTTCGGCGAGATGATGCGCACGCCGGAGAACCTGGCCGACAAGGCCGCCGACAAGGAGCGCTTCAAGGTCTCGCGCGGCTTCGCCAAGCGGGTCAAGGAGATCCTCGGCGATGCCCCCGACATCGTCTTCGAGCACGTCGGCCAGGCGACCTTCCCGACCTCGGTCTTCGTCGTCAAGCCGTTCGGCAAAGTCGTCATCTGCGGCGCCACCTCGGGCTTCCAGCTCGACTTCGACGTGCGCTACCTGTGGATGCGCCAGAAGCAGATCATCGGCTCGCACTTCGCCAACGCATACGAGTGCATGCGCGCCAACCAGCTGATGGCGGAGGGCAAGGTGCGGCCGGTGCTGTGGAAGACGATGGGCTTCGAGGGCGTCCCCGGGGCGCACCAGCTGCTGCACGAAAACAAGCACCTCGGCAAGATCTCGATCCTGGTCGGGGCCGAATCCGAGGACGAGGGCAAGAACGAGGGCGGCGCCGGCGCGATCCGGGCCGAGGTAGGAGCTTGAACATGGCTGAGATCTGCACGCTCGACTGGCACATCGCCCCCTTCCGGGCCGACCGCTGGCTCGATCTCTGGGAGCCGGCGGCGGCGCGGATGCCCGCCTTCGGCGCCAAGAGCTGGTCGCTGACCCGCTCGATCGACGACCCGCTGGCCTTCCAGCAGTCCTCGCTCTGGGAGAGCCGCTCCGACTTTGAGCGCTACTGGTTCTCGGAGGAGATCGAGACGGCCCGCGCGGCGATCATCGACCTCCACGACCTGCCGATCCTGCCCGCCTGGCACACGCTGGTCGCCGCGGAGTAGTGGCCCTACAGCTATGCGCGCTCCAACGGCGCCAGCGTCAGTCCGGCCGCGTTGAGCTGCTCCCAGTAGTGCTCGGCGGGCTCGCGGGCGCCCGACCAGACGATCGCTTGGCCGCTGTTGTGGATCGTCTCGGCGATCTCATACCCTCGGGCGACGGTGACACCGGGCAGGACCTGCGCCAGCGTTTGGGCGACGTGGTCGAAGGTGTTGTGGCTGTCGTTGCACACGATCACGCGCCACTCGCCGCCCAGGCCCGAGTCCGGGCCTGCCTCACGCGGCTTCTCTATCGTCGTCGACATCGACCGCATTATGCGCAGAAAGGCCAATCCGACGACCGGTGGCGACACGATGCGCGGAAGCGCAAGCTAGAAGGGACTCGGCACGCGGATCACGACATCGTCAAAGCTGCCGGCCGCGCCTTTGGCGTTGCCGACCGCGCCAAGCGAGAAACCTGACGCACGACCTTCCAATTCGCCGGCAGCGGTGTCGGTGACGTCGGCTACGAGCTGGCCGCCGACGTAGGCGAGGATGTGGCAGCTGCCCTTTTCCGGGCCGCTGGTCATGTTGAAGGCACGCAGGCGGAGTTCGTTTGCCCGGTTCAGGCCCTTCGTCTTGACGTTCTTCTCCACATGCAGGTACTTGATCTGCCCGTCGCCCAGCACCTTGCGCAGCTGCGCCTTGCGCTGCATCGGGAAGACGGCCAGCTGATAGCCGGCGCCGGCGCCACCGGTTCGTAGATTGACCGCCAAGAAGGCCTTGCGCTGCACCCCCAGCGGGGTGCTGCTGAGCAGACGGCCAATCGCCGCGACCTCGAGGTCGCGGCCGACTACCGGCGTCCGGTATGCGCATTCCTTGGTGGTCTTGCCGACGACGATCCTTATCGCGTGATCGGAGCCGCCCCGCCCGCAGCGCTCGCCGGACAGCTTGACGATCTGAGCACGCTGCGCGTCGGACTCCATGCCGTCGCGGTAGATGCCGATCAACGCCGCCCCGGCGCTTGATGCGAAGGCCAGCGCCGCGGTGGCGGCGAGAGAAGCGGCTGCAATTCGTAGTCTCATCATCCGAGGAGCCTAAACACAGCCTCAGGGAAAAGATGCGCACCGTGACGGATGAACGCCGTCTTTCCCCAGCGGCCAAATATCATTGGTTGCGATGCCCGAGCACCGACTACCCCAGCGCGACCGCCCCTGGGTCATGCGCACCTACGCGGGCCACTCCGACGCTCGCCGCTCCAACGAGCTCTACAAGGGCAACCTCGCCAAGGGCCAGACCGGACTTTCGGTTGCCTTCGATCTGCCGACCCAGACCGGCTATGACCCCGATCACGTCCTCGCCCGCGGCGAGGTCGGCAAGGTCGGCGTATCGATTGCCCACAAGGGCGACATGCACCAGCTGCTCGACGGGATCCCGCTCGACGAGATGAACACCTCGATGACGATCAACGCGACCGCCGCCTGGCTGCTCGGCCTCTACGTCACCGTCGCCGAGGAGAACGGGGTCGAGCGGGCCAAGCTGACGGGGACGACTCAGAACGACATCATCAAGGAGTACCTCTCGCGCGGGACCTACGCCTTCCCGCCCGAGCCCTCGATGCGGCTGATCGCCGACATGGTCGCCTTCACCGTCAACGAGGCGCCGAGCTGGAACCCGACCAACATCTGCAGCTACCACCTGCAGGAGGCGGGGGCGACGCCGGTGCAGGAGATCGCCTACGCGCTCTCGACCGGGATCGCCGTGCTCGACGAAGTGAAGGCGCGGGGGCAGGTCGCCGAAGCCGACTTCCCCAGGGTCTTCGGCCGCATCTCCTTCTTCGTCAACGCCGGCATCCGCCTGATCGAGGAGATCGCCAAGCTGCGCGCGATGGGCCGGATCTGGAACGAGATCGGCCGCGAGCGCTACGGGGTGACCGACGAGAAGATGCTGCGCTTCCGCTACGGCGTGCAGGTCAACTCGCTCGGCCTGACCGAGGCCCAGCCGGAGAACAACATCCAGCGGATCGTGCTGGAGGCGCTCGCGGTGACGCTCAGCCGCGACGCCCGCGCCCGCGCGATCCAACTGCCTGCCTGGAACGAGGCGATGGGCCTGCCCCGCCCCTGGGACCAACAGTGGAGCCTGCGCATCCAGCAGGTGCTCGCCAACGAGACCGACCTGCTCGAGTATCCCGACGTCTTCGAGGGCTCGAAGGTGATGGACGGCCTGGTCGAGGAGCTCACCGTGGGCGCCCGCGCCGAGATGGCGGTGGTCGAGGAACACGGCGGAGCGGTGGCCGCCGTGCCTTATATGAAGGCGCGCCTGGTCGAGTCACACCGTGAGCGGGTGGCTCGGATCGAGAGTGGAGAGCAGAAGGTGATCGGGCAGAACAGCTTCACCGAGAGCGAGGACTCCCCCCTCACCGCGGGCGCCGACGGCGGCATCCTCACCCCCGATCCCGAGGTCGAGCGCGAGCGGGTCGAGGCGCTCGAGCAATGGAAGGCCGAGCGCGACGAGGGCGCCGTGCGGGCGACGCTGGCTGAGCTCGGGCGCGTCGCCGCCGAGGAGAGCGCCAACGTGATGCCAGCGACGATTGCCGCCGCCAAGGCGGGCGCCACGACCGGCGAGTGGTCCGAAGTCCTGCGCGAGACCTTCGGCGCTTACCGCGCTCCGACCGGTGTCGACGGCGCGGCCCCGCCCGGGAACCGCGGCGAGCTGGACACCATCCGCCACCGCGTCGACGAGGTCTCCGAACGGATCGGTCACCGGATCAAGATCCTGGTCGGCAAGCCCGGCCTCGACGGGCACTCCAACGGCTCCGAGCAGATCGCCCTGCGCGCCCGCGACGCCGGCATGGAGGTGATCTATCAGGGCATCCGCCTGACCCCCGAGGAGATCGCCGAGTCGGCGCTGCAGGAGGACGTCGACGTGGTCGGGCTCTCGATCCTCTCCGGCTCCCATCTGGAGCTGGTTCCCGACGTGGTCCGGCGACTGCGCGAGGAGGGGGTCGACGTCCCCGTCGTGGTCGGCGGGATCATCCCGGTCGCCGATGCCGCGCGCCTGCGCGAGGAGGGCGTAGCCGGCGTCTATACGCCCAAGGACTTCGACATCAACCGGATCATGGGCGAGATCGCCGCCCTGGTCGAACGGCGCGCCGCGGCCAGCGCCACCGCCTGAGCGCGGCTGTGCTGCGCCGGAACCAGAGCCGCGCCACAATGGGGCTATGAATGAGCTGAACGGGGACCGCTCGGCCTGGCTGCGCTGCTACCGCTGCTGGTCCCGCAACCTGGAGATCCAGATCCACTACGACGCGATCCGTCGTGTCGATCCCGAGACGGCAATCCCCACCGAAGGGATCGACGAAGTGCAGGAATCGGTCGTGCAGTGCCTCGACTGCATGCACGACCAGCCCCACCTCACCTTCCAGGACGACCGGGTTGTGCCGATCGAGGACCGCTGGGAACGAATGGTCGCCGGCACGCCGTGGGTCGCCTCCTGCACGGTCACCGTCGACCAGGACCGGGTCGAGAGCTGCGCCGGACCCGAAGCGGCCGAGCTGCTCGCCTACGGCGCGCTCGGCGAGGCCGGCGTGCGCGAGTTCTTCGCCCACGTCCGCTTCCACAAGCACGACGAGGAGCGGATCGTCGTCCACATGCTGGTCGAGCTCTACGCCCGCTCCGCCGAGGAGGCGACCGAGGTCCTCGAAGCCGCCGCCCACGGCCCGCTCGAGATCACCTCACTCGCCGAGGAGTCGCGTCCCCCGGCGCACGCCTCGGACGAGGCGCACTGATGCGACGCGCCTCCTTACGGCACTCATACATCCGTCCAACACGGGTTGATAATGGTCAGCTGAGAGCGGTGTCGGTCCGACCCCTTGGGCGTGACCACCTCTCTCTCACGCCCAGCTGCGCTTCTGATCGCCATCCTATTCGCAGCCTGCCTCATCACTCCGGCGGCAGCCTCGGCCTCCCCTCCACGCGACAAGCAGGCGTCCGCGTCCAAGGCACCGTCCCAACGCGACCGAAGCAACCACCGTGGCGCCAAGTCGCGGTCGCGCGTTGCAGCGGGCCGGGCGACCCGCGGCGGCAACCGTCGCTTGGCCACGATCCGCCATCGTAGGGCGCACCGCCGCACCGCCGCAGTCAAGGACAGTGTCGCATTGACCGCAGCCGCAACCCCAACCGAAAACCCGGAAGTCCTCTTCCGCGGCGACTTCGAGTCGGCGTTCGACGAATGGCACGTGCAATCGGTGCCGGGAAGAGCATCTCTGACGACCGGCGGCGCCTTCCAGGGGACCAGCGCCGCCCGTTTCGAAGTCCGTCCCGGCGATGTCGAGCCCGAGACCGGATCGCAGCGCTCCGAGGTCTCCGGCCCAACCTTCAACGAAGGCCAGGATCTCTACATCCGCGACGCGATCCGCATCCCCGCCGCCAGCGACTTCTCGGCGTCATGGCAGATCATCCAGCAGCTTCACGAGGAGAACTGGAGCGGCTCGCCCGGACTGGCCGTATTCCTCGACCCGCAAAACTTCCTCACCCTCGGCTCCGGCGACGGATCGACCACCTTCTGGAACAGCGACAAGCTGCAGCACGACCGCTGGTATGACCTCATCTACCGCGTCAATCTCTCGCAAGACTCGAACGCGGGTTTCGTCGAAGTCTGGCTCGACGGCGTTCAGCAAAGTCTCGCTAACGGCCAGACGCGGATCTACGGCCAGACGATCCAAGCCGCCCAAACGTACCTCAAGGCCGGCATCTACCGCTCCGGCTCCAGCTCCGGCTCCAGCGTCATCGAACACGATGATATCGCGGTCGGCACCAGCTACTCCGCCGTAACCTCGGGCTAAGCCTGACTGTCCCTAGAGATCGGCAGTTTCAGGCTCGAGGAGCCGGCGGCAACACCTCATAGGTGAAGCCGGTCACCTTGCGGGGCCAGCCGCGCCATATGCTGCTCTTCCATTCGTCGAGCACCCGAACCCTTCCAGTGTCCAGCAGGCGCCGATGCTCGACCGGATTGCGGTACAGGATCCGCACGCGCCTGGGGTTTCGAGCCACGGAGCGAAACAGGGCGGCCATCGCCTCATCGAATATCTCGCTTCGAAAGGGGTTGTAGAGGAAGACGACGGTCACGTCGTCGGGAAAGTCGAAGGCGAGCACGTCGGCGCAGACGAGCTCGACCTCGCCGCAACGCCGCCGCGGCCGGCACCGCTCCACGTTTTCGACGGCGATTGCGTGCAGCGCGGGAGACAGCTCGACGCCGATCACCCGCTTGAACGGGTACTCGGCGGCGCGCAGAACGGTCCGGCCCATGCCCGAGCCAAGATCGATGAAGACATCCTCGGCGGAGACCGAGCGTTTTGGCAGGGCCTGCTGCAGGGTCCGCCATCCCGCCGGCTCATAGTGGAGGAAACGCTCGTCGGTGTGGCCGAGATCCTCGCCTGGAATCCGGTAGGAGGTCTTGACGCCAAAACGCCGCTCGAACACAAGGGTTCCAAGGAAGCGGCGTAACGATCGCAGCGGGCGGGCGACCCTGGAAGGGTTTTCGAGCATGGCGCGTGGGAACAGTAGTCGCCGCACCATTTTCGATAGCGCGGGGCTCTTGCGGGGCGCATGTCCACCACGGACACCGGTGGGCTGGCACGTGCAATCGCTGCCGTTGCCGTCACAGCCAGTTTAGCCCCAGTTCTCCCCTCTCAAACCGGGGTGGACGCATGTTCGACCCTATGCGCGTACACTCGGATTTGGGCGTGCTGTTCTCGCCAGACGGCGCGCCGACGCGCCCGGGGAATGCCACATGCTGAGGCTGTTAACTACTTCCAGGGAATCCGGCCGATTCTTCCTCGGCGCCTCGGTGTTCGCATTGATGCTGTTGGTGGCTTGCATTTTCGCACTTGTCGCGGGAACCGCCGAAATGCACAGAGCGCAGGGTGCCCTATGGACGAGCAGCAGGGCCGTGAGCCGGTTGCGCGCTGTTCCCTCATCGGTCCGCACGACGCTCGGAGAGGGTCGCAACGCCCACCGGCGCATGAACGTTGCGCGGCGCACGTCCGTCACAGGCACCGAGATGGCGGAATCGGTCGGGACCGCCCCGCAGACCGCGGGCGAGCTGAGCGGCCAGCTAACCGCGATCGAGACTCCCGCGGCCGCACCCAGCCCCCAGCCTGCGCCGGCGCCTGAACCACCCCTTGTGCCGAGCCCTGAGCCCAAACCACCGCCTGCCCCCGCTCCCGAACCGCCCCCCGCTCCGAAACCACCGCCCACGCCAGAACCGGAACCTGCCCCTTCGCCAAGTGGCGAAGTCCTGTTCAAGGCGACCTTCGACTCCGGTTTCGGTGGCTGGTACGTGCAATCGCTGCCGGGACGCGCCTCGACCCTCTCGTCCAATCCCTTCGAAGGGAATCGCGCCGCTCGCTTCGAAGTCCGCGACGGGGATGTCGAGCCCGACACTGGCTCCGAGCGTTCCGAGGTATCCGGGCCCACCTTCGAAGAGGGACAGGACCTCTACATCCGCGACGCGATCCTGGTTCCCGGCAACAGCACCTACGAAGGTCCATGGCAGATCATCCAGCAGTTGCACGAGGAAGAATGGAGCGGCTCGCCTGGAATGGCGGTCTTCCTCGAATCTAGGCCCGCGCTGAAGATCGGTGCCGGAGACGGATCCCCAACCTTCTGGACGAGCCCTCCGCTCGAAAAGGACCGTTGGTACGAACTGATCTATCGTGTCAAGCTTTCCCGCGATCCCAGCGTCGGTTTCGTCGAAGTCTGGCTCGACGGCGCCCAGCAACTCTTGACCAACGGTCAAACCCGTGCTTTCGGGCAGACCATCCAGGCCGCACGAACCTATCTGAAGGTCGGCATCTACCGCTCGAAGTCAAGCACCGGCACCAGCATCGTCGAGCACGACAGCATCGTGGTCGGCACCAGTCTGGCCGCGGTGCTCGGCGGCTAAGAACCTGTCTCAGGTTCTAAGGGTCGCTCCGCGGACCGGCCACAATACCGGCGGGTAGTTCTCCCCGGCCAGTGCCTGCACGCTACGTGCCGCCGCGAAAACCACTGACGGACATGCGTCCAACCAGGACCTTGGCCGCTTTCGAGTCTCACGCGAATGGACGAACGGATTCGCGTGAGACACCTACTCGACAGCCCCAGATCCCCCCGCAATCCCCATGGCGCCCGCGTGATCGCGCTCGCCGCAACCCTCGCCTTGACTCTCGCGCTGACCCTTGGCGCCTCCTCTTCTCAGGCGCAGCCGCAGGTCGTCACGCCGCCTACCGTCCAGTTCGTCAAGCACGGCCACGGCCAAGCCGCTCGCGATAAGCGCTCCAGTGACGTCGCGCACCGCAAGACAACCAGAGCCAACTGGCGTAAGCACCGCAGGCTTCCAGCACCCGAACCGACTCCGGCCCCAGAACCCAGCCCGACCCCCGAATCCTCCCCAACGCCGGCCCCAGAACCCAGCCCGACCCCTACTCCCGAACCAGAACCCACTCCGATTCCGGCTCCAGAACCGGAACCCACTCCCACCCCGACGACGGCGCCAAGCGGCACGGTCTTCTTCCGCAGCACCTTCGACTCGATCTTTGCCGGCTGGTACGTGCAGTCGCTGCCGGGACGAGCGACCTTGAGCTCGGTCAACCCCTTCCAGGGAACCAAGGCGGCCCGCTTCGAAGTCCGCGCCGGCGACGTCGAGCCGGATACCGGCGCACAGCGTTCCGAGGTCTCCGGCCCCACCTTCAACGAAGGCGAAGATCTCTACATCCGCGACGCGATCCGGATTCCGAGCACCAACACCTTCTCGACTTCCTGGCAGATCATCCAGCAGCTGCACGAGGAGAACTGGAACAGCTCCCCAGGCATGGCCTTGTTCCTCGACCCCAGCAACGTCCTCACGCTCCGTGCAGGGGACGGCTCGCCCACCTTCTGGGAAAGCGCGAAACTACAGCGCGACCGCTGGTATGACCTGGTCTACCGGGTGAAGCTCTCCCAGAGCTCGAGCACCGGCTTCGTCGAAGTCTGGCTCGACGGCGCTCAGCAGACCCTCGCCAACGGCCAGACGCGGCGCTACGGGCAGACCATACAGGCCGCCCAGACCTACCTCAAGGCCGGCATCTACCGCTCCGGCTCCAGCACCGGCACGAGCATCGTCGAACACGACGACATCGTCGTCGGCACCAGCCTCAGCGCTGTGACGGCGGGCTGACCGCCGCCTGACCCCGGTGGCTAAGGCGCCCCCACCCGGCGGGCGCCTTAGCCAAACCCGGCTGAGATTTGTCGGAAATACCGCCGCCCGGTACAGTGGAGACTAGAATAGGCTGAAGCGCGAACGGGCGGGAGCGTTGGCCACCGGAATACGTGAACGCCCAGATACCTAAATTTCGCGGAGTGTCGTGGTCTCAAGCCATGGCACCGTCTTGGCCATGGCACCGTCTTGGAAGGGTGGGTCGTCGGGGCCCAGTGCTCCCAGCCGGCGGGCTCGGATATCCGTCCGGAGGCCGTGGTGGACATGGTAAATGCAAGGTCTGGTGCCGACCTCATAGGTGAAAACTTGTTGCCGAAATGTTTAGTCGATGAAGATTTCAGTGGCTTTCTGACTATTTTCAGATTGAGCGCCCCAAAAATAGAACTTTGTTTTTATAACTCACATCCCTCTGACTGATAATCACGCAACAGCCACAATGGAGAGCACTACCGCAACCCAGACCCGACGGCGCCACACCGTCTCTCTTCCAACCACGGATCCGCCGCACGATTCCGCGAGTCGGGTAGCCAAACGGAGGGGCGCCGTGCTCGCCCGGATGCTCTACGTCGGCGATTCCCTCGCCGCAGTCCTGGCAGCGACGATCGCAATCCTCATTCTCGGTTCCACTGCAGCTTCCGGCGACCAGCTCGCCTACGTCATCTTCAGCGGCCTGATCTGGCCGCTGGCCGCGTTCAGCATCGGCCTCTACCGCGGCGACCAGCTGGCGGCCTGGGCCTCGGCTGTCTCAGAGGTGCCGCGAGCCGTCGTCGCACTGCTGCTGATCACCTGGTCGCTGTTCGGAGTCGCATCGCTGCTCCATCTCGACCAAGTCGTGGCGCTCACCTTCCTCACCGTCGCGGCGATCGCATTCTTTGCGGCGCTCGCCCGCACCAGCATCCGCGCCGGGCTTCACCGGGCGCCCGAGTTTCGCCAGCGAACCCTGATCCTCGGCTCCGGAGTGGTCGCCGGGCAGGTCGTGGAAAAGCTGAAGGCCAACGCCCAATTCGGATTGGCTCCGGTCGGCATCGTTGACGACGACGTGCACGATGTCGGTACCCCCGACCTGCCCTGGCTGGGACGCTTCGACGACCTCGACTCGATCATCGAGTCGGCCGAAATCGACCGCGTGATAATCGCTTTCTCCCGCGCCAGCCACGAACAGCTGCTCGAGTCGATCCGTGCCTGCCGCGACGCCGGCGTGGTAATCGACATCGTGCCTCGGCTCTTCGAGTTCCTCGACGGCGTGCGGTCTCTCGACCAGGTCGGCGGGCTGCCGCTGCTCTCGATCGGCGCCGCCCACCTGACCTCGATCTCGATGACCGCCAAGCGAGCACTCGACGTGGTCGGATCGCTGCTGCTGATCGCCCTCTCGTCTCCGCTGATGATCGGAACCGCGATCGCGGTCAAGATCGAGTCGCGCGGTCCCGTCTTCTTCCGCCAGCCGCGCGCCGGCCGCAGTCGCTCGAGCTTCAAGCTGGTCAAGTTCCGCTCGATGTACCTCGACGCCGAGCAGCGAAAGCAGGAGCTGGACGACTTCAACGAAGCCGGCGATGGCGTGATGTTCAAGATTCGCAAGGACCCGCGCGTCACGCGCGTCGGCCGTGTCCTTCGCCGCTACTCGCTCGACGAGCTGCCTCAGCTCTTCAACGTGCTGAAGGGCGAGATGAGCTTGGTCGGCCCGCGGCCGCTGATCTTCCCCGAGACCGCCGCGCTGGACGAGCTCTGGCACCTGCGCCGGCTCGAGCTCCGCCCCGGCTTGACCGGCCCGTGGCAGGTGTACGGGCGCTCGCAGAGCCCCTTCCAGGAGATGGTCCGCTTCGACTACCAGTACGTCGCCGGCTGGTCGCTCGCACGCGACATCGAGATCCTGCTCGAGACGGTGCCCGCCGTGCTCTCCGGCCGCGGCGCCTACTGAGCCCTCAGTGGGGCAGGCGGCGGCGGATCGCTGCCATCGCCGGCGAGAGGATGACGCGCTTTCCGTATGCGGAGAGCTTCGCTTCGAAACGACGCTCGCCGTCCCGGTAGTCGACGTTGATGCGGGGAATCGAATGTGGGGTGGCCCGCCGTTGCCCGGTCTTGGTCGGAAGGCTGAATGCATAGCTGTAGCCGCACTCAGCCGCAGCCGCCGCAACCCTGCCCGACCAATCGCCGAACGGATAGGCGAGCGTGTCGCAGGCGCCCAGCCGATCCTTGATGCGAGCGCGCGACTCCCAGAGCTCCTCGCGCAGAGCTTCGTCGTCCAACTGCGAAAGATGCGGGTGGGTGAGCGTGTGGCTGCCGACCTCGAAGCCACCCTCCTTCATCTCTTCGATCATCTCCCAAGTAACCGACCGCATCGTCGAGGGGTGGCGATTGAGATCGGCTGCCACCTCCGACCAGCCGAGCGGGCCGCCGCAGTCGACCAGCGGCGGCAGGACGAAGACGAAGGCGCCGAACCCGTACTCCCGCAGGAGGGGCAGAACGGTCTCGAAGTTGTCACGGAACCCGTCGTCGAAGGTGAGGAAGGCAGTCGCGGCGTCCAGACCGCCGTCGGCGGCCTCGGAAAGCGAGCGCAGGTTGCCGGAGCGAATGCCGCTACGCCTCAGGCAGGCGAGCTGACGCTCGAACAGGTCCGCCGAGACGGTCAGGTAACGGGGGCCCTCGGCGGCGACCGAGTGATAGCAGAGGAAGGTCACGCGGGCCGCGCGATTTCGGAGGAGACGGTCGCCCACGGGCGGCAGTCTAGGGTGGCGCCGAGATGACTACGCTCCGCGAGCTATGAAAGTCCTGCTCGTCTGCTCCCCCGGCGGTCACCTGCAGCAGATGCTCGCTTTGGAGCCGGCCTGGCGCGAGATGGACCGTGCTTGGGTGACGTTGAAGGGAGCTGACGTGGGCTACCTGCTCGCCGACGAGAAGGTGACGATCGGCCACGGCCCGACCAACCGCAGCCTCAAAGCCCTGATCCTTAACCTTAGTCTCGCCTGGGGGACGCTTCGCCGCGAGCGCCCCGACGCGATCCTCTCGACCGGAGCGGGCCTCGCCGTCCCCTTCTTCGTCATCGGCAAGTTGCTGGGGATCAGGCTCGTCTACGTCGAGAGCGTCACCCGGACCGAGACGATCTCACTCAGCGGCAGGCTCGTCTACCGTCTCGCCGACCGTTTCTTCGTGCAGTGGCCGCAAGCCGCCGAGCGGCTGCGGCGCGCTACCTACGCGGGGAGCGTGCTGTGATCTTTGTGACTGTTGGTACGCATCATCAGCCTTTCGAGCGGCTGCTCAACGGCCTCGACTCCCTCGACGACGACCTGGTGGTCCAGTACGGGCCGGGAAAGCCTCCCGCGAACGCCCTGCGAGCGGAGCCGTTCATGTCCTTCGACGCGATGCTAAAGGCCTTCCGCGAAGCGGACACCGTAGTCACCCATGCCGGGGTCGGCAGCATCATCTGTGCCAACCGCGAGGGGCACATCCCGCTCGTAGTGCCCAGGCGCCACGAGCTGGGGGAGCACGTCGACGATCACCAGGTGGAGCTGACCCGGGCGCTCGCCGAGCGGGGCAACGTCGTCGCGGTTTGGGATGTGGACACGCTGGCCGAGACCGTCGCCGCCGCGCCACCGCGCCGCGGGCCTGCGGCGAAAGTCGAGCCGGCCCTCTGCCCAAGTGTGCGGGATGCGCTGATCAACTCGTGAGCTCGGTGTAGATGCGATCGAGGCGGCCGTAGACGTCGTCGTCGGCAAGCCGCCTCATCCGTCTATGCGCTGCCTCTCCCAGCTTGCGGCGACGCTCCGGGTCTTCTGCCAACTCACCGAGGCGGCACGCCAGCTGCGCCGCCTCGCCGGGGTCGACCAGCACCGCGTCGACGCCATCGGTGACGACCTCCGGTACGCCGCCGACGCGGCTCGCGACGACCGGCAGGCCACGCGCCATCGCTTCCAGCAGCACAACCGGGAGGCCCTCTGAAAGAGATGGCATCGCGAAGATGTCGGTGCCCCTGAAGGCGCGGTCCTTCGCCTCCTCGTCGAGCCAACCTCCCCAGCGCGCCCCGTCGGGCAGGCTGCCCGGGCCCTGCCCGGGCCCGGCGAGGAGCACCCTCGTCCGCGGGCAGTGCTCAAACAGCGCCGGCAGCGCCTCCGCCAGGACCGCCCCGCCCTTGACCGGGTTGTCGAAGCCGCCAAGAAAGAGGATCTCGATCTCCTCGCGTTCCTCGCGGGGAGGATTCGGCACAACGTCCGGAGGTGCGTTCGGCACGACGATGATCTCGTCGTCGGTCAACCGCGCCCGCAAAGTCCCGGCGCCGCTGGCGGAGACACTCAAAACCCGGTCCGAGGCGGCAAACGCCATGCGGAGGATTCGGAGTCGCGACGGCCCGAGGCGGTCGAGGAAGGCATCAATGTCCCCCGAGCCCGCATGGATGTGCAGGACGACCGGCCGTCGCATCGCCTTCGCCACCGCCACGACGAGCGCCTTGCGGTACATGCTTCCCCGGGCCGCCATATGGACGTGGACGATCCGCGCTCCCGGGCCGGCACACCAACGGGCCAGGGCGACCAACGAGCGGCCGAAGAGCAGCAGCCTGCGAACCGGGTTGCGGTCTCGGTAGGTCGGGATCGCCTCGAGCCGGTATCGCTCGGCGAGCGGTGAGCGAAGCAAAGCGCGGACCACCGCCGGCATCCCTCCCGGCCCGTCCGGATCGGGCCCCAGGTGGGCAACCCGAACCCTCTGCGGGCCTTGTTCTCGGGATCCAGCCAAAGCGGTGGCAAGCCTATCGGCGCACAGCGCCGGTCAACCGACGCTGCGCGCAGGAGCAGATCTGCAAGGGCGCTTGCCGAATTGGCAGGCGTGCCGCGGCTGGCCGATTGTCGGATGGGAAATAAGTGCCGCATTTGGCGCATATGCCCTCGCTATGATGAAACGCTCTAGTCGTAAAGGTCTGGGGAACGGCTCAAACGGTCACCATCCCCGCCATCAGTCTTCCCGGCGCTTCGGCCCATTGTCCAGCTCTCGACCACCCAAGCCACCCGCCCTGCTTCAGCCGCGCGGCCGTCAATATATGACGCCGCTCGAGCGCGCCCTGCTGATCGCGCGCCGCAACTGGATCCTGCTCTTGGTCTGCTTCCTGGTGGTCCCGGGGGCGGCTCTTGCCTACTCGGGTGCACAAACGCCCGAATACACCGCCTCCGCGTCGCTGCTATTCATCGAAAAAGACGCGTCGCAGGTCAACCCTGAACGCGCCGCCGCCACCAACCTGGCACTCGTCTCGCTCGACCAGGTCGCGGCGCGAACCGCCAGCACCCTTTCCGACACCGGCCTCACCGTTAGCGAAGTCAGCAACAAGGTCTCGGTCAGCCCGGCCGGCGAATCGGATCTGGTCCAGGTCGAAGCCACCGACGCGGATCCGGTCGTCGCAGCGAAGATCGCCAACGAGTTCGCCAGGCAGTTCATCGCCTTCCGCCGCGATGCCAACCGAGCCAAGGTCCTCAAAGCGCTGGGCTTGATCGAAGCGAGGCTCAACGAACTGGCGCCAAACGAACTCGGCAGCCCGGAAGCCGTAGCCCTCGAAAACCGCAAGAGGGACCTCGCTGTCCGTGCCACCCTGCAGACCGGCGAAGCACAGCTCGTCCAACCAGCAACCGCGCCAAGCGCGCCCTCGACGCCGAAAACGACGCGCAACGTGGCCCTCGGCATCCTGCTCGGGCTCGTGCTCGGGATCAGCCTGGCGCTCCTGCGCGACCAGTTCGATCGGCGGCTGAAGACGGTCGAGGAAGCCGAAGACGCCTTTGGGCTCTCGGTTCTGGCGACGATCCCGCAGAGTCGCAATATCGGCGGCGGCGATGACGCCGACGCAACGCTGAGAGGCGAGGAGGCCGAGTCGTTCCGGATGCTGCGGGCAAATCTCCAGTACTTCGGCATCGACCAGGAGCTGAAGTCGATCCTGATCACCTCCCCCGCCTCTGAAGACGGCAAGACGATGGTCGCCTGGAATCTTGCCCTGACCGAGGCCCATGCCGGCAAGCGGATCCTCTTCATCGAGGCAGATCTGCGGCGACCGACGATCGCCGCGCAGCTGCACCTCTTGGGCGAAAAGGGCCTCGGCTTGGTACTGGCCGGTGGCCTCGAGGCAAAGGCGGCGATCCAGAAGGCGCAGGGCGTCGACATATTGCCCGCCGGGCCGCTGCCGCCCAACCCCGCCGAGCTGATCGACTCACAGCGGATGGAGGATCTGCTCGAGTGGGCCGAGCGCGAGTACGATCGCGTCGTCGTCGACACGCCCCCCGCGGCAGTGGTCGCCGACGCCCTGCCGCTGATCAAGCGGGTCGACCGGATGCTGGTCGTCGTCCGGCTTCGTCGCACTGCTCGCGACGCCGCTGAGCGGCTGCGTGAGCAGCTTGCGAACATCGACGCTCCCGTGATCGGCATCGTGATCAACGGGGCGGCTGCAAAGGCCGACGACAGCTACTACCGCTCGCCGGCGATCAGCGATTCATTCGCCAAGATGCAGGAAAGTCTCGCGGCGTCCGATTCCCCTCGGGGGCAAACTGCGCCCGACGGCGGCGGGGCGCAAAAAGGGCCGGCAACGGGCCAACCCTCATCCTGAGCGCGTGCTCTAGATCTAGCGAGCGGTCTCACCCTCCGGCGGCGCGCGGCAGGCGGCGGAAAACGCCAAGCCGAGCGTAAGCGGCGCTACGTACAGCATCGAGCCGTTTACAAGCGCGTAGACGATCAGCGGCACGAGCACGATACTCTCGAGCGGGGATCTGAGCAGGGCGAACCAAAGCAACGCCCAGATGAAGAGCCCGACCAGACCGAACGTCACGCCGACCTCGATCAAGTCGGAGTGGCCGAAGAAGGGCGTGCCGAGCTCGCGGATCTCAGCTGCTTCGACCGAGCCCAAGCCCGTGCCGAACAGCCACTGCGGCGGCCCCGCATTCCACCACGGCGTTACCGCCACGGTCCAGATCGCGCCCCGCTCCGAGCCAGCCGAGGCGAGCGAGGTTTCCGAACGGGCCTCTTTTTCGAAGCGCTCCTGCACGATCTTCGCGGCGCCGCTGGCGAAGGCGACGACGAGCAGGGACACGATGATCGCCACCGCCCGGCGGTCGAACCGCGAGCGGACGACGTAGATGAAGACCACGACGAGCAGCGCCAGCAGCGCCGACCGGACCCCGGTCAACATGGCTGGGACGGCGCCGAGGGCGAAGAATGCGAGCTGGACCGGCACCCGTCGGCTCGATACGAGGCCCGCCGCGGCCACGATGACGAAGGTCAGCGTCATCTCGTGGACGATCCCGCGACCGAAACCGAGCTTCTCGCCGATTTCGTACTTGGTGCCCGTTTCGCCCAGTCCGGCTGCAATCACGCCGAGGTGGACCATGAGCGCTGCGAGGCAGCTCGCGAGGATGACGTTGCGTGCCTGCGGCAGCCGTTCCTGCCCCCCCTTGCTCAGCACCGCCACCGAGACCGCCGGGAAGATCATGTACTTGGCGACCTGGGTGAACTGTTCGTAGTGGGTCGCGAAGATCCCGTGGCCGAGCACGACTGCGACGAACAGCCCGGCGGCCACCGGTCCCAGGATGCGGCGAAAGCGCAGCGGCGCGGCCAGCGCCAGCAACGCGATGGCGGCCGCGGTCGTGACGAAGGTCCTCAGCAGGGCGGGCAGCAGTCCGTCGAATACGACGAGCCACGGGAGCAGGCCGAGCAGCACCTCGACCGCACCGAGTCGGGTCAGGCGGGACGCCGCGGCGCCGATCCCGATCGCCGCGACCAGGGCGACCCCGGCAGTTGGAGACTTGACGAGAAGCGCACCGGTGGCGACAGCCAGCCCGACCGCGACCGCGTAGGGCCCAGTGGAGACCGCCAGCGATCCCGAGCGCGTGGCCGGCGCCCATCCCCCACCGGCCGGGCGGAGGGTGAGCGGGCGAATCCGCGAGATCACCAGCTCCTCCCCGCGAGGGGCGACGGCGCGCCGGGGGCTGACGGCGCCGCGGCGGAGCCGGCATCGCTCACGCAAGCCTCGATGAACGAAGCCACTTCGGCGGCGACGTTCGGCCATGACTCCGCCGCCGGGGCGGCAAGCTCCGGCTCCGACCAATCGTGCGCCAGGTGCTCCCACAGCCGCTGCGGGGCCTCGGCTTCCTCGGCGGAGGCGACCAGCCAGCCCGGCTGCGCTTCGGCGTAGACCGCGAGGGCCTCTTCCGACTCCCCCGCCGTCACCGCGAGTCGTGGGATCGGCAGGGTCAGGTACTGAACCGTCTTGCTCGGGAGCAGGTCCCCGCGCTGGTTGCCGAGCACGACCGCGGCGTCGAAGTCGCAGACGCGCGCGACGATCTCCTCCCAGGGCTGGGACGGGTGCCGATCCACGCGAATCCCTTTCGGCACGCGCATCAGCATTCCCGCGTAATCGTCTCCGAACTGAGCGAAGGTGATCGTGCGCCAGTGGCCGCTGCGCTGTAGAGCCGCGAGAAGCGGCCCGACATCGACGCGGATCCCCGACAGCGTCCCGAAGTGGGCCAGCGTCAGGGAGGTGGGATCGCGCGAGGGCCGCCCGGGGGCAGCGGCGGGCACCGGCGTTGGGACATATCCGTTGGGCCGAACCAGGATGTGCAAATGCGGGAACATCCGCTGCAGGCGGTCTCCCTGCTGCGGCGTCGTCACGACCGCACCGGCGGCGCCGTGCCAGATCGGCAGCTCAGCGCGTTTCGAGCGCCAGATCGAAATCGTGCGAGGCAGCGCGAGCTCCTCGGTGAGAACCCACGGGTCGCCCGCATCGACTACGTATGGGATCCCAAGACTGGCGAGCCTGCGGGCAGCACGGCTGACGGGGGACCATGGATAACCGACCAGTAGGGCGGCGTCCACATCCGGCTGCCAGCGGCGCAGGCGGCGAACGGACCACGGCTCCCATCTGTCGAGCGCGACGGAGCGCATCAGGGACCCGAGCATCCGGCGCAGGAACGGCTGACGTGCAACGGGCGCGTCGCGCCGGCCAAACGTCTGGGGGGGCAGCGCCACCAGCTCCACCTCCCAGCGCTTGCCCAGCTCCTTAACCAGGTTCTGCGTGCGCTGACCACGGGGGGCCATCGAGTTATGGGCGAGACCCGAAACGACCGCAAACCGGCCTCGCGAGCTGCGCTTGGTAGGGGCGGGGCTTGCAGTCATCATGGCGGCGTGCGCGAGCGAGAGTAGTGCATGAGGTGGTCAGGCCCGGCAGCAGCCAGTGGACTCGTCATCATGCTGGGCCGTGAAGACGCCCCGACGCCTTTCTCCCGCCCGGAAGTGGCCCCGGCTTTCGATATACGGGCGCCTCTCGACCTTCCGCCGCGGCTTTGTCTCGACCTTCAGCCTCGACGTGGTCGGACGGGGTCTGAGCGCGATCGCGACGGTGATGTTCATCCGGGTGCTAGGCGTCGAAAGCTTCGCCTACCTGGTGCTCTTCCTAACCGTTGGCCAGTTCGCGGGCGGCGCCCTCACCGGCGGCGTGCGTACCCGCTACCTTCGCGCGGAGGCGGAGCGGGTGTCGCGCGGCCACGAGCAGGCCACCGGATTCGCGCTCGCCCTGCTCACCGGGCTCGGGCTGATCGCCGCCACCGGAATGGTCTTCCTGGCCGGAGTCTCGCTCGTCGGCGCGGGGGACCAGGAGTTTGTGCTGCTGGCGACGCTGTACACCGCTGGTCACGCATCGGTCGAGCTGGCGATGTACCACTACCAGGCGCACCTCCGGTTCACCAGGGGGGGGTCGGTCGGGGTCACCCGCAGCATCTCCCTACTGGTGGTGGCCCTGCTGTCAACCATTGGCGTGATCAGCTCCGGGCCTGCCGTCGCCGGGGCAGCCGCGGGTGGCGTGGTGGCCGTTGCGGCAATCGCTTGCTTCCCGCTGATCCGCCAGACGATCGCCGTCCCAGCCCGCTCCGCCCTGGGCGGGCATTTCGGCTCGGAGTCCGCCTGGCTGACGCTGTACTACCTGGCCTCGGCGGGATATGCATACGCGAACGTGTTCGTCGTCGCCTCGCTTCTCAACGACGAGGCGGTCGCCAGCTATGGCGCCGCAATCCGGTACCTGGCGATCGTCCTCGGACCGGTGCCGGCACTGCTCGCCGTCCTCCGGGTCAGGACCTCCCAGCACGACGTGGTCGACTCCACCGAGGTTCAGACGAACATGCTGTTGAGCTGGATCAAGCAAACGATCCTGCCCGCCGGAGCCGCCGTGGCGATTGCCGCAGCGGCCGCACCGTTCTTCATCCCCCTGCTCAACAGCGACAACTACCCGGACACGGTGCCGATCTTCCAGCTGCTGATGATCGCCGCTCTGGTCATCTACGTGACGATGCCCGGTGCAAGCATGTTGATGGCGCAGCGGCGCTACCGCACCCTTGCAAACATCTACGCGGTCGCCCTCGTGATCGAGGTCGTTGCCGCGGTCGTGGCGGCGAAGCTCGGCGGGGTGATCGCAGTGGCGGCAACTGCCGCGGTGATCGGCTCCGGCGAGGCCTCTGCGGTTGCCATCGTCGCCCTGCGGATACGCACCCCGGTCGAGGAGGCCCCCGCCCCGCAGGGCGAGACTCAGCCCAGCCCCACCTAGCTGGGGGTGTCCTAGCCTCCGAGGAGGCCCCGCAGCCGTTGTTTGGTGCTCGGCGAGAGTCTCTCCGAGAGGGCACGGCGGGCACGGCGGGGCGCGAGGCGCACTCTCACTAACGGATAGGAGGCGCCACGGGGAGCAACGACGCTCGACCTCACATAGTCCTCCGACCCGGCAAGGCGGCTCTTGTAGTCCTGGCCACCGGGGCCGAGGCTCATCGTGCGCTCGCCACGCTCGGAAGCGTCGGACAGAGCGTGGACGATGCACTGCATCGAGGGGGAGTGGCTGCCGTATGCCTCGTCGAAGCCGCTGTTCCAGGCGCTGACCTCGTGGCCGGCAGCCAGCAGGAACTGAGCCGCGACCGTCTTGCCGTCCAGCTCCAGGGAGAGCAGCCGAAAGCGACCGGAGGGCAGCAGGTCCGCGGCGACTCCGAGCAGCATCGGCTCGACGCCCTCATCGGGCAGGCTCGTGCCGCCGAGCCCGGCTAGGCGCATCCGGTGCAAGCGCAGGAATTCTCCGACATCTCGCTCCACGGTCTCCTCACCGGCGAAGCGGAAGACAGCACCCGCCTCGTCTAGCTTGCGCCGGTTGCGCCGCACGTCGCGGCGGAAGCTGGAGCTCTTCTCGGCGAGCCACTCGTCGAAGCCGTCGCCAAGGTCGATGCAGGGGATCGGCAGCTCGGACTCGGCCCGGCACCAGGCACTGCGACCGTCCCCCCACGCTCGGCTCAGCATCGCCGCCCAGTCGGGGGCGCTGCCGTGCTGTTCGAGCTCCACGGTCACGGGCCGCGGCTCGATCTCCGCGAGGATTCGCGCGGCGGCCTCGGCGACGCTCTCCTTGAGCCCGGTCCTCGCCAGCGGTTCCACCGGCGCCAGCCCCCCGCCGAGCGGCCGGTAGGACCGGCCCGACGCAAACAGTGGGACGACTCCGGCAAGGCGCTCACCGTCCTCGACGACCAGAACCCGCAGCTGCGCGCCCTCGGGGCGCAGATGACCCCACCAGGCCAACGCCCAGGCGGGCGTTGAGAACGGCCGTTGCGCTTCGACCGCCAGCTCATCCCATCGCGGCCGATAAGGGGCCAGCTCATCAAGGCTCTGGACGACGCGCGCGCTCAACCCCACGCGGCACAGTCTATGGAAGGTGGAGGCGGTGGCGGCGCTCACTCGCCGGCCAGCGCGTAGGCGTAGAGCACCCAGCCGAGGTGGTACGGGCGGCACTCATGGAGCACTTCCAGCGGGCCGGGGTCGGTGTCGGGGCGGTCCATCCGGGGGCGCAGGGAACGGGCCACGACCTTGGCGAGATTGCGGTGTGAGATGCCGAACATCGCGTCGGCGTCGCTGCCGACGCGCTGGATGTTGCGGAAGACGATCGGGGGATCGCGGCGCACCAGGTCGGTCGACAGCTCGTTGCGATCGGAGAGCCAGTCGAGGCCAAGCGCCAAAGGCTCTCGGTAGGAGCCCACTCCAAGCGCTTCCAATGGCAGCAGTGCCATGAACGCCATTCCGTCCTGGTGCACCGAGTAGACCGGGTATCCCTCCAAGATCGCCTTGCCCTTGGTCGAATAGAGCCACCACCACTGGCCGAGAGGTCCCTGAGCGTCGACGATCCGGCCGGCGACGCGAGCCAAGGCGGGCGCCGGCGCCTCGCCACTGACCCGGTAATAGGCGGCGAGGCCGTGAAGTGGATATACCTGCGCCGCGAAGCTGGTAAGCCGGCGAAGCAATCCGCTACGCACACCGGTCGGCCGGCTTATCGGCCCGAAGAGGTCCGCCGCGGGCGAAAAGCGCCCGAGCAGCTCCGCCGCCCAGCGCCGGCAGCTCTCGATCGACGGCCCGCTCTTCTGCGGGTAAGCCTCGGCCGCGATCGCGAGGCCGTTGACGACGTTGCCCAGAGCGGCGCTGTCGCAACCGGCGAAGTCTTCGCGCCTAACCAACTCCTGGACCAGCGGCGCCCCGCGCGGATCTTCGGCCAGCGCCATGGCCCAGACGATCTCGGCGAGCAGCCCCGGGGGCGTTGCGGTGTCCACCGCATTGTGCAGAGCGTCGAGCGCCCGCCCCAGCGGGAAGACGCTCTCCGGGTCCCGATCGGGCTGTCGCAGGATGCCGACGGTCGTCGTCGCCGTGTAGTGGACGTTGCTGCCGCGATTGGAGAGCAGCTCCCCGTCGGCGACGGTCTTCTGGCAGAAGAGTCCGCTCTCCGCATCGAACATCGGTGGCAGGGCCTCCAGGCTCAGCTCGGCAAGCGCCCCGAGACGCGCCCGAAGATCCTCCGTCGCCGGCGCCCCCACTGCTATCCGGGCCGCTTGGGGACGAGGACGAGGCGCTTGAACTCGGCTACGAGGACACCCTCCTGGTTCAGCACCCGGGTGTGGACCTTGACCACGCCGCGATCCGGCTTCGATTGCGAGGGCTTCACGTCGAGCACCTCGGTCTCGCAGAACAGGGTGTCTCCATGGAAGACCGGGTTGGGGTGGCTGAGCTCTTCGGTCGCCAGGTTGGCGATCGCCTTGCCGGAGACATCGGAGACCGACATGCCGAGCGCCAGCGAGTAGACCAGCGGGCCGACGACGACGTTGCGTCCCTGCTGGGACCCCTTCGCGTAGACGTCGTTTATGTGCAGCGGATGGTGGTTCATCGTGATCAGGCAGAAGAGGTGGTCATCCGCCTCGGTCACGGTCTTCGCCGGCCAGTGCTTGTAGACGGCGCCGACCTCGAACTCCTCGAGATAGCGGCCATAGCTGTGCGCGCCGGACGCCTCGCGCGCGGCCTGGTCGGTGGTCAGCTCGTACTTCTCTTCGCTCATCTTTCGGTCTCGTCTCCTGTCGGGTTGCGGCGAGATGCTAGCCGGGTGGAGGACTTAGCGCCCACGCGGTCGCAGACGACGGTAGGTGCTTTTCAGCACCGGTCTAAGGCGAGCGCGGTAGGAATGGCGGAGGAGCCCCACCGGGCGGCGTGGATAGGCGCGCAGCGTCACGTAACGCCGCTCATCGCCGGAGACCTTCTCCTTCCAGTCGCTCGTCTCGCCGAGCAGCTCGTAGGCCTCGAAGCCGAGCTCGAAGCAGCGCTCGACGATCGAGAGCTGCATGACGAGTCCCGGGACGAGCTTGCGACGGGTCTCGTCGTAGCCCACCTTGAGCGAGTAGAGCCTGCTGCCCCAAAGGATGCAGAAGCTGAAGGCGACCACCTCGCCGTCGAGCGCTATGCGGCTCAAGCGCAGCTCCCCGCGCTCGTGGAAGCGGCGCGCGATGTCGCGGTAGAAGCTGGCGGTCTCTGGCGCCGAGAGGATCGCCGTGCCGGCCTCCCCCTTCCAGCCGCTTGCCTCCAGCCTGAGCCCCTCCTCGAGCCATGCCTCCAGGTCGCCTGGGACGGCGACGATCTCCAGCTCCGCATCGTGGTCTCGCTGCATCTTGCGGCGGTAGCGGGCTAGGCGCCCTTTCCAGCTCGAATGGCTTCCCTTTCGCCATGCCTCGAAATCGCCGCTGGTGTCGACGATCGGCGATACATAACTCGGTTCGGCGAGCGGCAGCATCGCCGCCTCGCGAGCCCCGCTCTCGAGCAGCGGCAGCGAGCCATCGGCGGCGGGCAGCATCGGCAATTCCAGCTCTGGCGGCCGCCGGGCCAACGCTGCGGCGATCAGCGCCTCCATCGCCTCCCCGTCCCTCGCCAGTGGGCGAAAGGTGCCCGAGTGACCGTTGACCAGGCCCTTCAGACGGCGCCCGTTGGCACTGAGCGGGATGCCCCCGGCAAGCTCGCCATCGCGCCAGACCGTGCACACTGCAAGCTCGCCTTCACCGCCGAATGCCTTCCACCAGGCCTCATACCAGCCGTGCGAGTCGAACGGGTGCGAGTCCTTCGGCAGCAGGGCGTCCCACCCTGCGGCCAACTCTCCGAACCGGCGGAGGTCGGCGATCCACTCGGTCCTCAGCGGCACGTTCAGTGGGCTTTCTTGAGTCGCGAGCGCTGCTCCTGGCGCTCGACCACCTGGGCGATCAGCTTCTTTACGTTGGAGTCGCCGCTGGCCTTGATGTGGCCCGTCTCGACCGCCCTGCGATAGCTCTTCAGGGTGCCGCGCTCGGCCAGCTCGTTGAACTGCGGCCGGTCGATCTGAACCAGGATGCGCTCGTCCTGCGCCAGATCCTTGCTGATATTCGGCCCCGGCACCTCGACCCGGTAGAGCTGGATGTCCCCCCTGCCCCGCAGCTCCAACCCGAAGACCAGTTTGAGCTTCTGCAGGGCGGGGACTTCCGCCTGGAATCGCTCGACCGCAGTCCGGATCAGGTCTGGAGTGGAGGCCAACCTAAATCTTGTGCCTCTGCAGGAGCTTCTTGCCGATCACCATGCGCTGGATCTCCGAGGTTCCCTCGCCGATCAGGAGCAACGGCGCGTCGCGGTAAAGGCGCTCGATCTCGTACTCCTTCGAGTAGCCGTAGCCGCCGTGAATGCGAAAGCACTCCTCGACGCACTCCTTGCCGGTCTCCGAGGCGAGCAGCTTCGCCATCCCAGCCTCGAGATCGGAGCGCTCGCCGGCGTCCTTCATCCGCGCCGCTTTGCGGGTGACGAGACGGGCCGCCTCGACCTTGGTCGCCATGTCGGCGAGCTTGAACTGAATCGCCTGGTGCTGGGCGATCGGCTTGCCGAAGGTCTTGCGCTCCTGGCTGTAGCGGAGGGCCAGCTCCAGCGCCCGCTGAGCGATGCCGACGCCGCGCGCGGCGACGTTGACCCGGCCAACCTCGAGCGCGTCCATCATCTGCACGAAGCCCTGGCCGACTCCGGCCTCCTCCCCTCCCAGGACACGCTCGGACGGGCAGCGGTAGCCATCGTAGACGAGCTCGGTCGACTCGACGCCCTTGTAGCCCATCTTCTTGATCTTGGGAGGGACGACGAGGCCCTTGAAGTCGCCCGTGTTCTCTTCGGCCCAGGGCTCCTTCTCGGTGATGAAGCAGGTCATCCCTTTATATGGGGGGTCGGCCTTGGTGTCGGTCTTCATCAGGACGAAGACGATGCTGGAGCCGAGCCCGTTGGTCACCCACATCTTCTGGCCGTTGAGCTCCCATTTGCCGTCATCGCCCTTCTTGGCGGTCGACTTGATCCCCTGCACGTCAGAACCGACCTCGGGCTCCGAGAGCGAGAAGGCGGCGCGGATCTCGCCGGTCGCCATCTTCGGCAGGAAGTGGTCCTTCTGCTCGTCGGTGCCGAACTTCATCAACAGGTAGGAACCGATGAAGTGGGTGTTGACGACACCGGAGATCGAGATCCAGCCGCGCGAGAGCTCTTCGACGATCATCGCGTAGGTGGTCAGGTCGAGCCCCATGCCGCCGTACTCCTCGGGGATCGTCACCCCGAACAGGCCGAGCTCCTTCATCTGCTCGACGATCGGCTCCGGGAAGGAGTCCTCGTGGTCGTAGTGCTCGGCGTTGGGGATGATCTGCTCGTCGGCGAACTGGCGAACCATCTCGGTGATGTCACGCTGGATCTCGGTCTGCTCGCTGAAGGCGGCGGTCTCTACGGCCATGGCTCCTTGGTTGGGTTGGGTGCGGGAGCCGAAGGATAATCGGCCCGCCTCACGAGGGACCAGCGGTAAAAGGCGGATAATTCAAAAATGACCCCACTTGCGGTCAGCGCGGTGATCCCGACCTACAACCGGGAGCACCTCGTAGCTCGGGCGATCCGCTCGGCGCTCGCGGCGCTGGCGCCGGGCGATGAGATCATCGTAGTCGACGACGGCTCGACTGACGGCACGGCAGCGGTCGTCGAGGGCTTCGGAGCACCCGTGCGGCTCCTGCGCCTTCCGCACGGGGGCGCCGGGACCGCACGCAACGCCGGCCTCGCCGCTGCCCGCGGGCCGCTCGTCGCGTTCCTCGACAGCGACGACGAGTGGTTCCCCGACAAGATCGACCTCCAGCGTGCGTTCCTCGAACGGCGGCCCGACATCCTCTATGCCTTCAGCGATTTCGGCGTGCGTCTCGAGGACGGCACCGAGCATCGCAATTACCTCACGCGATGGCTGAGAACGCCGCGCCCCCTTTCCGACATCTTCGGCCCAAGCATGCCCTACTCGTCGGTGGCGCCCAGCCCGGCCGCCCGCGAGGACTTCGCCGTCCACATCGGATCCATGTACCTGGAGGAGATGCGAAACAACGTCGTCGCCGCATTCACGCTGATGGTGCGCAAGGCGGAGGCGGGGGACGCGCTGCGGTTCGCCGAGGACCTTCCCACCTGCGAGGAGTGGCCAGCGTTCGGTCGCCTCGCTCGCCGAGGGCAGGGGGCGCTGTTCGACACCGAGACCGCCTGGCAACACGGCCACTCCGGGTTTCGCCTCACGCAGCTTCCCTCGCACGTGTGGGGCAGTGCCTGGCTATCGACCCTCGAACGCGTTTGGGGGAGCGACCCGGAGTTCCTTGCCGAGCACAGCGAGGACTTCCGCCGCGCGATCTCCGACGCCCACATGATGCGCGCGACCTCTTTCGCTCGACACGGCAACGTGCGCGAGGCTTCCAAGGAGCTGCTCCATGCCGGCGGGGGTCCGAGCGCGTTCCGCGCCTTCTGGCGCAACATCCATGCGAAACGGAGTTCGCGGGTCTGAGCGGCGCTTTGAAGAAGTCGAGTCGACCGGCGGAGCCGCATCGACGTCGCGTCGATTGGGTTCTATGCTGCAAGCGCAGTCGGACGGGCCGGGTTCGCATCGTGTTCTGTCAGCCCGGTTCGCCGGCAACGAACATGAACCCGCTCAGAACGGCACCCGCGCTGTTGGCGACGACAATCGCGGCGCTCATCGTGACCTGCGCGGCGCTCGCCTGTTGCGCGGTGGCGGCGCACGCCGCCGTCCGCCCGCTGACGACGGGCGTGTCCTACGTCTACGACGCCGACCCGATCACCTTCGAAAACGTCAAGCGCGCCGGAGCGCAGTTGGCGATGACGCCACTTCGCTGGGGACAGGTCGCACCAGCCAGCCAGCCAGCCAGCTGGCAGCCTGAAAATCCCGCCGACCCCCACTACAACTGGGAACCGTTCGACCTCTGGGTGAAAGAGGCGGTCGCCGCCGGGCTCACCCCGGTGCTACAGGTTCGGGGCGCGCCCCACTGGGCTCAGCGCTGCCCCGGGGAACTCGACGCCCCGTGCAACATCGATCCAGACGCGCTCGCCGCCTTTGCGACGGCGGCGGCGCAGCGCTACAGCGGCCACTTCGAGGGCCTCCCCAGAGTGCAGTACTGGCAAGGGCTGAACGAGCCCAACCTGAGCCTCTACTTCAACCCCCAGTACGACGGCGACAGACCTGTCTCCCCGTTCCTCTACCGGACGCTCGTCAACCGCTTCTACGCCGCCGTGAAGGCGGTCGATCCGTCGAACCTGGTGATCGCGGCCGGCCTCGGGCCGATCGCCGTGCCCAAATACACGATCGGCCCGATGCGGTTCGCCCGCCTCCTGCTCTGCATGCGCGGGCACAATCACCCCCGCCCCACTGCGGGCGATTGCGAAGGTGGGGTGCACTTCGACATCTTCGACATCCACCCGTACACGACCGGGGGGCCCACGCACGAAGGTGGGATCAACGACGTCGAGCTGGGCGATCTCGCGAAGCTGAAGACGCTGCTGGCGGCCGCCGACCGCGCCGGCCGGACCGTCGGGAGCTACGAACACACGCCGCTCTGGATCATGGAGTTCTCCTGGGACTCGAACCCGCCCGACCCCGGTGGCCTGCCGATGAAGATCGAGACGCGCTGGACCGCAGAAGCCCTCTACCGCGTGTGGCGCGCCGGGATCGACACCTTCTTCTGGTACAGCCTGCGCGACGCGCCGCCGCAACCGCAGCTCCCCTTCAGCGAGACGCTTCAGTCTGGGCTCTACTTCCGCGGCGCGACGATCGCGCAGGACCAGCCCAAGGAAGTGCTCTATGCCTACCGCTTCCCCTTCGTCGCATACCCGACCCCGAAGGGGCTCTTCGTTTGGGGACGGACGCCGAACAGCGGCCCGGGTAAGGTGACGATCCAGGTCCGGAAGAGCGGTAAATGGCAAGCGGCCCAGGCGAAGCGCGCCGACGAAGCCGGGATCTTCAGCGGCCTTATCCCGAGGCGCTACGGGCGCAACAAGCGCGGCGCGGCTCGCGCCGTCTACCAAGGCCAGCCTTCGGTCCCCTTCTCGATGAAGCCCGTCCCCGACTTCCCCCAGCCGCCCTTCGGCTAGCGGTCCGCAGGATCGCTTGAGAGGACCAATTCCGCTAGGCGATCGCACCCCTGGATACGCCCCAGGAGCACGCCCCCTAACGGAATTGGTCCTAGACTCCCGCCGATGAAGATAGGGATCGTCGGGCTCGGCTACGTCGGGCTGCCGCTTGCCGTGTCCTTCGCCGAGGCGGGGCATGAGGTCGTCGGCCTCGATGCCGACGCCCGCAAGATCGAGGCGCTGAGCGAGGGGCGAAGCTACATCGAGGACATTCCCGACGCGGTGCTCGCGCCACTCTCAGAGCGCCTGCGGGCAACCGCTGACCATGCCGAGCTCGGCTCCTGCGAGGCCGTGGTGATCTGCGTGCCGACGCCGCTCACCGGCTCGCGCGAACCCGACCTCACCTACATCACCGAAGCGGCGACGGCGCTCGCGGGGGTGCTGCGGGCGGGGCAACTCGTGGTGCTGGAGTCGACCACCTATCCGGGGACGACGCGCGAGCGTCTGCTGCCGATCCTCGAGGAGTCCGGGCTATCGGCGGGAAGTGACTTCCATCTTGCCTTCTCCCCCGAGCGGATCGACCCGGGGCGCGTCGACCACACGATTCGCACCACGCCGAAGCTCGTGGGCGGCCTGACGCCGGCCTGCTCGGATCGGGCCCGCGAGCTGTACGGCTCGATCTGCGACCAGGTCGTCGTCCTCTCCGGCCCCGAGGCGGCGGAGCTGGCGAAGCTCCTGGAGAACATCTTCCGCTCGGTCAACATCGCCCTCGTCAACGAGCTCTCCCAACTCTGCAACCGGCTCGAGATCGACGTCTGGGAGGTGATCGACGCGGCCGCCACCAAGCCGTTCGGTTTCATGCGCTTCGATCCGGGACCCGGCATGGGTGGCCACTGCCTTCCCGTCGACCCTTTCTACCTCGCCTTCAAGGCCCGCGAGCACGACTTCTATCCGGAGTTCATCGAGCTTGCCGGCAAGATCAACCAGGCCCAACCCGTCTTCTGCGTGGAACGCATCGAGCGGGCCCTGAACCAGGCGGAAAAGCCGGTGAAGGGCTCGCGCATCCTCATCCTCGGCGTCAGCTACAAGGCGGGGATCGGCGATGTCAGGGAGTCACCAGCGCTGAAGATCGCCAGGCAGCTCCAGCGGTTGGGTGGCGAGGTCGCCTACCACGACCCCCACGTGCCGGAGCTGCCGGAGCTGAACCTTGCGTCCGTCGACCTCGACACCGCCCTCCCGGCCAGCGACGTGGCGGCGATCGTCACCGCCCATCCCGAGGTCGACTACGGCGATGTCGTCGCCAAGGCGCCCCTGGTGGTCGATTTCCGCGGCGTCAGCCGGGGAATCGACGCGCGCAACCTCGTCCAGCTCTAGGCCCTTAGCGGCGACGCCAGCGCCTTGGCGGGGTCGACCTGGGGGTCAATCGCCTGCATCGGAGCTCGCGCCTTCAGCAGGATCTCCTGGTACTCGTCCTCGGCGTCGGACTGCATGATTATCGCCCCGCCGACGCCGAGCGTCGTCGACTCGCCGTCGATCACGAGCGTGCGGATCACGATGTTGAGGTCACAGCCGCCGCCGAGGCCGAGGTAGCCGATCGCCCCGGAGTAGACGCCGCGCGCCTCTCCCTCCAGCTCGTCGATGATCTCCATCGTCCGCTTCTTCGGAGCGCCGGTCATCGAGCCGCCGGGGAAACAAGCGCGGATGCAGTCCGGCGGCTCGAGGTCTTCGCGCAGCAGGCCGCGCACGGTCGAGACGAGCTGGTGAACCGTCTCGTAGGTCTCGACGTGCATCAGGTAGGGCACGTGCACGGTGCCGACCTCGCAGACGACGCCGAGGTCGTTGCGCAGCAGATCGGTGATCATCAGGTTCTCGGCGCGGTTCTTCTCGCCGAGACGAAGCTCCTCGGCAAGGCGCACGTCCTCGGCGGGGGTCTCTCCGCGACGGCTGGTTCCCTTGATCGGCTTCGCCTCGACCCAGCGATCGCGCCCCACCCGCAGGAAGCGCTCCGGCGAGGAGCTCAGCACCGCGGTCTCGCCGAAGCGAAGGAAGGCCGAGAAGGGCGCCGGGTTGATGCGGCGCAGCGTCCGGTAGAGCGGCAGCGGATCGGGGCTGATCTCAGCGGTGATCTTGTTTGTCAGGCAGATCTCATAGCTCTCGCCGTCGAAGAGGCGGCGCTTGCACTCGGCGATGTCGTCGAGATATTGCTGGTGGGAGCGGCTGAGGTGGAACTCGACCGGCTCCCGAGCCTCGGACGTCGCGGCCCGCTCGGGCTCGTCCAGTGGCGGAAGCGCGGCGAGGCGCAGGCTCGTAGCGGCGATCCAGCGTTCTGCCTCCTCGAGCTTCCCCGGGTCGGCGAAGCAGACGACGTAGGTGCACTTCTCTATGTGATCGAAGGCGATCAACCGGTCGGCGAAGACAAAGGCTGCATCCGGCTGCGGGGAGCGGTGCGCACTGCTGCCGCCGCAGTCCGCCTTCAGCTCGTAGCCGAAGTAACCGACGAAGCCGCAATTGAAGTCGAAGGGAAGATCGTCGGATATCTGCCTCAGCCGCCTCATCTCGCGACCCAGGTAGTCGAAGATCGATCCAGGGCGGGTGTCGACCTCTCCCCCTCGCTCGACCCGGACCTCGCCATCCGCGGCGTCATAGGTGATCGTCGCGGCGAGCGGCCCGCTGGCGTCGCCCATGAACGAAAAGCGCGCCCGCTCGTCGACCCGGCTGCTGTCGAGCCAGAAGGCGCTCTCACTGGCGCCATAGAGATGGGCGAAGGCCCGCTCGGCATCGAAGAGGGTGTCGAGCCGCTTTGCCTTCAGCAGAAACCGAGTCCTCCGCCAGCCGCCCTGCCCGATGGGACCCGGGACCCGGGCCGGCGAAGAGCCGTTGCGGGCGCCGGAGAACTCGGCGGTGAGATCGCGGAAGTTCGCCAGCAGCAGGCGGCCGTACTCGGTGCAGATCGACTCCGGGTGAAACTGGACGCCCCACTGCGGACGGTCGCGATGTTCGGTTGCCATCAGGACCCCGTCGCTCGTCCACGCGATCGGCTCCAGCTCGTCGGGAAGCGGCTGCTCTACACAGAGCGAGTGGTAGCGGACGGCCTGGAACTCGCGGGGAATGCCCGCGAAGAGCGGCGAGTCCTCGTGAAGAACGGCGCTGAGGCGACCGTGCATCACCTCCGGGGCATGGTCGACCTTCGCCCCGTTGGCCCAGCTGAGGCCCTGATGGCCGAGGCAGACCCCGAGGAGCGGCACCTCGGAGCGACGGATCGCGTCGGCGCAGACCCCGAAGTCGCCCTGGCGGTCGGGACGGCCGGGACCGGGCGAGATGACGATGTTGTCGAACTCCAAGGCCGACAACTGATCCCAGCGCGCCTCATCGTTGCGGACCACGATCGGCTCGTCGCCGTTTGCCTCGGCCAGCAGCTGGAAGAGGTTGTAGGTGAAGGAGTCGTAGTTGTCGATCAGCAGGGTCTTCACACGAGATACTTGCGTAGGACCTTCCCAAGCGGGCTCTTGGGGATCTCGTCGCGGAATTCGACCACCTGAGGCACCTTGAAATTGGAGAGTCGCTCGCGGCAGAAGGCGATCACCTCCCGCTCCTCGCAGTACTCGGCCGGGACCACGGCCGCCTTCACCAGCTCCTCGCCCTCGACCTGACCGGGGATCCCGACGACGATCGCCTCCGCGACGCTGGGGTGCGCCTCGATCACATCCTGCACCTCGATCGGGTCGACCTTGTAGCCGCCGATCTCGATCAGGAGCTTCTTGCGACCCTCCAGATAGAGCACCCCCTCCTCGTCGAGGCGTCCCAGGTCGCCGGTGAAATACGAGCCATCCCGGAACACCTGCCGATTGAGCTCGTCCATCTCCGCGTAGCCATTCGTCGCCGCGGGACTCGAGACCGTAACCTCTCCCAGCTCACCGACCGGCAACGGCACGCCGTCGTCGTCGACGATCGCCACCCGAACTTCGCCCAGTGGCGCACCTACCGACTCGAACGTCGCGACCGGGTCATCGCTCATGTTGGCACTGATGATCCCGGTCTCCGTGCTGCCGTAGAGCTGCCGCACGAGCACCCCGAAGCGCTCGCCGAACGCCTCGAAGCTCGCGCGGGGCAGCGCCGTCCCGGCCGAGAAGCAGAGGCGCAGCGAGGAGAGGTCCGCTCCCGCCGGCGCCTCCGCCATGAGGCGGAAGTTGAAGGGGACCCCGGGGAACACCGTCAGCTGCTCCGCCTCGATCTGCTCCAGCGCCCGATGGCGCTGGAGCAGAAAGGGATGCGGATCCTCGAGAATGACCACGGTGGCCCCGGAGACCGCACCACCGAAGAGACAGGCGCCCATGCCATAGGTGTGGAAGAGCGGAATCGCACTGAGGATCCGGTCCTCGGGCGTCAGGCCCAGCTCCCCGTAGAGCGCTGCCTCGGCGACGCACTGCCGGTGCGTGCGGGGAACCAGCTTCGGCCGTCCGGTCGATCCGGATGAGTATTGGTAGACGAGGATCTCGTCGGGATCGCGATCGGAAAGCCGTTGCGCCGAGCCACGCTCGACCAAGGCGGCGAGCGTCGGCGACTGATCGTGGGCGGCGCTGGCGCTGATCACCTCGGCCGGATGCTCAAAGCCGGCGACGATGCGCTCGCAGACTCCGGCGGTGCGCTCGTCGCCGATCACGGCCCGCACATCAGAGGCGCTGAAGCAGAACTCCAGCTCAGTCTGCTTGAAGGCAGGATTGACCGGGACCACCCTCCCACCGAGTGCGACGATGGCATGGAAGCAGATCACGTACCAGGGGTCGTCCCGAAGCGCGACGGCGACCGCATCCCCGGCGCCGATACCTCGCTCGGCGAGGCTGAACGCGAGACGCTCGATCCTCTCCACCAGCTCTCCGTAGGAGATCCGCTCGTCCCCGTAGACGAGGGCCGGATGGTCGGGCCGGCTCGCGACCTGCTCGTAGAGCAGTTGCATCAGCATCGGCGCCTAACCTCCCTTGGCGGCGACGAAAGCGACGATCTCGTCGATCGTCTTGAAGTTCTCCGGCATCAGGTCGTCGTCGGACACCCGAATCCCGAACCGCGCCTCCAGGAAAGAGACCAGCTCGACGATGGCAAGCGAGTCGAGGGTGTCGCTTGCGAGGAGATCCTCGTCACGGGCGATCTTCTCGCCGTCCAGCGTGATCTTCTCGACGATGAATCCTTCGACCTCGCTACCAATGTCCATCTCCGCCTCCTTAGTCATACGGTAGAACGGCCTTTCGCCAAAGCCACAGCCGCCTCTTACGCTCCAGGATCCACATCGACTCATATCCTCGCGCCCTGTAGAGCCAAAGCGCCGGGCGATTGCCGCTGTCCACATAGCCCCAGAGCCTGCGATAGCCGCGATCGCGCAACGACTTCTCGATTTTGCAGAGGAAGTCGGTCGCCGTTCCAGCGCCGCGGAACTCCTCCAGCAGAAAAAAATCGGAGCCGTAGACGTCGCCCTCCTCCAGTTCGATGCCCAGATCTAGGTCGCGCAGGTCCGGATGGAGCAACGGGGCATCGCGATCGACCCACCAGTAATAGCCGACCAAGTGGCCGTCTCTCCAGGCGACGAAGCCGTGGAAGTTTGAGGAGACGTTGGTGGCGAAGCGCCTGTCGATCTGCGGGCGCCCCCGTCTGCGGTTCAGCTCCGACAGGGCCCGCAGGTGCTTCGCCTCCAAGTCCTCCACACGCAGGTCACCGGGACGACGCGATTCGACAATTGAGTCCAGCGGCTTGAGCAGGACTATGAAGCGCTGGTTGAGGTAAAACAGCGTGCGCAACCGGCGGCCAGTCGCAGTCAGCATCCCCCGGACGCCGAATACCTGGATGTATAGACGAATCCTGACCAGCATTCGCGGCAGGATGGCACAATGGGTCGCGTGCCTCGGCTGACACGGCCCGACCCGGAAAAGGGCGTTTTCGAGACGTTCCTGATCGTCGGAGGGAACTTGACTGAGCTCGACGCCCATCTCGCCCGGCTCGGAGCCAGCGTCGCGGTACTGTTCGGAGCGACCCTGACGGACGATACGCGCGAGGCGGTGGAAGAGCGTGCTCAGGGCATAGAACTCGGACGCTTGCGGGTGACGCTCGCCCCGGCCGCCAGCGCGGGCGAGCTGACCACGGAGATCGTCACAGCCGAGGTCGATCCCGGTTTGGTCTTTCCCAGCCCGGAGCGGGCCGTCACCGCCCACAGCGTCGTCGTCGAGGGCGGGCTGGGCTCGCACAAGTGGGCCGACCGCGATCTGATCGCGGAAGCCGAATCGAAACTGGGCGACGGGGAGGTGCCGCTGATCGTCGACCGCGGCCACGTCGTGCTGGAGGCATCACGGGCAAACGTGTTCGCGATCCGCGGCGAAACACTGGTGACGCCCCCCGCGGACGGCCGTCTTCTCCCGGGCATCGCCCGACGCCGAGTAATGGAAGCGGCCGATGCGTCCGGGTTGTTGCCGCATGAGACCGAGCTGACGATCGACGACTTGATAGCGGCAGACGAGGTCCTCCTGGCCGGGTCGGTCCGCGGCGTAGAGCCAGTGCGATCGATCGACGGCGCCGAGCTCGGGCAGCCGAGCAGCGCCAGCGCCCGCGTCGCGGTCGAGCTGAAGCGGGGTTGGATGCCCAGTCGAGCGAAGGTCTAATAACCACAGCCGAGCCAGCTGCGCCTCGGCGCGTCGTTCAAGCCGGAAGCGGTAGGCGTTGCAAGCGGCGCAGGCGCTCTGCGACCCGGTCGGCACGCGCGGTGAAATTGCCCATCGCGACGCCCTCCACCTCGGTCGTCGAACCCGCCTGCAAGCCGTTGCCGACCATGGCCATGCTGGCGCGCTCGGCGAGCTCGGCCGCACGACGGGCCTGCTCCGCCGCATCGAGAGCTGCGGCTCCTACCGTCATCACGGCCGCCTCGGAGGCCCGGGCGGTAGCCAGCGCCTCGTCGATCCGCTCCACCAACTCCCCCAACAGGGGCGGGCGGGCGTGCTCGGGCAAGAGCCAGTCCCGGGCGGGGTCGCGCTCGAAGTCGCTCATCCCTCAATGTACGGCGGCGAGATGCGAATCCCTGCGGCCCCGCCTTGCGACGAGCGCCTACGGAACAGGCCGCACGTCGCCTCTTGCGGCAAGGCGCAGCGCTTCGCCTGGCACCGGGCTGTAGACCTCGATTTGAAGGTTTGCTCCGGGGTAGGCGAGATGGGCGTTGTTCGGCGAGGTCGGATCGATGAGCAGTACGGCACCGTCGTCGGTCTTGCCGATATTCGCGCCTTTCTGTTCGCGGGCCGCTTTTCGCAGCGCCGCGACCCCGTTGTCGGCCGGGTAGGTGGCCACGGTCACGAAGTCCGCTCGTTCGTCCCCCGCCCCGGCGCCGTCGGTCAGATACCGGATGTAGATCCGGCCCGACAGCGTATCCGTCAACTCGTAGCTGGCATTGCGGCGCGGGCCAAGCCAGTAGACCGGCGTGCCCTGTTCGGCGGCGAAATCGGAAAGCTGCGACACAGTGGCAGCCTCGGGTGCGTCAGCCGCCGTCGAGGAGCCGTCGCCATGTACGAGCCAGACCACGACCGCCGCGACGAGCGCGACGGAGAGGACGACGAGCAGGATGGTCAGCCAGCGGCGGGTCATTGTGTGCGTACCGTATATCTCCGACTGATCAGGCGAGTG
>DATFVC010000030.1:0-2473 GCA_035260485.1 Solirubrobacterales bacterium | reverse complement strand
CGTGGACCACTCTCGCCAGGGACGCTGGATCAACCGTTTGTCTCCAGCCGGCAGGGAAGCAACGGTGATCCCCAGCAGCTTGTCGTCGATCCTCGGCCGGGTGCCCGAGCCGACCGCGCGCCCGAGGCGGTAGCGATTGTTTGAGACGAGGATCGCCGCTCCGGAGGAATGCTCATGCCCTCCGGGCCCGGTCCAGCGCAGGTCCAGCCCTTTGCCCTCAGGCCCAAGCACCTCGGGCAGCGTGTCGAGGATGGTCCGCAGCTTCGCCTCCCGATAGCCCTCGCGCCGGACGGCCTCGGCGTAGAGGCCGATCGAGACGTTGTTGACGAATACGCGGCCGTTGACCTCGGCCAGATCGACCTGTCTTTCGCGACCGCCGACGAAGGCGTCGAGCGCGCCGACGACATCGTCGCGGTCGACCCCGAGATCGAGCGCGAAGTGGTTGCGGGTCCCGGCCGGAATACAGGCATAGGGCAGATCCTGCTCGGCGGCAACCATGGCAACGACGGCCTGGGAGCCATCGCCTCCTGCCATCGCCAGCGCGTCGGCTCCATCGGCCACCGTGCCGCGCACGAGCTGCTCGAGGTCGGTGCCGAGCTTCAATTCGATCGGCTCGATACCACGTGCCCGTGCCTCGTCGGCAAGGTGGAACTTCTCGGCCTTTCCCCCACCCGATTTGGGGTTGTAGAAAAGCACTGGGTGGCGGGGGTCCGGCGCCCGGTGGAGCGGAACGTGGATCTTGAAGGCCGATCGCGTCACAAGGAGCGTCAGCCCCAGGCCCACCACGATCACGAGGGCCTGCGCGAAGTGATCGCCGTCAGCGATCAATACGGCCACGATTCCCGCCACTGCCAGGATCGCGATTCCCGATCCCAGAAGCCTCGCACCCCCGGTGCGGGTCAGGCCGTACCAGGCCGCCGCGAATGCGAGCCCGAGGCCGGCGAGGACGACCAGCCCCCTGGGAAACTGCGAAATGACGATGTCGATGTTGAGGACTACGAGGACCGCCGCGCTCGCGAGAGCCGCGAGCGCGGCTAGTCGGTGCTGGTCGTCCTTCTCAGCCGGCATGGGCGCGGACTCCCCCGGTCGCGAGTAACACCGTTCACCCAGCGAGCGCCCGCTGCTTGATCTGATCGAACTCGGACTGCGTGATCGCGCCGCCGTCGAGCAGTTCCTTTGCTTTGGCAATCTGCTCGGCCGGGCTCGCTTGGGCAACCGACCTCACGTACTCATCGGCTTGGGCCTTGGCTTCCCGTTGCTTCTCGATGGCCCGTTCGGTCATCCCCTTGTGCTCGGCGATCAGGTACACGAAGACGCCGAGGTAGGGCAGCACCACCACGAAGATGATCCACAGGACCTTGATGCCCCCGGACGCATCGTGGCGGCGGAAGATGTCGGCCAGCACGGTGAACAGAATCCATAGCCAGATGACGAAGGCGAAGAAGACCACCATCGTCCACATGACTTCGAGGAACGGGTAGTCGGCAGCGAGGATCATGAGGCTGTCCCAAGCAGCTTGGCCTCGGCTGCGGCGACGCGCCTAAGCTGACGCTTATCTCTTCCCGACATTGAAGTGCTCCTTATCCTCATGCGATGAATCGCGGTTGACAAACGAGACAACGACCTATGGCGGTGCCCCAGCCCAGCCTATCCGTGGTCACCCGCAGCGACAAGGTGATTGAGTCCGAGCGTGCAGGGCGAAGAGAGAGAAGAGGCCCCCTCGCTGGCAGCAGGCTCTGAGCCGGGGACACCCCGCGCACCACCTTCGTCATTGGAGCGCTCCTTACCCTTCCGGGCGCCTCCTATCTCGTTGCCCTCACCCGCTTGGCGAAGGACGATCTCGGCACGCCGGAGTCCGTCCTCGTGGTCGTCGGCTTCAACCTGATCATGCTGACCCTGCTCCAGCTGCCACTCCTCTCCTATTTGCTGCAGCCGGACGCGACGCCAGGGCGGGTGGAACACTTTCAAGGCCTCGTTGCGCCGAGACGGTCGGCGGATCGCGATCCGGATAGTGGCCGTCGCGGGGATGCTGTTGGTAGTGCGTGGTGTGGGGACGCTGATCGCCTGAGCCGGCCATGAGTGGATTAGCCTCCACCTGAACGTCCCACCCGATGGATGGAGATCCCGACGCTGAGACGAATCGACGACATCTGCCGATGAGTGATGCTGATCGCGCTGAGCGACACAAGCCTCACTCATGGACTACCGTGGCTCAGTCGGGGGAATCCGCCCGGCGACCTGCGAGGAACTGGAGGATGAGATGGCGTACGTGATCGTCAACGACTTCGAGGGTGGTACGAGGGAGCAGTACGACGCCACCACCGCGGTGGTGCACCCGGCAGGTGGCCTGCCCCCCGGCCAGACGCATCACTACGCCGGGCCGAAGACGAACGGCTGGGTCGTCGTCGCAGTCTGGGAGTCGAAGGAGATCTGGGAGAAGTTCCGCGACGAGGCGCTGTTGCCCGCCTTCCAG
>DATFVC010000029.1:0-29904 GCA_035260485.1 Solirubrobacterales bacterium | reverse complement strand
AGACGTTCAGCGGTCTCCTGCGCGGCCAGGATCGCCGATTCCTCGTCCGGTTTCCCAGTGGTCTCGTCCGACATCTTGCTCCGACGGGTCGCGTGGGGCGTCCCAGTCGAGTCGCCTCCTCGTCGGTCGTGGTAGGACCATTTACTCCAGCACTGTTGATTATAAGTTTCTAAACAGAGACGTGTCAATTAGAAACTAATTAAGTCCACCCGCGCTGGCCATCTGGGATGATTGCGCCCTGCAGTTCCGCAAATTGCACACATGGGCATATTCAGCTACCTGACCGGACTCGGCGGCCGCGACATGGCGGTCGACCTCGGCACCGCAAACACGCTGGTTTATGTGCGCGGCCGTGGCATCGTGCTCTCGGAGCCCTCGGTGGTTGCGATCGACTCGCGCAGCGGCCAGGTGCACGCGGTTGGCGTCGAGGCGAAGCGGATGCTGGGGCGGACGCCGGGGTCGATCACCGCTATCCGGCCGCTCAAGGACGGCGTGATCGCCGACTTCGACGTGACCGAACAGATGCTGCGCCATTTCATCAAACAGGTTCACTCCAACCGCTTCGCTCACCCGCGGGTCGTCGTCTGCGTCCCCTCCGGCGTCACCGGTGTCGAGAAGCGCGCTGTCGAGGAGGCCTGCCTCTCGGCCGGCGCCCGCAAGGCCTACCTGATCGAGGAGCCGATGGCGGCGGCGATCGGCGCCGGCCTGCCGGTAGCCGAGCCAACCGGGTCGCTGATCGTCGATGTCGGCGGCGGCACCACCGAGGTGGCGGTGATCTCGCTCGGCGGGATCGTCGTCTCGCAGTCGATCAGGGTGGGGGGCGATGAGCTCGACGAGGCGATCGTCCACCACTGCAAACAACGCTACAAACTGGCGATTGGCACGCAGACGGCGGAGGAGGTCAAGCTCGAGGCGGGCTCGGCCTCGCCGCTCCCCGAGGAGGTCGAGGTGGAGATCCGCGGCCGTGATCTAGTCTCGGGCCTGCCGAAAACGATCACGCTCGGCTCAGCCGAGGTGCGCGAGGCACTTGACGAAACGATCAGCCACATCGTCGACGCGGTCAAGGACACGCTCGACCGCACCCCGCCCGAGCTGGCGGGGGACATAATGGACCGCGGTATTACCCTTGCCGGTGGGGGCGCGCTCCTGCAAGGACTCGAACAGCGCCTCCGCGATGAGTGCCAGATGCCCTGTCAGCTGGCAGAGTCGCCTTTGACGTGCGTGGCCGTCGGCTCCGGCATCTCGCTGGAGGAGTTCGAGACGATCCACCGCGCCAGCAAGATGAACTCGGGAGCGGCGCGCGTTGCTTAGCCGCCGTTCATACAAAGCGCCAAACTTAGGTTTCTGCCGTGTACCGCAAGCAAGTACGCCGCCGTAGGGCGGTACTAACGCTCCTCATCATCGGCTCCTTCCTGCTGCTGACGATCACCTATGGGCACAGCTCGGGTGGTCTGCAACGGGGCGTCAGCACGATCTTCAGCCCGCTGCAGGTCGTCGCCGATCGGGCATTGAAGCCGGCCCGCGACCTGATCGGCTGGTTCGACAAGACCTTTGACGCGCGCGGCGAAAACAGCCGCCTCAAGTCGGAGCTGGTGACGGTGCGCCGCCAAGCGGTCGCCGGGCAGGAGGCGCTTCAGGAGAACGCCCAGCTGCGCAAGCTGGTCGCGCTCGACCGCGGCCCGGCGCTCGCCGAATCGGCTTACGAACCGGTGACCGGCCGGGTGATCGCCCGCTCGCCGACCGTCTGGAACTCGACCGTGACGCTGGATGTCGGCTCCGGCGACGGGGTCAAGGTGGACGACCCGGTGATCAGCGGCGACGGGCTGGTCGGGCTTATAGCCTCGACCCAGGGAGGTTCGTCTCAGGTGACGCTGATCACCGACCACGCCAGCGCCGTCTCGGCCAAGGTGGTCCCGGGTGGGGTGCAGGGCGTGATCAGGCCCGACGTCGGCGACCCCGAAGACTTGATCCTCGACTTCATCGACTCGACCAAGCATGTGCACGGCGGGCAGACTGTGGTCACCTCTGGCTGGCGAGCCGAGGGCCTTGCCTCGCTCTTCCCCCCGGGGCTGCCGGTCGGTGAAGTGACGAGCGCCTCGATCGTCGAGCAGGAGGCGAGCCAGCAGGTTCACCTGCGGCCCTACGCCGACATCGCCAACCTCGATCTGGTCCAGGTGCTGACCGGGGGATCGCGCGGATGATCGTCACGCCGAGGATCTTTGCCCGCCTCGCCGCGATCGCGATCCTGGCGGTGCTCCTTCAGCTCTCCTTCTTCTCGCGGGTCGAGCTCTTCCACACCAGCGCCGACGTGTTGCCCGCCGTCGTCGTCTCGCTCGGATTGCTCGGCGGCAGCATGACCGGCGCGGTGGCCGGCTTCTCGATCGGCTTCCTGGTCGACTGCCTGCTGGTTGCGCCGCTCGGCGGCTTCTCGCTGGTGCTGCTCGGGGTCGGCTATCTGGCCGGCCTATTTCGCGAGCGGTTCGAGATCCACAGCGCTCTGGTGCCGCCGCTGACCTGCATGGGGCTGACGTTGTTCGCCGAGCTCGGCTTCGCCGCCTTGCAGGTGATGCTCGGCGTCCACGCCCCGGTCAGCGTGCTGATCGTCCGCGACATGCTGCTGAAGACCATCTACGCCTTCTTCCTCGCCTGGCCGATCTACTTCGGCCTGCGCCGGGCCCTGCGCCCGGCGCTGGTCGAGGAGCCGAAAGTGACGCGCCGCCGCCAGCCGACCGTGCTGGGGAGGACCTGATGTACAGGCGCTCCGATGAGCTGGGCCCTCAGATGAGCAACCGGCTCGCCCTGCGCATCGCCCTCTTTGGCGGCATTGCGCTGGCGCTCTTCGTGGTGCTCTTCTTCCGGCTTTGGTTCCTGCAGGTCCTGAATGGGGACAAGTACCTCGCCGAAGCGAAGAACAACCGCACCCGCGAGTTCAGGGTCAGCGCTCCGCGTGGAGAGATCCTCGACCGCAGCGGCAAGATCCTCGTTGCCAACCGCACCAGCCTTGCCCTTCAGGTCAATTCCCGCAAACTTCCCGAAGACCTGCGGAAACGCCGCGCCGAGCTGGCCCAGCTCGCCGGGTTGACCCACAGCTCGCTGCCACGCCTGCGCAGGACGATGCACGAACAGCTGAAGCTGGCGCCGAGCGCGCCGGTGACCCTACGGCGCGACGTCGGCAGCTACCTGGTCTTCTACCTGCAGGAGAACCAGGACCGCTATCCGGGGGTGACCGTGCAGCGCGTCTTCGTCCGCCGTTATCCACATGAAACGCTCGCCGCCCACATCCTCGGCAACGTCGGCGAGGTCTCCGAAGAACAGCTGAAGGAACGCCGCTACCGCGGGCTTCAGCCCGGCGACGAGGTTGGCCAAGACGGTGTTGAGTACACCTACGACCACTTCCTGCGCGGGAAGCCGGGGATCACCCGGATCCAGGTCGACGCCTTCGGGCAGCCGACCCGCAATGGCCGCCTCGAATCGCAGCCGCCCGTGCCGGGGGACAGCCTGAAGCTGACGATCGACTCGGGCGTGCAGGCGGCGGGGGAGTCGGCGCTCGCCGCCCGCGGCCTACCCGGAGGCTTCGTCACGATGAACGTCGACAACGGCGAAATCCTCGGGTTGGGGTCGTTCCCGAGCTTCGACCCCTCGGTCTTCACCCGGCCGATGACCCAGGCGCAGGTCAACGCGCTCTACCGCGACCCGGTCGCGGCGCCGCTCACCGACCGGGCGATCGCCGGCCTCTACCCGACCGGCTCCACCTTCAAGCTCATCACCGCCCTGGCGGCGCTCGAAAACGGCGTGATCACGCCGGGGACGCCGATCTACGACGGAGGCTCGCTCACGGTTGGCGGCGAGAGCTTCCAGAATGCCGGCGGCGCCTCTTATGGGACGCTGACGCTGGTGCCGGCGCTGCAGTTCTCCTCCGACGTCTTCTTTTACACGCTCGGCCTGAAGATGTGGAACACCGGCGACCTTCAGCGCTGGGCGCACATGCTCGGGATCGGCCGGCCGACCGGCCTCGACCTGCCCGGCGCCGCCGAAGGGCTGCTGCCCAGCCAGAGCTGGCGCAACAAGCTCTACGCAGAAGGTGAAACCGAACGCCCCTGGTCGGCGGGAGACAACATCCAGCTTGCAACCGGGCAGGGTGACCTGCAGACCAACCCGCTGCAGATGGCGATCGCCTATGCGACGTTGGCCAACGGGGGCACCGTCGTCACCCCGCACGTCGGACGCGAGGTCGACGATGCGGCCGGCCGGGTGTTGCGCGAATTCGACCCGGGCCCGCGGCGCCACATCAAGATCGACCCCGAATACAGGGCGACGATCCTCGAAGGCCTGCACGAGGCTGCGCAGGCGCCCGGGGGCACCTCCTACGCCGTCTTCGGCGGCTTCCCGATCGAAGTCGCCGGCAAGACGGGGACGGCGCAGCGGGTGGGCCACGCGGACCAATCCTGGTACATCGTCCTCGCTCCGTATCCGAATCCCCGTATCGTGACGGCGGTGACGATCGAGGAAGGCGGCTTCGGGGCCGAATCGGCGGCCCCGGCCGCGCTGCAGATCCTGGAAGCATATTTCGGCAAGCACAGCTCCGGCGAAAGCGGCGCCAACGGTGGGAGCCCGGGCTGATGTACGCGACCCGCACCAGGCGCGCGCGTCCGGAGCCCTTTGCCCTGCGACCGGGGATCGCCGAGCGCCTCGGCCTGCCCTACATGGACGCCACACTCGGCTTTGCCGCGGTCGGGCTGGTCGCCTTCAGCGTCTTCACCCTGGGCCAGGCGACCAAGCACGACGTGCCGGGCAACCCCGGCTACTACGTCGACCGTCAGACCATCTACGCCGTCCTCGGCCTGATCGGCATGTACCTGCTGGCGCGGATCGACTACTCGCGCTTCCGCGAGCTTCGGGTCGGGATCTACACCTTCCTCTGCGTCAGCGTCTCGCTTGTCTTCGTCTTCGGTTTCGCGGCACGCGGCTCGCGCCGCTCCTTCGAACTTCCCTTCTTCAGCTTCCAGCCATCGGAGCTGGGCAAGCTCCTGCTCGTACTGGCGCTTGCCGGCTTCGTCATCGATGGCGCTCGGCGGGGCTCGGCACGGCAGCGCACGGTGCGCTACCTCTGCCTCGGCTTCGCCCCGGCTGCGCTCGTGTTCCTGCAGCCGGACCTCGGCACCTCATTGGTGTACGGGGCCATAACCCTCGCCGTGATGTACGTGGGGGGCGTCCGCTGGACGCACTTCGCGATGATCGGCGCGGCTCTCGTCGCACTCGTAGCGCTCGTCCTCGTGGTCGCCCCCGCAGTGGGGACGCCGATTCTGAAGGAATATCAGCAGCAAAGGCTGACCTCCTTCGCGAATCCCAGCGGGGACCCCAGTGACGCGGGCTACCAGCAGAACCAGGCCAAGATCGCAATCGGCTCCGGTGAGAAAACCGGGCGGGGCGATCGGGCCACCCAAACGCGGCTCGACTTTGTCCCTGAGCGGCACACCGACTTCATCTTTGCGGTGATCGGTGAGCGCTATGGATTCATGGGAGCCGCATTCGTCCTATCCCTATACGCCCTGCTGATCTGGCGGGCGCTGCGGATCGTGACGCTCTCGAAGAACTCGTACGGGACCCTTGTGGCAGGCGGTATTGCCGCCATGCTGCTTTTCCAGGTCTTCGTCAACGTTGGAATGAACCTCGGGATCATGCCGATCACCGGGATCCCGTTGCCGTTGATGAGCTATGGAGGGTCGTCGGTTCTGGCGACGCTCCTCGCCTTGGGAGTCCTTCAGAGCATTCACATGCAAGCGCGCCTCGGCCAGAAAGGCAGGTTCGCCTGGTGAGCCCTAGAACGGGACCCGGCCATGCGTACCTATCTGAACTGAGCTGAATCAATGAAAAAAACCATCCTGGTGTCCGCCGATCGCGGCGAGACCCGTGTCGCCGTCCTCGAGTCGAAGACCAAAGGCGGCAAACGCAACGTGGCAGAGCTCTACATAGAGCGTCGCGGCCGGCGATCGATCGTCGGCAACATCTACAAGGGGAAGGTCGACAACGTCCTTCCCGGCATGGAGGCCGCTTTTGTCGATATCGGCCTCGAGCGCAACGGCTTCTTGCACGTCGACGAGATCGTCCTGCCGAACGGAGAGCAGGCGCCGAAGCGGGGCCGGGGCAGTGGCCGCAAGATCGGCGAGCTGATCAAATCCGGGCAGGAGATCCTCGTTCAGGTCGTCAAGGACCCGCTCAAGTCAAAGGGCGCGCGGCTCTCGATGAACCTCTCGATTGCCGGCCGCTACCTCGTCTACGCGCCGCAGGGAAGCGGCGTCGGCGTCAGCCGCCGCCTCTCCGAATCGGAGCGCGACCGGCTGCGCAAGATGGTCGACCGCACCTATAAAGGGCCAGGTGGGCTGATCGTTCGCACCGCAGCCCACGGCGCCAAAAAATCCGACTTCGTTCGCGAGGTCGGCTACCTGCACAAGCTCTACGACGTGCTGGAGCGCCGCGCCGAGAAAACGAAGGGCCTGGGCCTGATCTTCCAGGAGGCGGACCTGCCGGTGCGGGTGCTGCGCGACGTCTTTCTCTCCGACTTCGAAAAAGCGGTGATCGACTCGCCCAAGCAGCTCGACCGGGTGGCCGGCTTCTTTCAGCGCACCGCGCCGGAGTTGGTCGACAAAGTCGAGCTGTACGAGGGCAGCAAGCCGCTGCTGGAGAAATGGGAGATCGACAAAGAGATCGAGTCGACCCTGGTACGGCGCGTCGACCTGCCTTCGGGCGGCTACCTGATCATCGACTACACCGAGGCGCTGACCGTGATCGACGTCAACAGCGGCAGCTTCACCGGCCGCGGCAAAGGCGGCCTCGAGGAGACGATCACGCGGGTCAACACCGAGGCCGCCGATGAGGCGGTGCGGCAGCTGCGGCTGCGCGACATCGGCGGCATCATCGTCATCGACTTCATCGACATGGCGCGGGCCAAAAACCGTGACAAAGTGCTGAAGACGCTGCGCAAAGCGCTCGACGCCGACAAGTCGAAGAGCTATGTGGTCGAGGTTTCGCCGCTTGGACTGGTCGAGATGACGCGCCAGAACATCACCGATGGCGTGCGCGAGATCCTCACTGCGCCCTGTCCGACCTGCGACGGTGAGGGCGTCGTCCTCTCCGCCGAGACGGTGGCTCTTGAGGGGCTGCGCCAGATGCGCGAGATGGCAACGCAGGACGCCGAGGCGTTCCTGCTGCGGGTCAACCCGAAGGTCGCGGCGGAGCTGATCGAGCCCGACAGCGGCCTGGCGGAGCTGGAGGAGGAAACCGGCAAGCAGTTCCACTTCGAGGGTGGCGACGCGCTGGCCATAAACACCTTCGAGCTGGTCGAGTCCGGCAGCCGTGCGGAGATCGAGGAGCGGGCGCTGCCGTTCAAGGTCGGCGAGGAGGTGCTGGTCACAATCGATGAGCCGCATATGTACAACGTCGATGACGCCGTCGCGCGCATCGACTCCTACATCGTCAGCGTCAGCGGCGGCGGGCGCTTCGTCGGTTCCCGCAAGATGGTGCGGATCGAGCGGGTCGAGCGGGCTGCGGCGGTCGCTTCGCTGCTCGGCGAGTCGGCGAGCAACGGGTCCGGCGGCGGTGGGGGGGACGCCCCGGGTTCTGAGGCTCTAGAATCCTCGCCCTCGCGCAGCAGCCGTGGCGGCCGCAGAAGCGGTCGCGCTCGGTCGGGTTCCACTTCACAGAGCGGCAAGGACGAATGAGCACGTACGCAGTCATAGAGAGCGGCGGTAAGCAATACAAGGTCGAGAAGGGCAGCTCGCTGCTCGTCGACCGGCTGTCCGCAAAAGAGGGCGAGGTGGTCACCCTTCGTCCCGTGCTGTTCCGCGACAAAGAGGTCGTCGCCGAGCCGAAGGAGCTGGAGAAGGTGAAGGTCGAGGCGACCGTCGCCGAGCACCTGCGCGGGCCGAAGATCAAGGTCTTCAAATACAAGCCGAAGAAGGGCTACCGGCGCCGCGCCGGCCACCGCTCCGAGTTGACCAGGCTCGAGGTGACCGAGCTCAAATTGGGCGCTAAAAAACCTGCTGCGAAAAAACCGGCGGATAAAAAATCCGCCAAAAAGGACTCCGACGATGGCTCATAAGAAAGGACTTGGCTCCAGCCGCAACGGCCGCGAATCCAACCCCAACATGCTTGGGGTCAAGGTCTTCGCTGGCCAGAAGGTCAGCGGTGGCGAGATCATCGTGCGCCAGCGCGGAACCCGGTTTTGGCCGGGCGATGGCGTCGGGCTCGGCCGCGATCACACGATCTTTGCGACTCAGGCTGGGACGGTTCAGTTCAAGCCGTCGCGCAAGGGTCGGACGATCTCGGTTCTGAGCGACTAGCTCGAGGGAGGGGACGGGCGCCCCTCTCGTTTGCTGGGTTTTTCGCCAGTCGTGCTTAAAGCTGACCGTCATTCCGTCAGGGCGAAAAACAGGACGCCGCTGCGCGAGAGGGACACCCGTCCCCTCCCACTCAAGGCCGCAGAGCCTCGCGTCCGCAAGCTTCCAAGGCTCTCTGGCGAGTTAGCCCCCGACATTGGACGGTTTCTCGCCAACTACCCTCTCCACTCCATGTACGACAAGGCGAAGATCTGGGTTGAGGGGGGATCTGGGGGTAATGGATGCGTGAGCTTCCGTAGGGAGGCTCATGTGCCCCGGGGTGGGCCTGATGGTGGAGACGGTGGGCATGGGGGGGATGTGGTGCTCGTTTGCGACTCGTCGCGCAGGGACCTGGGTGTGCTTCGCGGCAGCAAGCACTTCAGAGCTGGCCGGGGACGGAGTGGCGAAGGTTCGAATCGACACGGCGCTCGTGGAGATGAGCTGTTGATCGCAGTGCCTGCTGGGACTCAGGCTGAGTCGGTGGATGGGAGCCGGATCGATCTGGTTGAGGCTGGGCAGCGGGCTGTCGTCGCCCATGGTGGGCGTGGGGGGCATGGGAACAAGCGGTTTTCGACCTCTGTGCGGCAGGCGCCCCGGTTTGCTGAGCAGGGGACTTCGGGCGAAGAGGGGTGGATCGAGGTTCGGCTGAAGCTCTTGGCCGATGTCGGGCTGGTCGGGTTGCCCAACGCCGGCAAGTCCTCGCTGCTGGCCCGGCTGACGCGTGCTGACCCGAAGGTGGGCGATTATCCGTTCACGACGCTTTCTCCTGTTCTGGGGACGATCGAAGGGGAGGATCGACAGGCGGTGGTTGCCGACATCCCTGGTCTGATCGAAGGGGCGGCCAAGGGTGCGGGCCTGGGGCACGAGTTTCTCGCCCACGTCGAGCGTTGCGCGATGCTGGTGCACCTGGTCGATCTGGCGCCGGTCGAAGGCGAGCCGGAGTCGAACTACGATGCGGTGCGTGGTGAGCTTTCTGCCTACGGAGCGGGGCTCGAGCAGCTGCCGGAGCTCGTCATGCTCTCGAAGCGGGATCTGCTCCCAGCTGAGCAGGTGGGGGAGGTGGTTGCCGAATGGCGGCAGCGACTCGGGGACCGGGTTCTGGGAGTCCTGGCGGTCTCGTCGGCCACGGGTGACGGGCTCGACGAGCTGCGGCAGGCGATCCTTGCCGGGCTGCCGGACACGGTGTCGGCCCGGCCGGAGCACCAAGACCGTGGCGCAGCCGAGTTCGAGGCCGAGCACCGGGTCTACCGGCCGGTGGGAGAGGGTGGCTACTCGGTCGAGCGCGAGGACGATGGCGCCTTTCGCGTCCTCGGCCGCGGCGTCGAGTTGCTCTTCGAGCGCCACGATCTCCGCAACGAAGAGGCGCTGGCCTACCTCGAGCAGCGACTCAAGGAGATCGGCGTAGTCGCCGCTCTCCGCGCCGCCGGCTTCGAATCGGGCGACGACGTCCGCGTCGGCGAGCACGAGTTCGAGCTGCGCCCCTGAGCGCCTGAGCGGCGAAATATCAGGGGGGTGCCCTGATGTGAAGGCGGCGGCGGCCGTCCAGGATCAGTTGCATGGCGCAATTAATTCGAGATTCCCTGAAGCACCCCCGTCGGCGCCGGGTCGGTGAGCAGGTCGTTCAGGCGCTGGCGATCACCTCGCAGATGGCTCTCCTCTACCCGCCCGGCATCGACGAATGGATGCGCCGCGAGCTCGGTGGCGAGGTAGGAGAGAATCATGGTTGGACGAACGGCGTGCATGGGTCCAACGAGGCGCGTTGAGCGTCGCCGCGATCATCGGGAATGAGCTCGCTGCTCTTGGGGGAGAGGGGATCGAGCCGTTCGACGTTCACTCGCACACCGGCGCCGATGTCGATGGCAGCACGCGCTCGGCTGACGAACAGCTCCGCGATGTCGAGGCGCTTGGGGGTCGTTCGGTGGTCTTTCCGCTCTGCGTTGCCGGCGGGTACGAGGCCGAGAACCTGCGAGTGATCGAGGAGTGCGGCCGCAGCCCGGCTCGTCTCGCCCTTCGCCCGTCTCGATCCCAAGGTGAGCTCGGCCGGGGACGCCGCCGCGGCGCTTTCCGCGGGTGCGCGAGGTTTCAAGCTCCATCCTCGGTCGGAGGCATTTCCACTCGATCACCCCAACGTCGATGCGATCTTCGGCGTCGCCGCCGCAGCGGGCGCGCCGATCCTGATCCACGACGCGCGGTATCGGTCTCGCCCTGCGAGTCCAGGGCACGCTTGCCGGCGGTCCGGACGGGATCGAGATCCTGCGCGAGGCGGTCGAGGTTCTCGGCGGCACCCGGGCCCGCCTCCAGCACGCCCACGCTCTGGTCGATCTCGGCGCCGCCATGCGCCGCGCCAAGCACCGCAAGGAGGCGCGCCAGCCCCTGCGCGAGGGGCTCGACCTCGCCCACCGTTGCGGCGCCACGCCCCTGGAGAAGCGTGCCCGCACCGAGCTGGCTGCAAGCGGCGCCCGGCCGCGCAAGGCGGTGTTCTCGGGAGTCGACTCGCTCACCCCCAGCGAGCTTCGAGTTGCCCGTCTGGCCGTCGAGGGGATGACCAATCGCGAGATCGCCCAGCAGCTCTTCGTCACCGCGAAGACGGTCGAGACCCACCTGCGCCACGTCTACCAGAAGCTCGGCGTGGCGAAGCGAACCGAGCTGGCCGGCGAGCTCGGGTAGCGTCCAACGGCGAAATTCGACCAAGGAGCCGGCGATATGAGCTCGACCCAGGAGGAAAAGGCAGCGAGCTTTCGTGCCCTGCACGAAGGCGAGGCATTCGTCATCCCCAACCCGTGGGATGCAGGCTCGGCCCGGGTCATGGCGGCGCTCGGATTCAAGGCGTTGGCGACGACCAGCGCGGGCTTCGCTTTCACCCTCGGCCGCTCGGACGGCGGCGTCACGCTCGACGAGCTGGCTGAGCATGTGGTGGCACTCGATCGAGCAACGGACCTGCCGGTCTCGGTCGACCTCGAGAACGGCTTTGGTCCCGATCCGGCAGACGCCGAGGACGCGATAACCCGCGTGGCAGAGGCCGGCGCGGTCGGCGGCTCGATCGAGGACTACGATCCCGATGACGGGATCTACGCCTTCGACCACGCGGTTGAGCGTGTGGCTGCGGCGATCGAGGCAGCTCGGGGGCTGGGCTTTCCCTTCACCTTCACCGCACGCGCCGAGAACCACATCCGCGGCAACCCGGATCTCGACGACACGATCGCCCGCCTGCAGGCATTCGAGGCAGCGGGCGCCGATGTGCTTTACGCGCCGGGGCTGGGCAGCGCCGACGAGATCCGCGCGGTCTGCGAGGCGACGGCCAAGCCTGTCAACGTGCTCGCCCTGCCGCACCTCAAGATGAGCGAGATAGTTGCCGCCGGCGGGCGCCGGATCAGCGTCGGCAGCCTCCTGGCCTGGGTTGCCGTCGATGCGATGGCGAACGCGGCCGAGCAGATCCGGGACGGCGGCGACCTCTCGGCGCTGAAGGTCTCGGGCCGGATCGGGGAGTGGCTCGACCACAGCTGACATATCTATGCATCATTGATATGCTTTGACATATGAGAACGACGGTTCGCCTCGACGATGCCCTTGCCAGAGCGGCGAAGGTGCGGGCTGCGGAGCAGGGGATCACCCTCACCCAACTGATCGATGAGTCGCTGCGCGACAGGCTTTCTCAGCGCGGCGAGCCGTCCGGGTCGCGACAGGTGGACCTCCCTGTCTACGGCGAAGGCGGTGTGCGCTCCGGCGTGGATCTGAGCGACAATCGGGCCCTGCTGGACATGATGGAGGGTGAGTTCCCGGCCGGGGTCGAGCGCTCCGGCGGGCGCGCGGCGTGATCCTCGCCGACGTCAACGTCTTGGTCTACGCCCACCGCGAGGATCTGCCCCAGCATGGTCGGTGCTCGGCGTGGCTGCGCGAGGAGGTCGAATCGGGGCGCAGCTTCGCGGTTTGCGATGTCAGCTGCACCGGATTCCTCCGGGTTGTGACGAACGCCCGCGTCTTTGCGGACCCGACTCCGCTGGATGTCGCCCTGCGATTTGTCGAGGCCCTTCGCGGCCACGCGGGCGCGATCGCGTTGAGTCCCGGAACCCGCCACTGGGCTCTCTTCTCCGAGCTGTGTGGTTCGATCGGGGCTCGCGGCAACGATATCCCCGATGCGTATCTCGCCGCGCTGGCGATCGAGTCGGGCAGCGAGCTGGTCACCGCGGACAAAAGCTTCGGCCGCTTCCCGGGCCTACGCTGGTCGTGTCCCGTATGACGCTTGTGGTCAAGCTCGGTTCCTCGATCGTCGCCGCCGACGACGGCGAGCTGCGCGTCGACGTGCTCGACTCGGTCTGCGAGCAGGTGGCAGAGCTGGAGCAGGAGGGGGAGCGGGTGGCGATGGTGACCTCGGGCGCGATCGCACGTGGGATCCGGTTGATGGATCTGCCGGAGCGCCCGCGGGCGATGGACGAGCTGCAGGCCGCCTCGGCGGTGGGCCAGGGCGATCTCTTCCAGGCCTACGAGACGCGGCTGGCCGGAAAGGGCACGCGAGCCGCCCAAGTGCTGTTGACCGCCGCCGACATCGCCGCGCGCACCAACTACCTCAATGCGCGGCAGACGCTGCGGCGATTGATCGATTGGGGAGTGGTGCCGGTCGTCAACGAGAACGACACCACCGCGACCGACGAGATCACCTTCGGCGACAACGACTTCCTTGCCGCCCAGGTCGCGATCCTGCTCGACGCACGGCTGTTGGTGCTGCTCTCCGATGTCGACGGCCTGCACCGCAGCGATCCCCGCGCCGACCCGGAGGCAGAGTTGATCGCCTCGGTCAAAGACTTTGCCGAGCTTGGGGAGATGGAGATCGGCGATCGCACCTCCGCCTTCGGTTCGGGTGGCATGCGCAGCAAGGTGGCGGCTGCGGAGATGGCGGCCGAGTCGGGGATTCCGGCCGTTATCTGCAATGGGACGAAACCGCAGACGTTGCTCGCGGCGGCGGCGGACCAGGCAGCTGGTACTCGCTTTGCCGCTCAGGACAGCAAAGCTTCGAGCTTCAAGCTATGGCTGAAGTACGCAAAGCCGTCGCGGGGGAAGATCATCGTCGACGACGGCGCCGCCCGAGTCCTCCGCGAGCGTGGCTCCAGTCTGCTTCCGGTGGGGATCTTCAAGATCCATGGTCCATTCAACGCGGGCGATGCGGTCGAGGTCGTCTCGGGCGACGATCTGATCGGCAAAGGCATCACCGACTATTCGGCAGAGGAGCTGTCACAGGTGCTCGGCTTGAAGACGGCCCAGGTGCGCGAGCTGCTTCCCCACGCATCCGACGAGGTCATCCACCGCGATCGTTTCGTACTGATCTAACGCTCGGGCATGGGGAGAGGGAACTCGACCCTCTCCGGTTACCCTTAGCGTTGATGGCTGTCACGACGAAAACCGTCGCTGAAACCTGCGCTGCGGCGCAGCGGGCGGCGCATGAGCTGGGAGCTGTGTCGACGGCAGCAAAGGACGCGGCGCTGGAGGCGATCGCGCGGCTGCTTGGAGAGCGGGCGGGGGATGTGCTGGAGGCGAATCTTGCCGACCTGGACGATGAGCGGGCCGAAGGACTGACTCAGGCGTTGCGGGACAGGCTGGCGCTGAGCGAGGAACGGATCGCGGCGATGGCTGATGGGGTCCGTGCTGTAGCGGCGCTCGATGATCCCGTTGGCGAGGAGCTTGAACGGAAAGTGTTGGACAGCGGGCTGAACCTGCGCAAGGTCCGCGTACCACTGGGCGTCGTTGCCGTCGTCTACGAGGCGCGGCCCAACGTGACGATTGATTGCGCGGCGCTGACGATCAAGAGCGGTAACGCGATTGTCCTGCGCGGGTCGCACTACGCGGAGCGGACCAATGGGGCGCTGGCGGCGATCGTGCGCGAGGCCCTCGCAGAGGCGGGCCTTCCCGAGGATGCGGTGCTGCTGCTGGCCGCTGGCGGCCACGAGGACCTGGCCGAGCTGGCAACCCAAGAGGACACGGTCGACCTGCTGATCCCGCGCGGTGGCGAAGGCCTGAAGAAGGTGCTGAAGAAGGTCGCAACGGTGCCCGTCATCTATGCCGCGGCCGGGAATTGCCACGTCTACGTGCACGCAGATGCGGACTTCGATGTGGCGCAGGAGATCGCGGTCAACGCGAAGACGCAGCGGCCCGGCGTCTGCAACTCTGCCGAGACGCTGCTCGTCGACGCCGCGGTCGCGGAGGAGTTCCTCTCGGGAGCGCTCACCGCACTGCGCGACGCCGGGGTGGAGCTGGTGGGAGACGAGCGCGCCCGAGAGAGCGCCGCCGGGGTGGAGATTGGCGTTGCCGACGAGAACGACTGGGACAGCGAGTACCTCGATCTGAAGCTCGCGGTTGCCGTCGTCGACTCGCTCGAGGACGCGGTCGATCATGTCAACCGGCACGGCACCCGCCACTCGGAGGCGATCGTCAGCCGTTCCGAAGAGGCCGTTGCGCGGTTCACGGCGGGCGTCGACGCCGCCGTTGTCTACGCCAACGCCTCGACCCGCTTCACCGACGGCTTCGAGTTCGGGATGGGCGCCGAGATCGGCAACTCGACCCAGAAGCTGCACGCTCGTGGCCCGATCGGCCTGCGCGAGCTGACTACCTACAAGTACGTCGTCCGCGGCGACGGCCAGGTGCGTGAGTAGCGCCCCCGGCCCGGACGCCCGGCCCGCCATCGGCGTCCTCGGCTCGGCGTTCAACCCGCCCCATCTCGGCCATCTGGCGCTTGCGCAGGAGGCGCTTTGGCAGCTCGGCCTCGACGAGGTCGTGCTGGTGCCGACCGGCGAGGCGCCGCACAAGCGGATCGCCGACGATCCTGGCCGGGAGCTGCGGCTGGGGATGACGCGGCTCGCCGCCGCCGACGACCCCCGCTTCACCGTCTCCACCCTGGAGGTCGAGCGCGAGGGGCCGTCCTACACGTATGAGACCTTGGAGCTGCTTGCGCGCGAGAAGGGAGACCCGGAGCTGGTGTTCGTGATGGGCGCGGACGCCGCCGTCGGGCTTGAGAGCTGGCGCGAGCCGCTTCGGGTGGTCGGGCTGGCGCGACTGGCTGTGGCGCGGCGATCGGGCATCTCCGACGCGGACGTTGGCGCCGTAATGCGCAGCCTCGATGCCGCTGGGCGGGCGACGATGCTCGAGATGCCGCAGTTCGGCGTCTCCTCCTCGGCGGTGCGGGAGCGGGCGGCGGCCGGCAGGCCACTGCGCTACCTGGTGCCGGAGGCCGTGGCGCGGTTCATCGAGGAGAAGGGGATCTACTCGTGAGCGCCGTTGAGCCGGAGGCACTGGCGCTGCGCCTGGCTGAGCTGGCTGACTTGAAGGGAGCGGCGGAGATAGTCGTTCTCGACATGCGCGGCCTCGCCTCCTACACCGACTTCCTGGCGATCTGCACGGCGCGCAACGAGCGCCAGGCGCGGGCAATCGTCGACGAGGTGAAATTGCGCCTCAAGCAGGAGCAGGGACTTCTGCCCGGCGGGGTCGACGGGGAGGGGGCAGCCGGCTGGATCGTGCTCGACTATCTCGATGCGGTCCTGCACGTCTTCACGGCTGAGGAAAGGGAGCGATACCAGCTCGAGGACCTCTGGCGGGAGGCGCCGCGGTCCGAGTTGCAGTTGACACAGGATGGCGTCCGAGGGCGCCTCTACGGTGCCGCGCATGGGTAGCTTCAAGAGGGCGCTCCTCGGCTACCGCCGCGATGACGTAGATGCGGCGATCGTGGCGCGCGACGCACGGATCGGGGCGCTTGAGCAGGACGCTGCCGAGGCGATCGAGGCGACGGCCGGGGCAGAGGCGGAGGCAGCGTCGCTCTCGGGAATGGTGATCGAGCGCGAGCGGGAGATCCGCAGCCTTGGCGAGCGCTTGCGCGAGGCGAACGAGCGCCACGACAGCAGCATCGCTTCGCTGCATGCGGTCTCGGAGCGGCTGGAGGACATCCAGGCGCAGGCACGCGGACAGGCGACGCGGATCCGGATGAAGGCCTTGCGGGAGGCGGTCGAGGTGAGCCGGCGCACCCAGGAGCTTGCCGAGCTTCACGACGGCTCGGCGAATGGCGCCGAGCAGGCCAGCCACAGCGGTGCCGAGGCTGCGCTGGGCGAGCTGTTCGAGGGCCTGATCAAGCTCGAGATCGGCCCGCTCGGCGATTTCTCCCAGTTGGTCGGCTTCGAAAACGCGGTCGGGCGCCTTGGCGCCTCGGAGATCTTGGTCGAGCGCTTCTCGGAGGGGCGCGCGACGCTCTCGATGCGGCTCGACGAGCCGGTCGATCTCCTCCGCGAGCTCGAAGAGAACGCCCCTTTCGACTTCAACATCCGTCGCACCGTCGACGACAACCTGATCCTCGACGTTGACGAGGATCAGGACCCCGAGCAGCGCGCCGCGTAGACACTTGACGAAATCGACGCCTTCGGGCTCTACTGCGGGGAGATCGATCAATGCTTTCTAATCCCAATCGATTTGGTTGATGGTCATTGGAGTTTGCAACTCAGGCTCGCGCCTGCGAGAAACGGCCAGCGTGCCGCACTACACTTCGCGGATAACTACCGACCTGGGGCTGTAGCTCAGCTGGCAGAGCGCCGGTATGGCATACCGGAGGCCGAGGGTTCGAGTCCCTCCAGCTCCACTGATCAGAGAGTCTCCAGCGAGCTGCCATTGGAAGACGTAGGCGCCCATGAGTTCCGCAATCACTTCGGCTATTACATGAACAGGCAGCCGGGGGAGCGGAAATTCTCATCCGCCGTCGCGTCGAGCTCTATGCCCGTCTCGGGCCCGCGACGCTGCAGGGCTAGCGTTTGGTTCGGGTGAGGAAGGACGTCAGCCGCCGTTCGTAGAGCCGTGGATCGACATTCCAGGCCTCGGTGTGGCCGGCCTCGGGGACGCGGTAGTAGGTGACCCAGCGGGGCAGCTCGGCGGCGAAGTCGTCGCTGGTCGAGATCGGCACGACCTTGTCGTCGGCGCCGTGGAAGAGCAGGATCGGCAGGTGGAAGTCGGCGGGATGCTCGAGCGCGTCGAGACTGGCCCAGTCGGCGTCGATCCGTGCGTCGATCGCCCACTCGACTGGGGTGGCGGTGAATGCGGGGAATCCCATCCGAGTCGCGTTGAACTCGAGGATCTTCTTCCAGTTGAGGGCGGGGGCATCGAGAACGAGGCCGGCGACTCGCGGCGCGAGCGGCGAGTGCTCCATGAACTGGGTGACGATCGCGCCGCCCATCGAGTAGCCAGCCAGAACGAGGCGGCGCGCTCCGTGAGCGAGGGCATAGCGGGCGGCGGCTTCGAGGTCGCGCCACTCGGTCAGGCCCATGTGGTGGAAGCCGTCCGGACTTGACGGGGCGCCCAAGTCCTCCCGGTAGGTGATCAGCAGGGTCGGCAGTCCGGCGTGGTGCAGGGTTGGAGTCGGGCGCAGCCCCTCCCGTAGGTTGCCGTTGATCCCATGCACGACGATCGCCCAGGTGTCACCACGAGCCGGGATCAGCCAGGCCGGCATCGGTCCCAGCTCGCCTGGGATGCGAACGTCAGAGAAGGGCAACCCGAGCGCCTGCCGGGGGTCACCGGCATAGACGTCCGCGTCTACGGCGACCTTCCTCCCAACCGGCAGGTAGCCGCTCACGCTGCGCAGTTGTCGCGTCACGGAGTCGTTGTCCTGGGCGGTAATCGCGCCCGCGATCGCGTGCCCGGCCTGCCAGTCCAACCCGTAGACGCCCGGGCGTTCGGTGTCTTCGGAGCGGGAGAGGACGACCCGGCCAGGGGCGAGGCCCTCCACGGTCACATCTTCGGGCCAGCTCCAGCGGTCCGGCACGAGCACCGCGGAGGAGAAATGCCAGCTCACCGCGGCCAGAACCGCGATAAGGGCGAGAAGCGCGAAGCCGCCACCGATCAGCCAGCGCCGGTTCCGGCGCAGCCACCCAGTTCCGCCTGGCTCCGCCGAACCGGTCCCCTCCATGTGCCGCAGCCTACTTCGGGGCTCTGCGGCGACGCCAACTCGGAATCAACCATCTGGCGGGCGCGCCCTATCGGTTCAACGCCATCGTCGGTGGAACGTGGCCGATCTGGATGCGGTAAAGCCGCCAGGCGCACTCAATCGTGGGATCGGCGTTGCCGATGACTGAGCGATGAATGTGGCCAACGAGCACGTGTTCTCGCACGGGATGCGAGATACGCGGGAGACGTTCGAGGCGTGGAACGGGCGCCCGTGGACGGTCTTGCGGAGTTGGCTGGCACTCAGCCTGGCGATCGCATTCGCGCTCCTGGGCGCGGTCTGGGTCGTTGCCGGCCTGCTGACGCCCGACATCACTCCGATCCACCTTCCCGGTTTGACCGAACCGCAGGGCCCGGGCGACCTGCTGCCGATCCTCTGGCGCAACTCGCTGGTGCTCGCTCTGCACGCGACCGCCTGTGTCGCCGGCTTCATCGCCGGCGCCTCGATGCCGATTGCCGCCGCCCAGCGCAGCGGGGTCTCGCGCTGGATCCACGTCAAGGCTGGGCAGTTCGCGATCCTCTTCGTCGCCTCGGTCACGATCTTCTCGCTCTGCACCCAGGCCCTCTACCTAGGCTTCCAGGGCGCGACGATCTCTTCTCAGCTCCACATCTCCCACGCCGTCCTCATCCTCACCGTGCTTCCCCACGCCATCCCCGAGCTGAGCGCCCTCTTCCTGCCCCTAGCCGCCTGGCTGATAGCCAGCCGCCGCGGTGAGTGGAATCAGCTCCTCGCAGCCACCTTTCTCACCGTCGCGCTAGCGATCCCGACCCTCGTAGCCGCCGCCACGATCGAGGTCTACATCTGGCCCCGGATCCTGGAAGCGGTCTCGCCGGTCTTCTGACTCGTAAGATCGGCCTTCATGGCCGGTTACGACCCAAAGGCGATCGAGAGCAAGTGGCAACAGCTATGGGCCGAGGAGAAGACCTGGGAGGTTGCCAATCCGGGCCAGCCCGGCTACGACGAGGAGAAGCCGAAGTCCTACGTGCTGGAGATGCTGCCCTACCCCTCGGGCGAGCCTCACGTCGGCCATCTGAAGTGCTACGCGGTCGGCGACGCGATCGCCCACTTCCGCCGACGCCACGGCTTCGAGGTGGTCCACCCGATGGGCTACGACGCCTTCGGCCTGCCGGCGGAGAACAACGCGATCAAGACCGGCGAGCCGCCACGCAAGGCGACCGAGCGCTCGATCGAGTCCTTCCGCCGCCAGTTCCGCGAGTGGGGGATCTCGATCGACTGGTCACGCGAGCTCGGCACCCACACGCCCGAGTACTACCGCTGGACCCAGTGGATCTTCCTCCGCCTCTTCGAGCGCGGCCTCGCCTACCGTGACGAGGCGCCGGTGCAGTGGTGCCCAAAGGACGCCACGGTGCTCGCCAACGAGCAGGTCGTCGACGGCCGCTGCGAGCGCTGCGGCACGCCGGTGCAGCAGCGCCGGCTCGAGCAGTGGTTCTTCAAGATCACCGAGTACGCCGAGCGGCTGCTCGCCGACTTCGACCTGCTCGAGTCCTGGCCCGAGCACGTAGTCACGATGCAGCGCAACTGGATCGGCCGTTCCGAGGGCGCCGAAGTGACCTTCCGCTGTGAGGAGCTCGACCTCGACTTCCCCGTCTTCACGACCCGCCCCGACACGCTCTTCGGCGCCACCTTCTTCGTCCTCGCCCCTGAGCACCCCGAGCTCGAGCGCCTGATCGCCGGCACGCCGGCCGAGGAGGCGGTGCGCGAGTACGTGAATCAAGTCGCCCGCGAGTCGGTCGAGGATCGCGGCGACGAGGAGCGGCCCAAGACCGGGGTGCCGCTCGGTCGCAGCGTCGTCAACCCGGTCAACGGCGAGGAGATCCCGATGTTCGTCGCCGACTACGTGCTGATGGAGTACGGCACCGGAGCGATCATGGCGGTGCCCGCCCACGACGCCCGCGACTACGGGTTCGCCAAGGCTTTCGGCCTCCCGGTGAAGCGGGTGATCGAAGGTTCGGACCCGGAGACCGCCCGCGACGACAACGGTCTCCCTTACTCCGGCGAGGGCCCGATGACCGCGTCGGGCCGCTTCGACGGCAAGCACAACCGCGAGGCCTACGAGGAGATCGTCGCGTGGCTGGCCGAGGAGGGCCGGGGGAAATCCGCCGTCAACTATCGCCTGCGTGACTGGCTGGTCTCACGCCAGCGCTACTGGGGCGCGCCGATCCCGATCGTCTACTGCGAGGCGTGCGGCATCGTCCCCCTTCCAGACGACCAGCTTCCGGTCGAGCTGCCCGAGGTCGACGACTACGCGCCCCAGGGTCGCAGCCCGCTGGCCGCCGCCGAGGATTGGGCCGCCACCGAGTGCCCCCGCTGCGGTGGGGCCGCTCGGCGCGAGACCGACACGATGGACACCTTCGTCGATTCCTCCTGGTACTTCATCCGCTACCTCGACCCGCGCAACGAGTCGGCCGCCTGGGATCGAGCGGCGGCGGACCATTGGCTGCCGGTCGATCAGTACATCGGTGGCGTCGAGCACGCGATCCTGCACCTGATGTACGCGCGCTTCTTCACCAAGGCCCTCGCCGACCTTGGCTGCCTCTCGGTGCAGGAGCCGTTCGCCAACCTCTTCACCCAGGGGATGATCACTCGCGACGGCGCCAAGATGTCGAAGTCGAAGGGGAATACGGTCAGCCCTGCCGAGTACGTGGCGCGCTACGGCGCCGACACCGCCCGCACCTACGTCTGCTTCATGGGGCCGCCGGAGCGTGGTGGCGACTGGTCCGACGAGGGGGTCGAGGGCGTCAACCGCTTTCTCTCTCGCCTTTGGCGCCTCTGCGAGGAGGTCGAGCCGATTCAGGCCGCCGAGATCGATGCGGCAACAGCCGAGGGACAGACGCGAGAGATGCTTGCCAAGGCCCACTGGGCGATCGACAAGGTGAGTCGGGACTTCGAGCGCGGCTTCCAGTTCAATACCGCGATCGCCGCCGTGATGGAGCTGGTCAACGAGGCCTACCGGCTCAAGGACGACCTCTATAGTGGCCCGGCGGGCGTCGCTGCCATTCGCTTTGCAACCGCCACGGCCGCCTCGCTGATCTTCCCCTTTGCCCCGCATTTGGGCGCCGAGGTCTGGGAGCGGCTCCAGGGCGGCCGTGCTTGGGAGGCCCCATGGCCGGTTGCCGATCCCGAGCTGCTGATCAGCGATACGGTCACTCTCGTTGTCCAGGTCAACGGCAAGCTGCGCGACCGGATCGAGGCCGCGGCCGACGCTACCGAACCCGACCTTCTGATCCTCGCGCGCGAAAGCGAGAAGGTGCGCCGCCACCTCGACGGCAAGGAGGTAGTCAAGGAGATCGTGGTGCCTGGCAAGTTGGTGAACCTTGTGGTTCGCTGAGTTTTCGCGGCCGAGGGGCTTTTATCTGGTACAAAGCCGCCGATGCTCGTCAGACGTCTGTCAGAAGCACCAGCGGAGGAGTGGCACCGGCTCCGCTATCGCGCCCTGATGGACGCCGGGCAGCTCGGCTCCCGCAACATGTCGGTGACCTGGCTGGAGATCCCCGCTGATGCCGAACAGACTCTGCGCTCCGATGAGGGCGCCGAGCAGGTCTACGTGATCGTCCGTGGCGCTGGCACGATGTCGGTGGCCGGCGATACACAGGGAGTGGGAGAGGGTGACCTGATCCTCGTCCCGCCCGCCACCGACCACTCGATCGCCAACAACGGCGAGGAGACGCTGGCCTGCGTTTCGGTGCAGTCGCCGCCCGTCGCCGCGGCAGAGCTCTACAGCGACCAGCTGGCCGAGGTATCCGGCTACGGAGAAGACGAAGAGCTGTAACGCAATTGTTTGATTGCGCGCGCCACGCGTGCGCTCGGACCGGCGACGCTGCGGTCCATGCCCGAGTTGAGCAGGTCCCAGGTTGTCGTCTACGGCGCTGTCGCGGTTGCTTTGCTGCTGGTTGGGGCGAGGGCGATCCGCTCTGAGGGTGGCGATGGGGCCGCGTCCGCTGCCTCAACCTCGACGAGTTCCAGTCGCTTCAGCGTCAGCTCCAGTGGCGGCGACGTGGTCGTCGACGTCGCCGGCGCAGTGCAGCGGCCGGGGGTGTACCGGCTGCCGGCCGGGGCGCGGGTCGTCGACGCGATCGGCCGCGCCGGTGGCGCAGCCGGCGACGCGATGTTGGAAGGAATCAACCGGGCCGCGCACCTTGCCGACGGTCAGCAGGTCGTGGTGCCCGAGCGGGGGCCCGCCGGGGCGGCTGCGGCCGGGGCGGTGGCCGAAGACGGCCCGATCAGCCTCGGCAGCGCCACCGCCGAGCAGCTCGAAACGATCGACGGGATCGGTCCGGTGACGGCGGTCAAGATCGTCGAATACCGCGACCAGCACGGCGGCCTCGCCTCGGTCGACCAGCTCGACCGGATGAGCGGCATCGGTCCGGCGACGATGGAATCGCTGCGCGCCCGCCTGCAGCCCTAGTTGTAGCTACTCAGGACGTTGTTCCAACTCGGCAAGCCGAGTGGCGGGCGCCTTGTGGCCGAGGGAGCCGTGTCGTCGGTTGAAGTTGTAGTGGGTCAGCCAGCCACAAAGGGCTGCGGTTCGCTCAGCTGAGTTGGCGTAGATGGCTCCGTAGGCCCAGCGGTTGGTGAGCGTCTGGATGAAGCGCTCGGCCTTGCCGTTTGTCCGCGGCCGGTAGGGCTGGGTTCGCAGGTGGCGGATCCCGAGCTCGCGACAGGCCCTCGCGTGCACGTGGGAGCGGTAGCAGGAGCCGTTGTCGCTCATCACCCCCTCGACCGCGACGCCCATCGAGGCAAACCATCCCACCGCCCGGCGCAGGAAGCCGGCGGCCGTCTCGCCGCGCTCGTCTGTGAGCACCTCGACGTAGGCGAGGCGGGTGGCGTCATCGACGCAGACATGGACGAACTCCCAGCCGGCTACCCCGTAGCCGCGGGCATCGGTGAAGCGATCGCGGCGGTTGCCGGTGACCCGGTGGCCTGGCCGCAGGATGCGCCCTAGCTTCTTAACGTCGACGTGGATCAGCTCTCCCGCTCGCTTGCGCTCATAGCGATTCGGCGGCTCGGGCGGGCTGAGGCGGCTGCGCTTGCCAAGACCGATCTTCTGCAGCCACCTCGAGACGGTCGAGAGCGCCATGTCGAGGACCTCGGCGATCTCAGCGGCGGTCATCCGCAGCCTCCGCAGCGCCTCGATCGCCTTGACGCGATCAGCGGGTAGCTGCGTGGGCCGGTTCTTGGGAGCGGAGCTGCGATCGAGCAGCCCTGCCTCGCCCTCGGCCCGCCAGCGGGCCAGCCACTTGGCGGCGCTTCGCTCGCTGATGCCGGCGGCCTCGGCCGCCGGCATCAGCGACCAGTTCTCCTCTTCGATCCGCCTGACCAGAAGCTTGCGGCTCTTCGGGCAGGTGCGGGCGTTAGCGTGGAGCTTCATCCGGTGTCCTCCTTGTTGCTGGGTGTCTAGACACCCCCAGCCTTCAAGGAGGCCCGGATGAACAACGTCCTGAGTAGCTACAGCTAGGTCAGTGGTGCCGCTTGCGCCCGTGCCCGGCGCAGCCGCTCGCCTCGACCGGCGGCCGCAGCTTCAGTTGCTTGCCGTTGTGGGCGCTCAGCGCCACGTTCGCGCGAGAGGTCCTGGCGCAGAGGTTCGTGCTGTTGACTATCAAGCCCTTCTTGGCGCCCTGCAGGGCGAGGACGACCTTGCTGAGCGGCGCGTCTGGGGTCTTTTCGAAGCTCGCCCTGATGCCGCCCTTGATCGAGTCGATCCGGGCCGATACCTCGACGTCGACGAGGCCGTGCAGGTCCAAGACGAGGTCTGGCAGGTTGTGGTTGGAGGAGCGCAGGTAGACAGGGCCCTTGAGCGGATCTTCCAATAGCGGCGTGAAGGCGGTGACGTGCCCGTAGACCGACGCCTTGGGGCAGGCCTTGGCGGCGAACTGCACGCGGGTGCAGATCGTGCGGATGTGGGCCTGCTCGAGGAAGGCCGAGTGAGGCAGGCGGGTGATCAGCTCCGAGATGTTGGCGTCGTGCTTGCGGGGGCGGTAGATCCCCTTCAGCGCCGGATGCGCTCCTCGTTTGGCGCCGCCCTGCAGGGCTATCGAGAGGTGGGGCTTGAAGCCAAGGCGTGAGCAGTTGGCGGCTTGAAAGCGCGCCGAGGCTGCTGCCGGGGCGTCGTCAGAGCTGCTGAAGGGGTTCCCTCCCCCGCCCCAGATCTCGGCCTTGACAGCGAAGGGATTGCAGTCGGTGGGATTGAGGGTGAAGTTGGGACGGTCGACCAGGACGCGGATGTCGCGGACCCGCAGCGGGATGCCGGCGAGGATATGGGGGATCGGGTCGGAGTGGGCGCCGTCGATTTCGCCGACCGCAGTCTTGGAGTTGACCTGGAGGGCCTGTCGCACCACAACGGTGCCGACGTCGAAGGGCCCGGCCACGGCGGGCACGATGCCGACCACCGAAAGGGGCGCTCCGCCGAAGGCACCCGCGAGGTAGAGCTTGCCCTTGGCGTAGGTTAGCTCCGAGCCGACCCCGGCTCCTCCGATCACGCTGCCCAGCTCAGAGGAGGCCGGGCAGCTGGGCGAGGCGAGCTCGGCCTTGCCGGTCTTCGCCTTGGCGGCGGCGATCGCCGCGTCAGGGCATTTGCCCACTCCCGCCAGCTTCGCCAGGAGCCCCGGCGGCAGGGTGGCGTCAAAGCGGGTCAGGTCCTGGTCTCCGTCGCGTCTGCTCAGGCGCAGGTAGAGCGGCGAGAAGGTGGCGGCGTTGTTGTTCAGCGTGCCGGCCTGGAAGCCCGGGGCGAACGGCGGCGTGCCAGCGGGGGGGCAGGGGCCGCCGCCGACGCCCCGGGTTATCTTGAAATTGGAGCTGAGCGAGATCGGGTTGGTTGGATCGCCCGAGGGGGTGAGGGTGGTCACGGTGGTGTAGGTGCCGCAGGCGGCGGGGCTGATCAGCGGGCTGCGCCCGCCCTCGCGCAGGCGGGTGCGGAAGTGGGAGACCGGGAAAGGGGGCAGGTTGTCGAAGGTGGCGATCAGCTGCCCGGTCTTGGGATTGGGATCGAGGCGGCCGGGGAGCTTCAGGACGATGCCGAGTTCGGGGTCCTTGATCACCATGTAGAGGGCGAGCAGGGTGTCGAAGGGGTTCTCGGCGCCGTGCTGGGGGGTAGTCGGATCGTCGGGGGTCGCGATGAACATATCGCCCTTCAGCACCTGGCCTTCGAGGACCGGGGTTTCGGCTTCGATCGTGCCGACCTTGGAGGCCTGCGGGCAGCCTTCCCCCGGTTCAGAGGCGGCGCTCTCGCGCGCCAAGTCGGCCGCCGAGCAGGCGGCGAGGCCTTCGGCCAGGGAGGGGTTCGCCGTCATCCCCTGAGGCAGGGTGACCACCGCCTTTTGGATGTCGGAGTGGGCGGTGCCCTTGGGATCGCCGATCCCTTCGTCATCGACGTCGATGTTCAGTTCGAAGCCCGAGGGGCTCTCGGCGCTCTGCGTGGTGGGCTGGGCCCGCAGGTGGGGGGTGAAGCCGAGCGCCGCGCACTCGACCATCGAGGGCGATTCGGCGCTGCCGGCGAATTCGCTCGGCGGCTGGGGGTTATCGGGGTCTTCCCCGCTCCACCACGAGGTCGCTTCGAAGACGGTTAGGAGCGGGCCGCCGCAGCTCCGTGGCAGGGTCAGGAACGGCTTTTCGACGCCAGGCGCCGGGCAGCTGCCGCTGACGTTTTCATTGGCGCAGAGGCCACGGTCGGCGTCGTGGGCTTTGTCCAGGGGATTGCCCCAGAGGACCAGCTCAGAGCCGAAGACTTCCAGCACCTGGGAGGTGTCTGAGAGCGAGCCGACGATGTTGTAGGGGGGGGTGGGGCGGACGCCCAGGTTGACCGTGATCGGGACGTCGGAGATGATGAAGCCGAGCTTCGCCGCGACGCCGGGGGCGGGGCGCAGGCTGTATACCGGGACGGTGTCCTTGACCCGGATGCCGAGGCCCGCGGCAAGTTCGACGGTGAGCGTGCCGAGCGCGGTGGCGTCCGGGCAGCTCAAGCCGCCGTTGGAGAAGCTGAGAAAGACGATGATCTCGCACCTCGGCACCGCGGTCGGGTTGCCGACCAGCCCCGCCGGGGCGGTGACATCGAGGTTGCGGATCGCCCCGTCGATGAATTTGCCTTCCTCGCGGCTGTTGACTTCGAAGGAGATTTCCTGGGCGAAGGGATGGCTGCCCGCCTGCCTCGCCACTCCGCCTTCTTTGTCCGTGAAGCCGACCTGCATCTTCGAGAGGCCGAAGCTGGCGTTTGCCACGGCGGCGAGGAAGACCGCGCCGAGGGCCGCCAGGAGCGCCGCCAGCAGCGCCGCCAGGAGAATGGCGAGGACCCGGCGCCTCACCGTCCCCCCCTCCGCTGGTGAGCCCGGCGGTGCTTTGCCTTCTTGCCGCAGCGAGCCTTGCCGTGGCGCTTGACCCGGTGGGTAGCGTGCCGGCAGCGCTTGTGCTTGCGCACGTTGCCGGCCCCTTTGAAGGCGGCGCTCGCCGGGATCACTTCGCCCGGCGGCCCCGGCGGGTTCTGGCAGGCCTCCCCTTCGCAGGCCGATTTCGCCTGGGAGGGCGGGAAGCCGCCGCCGATCCGCGCGTCATAGACGTCGTTCGATCCGAAGTCGCCGGCGACCAGGCTGCTCTGGGTGCCGATGAAGACGTTGGCGCCGCTCGCATCGGCGTCCAGGAAGCGCGAGGGAGCGGCGCTCTCCCCCGAGGAGATCAGCTCGATGCAGCCTTCCGCCGCCGCCGAGAAGCTCGCGTCTGCCTGATCGCAGCTCCCCTCCCCCGGCGCCTCCCACTCATAGACGTCCCAGGTGCCATTGCTGTCGCGTGGCACGAGCGCCTCGTGGCTCTCGAAGAAGAGGCGCTTGCCGTTCTCGGCGAGCGGGTGGGGCGGCTCCAGTGGCGCCCGCCGGTTGGGCAGGCGCGCCGCCCGCCAGAGGTGTTCTTCTACCGCCCCCGCCGGCCTCGCCCCACTCGGGTTGCACGACACGCAGCGCAGCTTCCCTTCCCTCGCGTCATAGAGGTAGGCCTCTTCGTCTGCCTGCCCGCTTTCCGCGTCGCGGTTGTCATACCCCGTCGGCGTCGGGCTCGCCCCCGAGCTGAAGGCCGCCTCCAGCCCGTCGGCGCTCACCGTCGCCGAGCGCTCGCTCGTCACCTCGTTGATCGCGCTCGGATGGCCCTCTGAGCCGATCAGGTCTCCGCCCGTCAGCGCCATGATGAACCGGAAGCTCCCTTCTGCCCCTTCTTCCCGCGGCGCTTCGTAGAGGTAGAGGTTGTGGGCGCCTGCTTTCCCGCCCGCCGCCAGCGCTTCGGTCGAGGCGAAGTAGATCCGTCCCGCGTCTTCGCTCATCCCCATCGGCCCCTCGACCCCTGCCGCGATCAGCCGCGGCGTCCGGCTTTCCACGTCGAATTCATAGAGGTTGCCTTTCAGCGGTCCGGCGACCACCGCGAAGATCGCCTTCGAGCCGTCATCAGAAGCCCCCCAGAACTGCGATTCCGCTTCGGTCATCGAGCCCGAGACCGCGACCGTGCAGGCCTTCCCTTCTTCGCACCCTGCGCCTTCGCTCTGTTCCGCTTCCGGGTTCAGCCGCACGAAGACCCTCCCCGGGATCCCCCGCGGCTTGAATTCCAGGGTGCCTTTGTATGCGGTCCAGAAGACCTCCGAGCCGTCGCGCGAGATCGCGTTCTGCACGCTCGATCCCTTGCCTTCGGGTTGCTGCGCCGCCATCCCCGCCGCGCACGCCCCGCTCCACGCCGCCCCGCTCGGCAGGTGGCAGATGAAGTGCAGCCCGCTCGCCGTGTGCTCGTAGAGCTGCAGTTCCTTTTGTCCCGAGATTTTGCTTTCCGGCAGCGCCGGCGCGTCCGGCGTCAGCGCGTCGTTGGCCACGAAGATCGCCTTGCTCGGGTCCTCGTCCGCGTAGCCCATCACTTCGACGATGTATTTTTCCGCCGGTCTGCTCGGCGGTTTGGCGGTGCTCAGCGCTTCATAGCTCGCCGTCCCCCCGCAGCTCTCGCGCCGGTAGAGGTTCGGGTAGCCCCCGATCGCCCCTTCTGCCAGGGTCGAGTCCGAGTTGTGCCGCAGCCACGCCGTGCACAGGTCCGGCGTGAAGGCTTTGTACTCGTTGTTCAGCGAGAAGAAGACTTCCAGCGCCCGCGCCGAGCGCGGCGGCGAGATCGATTCGCTCCGCCACCCCGTGCTCGGGTCCCGCTGCGAGAGGTATTGGGAGATGTATGGGGCCGATTCGGGTTCGGCGAAGGGCGTGAAGGAGGAGTAGGTGAACCTGTCCCCCGTCGGCGAGCTCTGGTTGAGCTCATAGAAGAAGGGCACGAGCGCCGCATCGCCATTCGCTTTGTCGAGCGGCGAGACCAGCTCATATGCCCTGCAGTCCGCCAGCTTCGCCGCCGCTCCGCCCCTCAAGGCTTCGTTTGCGCAGGGCGGGTTCGCGCTCGGCGCCGGGAAGGTCCTGAAGCTCGCTTCCGTGCCTTCTTCGAAGCTCGCTTCCCCGGGCCCCGCTCCGTCTGGGTCACTGCCGTAGACGGGACCCCCGCCGCCGCTCTTCGCGACGAAGCGGAAGTGGTAGGTCGTCCCAGGCGCCAGCCCTGCCAGCAGGATCCCCGCGCTCTTCACCGCTTTGTTCACCGCTTTCGCGGTCAGTCCCGCGCCGGGCGGCAGCGGTTCCTTGTTGGGACAGCCTCCTTCTGCGCACTTCCCGGTTCCGTATTCGACGTAATAGGTCGCGTCCTTCCAGAAGTGCGGGTTGATCTCGGCCCGCACCCGCGCGCTTTCTTCCCCCACGCCGATCGCGTACTGCGCCGTGATCGTCGGCGCCGCCGCCGGCGGCGGTTCGCATCCCACCGGCCCCGTCCCGTATCCCTCCAGGTAGGCCGTTTTGAATGACAGAAAAGCCGTCAGGTAGAGGTTCCCCGGCGCTTCGCTCCCCGCGCACAGGTTCGTCGCCAGCCCGATGATGTTCGGTCCGTTGAAGGCGAGGTAGGGGAAGGAGAACTCCCTTCCCGCTTTTTCTTCTTCTGCTGTCGGCAGCAGCCTGTTCCCCGCCGCGTCGTACTCGAGGATTCTATCCGGCACGCTGGCTTCATCGCCCGTGTATACGTCACCGGCACTGTCGACCGCGACGGCCGCGATCGGAGCTTCGGCCTTGAACTTCGATGCCCCCGGCTTTCCCGGCTCCAGCGGCGCCCCCGCTTCGCTCAGCTTGTATACGTCGTCGAGGCCGCTGAGGATAAGGTAGATGTTGCCCGCCCCGTCGACGTCGAGGGCGCGCACCGACCTTTCGTTGAAGGCTTCCAGTTCTCCCTGGAAGGGGATTTCTTCCTTGAAGCTGCCGTTCAGGTTGAAGACCTGGATGCGGTCTTTGTCGCCGACCAGGATCGCATCGGCGGTTTTGCTGTAGTCGATGTAGTTGCCTACGGTGGCGGTGAAATGGCTTTGACCGGTTCCTCCGATCCCCGCTTGGCAGACGTCGCCGGGGTCAACCGGGCAGAGGTTTCGTTCCGCTGCGGTTCCCCCGCCTTCGACCTTGGTCTTGTTGACATCCCCGCCCACCATCAGCAGGAACTGGCCTTGCGGGCTGAACTTCTGGA
>DATFVC010000028.1:0-58317 GCA_035260485.1 Solirubrobacterales bacterium | reverse complement strand
AAGCGGCGGGAACTCCCGATCTTGTAGGAAACCAGGAGCCCATCGTTGACCTAATTACGCACCTGCCGGTCCGAGACCTGCAAATAGGCGGCAAGGGTCTCCGGCGTAAACCAAGCCTGCCGCTCGGCTGTGACCGTCAATCTTCCTGAATTCGTGCCGTCGCGAGCGGACTCCGCCTCTGCTCGCTTGCGGACCACCCTGCCCGAAGTCCTTTTTGCCATACCTCCAGACTAGCCTGCGCTCTTCGGTTCGGTGCACGGACTTGGAGCACTGCTGGGCACCGTGGGGCTATGCGAGCAGAGCAGCGAATGAGGCCCATCGCAGGCTGCGGCGCCGGAGCGTGGCGGCCTGGGCACCAGAGATTTCCGGCGAGGCTATCTGGCGAGGTCTTATGCGCTGCATCGCTCGAAAGACCGGTGCAAGGGGATGGTCGGCGTACACCGCGAGCCTGCGCCCCCCCCTTCCTCCCCACCACTGCTTGTTCTCTACCCACCAGCCCCGGAAGCCGAGACGGTTCGTAGAAGGCAAAGGGTCTAGTAGGAAGGTCCCGAGCGCAACAGGGACATCAACACGCCGAATCAATGCCCGGGCGGCTGGCTCAGCCGTTACCTGAGCTCGACGTGCGAGTCGATTGACGCTGGCCATCAAATCAGCCGTGCTTTGAGGCTCCACGATCTGATCTAGAAACTCTGGTCGAATCAGGAGGTGGGACGCGAAGTGGTGACAGAGATCCTCGCCCAGCCAGTACTCGGATCGACGCTGGGCCTGGAAGTTTGACTCCTCCATGAGGACGTAGTGGCCTAGCTCGTGCGCGATCGTGAATCGCTCATGCGGAGCGATGGGCTCGTTTGGCGCATTCCGCCGCATGAGTAGGACCTCCCACGAGTTGCCGCAACGAACGAGCGCGCCCCGCCGTCGACCGTCGGCAGGTACGACCCGTAGACCGACACCAAGCTTCTCGCAGACTCCGATCAGGTCCACAGCCATATCGCCCGGACCAGCCAACTCGACAGCCCGCCACGCAAGGCGTGATCTCAGCTTCGCTTGCGCTTCTGGCCTATGAACGAGATGACCGATGGCGCCCCTCCAGGACTTTGCAGACTTTCCGCTTCCCGGTTGAGGGCGGGTTCGACGATCTCACGCTCGTACCAGGGTGAAGCATCACGTTGGACGACAGTTTCGGCGATGTCTCGGACGGCATCCTCGGCGCCATCACCGAAGTCCCGAGGGGTCCACAGCGTGGACTTCTCAATTGCCGCCCGAAGCGGGCCGAGCAAGCCAGCCTCCTTCAAATTTTGATGGGCCGCGCGGTCAATGGCGAATGAGATCCGCCAGAGGCGGCGAAAGCGTTCCTGTTGGGCATCGAGATGGCCGCCACTGATGTGATTGTCCTCGTCGAGATTGTTGAGTGAGCCAACGAGACCCTTGCTGAAGATCCCGACTTCAGCGATCTTCGTATTCATCTCCAGCGGCGGGCAGTACATAACTATGGAGCAGTCAGGCAACCCGAAAGAGCGCTCCAAGAGGCGGATTGCCTTTAGCCGATTCTCTGCCGCAACCCTGATTGCTGCCTGAGCCTTCTCTCCCAGGTCCGGATCCCCAGAGAACCGCTTGGCGATCAGCTTGGTCTGCGGCTTGCCCAGATCATCCGCGTAGAGGATGTGAAGATCTCTGTGAAGCTGCCGCACCCGGAGGCGCCGAGCCAAGTCAATGGCTGCGTCAATCCTCTTCGGCTCTGAAACCTCGGCGCGCCGCTCTTGAAGCTTAAGCTCGAGCAGGCTCAGTACCTCTGGGTCCGAGCACTCGAGTAGCTCGGGGATCAGACCCGCGATCGCCGTCCTCCGAGCCTTTTCGTCGACAAAGGTGTCCCGATACTCGGCTATCACCCGCTCAAGCATGCCGGCGGCAGCCAGCTTTACTCGATGAAACAGCGCGATCTCGGAAAGCTGGTAGCGGCTCTCCAGCAAATCGAGGATCGCGGTGACAGCATCTGGACGGGGACGTGATCCGGCTCCGAGATGGATGACGAGTCGATCCTCGGGACCGTCGCCCTCATCACGAGTGACGATACGCATGTACTCGAGCAATCGCGGATCGAAGTAGCGTGGCTTGCCGAGGTGAAGCCAATCCCGATGGAGATAATCGATGAGATCGGCGCAAATGGTGTTACCGATGATGTCGCGGCAGACACCAATACGGAAATCGGGCTCGGTTGGAATCTCGACACCGCTATGGTCGCAGGAGATCAGGCGAATCACCAGATCGCTCGGGGTCAGTCGCTTTCCCTTCTCCAGCCGACCTGCGGCAACAGCCTCCTCGCCGTATTTTTCATCGATCAGTTCTCTTAGGGACTCGCCAGAGCGGCCACGCCACTTTTTTCGATTCAAAATAAGTTCCAGACGCTCATCGGCGTCGTGACGCGGCAGCAGACCTAGCTCGTCCTCAAGGGTGTGTCCCGCCGGCAAATGTCCGATGTCGTGTAGAAGCGCGCCAAGGCGCACGAATGCTTCCTCGGGGGCCGAGAGCCTGGGACCGTGCTCCCAATGCTCGCCCGGCGGCCCGGAGGCAAGCGGGGCATTGCGGTTGATGGCCTCCATGATCCCCATCGCCGCGCTCACAGTTCCAAGCGCGTGCTCTCCCCTCATATGAGTGGCACCCCGATAGACGAGATGGGTCTGGCCCAGCTGGTAGACCTCAAACAGCCGCTGAAAAGCCGGATGGTCGATGACTTCCAACTCGCGGCGACTAAGGCGCACCATGCCGGAGATCGGCAGCAGCGTCTCCTTGATCAGGCGGCTCGAATCCGCGGCTTCGCCGCGAGGCTCGACCAATACCGTCTCCGCTGACCCCGCCTCCTCGGGGGGCGCGAGGGTCAACTCCTCCTGGCCATCTCCCTCGTTTTTCCGTTTACCTGCCATCAAAGCTCATCCTCTTGCTCTCAACAGCCGCGCTGGCGACGGCCTTGCGGGGCGCTCATGATGGCACGGGGGTGGCCAATCGGTACCGGGCAATCTACTCCGGGACAAATCAGTGCAAGCTCCCGTCCGAGCCTCTCCGCTCCCTATTGACCTATGTACCCTCAACGGTCATGGCTGGCCGTAGCTCTATCGAGTGGACTCAGGCAACCTGGAACCCTGTCACGGGGTGCTCAAAGGTGTCTCCTGGTTGCGCGCATTGCTACGCAGAGACCTTTGCAGAGCGCTGGCGAGGAATTCCCGGCCATCCCTACGAGCAAGGCTTCGACCTCAAGCTCTGGCCAGAGCGCTTGGAGGTGCCGCTGCGTTGGCGCCGACCTCGCCAAATCTTTGTGAACTCGATGAGCGATCTCTTCCACGAGGACATCCCACCCGAGTACATCGCGCGAGTCTTCGATGTGATGGTCCACGCCGACCATCACGTCTTTCAGGTCTTGACCAAGCGACACAAGCGGTTGGCTGACCTCGCCCCTGATTTGCCCTGGCCCAAAAACGTGTGGATCGGCGTGACGATCGAGAACCGTCGATTCGTGGATAGGGCCAACTACCTGCGTCAGGTGCCCGCGGCTGTCCGTTTTATCTCGGCAGAGCCACTGCTCGGTCCACTCGAAGGCCTTGATCTCAAGGACATTCATTGGCTCATATCCGGCGGCGAGTCCGGTCCCAAGCACCGGCCGGTGAAGGAAGAGTGGCTGGTTGAACTCCGCGATCACTGCCTAGACGAAGGGGTGGCGTACTTCTTCAAGCAATGGGGGGGAGCCCGGCCGAAGTCTGGAGGACGCCAGCTACAGGGGCGCACATGGGATGAAATGCCAAACGCGATGCCTAAGTCGCTACTTGATGAGCTTCCAACTCGGCAAGGAGCCTCAACCCGACGCAAGCGTCCGACCCAACTTCAGCGGTCCCGCAAGCCGATGCCAATTGGCTAATTCGGCGAGTGTTTAAGAACCGACGGCAGGAAGACCGTCCACCACGCCGTCTACTTTTGTGCGTCTTATAGCGCACACATTCTCAGGAAAGTCGCGCCTTTTCGACCCCGGTAAGCCGGTCCCGAAGCACAAGCCGGCAAAACGACATCTTCATGCCGCGGAACCGCCCAGCGAGCAGATCCGACTGCCAGGCCGAGATGGGCTGGTTCCTGGAACGACGGATGGACTACCCGTACGCCTAGTCAAGCCACACTCTGCTGAGAAGGCCAAGATGGTTCGAGCGGATCTAGGGATCGTAGGCCAAGCGATGAATCGCCAATGGTTTGACGTGCATTACATGGAGCTTTTCTCGGGGCCCGGCCTCCTCTATGACGACGTGACTGGAGAGGAGGTCGCAGGGTCGCCGCTGGAGGCACTTGCCATCCAGCAGCCGTTTGATCGCTACGTCTTCTCAGATTTCTCGGGAGTCTGCACTAAAGCCTTGAGGGCACGAATTGGATCGCGCCCGGAGGTTGAGATCGTGCGCGGAGATGCCAATGACCGCCAGCACCTAGAAAAGGTATGCGACTTGCTGAACCCCAAGGCCCTCATCATCGCCTATCTCGACCCGGCGAAGCCGAACCTGCACTTCTCGACCATCCGCTATTTGGCGGCGCGCTTTAAGTACATCGACTTCATCATTAACTTGCCGTTTTCAGGCATCCACCGTTCAATGGCAGCGGGGGGCTACGACCTTCCCAGGCTGATGCTGAATCATCCGGATCCCAAAAGCCTTCTCGACTCCACTGAGGGCAAGACTGCTCATAACATTCGGAACTACTACGACGATCAGCTACGTGATCTGGGCCTGGTTCACATAGCTCGTCGATGCGTCCGAACCGTCCCCACTAACTCGCCGCTCTACGACATTGTTCTGGCGTCTCGACACCCGCTCGCTGTCGAACTATGGGACAAGGCCAACAAACAGCCCCTACCGCCCCCACAGTTGTGGGAGGGGGACTTTGTGGGTCCGCCTAGCCAGTAGGGCTCAAGGATCGAAGAGGAGACCACGCGGATCTTCGTGGGAGCAACGCGCCCGACAGGATTCGAACCTGTGACCTTCGGTTTCTTAGGCTGCTGATCAAGCGGCGGAAACGAAGTCGTAGAGCCAAAAACTGTGCGAGACGTAGCGATAAAGTAGCGACGAGAAGCTCAAGAAATTCCCCAATTTAGGCGCCGCAGAATCCCCTCAAAATGGCAAGGAGCGGAAGGCTGATCCGGAAGGGGAATTTCACGATCCTATACACATGTGAGTTCTTTGATTAGGCGACCAGAACCTAGTCCGGGTTCGTCGCACCGTTCGCGTTCCAGCCCGCCCACCCCGGACGCCAAAGGGGGTAGTGCCCCGGCGTATCCTGGTCTGCATGACCAACGAATATGAATTCGCCATCCTCAACATCCGACAGGCCGCACTTGAGAACGAAGCCGACGCCGCTCGACTCGTGGAGGAGCTGGCAGCCGAGTTGGGGATCGAGGGCACTTGGGAACGAGCCGAGATAACCAACCTGGGAGCCGAAGGAACGGATGAAGCAATCCGCTTTCCGGCTGTCTCGCAGGCCGCATTGAAAGCCGCCGTCGACGGGAGCCCGAACTGCGAGAAGGTCGCTCGCTACTTCCTAGTTCCGACTCCCTAAAGCGGATGGCCGGCGTTCCACGGCTCAGTAGGCGGGCTCGAGCCCGGTGATCATTGGGAAGTGGCGCACGTTCGTCGTCAGCAGATCGGCCTCAAGCAGGAGCGCGGTGGCGGCGATCAGGTAATCGGCATCGTCGATGCCGCTGTGGGAGCGGCGGTGGCGCTGAGCAAGGGACCCGGCGGCCCGGGCCACCTCCTCCCCTATCGGCACCCAAGAAATCGCCGAGAAGAACTGCTCCAGTGCGTCGACCTCTTTCTCGCGCACGCCAGCCAACAACTCAAAGCGCACGACCTCGCTGGCAAAGATGGACTCTTCGGCGTCCAGCAGGTCGGTTAGGAGATCGACGGCGGGGGGCGAGCCGCGGAGGTGGTCGATGGCGACGCTGGTGTCGAGCAGTTTCACTTGACGCCGAGCCGGGCCAAGCGATCATTGAGATCCCCGCCGCGAATCGCGTCTACATACTCGGCGCCGCTGCTGCGTCGGCCTTTCCAGGAGCCGGCGCTGGCCTTGAGGGCGCGAAGCTTCTCCTCCGCCCCCTGCTCACCGAAGGTTGTACGAACCGCGCGGCGGATCAGCTCCGAGCGGGATGCGCCCGTGTCGCGCGAGGCGCGCTCGAGAAGCTCCAGCTCCCCCTCGCCTAGATAGACCTGCGTTCTGCTCATAGCATCACTATACACCCTATGGTGTCGCCTCCACGATCACCTGGATTTCTGGGCTGCGAGCTCGTCGGACCGTTCCTCGGACCGCTTTCCGCATCCCAGGCGTCACCCAAGAGAAGCTAAGATCGCCTGGCAACGTCAAATGCCATCGAGAAAGGCTCTCCCATCGTGGTTGAGGGCCTTGTGGGTGGAAACCCCCGTGATGGTTCGACTCCATTCAGCCGCATCGATCCCCCCGCAGTCGGGGTCGTTCCCGTTGGCGGCGCGGCGAGATGAGGCGGGCAGGTCCCCAGGCTGATCTGGCCAGCGCATTCCCAGTCCGAACTCGAGGACGACCCCCAGGGGGAATCAACTCCATTTCGGTGGAAACCGGGCGAGGGGCTGCGCATGGCTGAGCCCCGCGGGGCGTCCACTGAATCGCCTAGCCTGGCTCGCTGTGATTCGCCTTGCCCGACACCCACTTCCACTTGGTGTTGCCCTGGCGGTTGGCACTGCCTTCGGCGCCCTGCTTCCAGCCGCCTTGGGCAAGTCTGAGGCTGCGCCCACCGCGATTCGGAACGCGCTGGCACAGACGAGCCGGGTGCAGGGAGCCCCGGGTCGCACCATGGTCCTCAGCCGGGTGGTCGTGGAGCCGGGAGCCCAGCTGGCGACTCACCATCACCTCGGAACGCAGGTCGCGCGCGTTCAGGCGGGAGAGCTTCGCTACACGGTCAGACAAGGCTCAGTGGTCGTCCGCCGCGGCGAGTCCGACCAAAGCCCGACCGTCGTGCGAAAGATCGAGGCCGGACAGACGGGCAACATCCGCGGTGGTGAGTGGATCGTCGAGCAGCCCGCCGACATCCACGAAGCTGCCAACAAGGGCTCAAAGCCCGTCGTCATCTACCTGGCGACGCTGCTGAGGGACGGCGCTCCGCCTTCGACGCCGGTCTCGCTCCCGCCCGCGCACTGAGCGAGGCGGGCGGGCAACGATGAGTCCCGAGCGCGGCCAGCCAGATCGCACTGGTTGGGCGGCGATACGGCCCTCCTCCTCCTCCTCCTCGCCGCCGACGCCTTCGTCGTCGGCGATCGCCCTGATGCTCGAACCGGCTCGGCGCCGCATAGGGCTCGAGCACCGAGCGCTGTGCTTCCTTGACCTGCAGGAAAAGCGGGTCGCCCTGGTCCCGTCCCAGCAGCAGGACGATCCAGGCGCGGGTGCCGACGCTGCCCACCCCGACCACTTTGAAGGCGGCGTCGGCAAAGCGGTAGCCGTCGAGCAGGGCGGCGCGGTCGAAGTCGAGCGAGTCGCGGTAGTCGGAGAAGACCTCGAGCACGCGGGCTTCGACATCGACGTCCTCTGCCTCACCGGCCAGCTCCTCGATCGGGACGATCAGGGGCGGTTCGCTGACGATGCGCAGCTCGCCGTCAACCTCGCGAGCCAGCTTCGAGACGGCACGCATCCGATCCTTGGCCTGGGCCTTGGCCACGCCGCGCTCGAAGGTCCTCTGCTCCTTCTTCCCCACCGCGGCGGCCCAGCCCGCGGCGATCGTCGAGACGTCGATCCGCTGGTACCAGACCTCGAGGTTGCCCATCGTCGCCATGCGCCGCATCGTCTGCCGGTATTCCGCCGCCATCGCGCGGGCGATCCGCCGCCGCTCGCCGCCGTCGAAACCGCGCTCGCGACCCGCCACCGAAAGGCTGGCCGCGAGGCGCTTGACGTCCCACTCCCAGGGGCCGGGCAGCGTCTCGTCGAAGTCGTTGACGTCGAAGACCAGCTCACGCTCCGGCGAGGCGAAGGCGCCGAAGTTCGAAAGGTGGGCGTCGCCGCAGAGCTGCGCCTCGAAGCCGGACTGTGGGGTGAGGGCGAGGTCGGCCGCCATCACGGCGGCGGCGCCGCGGTAGAAGGCGAACGGCGAAGCCAGCATGCGGCCGTAGCGCAGGGGGACCAGCTGGCCGACGCGTGAGGTGGCCTGGTGCTCGAGCAGCTCGACGGGGTCGGCGCGGTCGGCGGCCGCCTGCCAGTCGCCGTGGCTGGAGCGCGGCGCGGCGGTACGGGCGGCTTTGCCTGCGGCGGCGCGCTCGGCGGGCGATCCGGAGTTGCTCTCGGCAGCGGCCATATTCAGGCGGAAACCGGCTCGGCAGGCGGGGGGTCGGGACCAGCCTGCAGTTCGTTGAAGCGCCGGGTGGGTAGACGGCGCGTCGACCAGAAAGAGATGATGACGAGCAGCGCCGCGAAGAGGAAGGCCGTCTTCAGCGCCGTCAGCTGGGCGTCTTCGTAGTGGCCGACCAGGGTGTTGACGGTGGACGAGTCGAGGCCGGCGGCTTCGGCGGCGGCTTTCACTTCCGCCGAGGCGACGAAACTGCCGCCGGCGCTGAGCCGCACCTCGACCTGGCTGCTGACGTCCTTGGAGACGCTCGGATCGTCGGCGACGTTCGACGTAAAGGCGGAGATCAGGCCGCTGATCACGATCGCGCCGAGCAGCGCCGTCCCCAGCGAGGAGCCGAGCTGCTGCGCCGTGTTCTGGATGCCACCTGCCTCGCTGCGGTCCTCATCGCCGACGGCCGACTGGACCACGTTCCCGAGCTGGGAGACGATCAGGCCCATTCCGATCCCAAGCACGCCGGTCGCGGCGAGGAAGGCGCCGCTGTCGAGTTCGGGCTCGATCGTCCCCAGCAGCATCAGGATCGATGCCAGCACGACAAGCAACCCGACTCGCACCAGCGTCCTCGCGGCGAACCGCGCCGACAGCGCCGAGCCGGCGAGGGCAGTGAAGAAGAGCCCGACCGAGGCAGGCAGCATCTGCACGCCGGTTTCGAGCGCGTCGAGGCCCTGGACGATCTGCAGGTAGAGCGGGATCGTGAAGAAGATCCCCATCAGGATCAGGTTCTGCGCGAACAGCATCGAGACGCCGCTGCGCAGAGAGCGGATACTCAGCAGCCGGAAGTGGACCAGGGGCTCCTCCCCACGCTCCTCGCGCCGCCGCTCCCAGGCCCGGAAGCCGGCCAGGAGCACGCCCCCCGCGGCGATCACGAACGGGGTGAGGGCAAAGCCGAACGGCTCGATCGGCGAGTCGCGCGGCTGAAGCCAGCCCCAGTTGCTCGCCTGCAGGACGCCGAAGACGACGAGGGCGAGGCCGGAGGCGGAGAGCACGCTGCCGACCCAGTCGAGGCGCGACGCCCCTCGCTCCCGCTCGGGCTCGCGGATCAGCCGCGTCCCCAACAGGATGCCGAGCGCCACTATGACCTCGCCGACGAAGACAAGCCGCCAGGTGAAGTCGGTCGTCATCCAGCCGCCGAGGATCGGCCCGACGGCGATGCCGGCGCCGGCGACGCCGCCGAGCACGCCGTAGGCGACGGCGCGGTCGGGGCCCTTGTAGGAGCCGGCGACGAGGGCGACCAGCGCCGGCAGGACGAGGGCGGCGCCGATGCCCTCGAGGATCGACCAGCCGAGCATCAGGCTGGGGACGTTCCAGGAGGCGGCGGTCAGACCCGAGCCGGCGCCGTAGATGACGAGGCCGATCGCGAAGGCGCGCCGCCGTCCCCAGAGATCGCCGAGCTTGCCGCCGGTCAGCATCAGCCCCGCCATCACCAGCGCGTAGAGGGCGATCACCACCTGGATCGTAGTCACCGTCGTGTCGAAGTCTTCGACCAGCTGGGAGATCGCGACGTTCATCACCGCCTGGTCGAGGACCATCAGGAACTGGGCGGTCGCCAGGACGGCGAGGACTCCCCACTTGGCCATGCTGGCGACAGGATATGGCCGATCCGTGGGTGTAGCTTGCGCGGATGCGGGGGACCGGCAATTGAAGGCTCTGGTGCAGCGGGTCAGCCAGGCGGCGGTCGACGTCGAGGGCGAGCGGGTGGCGCAGATCGGACCGGGGATGCTGGTCCTGCTCGGGGTCGGCCGCACAGACGGCGCTGAGCAGGCGGACCGGCTGGCCGAGAAGGTGCGGGCGCTGCGCATCTTCGACGACGCCGAAGGCCGGATGAACGAGCCGCTGGGCGAACGCGAGGTGCTCTGCGTCAGCCAGTTCACTGTGTACGGCGACACCCGCAAGGGCAACCGGCCCAGCTACGTCGAGGCCGCCCCAGCCACACAGGCCGAGCCGCTCTACGACCGCTTCTGCGAGCGCCTCAACGCAGCGAAGGGCGTCTTCGGCGCCTGCATGGGGGTTGCCCTGGTCAACGACGGCCCGGTGACTCTGCTGGTCGAGGTCTGAGGCGCTGAAATACTGCCCGGGGAGCGCGGCATCGAGGACATGGCGATCACAACGACCAAGACCAACCTCGACGCCCACCGCTTCTACGAGCGCCAGGGCTTCAGCCAGGGCTTCGTCATCTACCACGGCAAACAACCGCGGCTCTACTCTTCGTCTAGGAACCTCGCTTCGACCCCGCATAGTTCATAGGTAGGGTGGGCACGGCGATCGAGGCTGATCAGCGTGACCCTCGCATTACGCGCCGTCAAAGCTATGAGCGCGTCGTAAATTGAGGCTCCGCCGCGCCCCTCGCCAGCGAGAAGCTCAAGTGCCTCCCGGTGGGCGTCCGGTCGCGGTTGAATTGGCGCGGAGGCCCCGAGGAGCTCGTCCAGGTAGGCCACAACCACCCCCGGCTCAACCCGATAGGCACCTCCGGGAGCACTCAACACTGCATAGGTCTCAGCCGTGGTGTGGGCTACCAGGCGACCTTTTTCTCGGACCTCGATAAGGGCAGGTTCCGCCACAGTGTGAAAAGGATGGTCGGGGATGAAGCCGGCCACCAGGACCGAGGTGTCGGGAGCGATCATCGACGGGTGCGTTCGAGTTCTTCGCGAACCTCCTCCGGCCCGTGCCCCGACGGAAGTCGCAGGTCGGAAGTGAGGAGACCATGTGGTCCCCGGCGCAGCAGGACTTGCCGCGGCGCGGGCGTCAGCGCGATCCGTTCGCCCTCCAGGGTTATCTCGACCTCGTCGCCCCCGTTCAGATTCAGGGCAACGCGCAGACTCTTCGGCACGACAACTCGCCCGGCACTGTCAATGGTGGTTCTCATACCATTAATAGTACCGTGCATGTAGGCGAGCTCGAGCGTTGCAAGCATCGAACTCCGAAGGCCCCAGGAGACGAATCTCTCTCCCTTCGACGCCAAGATGGCCGCTATTTGCGGCCCAGCGCCTCGTCGACGAAGGGCCCGAGCAGCTCACCGGTGCGAACGGCGGTGGTCTCGGGCGGATCGATCGGGGCGGTGATGTGGCTGAGCGCGAGGCGAACGAGAGTCTCGGCGAGGAGGTGGGCCTTGTCGGTGGGGGCCTCAGGCCAGCCCTCCGCTATCACCGCGGTGAGGCGGGTCGTGGCCCACTGCACGACCGGCATTCCCTGGGTGGTGACGAAGGGGAGCATGCCGCCGGCGCCGTCGTCGCTGAGCAGGACGCGGACGAGGGGGTCCTCGCCGGCGCTGCGCAGGAAGGCCTCGAGCGCGGCGCCGATCGCCGCGCGGGGGTCATCGAAGTGCTCGCGGACGGCTGCCTCGACCCCGTCGAGGAAGCGTTCGCCCTCGTGGATGACGAAGGCCTGGGCGAACTCGTCGCGACTGCCGAACTCCTTATAGAGGGTCTGGCGACTGACGCCGGCGGCGCTCGCCACGTCGGCCATCGTGATCTCCGACCAGGCACGCTGCCCCAGCTCGTCGCGAGCCGCGGCGAGCAAGGTCTCGCGCAGCAGCTGCCGAGCCGCCTGGGGATAGGGGGTGCGCGCCTCCACGACGCCGGCCATCGTCGCAGCGGGCGCGGTCATTCGTCCCCGCCGGCGACCGGCTCGAAATCGACCTTGTCCCTGACGCCGCAGTCCGGGCAGTGCCAGTCGTCCGGCACCTCGCTCCACGGCGTCCCCGCCGGAAAGCCCTCGCGCGGATGCCCGGCGGCCTCGTCGTAGAGGTAGCCGCAACCGGGGCAGCGGAAAGCGCTCACGCTCCCGCGCTCCCGTAGCGAGCCAGCACCCGGCGCTTCGCCCGCGGCTGGATGTTGGCGCGGTCGAGCTCGCCGCCGTAGTGGTCGACCAGGCGACCGTCCATGACGCGGCGCCAGACCGGCGGGAACCAGGCGAGCACGATCATTCCCGCGTAGCCGGTCGGCAGCTGCGGCGCCTCGTCGACGTGGCGCAACGCCTGGTAGCGCCGGGTCGGGTTGGCGTGGTGATCGCTGTGGCGCTGCAGGTGGTAGAGGAGGACGTTGGAGGCGACGTTGTTGCTGTTCCAGCTGTGCTGGGGGAGGCAGCGCTCGTAGCGGCCGTCCTCTTTCTTCTGCCGCAGCAGCCCGTAGTGCTCGAGGTAGTTGACGACCTCGAGCAAGGAGAAGCCGAGCACCGCCTGCAGGAGCAGGTAGGGCAGGACGACCGGCCCGAAGGCGATCGCCAGCAACGCGAACAGCCCGACCGTCATCGCCCATGCCTGCAGGATGTCGTTGTGGACCGACCAGGGTGAGTGGCCCATCCGCTCGAGCCGGGCCCGCTCCAAGCCCCAGGCCGAGCTGAGGCTGCCGGAGACCGTGCGCGGCAGGAAGGCCCAGAAGCTCTCCCCCAGCCGGGCGCTGGCGGGATCGTCGGGGGTGGCGACGCGAACGTGGTGGCCGCGGTTGTGCTCGATGAAGAAGTGGCCATAGCCGCTCTGCGCCAGCGCGACCTTGCTCAGCCACTTCTCGAGGTCGGCGCGCTTGTGGCCGAGCTCGTGGGCGGTGTTGATCGCGATCCCGCTGACCATGCCCATCGTCAGCGCCAAGCCGACGCTGTCGACAGTCGAGAGTCCCCCGTCCGCCCAGAGCCAGCAGGCGAAAACGAGCCCCGCGTACTGCACTGGAATGAAGACGTAGGTGCACCAGCGGTAGTAGCGGTCCTGTTCGAGCCACTTGATCACACTGTCCGGCGGATTCTCGGCATCCATCCCGACCAGAAAGTCGAGCACGGGGAAGATGACGAAGACCAGCATCGGGCCGTAGAACCAGAAGACCCCGAGCCCAGTCAGGGTCACGAGGCCCCAGGCGAGGAAGGGCAGCGACGGCACGATCAGTCCGAGCAGCCAGGCGTAGCGCTTCGGGTCGTGCCAGGTCGCCGGGTTCAGCTCGGTCTCGATCGGGTGGGCATGTGCCTCCATCGGCTGCGTCCTCCTTGTCAGTTCGGCAGTGATCGTCTGCGTTGTTGACAGACTAGCTAAATTTGTCAATCTCCGCAACAAGAAATAACGAACTGTCCAAGGCCCACTCGGGCGCCTCGGGCGCTACCATCCCGCCCATGTACACGTTCCTCGCAGTTCTGCAGGTGATCATCGCCGGCGTCGTGATCTTCCTCATCCTCCTGCACTCGGGCAAAGACGCCGGCCTCTCCGGCGCCTTTGGCATCGGCGGCGGTGGCAGCTCCTTCGGCGGCGGCTCGATGGTCGAGCGCAACCTCGACCGCGCCACGGTCTTCTTTGCGATCCTCTTCGTCGTCAACACCTTGGTGCTGCTGAAGATCTAGACAGGTTCGGCAGGCCGGTCGGCCTGCCGAGTGATCTCCGACTCCTTGCTGTTGGCGCCGTTGCCGTTGCCGTGATCCAGAATCTCGACCGCCTCCTCGCGCAGTTCGGCGTCGAGCAGGGCGAAGTCCTCGTCGGAGAGCTTGCCAGCCGCGTGATCCAGTTCGGCGTCGCGGATCTCGCGGTACTTGGCTTCCTTCAGCGCCTCCAGCTCGGTGTCGGCGGCCGGACGGCGGCGGGCGCGACGCGCCGGCCAGATCGCGATCAGCGCGCCGGCCAGCGCGATCAGTCCGCCGATCCAGATCCAGGTGACGAGCGGGTTGACGATGACGCGGAAAGTGGCCGGGGCAGCTTCGGAGAGATAGCTCTGGGCGATCCGCTTCGCCGTGGCTGCCTGCAGACCTTCGATCTGGCTCAGCGCTGCGGGGCGCAAGCGTGGGTTGGCGAGCGCGGCCCGCATCAGCGCCGCCACCGACTTGCACTGCAGCGGGGTGCCGGGGGCTCCGCTCACGCACGCCTTGAAGCCCCGGTCTGCAGCCCGGGCGTGCCGCTGCACCCCAGTGATGCCCGGCTGTATGGCGACCCAGAAGTCGCTGCCGAACCCCGCCTTCAATCCGATTTCGCTGTCGGATTCACCGGCGAAGTAGTTGGAGATCGTGCTCGTTTCGACGCCGGTCGGCCGGTAGAAGCGACGGGTCGGGTGCAGCACGAAGGTCTTGCCGTCCTTCTCCACCCGCAGCAGCGCACCCGCGGTGAAAGCGAGGCGGTCAACTTTCGCGGTTGGACGCACGTAGGTCACGGCGCGGCCATCGACCACAGCGCTCTGTCCCGGCCTCAGTCTGACGTCGCGGTTGGTCTGGAAGCTCGAGGAGGCGGCGATGCCGATCAGCAGCACCGCAACCCCCGCGTGGATGATGTAGCCGCCGTAGCGGCGGCGGTTGCGCGAGACGACCGCGACCAGCGCCTGTGGCATCGTGCCGCCGCTGAGCGAGCGCCGCGCCGCCGCGCCGCGCCAGAACTCCTGCGCCAGACCGGTCAGAGCGAAGGCGGCGAAGGCGAAGAGGGCCAGCGCCCAGGGCCTGGAGGCGGCGTCGGTGAAGAGCGCCAACCCGACTGCGGCTACGGCGGCGACGATCGAGGGAACGAGGAAGACGCGCTTCGCGGCGTCCCAGCTGATCCGACGCCAGGCGAGCAGTGGACCGATCCCGGTGAAGAGGACCAACACGATCGCCAGCGGCGTGGTGTAGCGATCGAACCAGGGGGCGGCGAGTGAGGCCTTGGCCCCCGTGAAGAGCTCCGAGATCAGCGGGAAGAAGGTGCCCCAGAAGATCGCCGCGCAGAGCGCCACCAGCAGAAAGTTGTTGACCAGGAAGACGGACTCGCGCGAAGCGAGCGAGTCGATCCGCTTCTCCGAGCGCAGGTCGTCGAGACGGGAGACGATCAGCGCCGTCGAGCCGACCAACACGACGGCAATCAGGCCGAGGATGTAGGGGCCGACGGTGCTGTCGCCGAAGGCATGGATCGACTGCAGGACGCCGGAGCGGACGAGGAAGGTGCCGAGCAATGCCAGTGAGAAGGTGGCGACGATCAGGCAGGCGTTCCAGACTTTCAGCATCCCGCGCTTCTCCTGCACCATGATCGAGTGCAGGAATGCGGTCCCCATCAGCCAGGGCATCAGCGCCGCGTTCTCGACCGGATCCCAGGCCCAGTAGCCGCCCCAGCCGAGCTCGGTGTAGGACCAGCGCGCGCCCAACAGCAGGCCGAAGCCGAGGAGGGCCCAGGCGATCAAGGCGAAGCGGCGGGTGGAGCGGATCCAGGCGGCGTCGATGCGGCGCGTGATCAAAGCGCCGACAGCGAAGGCGAAGGGGATCGTGAAGGCGACGTACCCCGAGTAGAGCATCGGCGGGTGGATCATCATGCTCGGGTGCTGGAGCAGCGGATTGAGCCCGATCCCATCGGCAGGCGCCGGACTCAGCTTCGCGAACGGGTTGACGCCGCCGGCGAACAGCATCAGGGCGGTGAAAAAAGCAGCGATGCCAGCCATCACCGCGGTCGCATACGGGACGATCTCGCGCAGCTTGTTCCGCGTCGCAAACAGCGCCAGCGAAGAGGCGATCGAGAGCACCCAGGCCCAGAGCAGCAGCGAGCCCTCCTGACTCGACCACATCGCCGCCAGCTTGTAGAAGGTGGGCGTCTCGATCGAGGAGTGCTGCTGGACGATGTTGAAGGAGAAGTTGTCGCTCGCGAAGGCGATCTCGATCAGGACCACGCAGAGGGTGAGCAGGGCGAAAAGGCCGTAGATGGCGCGGCGTGAGATGTCGACCCAGCGCCGGTCGCCGTCGCGGCCGATCAACGCCGCGACGACAGCGAAGATCGCGGTGAGGAAGGCGAGGGCCAACACGGCGCTGCCGAGGCCAGCAGTCATTCGCCAGAGCGACTGGTGGTGAACTTCGACGGGCACTTGGTGACCAGCGTGTCGCGTTCGCCGACGAAGACGCCCCGCTCCACGGTGCCGGCGAGGACGATCTCGCGGCCGCCGCGGAAGGGGTCGGGAATGGTGCCGGTGTAGGTGACGGGAATGCTGCGGCTGGGGTTTTCGCGGTCGGCGACGCGGAAGCGCAGCGCCTCACCGTGGTGGCGAACCGAGCCCTTGACCACCCGGCCGGTCAGCTCGTAGCTCCCCCCCGAGGAGACACCGATCAATTGCGAGGGCTCCTTCGCTTCCGAGGAAGCGCTGAACGACGTGTAGACAAGCGCGGCGGCGAGCAGAGCTGCGACGCCGAGCGCGACCACGAGCCGGATCTTTCGCTTGCGGCTGGGATCCACGGACCGGGATTATCGCAAGGCGGGCTCGGAGGGCGGGTGCCTCGGGGTCGGCGGACGCGCTTCGCGCTGAGTGTCCGGCGACCCCGAGGCACCCGCCCCGCGCAAGCCGAAGCTGGGAGAATTGGCCGGTGGCCACCAACGATCCGGTCTTGTTGATCACCGGCGCCAGCAGCGGCATCGGCGCCGCCACCGCGCGGGCGGCGGCCGGGACGCACCGGTTGGTGCTGGCTGCGCGGCGACTGGAGCCACTGCAGGAGCTGGTCGAGGAGCTCGGCGGCGAGAAGCGAGCGGTCGCGGTGCGCTGCGACGTCACGGAGTGGAATCAGGTCGAGGCGATGGCCACCGCCGCGCTGGAGGCGTTCGGTCGGATCGACGTCGTCTTCGCCAACGCCGGCTTCGGCGCCACCCGCGGCTTTCTCGAGGAGTCGCCCGAGCACTGGCGCTCGATGGTCCTGACCAACGTCTACGGCGTCGCGCTGACGATTCGCGCGACCCTCCCCCACCTGCTCGAGCGCGGCGACGGCCACTTCCTCATCACCAGCTCGGTCGCCGGGCGCAGAGTGCTGCCCGGTTCGCTCTACTCGGCGACCAAGTGGGCGGCGACGGCGATCGGCGAGGCGCTGCGGGCGGAGCTGCGCCAGATGCACGAGAACAACGGGATAAAGGTGACCCTGATCGAGCCGGGAATGGTCGACACGCCCTTCTTCGACAACCGGCCCGGCGAGTGGGCGCTGCAGGACGACGACATCGCTCGCGCCGTGATCTTCGCCCTCGAGCAACCGGGCAACGTCGACATCAACGAGATCCTGATCCGCCCGATCGGCCAACCGAGCTGATCCGGCCTCGACTGAGCAGTTGGAGACGCTATGGCGTCGTCAACTGCTCAGTCGCCAAGCAGCCGCCGCACTGCGCGCCAGTAGGCGCGCAGTGCGAGGCGGGCCGGGGCCGAGCGGGCGATTGCGGGGATGAAGGGTGAGTCGAGGTCAGGGGTCAACCAGGCGGCGAACTCGGCGGCGCTGACGGTGCGGGCGGCCTGCACCTGGCGGCGCTCGCGCAGCAGGCGGGGCAGCCAGCGGACGACTTCGCCGATCGCCGCGAGTTTCTGCCTCCCCCAACCGGCGGCGACGGAGGCGGGAATCAGCGCCAGCTCGGTGAGGATCAGGGCCGGCGCCAGCAGCACCAGCAGGCTCGCCGGGTAGACGCGGATCAGGAAGGCCCAGCGGTTGCGCTCGAGCCAGCGCCACTTGTGCTCGCGGGCGCCAAACTCGTAGTCGTGGTCGACGATCGCGCTCGGCTCGATCCCCAAGGCGCCGCCCCCCAGCCGCAGCCGCAGCGAGAGGTCGACGTCCTCGTGGTAGAGGAAGAAGCGCTCCGGGAAGCCGCCAACGTCCTCCCAGGTGCGGCGAGGAATAGCCAGGCAGGCGCCAGACAGCGCGGTGACCTCGCCCGCCGGTGGCGTCGCGCCAATCGGACGTCCGTGCCCGCCGGCCCAGACGATGCCGGTGAAGTGAACCGGGTTGCCGGCCGAATTGATCGTCTTCCCGGCGCCGTCGGCGACCAGCGCCTGCCAGGCGGACCAGCCGCGCCTCTCCTGCCAGGGACGCCGGATCGCCTCGCCGAAGCCCGGCCGCGGCGCCGCATCTGGGTTGAGGATGACCAGCAGGTCGCCACGGGCCTGAATGGCGCCCGCGTTGCAGCCGCCGGCGAAGCCGAGGTTGCGATCGCTGCGCACGATCCGCGCCCACGGCGCCAGTGAGGCCACGGCGTCGGCGGTGCCATCGCCGGAGTTGTTGTCGACGACGACCAGCTCGTCCCCCTCCCCCAGCTCGGGCATCAGGGCGGGCAGGGTCCGCGCCAGCTCCTCGCGGCTGTTCCAGGCGACGATCAGGACTGAAAGCGTCGGGCGCACCGACGCCGCAGGTTATTCGCCATGGATCGCTTGGTTAACCCCGCGCTAGTGGCGTTTGCCGCGGGCGTGCTTCTTCCCGCACGGCGCACGCAGCCGCAGCTTCAGGTTCAGCTTCTTGTCGTTCTGAGCTTTGAACCGTACGATCGCGCGCAGGCCCTTGCCGTGGCGCTGTGCCTTGCCCGCCTGCGCTCCCTTGCTCTTGGCGCCGCCCACATGCTTGCGGGGGCACTGATTGCGGGAGTTGACGAGGAGCCCTTTGGACCCGCCGCGCAAAGTGAAGATGAACTTGGAGACCGGCACGTCGGGGACGATGTCGAAGGTGTTGCGGATGCGGCCGTGGACGCTGTCGGTGCGCCCGGCCAGCTCGACGTCGACCTGACCCTGCAGGGAGGCGACGAGGTCGGGTAGGACGTTGTCGGAGGAGCGCAGGTAGACCGGGCCTTTCAGCGGTCCGTCGAGCAGCGGCGTAAAGGCTTCCACGTGACCGTAGATGGAGTCCTTCGGGCAGTCGTGGGCGGCGAACTGAACGCGCGTGCATACCTTCGAGAGGTTGCTCTGGTCGAGGATCAGCGAGGGCGGCAGGATGGTCGCGGCGCGAGCGATGTTGGCGTCGCCCGCCCGCGGCAGGAGCACCGCGCGCAGTTTCGGGTTCTTGGCGCGGCGGGTCGCGCCGAACAGGCGCAGGAACAGTTTCGGCCTGAAGCCGAGCTTCTCGCAGCCGTTGGCTTTGAAAGGCGCCGAGACGGGCGTCGGGACGAAGGCCGCCGGGTCGACCGGGTTGGCGCCACCGCCGAGCAGCGACCCGGCGATGGCGAACGGCGAGCAGTTGGTCGGGTTGAGCGAGAAGTTGGGCCGGTCGAGCTTCACCGCGACGGAGCGGACATCGAGCAGGGCGCCGCCATAGACATGTGGAATCGGATCGGATACCGCGTGTACCTGGGCGGTGCGCGGGTCGACGAACAGCGCCACCCTCACCACGACCGTGCCGAGATCGAACGGCCCGGCCGTGGCGGGGGTGACAACTGCCAGAGAAAGAGGGGCGCCTTTGTAGGGACCTGCGAGGAAGACCTTGCCGCCGATCTGGATCGGCGAGGGGCCGCTGCCGGCGGCGATGTCGGCGCGGCCGATCAGGCTCGAGGAGGGACAGCTCGAGGCGGCGGCCTCAGCGGCGCCGCTGTTAGCCGCGGCCGCCGCCAGGGAAGCCCCCGGGCAGTAACGGACGCCGGCCAGTTTCGCCGTGAGCCCAGGCGGCAAAGTCACGTCGACTCCTTTCAGCTCCTGGTTGCCGTCCGCGCGGGCGATGTTCATGTGCAGCGGGCTGAAGTCGCCCGCCGTCTGCTTGTTGGTGCCGGCCCCGAAGCTGGGGGCGAACGGACGCCCCGCCAGCGTTTTCGGGCAGTTGCCGCCGCCGGGCGCGGCGCTGAGCGTGAAGTCTCCCGATCGCGTGACAGCGGAGTTGCCGCTCCAGGGCGTCATCACCGTCGTGGTCTTGTTCGGACCGCAAGAGCCGGGGCTGGTCAGAGGCGCTTTCGCCCCGCCGTTCAGTTTGATCCGAAACGACTTGAACGGCACCTGCGGAAGGCCTGGCACCGGGATGCTTCCCAGGGCCTTGTCGTCGAAGGTCGTGGTCAGCTGCCCGGTCTGCGGGTCGGCGCTGATCTTGCCTAGCAGGCGGGCCGAGATGTCGTAACGGGCCGATTCGGCGACGACGAAGATCCTGTACTCGTCGCCTGAGGTGGGGTCGCGGCTGAGCTGCTGGCCGACGTAGACGGGGCCGCTGAGCGAGCCGTCGGGGAGCGGCGGCGTGTCGACTTCGACGGTGCCGATCCTCGACCCGGCCGGGCAGGCCACGGGGGTCCTCGTCCCCTTCCCGAACTGCGCATTCGTACAGGCCTCGAGGCCGTTGGCGGCCGACGGGTTGAGGCCCATCCCGGCGGGCAGGGTCACCCTTGCCGATCGGACCTGAGAGCTCCCCTGGCTTCCTTCGTCCTTCAGGGGGTTTTTGACCTCCGGCAGGGTGACGGAGACCGTCGCCCCGGCCGGCGAGTCGGTCTGCTGCGTGTTCGGCTCGACCCCAATCGACGGATCGAAGGGGATCGAGTCGCAGTTTTTTGGCGACGTTTTGGGCGGGATCTTCGACTCGACGAAGGCTGAGCCGTTGGGGAACGCGGGGTTCGGTTCCTCGTAGGAATCGGCCCGTAGCAAGGTCGAGTAGACGTGCTCGAAGGGCGAGCCGGGGGTCGCTTCCCCGAAGCACGTGGTCGGCGTCGTGATGAAAGTGCCGTCGTTGCCGGCGGTGCCGTCGAAGACCAGGCGGTTTTTCGCAATCCGCGCGAATTCCCCGAGGACAGGGAACGTCGGCAGGGCGAGTTTGGTGACGTGGATCGTGAAGTACTCGTGGTAATCGCTCTCCCAGGCGACGTCGGCTTCCAGGAAGACGTCGTTGCCGAGCAGGCTGAGGCCGAAGCGGGCGGGTTCACCCTCTTCCGGGACCACGTTGTAGACGTCGGCTTTGGGCAGCGTGACCGAGACGCCCGTGGCCGGGTTCGTCGCCGTCACTTCGCTGGTGCCGACTTTCGAGCCGGGCGCCTTGGTCGCGCATTCGGCCGGGCTTTCTTTCGGTTTGAGGTCGCACTGTTCCGCGGAGGACTGCGGGTTGACCGTGAGACCGGTCGGCAGGTCCACACGCACGGTTTTCAGGTTGCCGGTCGGGGCAGGGCCAAACGGGGGAAGCGGTGCGGTTTCGGTGTTGATGATGAACTGGGTGAAGCCGACCGGGGGGTGACCGGCGGCCCGTTCGTAGAACTGCAGCGGGGTGTCCACGCTGCATGGACCAGCGTCCGATTTGCAGGTCCCTGCCTGCCAGGGGCTGTCGGCAGCGGGTTCGTCCGGATTCTGCGGGCCAATGATGTCTGCCATCGCAGATGACGGCGAGAAAGCCACGCCCAGTGCCAAAAGCAATGCAACAAAGACGGTCCGCCTCCTTGCTCCCCCACCCATCCGGATCTCCTTCTTCCGAGTCATCTTAAAGTGAGATTAAAAGTAGATTACCCGATTTTGATGATCTGAGCTAATATTTTTCGGTATTCCCCCGGTCAACAAAAGTGAGGAGTAGTCGTGAATTGGGAACTCCTAGCTCGTGCCAATACCCACCCACTACGCGTGTCAATCCTCGAAGTGCTCAACCTCGACGGTGGACGGATGCTGTCCCCCAAAGACCTCAGCCTCGAGCTACAGGCTCCATTGAGCACGGTCAACTACCACGTGACCGAGCTGCGCAAATGCGGCCTGCTCGAGGTCGTCGACGAACGACAGGTCCGCGGCGCGATCGAGCACTTCTACCGCTCGGTCGACAGCAGCAAGAAAGGACCAGGGCGGAAAAGGGGACGCAGAGCACCCCGGAGGGCGCGCGTCTAGGGGCGAGCCCGACCGACACCAGGGCCTGGGAGCCTCGCCTCGACGAGTGACGAGGCGAGCTCAGGCGTCTTCGGAGGACGACTGCGGCCTCCGGCACCAGCCTGTGGACGAGAAAGTCGGACGTCGACTCCCCCATCCCGGTCGTCAGCGCCTTGACGACCCAGAAGAAGGCGGTGACCTCCGGCACCTTCGAGTAATGGTGCGAGGTGCGTCGTGCGAAACCTGTGGATTCTCATCCGGCCACGGTTCCGGACATCGGGTGATGCCGGAGTATCGAGCTGGGAGTCCATAGATGGCTGGCGAGACCGAGGAGGGCGGCAGATTAGGCGCGGGGCCTAAGCAACAGGTGAGAGCTCACTCCTCGCGGAGGATCGCGCCCAGCGGCAGTCGCCGCAGAGAACGGGCAGCCACGGCGGCGGCAAGCAGAGCCCCCGCTACGGCGGCGAGCGCGAGCAGCCCGAGGAAGCTCCACGGGATGGCGAGGTGGTCGGGAGGCGGGTCGAAGACGTGCTGGAGCATCGCGATCAACATCTCCGCCAGCAGCCAGCCGAGCACAGCCGCCAGCGCCAAGGCCGCCGCCAGCACGGCGACCGCCTCGCTGCGCACGAAGGCGCCGATGTCTCGCAGCGAGGCTCCGAGCGCCGCCATCGTCGCGAACTCGTGGCGGCGCTCGCTGACGACGAGATTGACGAAGAGCCACATCGCCGCCGCCGCCAGGACGATCGCAAAGGCCTGCTCGAGCCGGCTGATCCCGGTCAGGTCGACGGTGGTGATCGAGCTGACCGTCTGCACCGACTGCTGGCGGATGTCCTTGACGCTGACGCCGAAGCCCTTGGTCGCGGCCGTGACACGCGACGCGACGGCCGCCGGGTCTTCGCTGGCGCTGGCGAAGACGACGTTGGGACCGCCGGCGTGGTCGGCCTTCCGCAGGTAGGCGAGGTTCGCGACCATGAACGAGTCCCGCGGCGCCGAGGGGAACTCCTGGACGGCGCCGACGACATGGAAGGGAACGATGTGGAACTGACCGCTGCGGTGATCGAGAACCCGCAGCCGCAGCAGGTCGCCGACTTTCAGGGAGTAGTCGGTGATCGTCTCTTTGGAGACGAGGATCCCGTCGGGCCTGCTCTGCAAGCGGCTCATCATCGTCTGCGCGCTGCCGCCGATGAAGTAGGAGTCGCGCAGGGTCGTCGCCTTGCCGATGCTCGCTGGTTCGATCCCAAAGGTGTCCTGGAGGTCGGGGCCGACGTAGGCGTAGGAGTGATCGACCGCGGAGGTGGCGGCGACGCCCGGCACGCTGTCGATCCGTTCGGCAAGACCCGCTTTGGCCGTAACCCCCGGTGGCGCCATGGCAGTGATGTCGGCGCCAAGGGTGAGTTGAGCGTCGACCCCTGCCTGCTGGTTATAGGTGGCGGCGAAAACTCCGAGGCTGACCCCGAAGGCGAGCAGGAGGCCGACGAAGATCAGGCCTCGATTGATCGCCGGGCCACGCCGCGAAGCGCTGGCGAAAAGGAAGGTGCGGCGGTTGGCGCCCTGCTCGCTTCCCCGTAGACGCCCCGCGACCGCGCTGAAGACCGTCCCGCGCAGCCGGATCAGCAGCAGCGTCGCCCCGATCCAGAGCAGAGCGGGAGCGAAGAACATGTAGATCGAGAGCGAGAGGGTCGGGTTGGAATCGGGATTGACGACCGCCGAGAATCCGGTGCTGGCGGTCAGCCAGTAGATCAAGCCGCTGATCACGAGCGCGACGAAGTCGAGGTAGAGCCGGCGCCAAAGCGGCGCGCCCACGCGCTGGGAGCCTCGCCTGCCGGCGGCCACCGTTTCCGAGAGGGCTCGCAACCCGGTGCCAAGCCGCGCCACCATTCCGCCGGCGAACGCGAGCAGGATGCAGACCACGATGACGGTTGCCGCCCTGCTCGCATTGAGCCCGACGGAGCCTTCGATCAGCAGCGCGACCGCGACGAAGGAGATCCCGGCGCCGAGCAGGCCGGCAAGGAGGCCGATGATGCTCGATTCGACCGCCGCCATACCGAGCAACTGACGCCGACTCGCGCCGCGGGCGCGGAGCAGGGCGAGCTCACGACGATCGCGTTCAACCGTTCCCAGCGCCGCCAGGTAGGCGAGGCCGAGAGCCAACAGAGCGCCGGGAACCGCGAGCATGATGAAGAGCGCCTCGGCGTAGAGCGCGTCCCCGGTCGCCGATTCGAGCGCTTCGGAGAGGTTGTCGACGAACTGGATCTTCCCCGTGAAGGTCCGTTCCACCGAGTTGCGGATCTGCCCGGCGCGCTTGAAGGCTTCACTCGGCGTACCGCCGAGGCTGCCTCGATCCACCTGTGCCTGCACCTGCCACTGGACGCCGGAGAGCGCGCCCGGGACTGCGGCCGAGGCAGGGCTGGCAGTGCCAAGCGACGGCAGCGCCCCGCCGACCGCGCGGGCAAAGGTCGCGATGGGGAGGATCGCGATGTTGGCCGGTGGCTGCGCGGGCGCTGGGCCGACCTGGGGGTTGAGCGGCTGGAAGAGCACGTCGGAGGCGGTGACCAGGGCGACCCCGCCGACCTTGAAGCTCTGCGGCGGCGTGTGGGCGCCGAGGCGCAGGCTGACGGTGTCGCCGACCCCGGCCCGCAGCGTCGCCGCGAGCTGTTGATCGAGCACGACCTGGCCTGGCCGCAGGCCGCCGCGCAGGAAGCGGAAGGTGTCGATGCGGTGGAGGTAGCCAGGGGGCACCGCGAGGATCGCCCCGGAGCCCGCGTCGGTGACCCCGGCGGCGCCGCGATGGCTGACTCCGGCAAAGGGAGCCGTCCCCACGGGGAAGGCCTGAGCGATATCGGGCTGCTTGGAGATCCCTCCGGCCAGCGAGCGAGCCTGGCCGTAGCTACTGACGGGACCCTGTAGATCGAGCGGCACGCTGCGGGTGGCCGAGGCGGTCATCGTCCGCAGCGAGTGCCCGATGAAGAGGATCATCGCCCCAAGCAGGGCGACGGCGATGGCCAGGACAAGCGTCTGCGTGGCGGTCTGCGCCGGCCTGCGTCTCAACCGTGCGATCCCGAGCTGCAGGGCGGCGCTCATGATCGCTCCGGCCCCACCACGATCCGCCCGTCGGCGAGGCGCACCTGGCGCGTCCAGCGCGCCGCGACGCCGCGGTCGTGAGTGGCGAGCGCCAAGGCGAAGCCAAAGCGCTCCTGCAGAGCTTCGAGCAGGTCGAGCACCCGCCCGGCGGTGTCGGAGTCGAGGTGGCCGGTCGGCTCGTCGCAGAGCAGCAGCTCCGGCGACTGGGCGAGCGCCCTGGCGAGCGCGACACGCTGGGCCTCCCCACCGGAAAGCTCGGCGGGCAAAGCGGCGCCCTTATCGGCAAGGCCGACCAGCCCGAGCAGCTCAGCCGGCGCCTGGCGGGCGTCGAGCCCAGCTCGCGCCGCAACCCAGACGGCGAAGGCGACGTTCTCAAAGGCGTTGAAGGTCGGCAGCAGGTTGGAGCCCTGCAGGACGTAGGCGATGCCCCCGGCCCGCGTCTTGCTGCGGGCAGCGGCGTCCAGAGAGGAGAGCGTCTCGCCCTTCCAGAGCACCTCCCCCGCGGTCGGCACGAGGAGTCCGCCGAGCAGGTGCAGCAGCGTCGTCTTGCCAGAGCCGGAGGGGCCCTGCAGGGCAACGCTCTCCCCCGGCGCGATGCTCAGGTCTACCCCGATCAGCGCCCGGACCTGCGCCTCGCCTTCTCCGTAGGTGACCGACGCGCCCCGGCAGGTGGAGAGAGTCGTGGCGCTGGCAGTCGCGACGCTCATCGGACCACCGCTCCGTCACGGAGTTCAACGACGCGGTCGGCGGCGCCGGCGACGACCTTGGAGTGGGTGACGACGACGACGGCGCAGTCGTGTTCTGCCGGCAGCCGCCGCAGCACACTGAGCACCACCTGCTGGTTGTCGGCGTCGAGCTCGCCGGTCGGCTCATCGGCGAGGATGAGCGGCGCCCGGCGGGCGACGGCGGCGGCAATCGCAACCCGCTGCTGCTCCCCCCCTGAGAGCGCCATCGCCCTGTGACCCCGGCGTCTGCCAAGCCCGAACTCCGCGAGCGCGTCTTCAGCCCGCTTGACCGGCGACTCCACCCCGCCGAGGCGCAGCGCGGCAACCACGTTCTCCAGGGCGGTGAGCGTCGGCCAGAGGTTGTTGCTCTGGAAGACGATGCCGACCCCTCGCGCCCTGTACTCGGCGAGCTCTGGCTCGCTCTGGGTGATCAACGAGGTGCCGAAGCTGCGCACGTCGCCGGCCGAGGCCCGGTCGAGGCCCGCGGCCAGGGCAAGCAGGGTGCTCTTCCCGCAGCCCGAGGGACCGAGGATCGCCACGAGCTGACCCTTTTGGACCTCTAGATCGACCCCGCGCAGGGCGACGGTCTCCACCACGGCGGAGCGGTAGATCTTGAAGACGTCGTGCATCTCCAGCACCGGCCACTCCGGCGGCGCCTGCTCGGCCTCCGGCTCACGGTAGAGACTCTCTAGCGTTGCCATTCGAAGCTTTCGCTGATCATCCGGTAGGCGTCGACGTTGTCGACTCCTTCCGGAGTGGCGAGGTCGAGGACCGCGACCTTGCCCTTGTTGCCGTATTCGTAGCGGTCGATGATGAGCTTCAGGCGCTTGCCGGTGACGGGATCGGGCGCGCTCAGCCGTGAGTAGGTGATTTTCACCACTGGCTTGCCGCCAATGGTGAGTTTTTCGGCCGCCTGTCCATGCACCGTCGAATCGGTTTTGCGCAGGTTTTCGACTCCGCTGACAGCCGAGGCTTCGGTAGGAGGAGCGCCTTTGCCAACCGAGACGTGGATCACATTGGCCTTTTCCTGAAACGTCACCTGGCTCGTCGACCCCTTGCGCGCCCAGCCCTCCGGGTAGCGGATCGAGTAGCCGGCCTTGGGATCGTGGAAGAGCAGGAACACCTGGTTGTCGGGTATGTCCCCGGTCGCAGCCGCCTGTGCCTCGCTCGGAGCGCCGCCGCTGCCGGCTTCCTGGCCTTCGGTCGACTGGCTGCTTTCACCAGGGGTCGAAGTGTTGCCCGCGGTCGAGGTGCTCGAGCCGCCGCCGCCACACCCCGCTGCGAGCAGGCTGGCCGCGGTGAGGACGCTCACCAGCACCAGGGAGATCGCCATCTTGGCCTTCACAGTTCCTCCTTCGCCGAAAGTGACTATCCAGCTAGAAGGTCTACTAGGGCCAGATGAGAAGGAAATGAGAGCAGATCGCTAGGTGCGGCGGGTGGGCAGCGACAACCAGACGTCGGCGCCTCCGCCAAGGCGATTGGCGGCGTGCGCATCGCCTCCGTGGGCGCGAGCGACGGTTCGCACGATTGCCAGCCCGAGGCCGCTGCCGCCGTCGCGACTGGCCGGGGCCCGGCTGAAACGCTCGAACGCCCGCCCTAGGAACTCCTCGGAGAACCCCTCGCCGCGATCCCGCACATGGATCTCGATCGATCCGTCCTCCGCCCTCGCCTGGAGGTCGATCGGGCCGGCGCCGTAGCGCAGAGCGTTGTCGACCATGCTCCCGATCGCCTGATCGAGGCGCAGACGATCGGCGTCGAACCCGAGCGAGGGGGGTGCGTTCACCTCGATTTCCCGTTCCCCGTCTTCTGCTCTGCGGGTGAACCTGCGGCTGACGCCATCGAAGGTCTCTGCCAGGTTCACGCGGGCCAAGCGGAGCGGCAACTCTCCCCGTTCGGTCTGGGCAATCGTCAGCAGATCTTCGGAGAGCTGAGAGAGCCGGTCGGTCTCCTCGGCGGCTGATGACAGCGCGGCTCGCAGCTCTTCCGGCGAGCGACCTTCCGCCAGGGCAAGCTCGAGCTCGGTCCGCAGAATCGCCAGAGGGGTGCGCAGCTCGTGGCTGGCGTCGGCGACGAACGCTCGCTCATGCTCCAGCGCCTCTCCAAGTCGTTCGAGCATCTCGTTCAGCGTGGTTCCAAGGCGGGCGACCTCGTCGTGCGTGGGCGGCACCGGAAGGCGTTGGTCGGGCTCAGCCGCCGATATCTCAGCCGCCCGCGACCTCATCGCCTCGACCGGGTGCAGGGCGGCTGCGGCAACGCCGTAGGCGGCGAGCGAGGCGAGGATCAGGGCCACCGGGCAGCCCACCAGCAAGAGCTGAGCCAGGTCCGAGAGCGACTCGTCACGCGCCTCGGTCGAGGTGCCGACGACGACAACCCTCTCCCGTCCCTTGGCGCTGACCGGGACCGCCAGCAGGCGCGACTTGTCCCTCAAGCCTGGAAGGGGGCCGCGGTTGAGGATGATCGGCCCCCGCAGCGCTCGTTGCAGCTCGGAAGGCGAAAGCAGCACATGGCGTCCCACGGCCAGCGAGGAGTCCGAGACACGGCCCTTGGAGTCGAGCACCTCAGCGAAGCTCTCGGTGCGCCCGACCAGGTTCTGATGACCCTCCCTCAGCCCGGAGTCGACCTCCTTGACCAGCGCGGCGACATCGCTTGCCCGCGATCGCAAGCCGGAGTTGATCGTGCTGTCCAGCTCGGCGCTGAAGCGCAGGTAGACGAAGACACCGGTGGCGCCGAGGACGAGAGCCATCACGGCAGCGAAGGCGAGGGTGACGCGAAGGCGAATCGAGAGGTGGCTCAGCGCCCACCGTCCTTTCGCAGTCGGTAGCCGGCGCCGCGTACCGTCTCGAGCGACTTGACGCCGAAGGGCAGGTCGATTTTGCGTCGCAGATAGCGGATGTAGACCTCGATCACGTTCGAGCGGTGTTCGTAGTCGTACTCCCACACCCGGTCGAGCAGCTGCGAGCGATTGAGGACGTGACCGGGACTGCGCATGAAGGCCTCCAGAAGCGCGAATTCCTTTGCCGAGAGCTCGATCTCGGTCTCTCCCCGCCAGACCTGATGCGTGGCGGGATCGAGTCGCAGCTCCCCCACCTCAACGATCGAAGGGCGCTCGCTCTGGCCGCGACGGACCAATGCGCGAAGTCGAGCCAGCAGCTCGGCGAAGGAGAAAGGCTTGGTGAGATAGTCGTCGGCGCCACCGTCCAGCCCGGCGACCCGGTCCTCGAGCGCCCCGCGCGCGGTCAGCATCAGCACCGGCGACCAGATTCCTTCGAGGCGAAGGTTGCGGCAGGTCTCGAAGCCGTCCATTCCCGGCAGGATCACGTCGAGGACGATCGCGTCATAGGCGGATGCCCGGGCCATGCCGACCGCGTCCTCACCGGTCCCGGCGAGGTCGACCGTGAGCCCCTGCTCGCTCAGCCCGCGGCGAATCAAAGCTGCCATCTTCACCTCGTCCTCGACGACCAAGACGTGCATGCACACACGATCCCAGAGAAGATGAATGCCAGATGAGAGCCGGCGAGGAGCCTCGGGCAGAGCCGAGCGAAACCCGCTCAGCCGCCGCCGTAGGCGACAACGAGGTCGGTGAGGACCCCGACGAAGAAGCCGACCGAGAGCAGCCAGAGACCCAGCTCGCGGTGACCGTGGCGGCGCATCCCGTTCCAGACCTCGCCGATCACGTAGAGGATGGCTCCGCCGGAAACGGCGTAGAAGGCAAGCTCCAGCGGCTCGGAGGTGACGCTGTAGCCGAGCATCGAGCCGAGGAAGGTGGGAGCGCCGCCGATCAGCCCGACCAAGCCCAGCCACTTCCAGGAAGGGCGCACGTCGCCGAGAGGGCCGACGATGCCGAACCCCTCGGTGGCGTTGTGGAGGGCGAAGCCGACGATCAGAACCGTGGCCAAGCTGATGTCCCCGGCGCTCGCCGACACCCCGATCGCGAGACCCTCGGCGAAGTTGTGCAGCCCGATCGCGACCGCGATCGTCATTCCCGTCCGCAGAGCCCTCGCACGGGCGGCGGCTTCATCGCGGAGAAGCTCCTCGGCACTCAAGACGTCGACCGCGCCCCCCGCCATCGGGGGCAGCGGACGCAGCGAGCGCAAGCGACGCTCGGTCATCGCCAGGCCGGCCAGGCCGATGCCGAAGCCACCGCCGAGCAGCGCCGCGAGGCCGACGGCGTGGCCAAGGCTGCCGCTTTCGTCCTTGAAGCCTTCCACTGCCGCCTCGACGATCCCGAAGGCGTGCTCCATGACGTCGACGAAGATGAAGGCGAGCACCCCGACCGCGAACATCGCGAGCGCCACGCGGGCACGGCCGCCCAGCAGCTGCAGGCGGCCAAAGGGAAGACCGAGGTAGATGGTGAAGCCCGCCAGGGCTCCGAGGGCTGCGGTTTGAGCGAACGACAAGGTGCTTGCCTCCAAAAGCGAAGAATGGATTAGGGCACCCTAACAGCCTTTCTCCGTCTCTGCCGGCAAAGCCCCCGGGCTAGTGAGTAGCCGTCACAGTCTTCACCGGGTAGCCGAGGCCGGCCACCCGCTCGGGAAGGTCGACGTGCAGCCAGTGCGACACGTGGCTGGGAATGGTCTCGAGGATGATTTCCCGGTAGTCGCCCTTGTCCAGCTCTTCGACGATGTCGTCGTAGGCGTTGGGGCTGACAGCGACCCTGCCCTCGACCTCGGTCCCCGCGGGCTCCTCGAGCAGCGGCAGCGCCCGCTCCAGAACCTTCTGCCCGAGGCTGGTATCGGTGCTGTTGCGGTCGAATGCCAGGTGACCGGGGTTGGGGACGAGCACGAAGAACCGGGCCGGGCCGGCCAAGGCGCGTTCGCGCACCGCTTCGATCACCGCTGGCGTGGCGTCGGTCTTGTTCGTGACCACCAGGACGCGGGGCTCCCCGTCCGCTTCATGTCTGTCGAGCTGGGCCTCCGCGCTGGGGACCGCGATCAAGTCTCGCTTGGAGATCGTCAGGTAGATAACCAGGGCAAGAATAGTGACCAGGAAGATGACGCTGGTCAGGATCGTGCCCAGGCCGAGACCGGTTTCTTCAACCGGCTGGGAGAGATAATCGCCGATCGAGGCGCCGAGGGGGCGGGTGAGGATGTAGGCGAGCCAGAAGGCGAGGATCGCGTTCAGCTTGAAGCGGAGGTGGGCGACCGCGATGATCGCAATTGCCCCGGCGAAGATCCCGGCCGAGGGCAGGAAGCCGAGTTCGAGCTTCTCGGCGAACAGGTCCCCCGCGGAGGTGCCGAGGGCGAAGGTGAAGAGGATCGCCAACCAGTAGAAGGCCTCGCGCCTGGTGGTCACGATGGTGTGGACGGATAGGGTCCGCTCGCTCCAGTACCAAACCGCGAATACGAGTGCGAGGGCGATGCTGAAGGCGATCGTCGTCGTCTGCAGGGCGACTCCGGCGTTGTCGACCAGGTTGTCGGTGATCAGGGTGCCGACGATGCTGATCAGGACGACCGCGAGCCAATAGATCCCAGGTATGTATTTCCTCGTCCTGAATTGGACGATGAGGACCGCGATCAGACCGGCGGTCATGATGTAGGTCGTGTTGGTGAGACCCAAGCCGAGTTCTTCGTTCATCAGGTCTGCCGCGGTCTCCCCAACCGTCGTGCAGAGGATCTTGATGATCCAGAAGTAGAGGGTGATCTCCGGGACCTTGTTGAGCATCTGACGACCCAGCGACGGGGTGTCGTGGCGGGGGACTGCGGCTATCGGCGGTGCTGCGATCTCATTCATGGCGCGGCAGTGTGGGGTACCGCACTTAAGCGAAGATGAGAGCTGCCCCCGTCTCATCGAACAATTAGCGAAGCGTTACCTCTATCTCTCATCTGCTCTTAAGGCTCAATCGAAAAAGTGGCGCTCGTGCACCTCCTCCTCCTCGCCAGCCTCACCGACAAGATCGTCGAACCCGTCGTCAACGTCGCCACCGAATTCATCGGCTCAGCAGGGGTCGTCGCCGTCTTCCTGCTGATGACGCTGGAGTCGGCCTGCGTCCCGGTCCCCAGCGAGGCGATCGTGCTGTTTGCCGGATTCAGCGTCTCCAAAGGTGACCTGACGCTGTTCGGAGTGGTCGCCGCCGGCGTGCTGGGCAACCTGGCGGGGTCCTGGATCGCCTACGCGGTCGGCTACTACGGGCGGCTCGACCTGCTGGAGAAGAACAAGCTGATCCACATCAGCCCCAAACATCTGAAATGGGCCGACGACTGGTTCGAGCGCTACGGCGGCGCCACGGTCTTCTTCTCACGGATGCTGCCGATCGTCCGCACCTTCATCTCGCTGCCCGCCGGGGTCGCGCGGATGCCGTTCTGGCGCTTTACGGCCTACACCCTCGCCGGCTGCATCCCCTGGGTGCTGATGCTGGCGCTGATCGGGCAGAGCGTCGGCGACAACTGGGAGCAGTGGCGACACAAGCTCGGCTATCTCGACTACGCGGTCCTGGCGGCGATCGTCGGCGGCATCATCTACTTGGTCATAAGGCGGCTCCGGCCCGATCCGCGCCTGACCGACCAGTAGAGGATCGCAAGCGTCGCGATCGGACTCAGCCACCAGGCGGGAAGATCGAGAGCCGCGATCAGCGCCGTCGCGGAGAGCGTCACGACGATTCCAAAGGCGACTCTCCAGTCGTCGCCGACGACGAACTCCCAGATGCCCAGCGCGGCGCCTCTCACCGTCAGCTCGGCTCCGGCGCGAGCTGCGGGCGGCCGGCACGCAGATCACGAACCATCAGCCACGAGCCCGTGAGGATCAGCAGGGCAAGCGCCGGCAAGGCGGCCTCTCCTCCGGGCCAGGAGGCGCCGGCGCCCTCAGCGCCCCAGAAGACCCCGAAGGTCGTCAGCAACACACCTACAGCGAACTTCACCGAGTTCTCCGGCACGCGCGCCAGTGGGGCCCGGGCCACCAGCCCGGCGGCTATCACGGCGACAACGGCGAGCGCGGCGGCGAGCGCGGCCAGGGGCACGTCGTGCTGATTGGCGCCGAAGGTGAGCACGATGAACGCGACCTCCAGGCCCTCCAGCAGAACTGCTTTGAAGGCGATGGCGAATGAGTAGGAGTCGACCCCCTCCCCCAGGGCATCGCGCCGAGCGGCAACGCTCTCCTGCTGGAAGGCGACGGCCTCGTCGTGGAGCGCCTTGGCTCCGCCGGCTCGCAGGATCGCCTTGCGGAGCCACTGCAGACCGAAGACCAGGAGCAGGCCGCCGACCACAAGGCGCAGGATCCCGATCGGGAGAACGGTGAGCGCCGGCCCGAGCGCAGCGATCAGGATGCCGAGAACAACGGCGGCGACGGCAGCTCCGAAGAGCGCCGAGGACCACTTGCGAGTGCTGCCGACCGCGAGAACGATCGTGAACGCCTCGACGGCCTCGACCGCGCAGGCGAGGAAGACTGCAATCGCGAGGCTGAGCTGCGGGCCGCTCATCGCTTCAGGCTAGGGCTTGACCCTGAGGGTTGCCTATAAGCAGGACGAGCCAGCACATTGACAGGAGTGCCTGAGATGACGATCGGGCTCTAGCGAAATACCCCGGTGTGTCCCAGCGAGTAGCGCCCAGGCTGGGGGTAGACGCAGAGTCCGTGTGGGCCGCTGCCCACCGGGATGCGCGCCAGCAGCTTGCCGCTGCGGGTGCTGATCGCGTAGACCTCGGCGTCGTAGCGGCCCGAGAGCCAGAGCACCCTGCCGTCGGCAGAGACCCCTCCCATGTCGGGGCTGCCGCCGCCGGGGAGCCACCACTTGTGCACGACCTTGCGCTGGGCGAAGGAGATGACGGAGACCGAGCCCTCGTCTCGGTTCGAGACGTACAGGTCGCGGGAGTCGCGGCTCGTGTAGAGGCCGTGGGCGCCGACGCCGGTCGGGATGAAGCCGATCTTCTGAAAGCTGTGGGCGTCAATCAGCCAGACGCCGCCGGACATCATGTCGGCGACGTAGAAGACGCGACCGTCGGGGGAGAGCTTGACGTCCTGCGGCATGGCGCCCTGCTTCAGCGAGAGCGAGCCGACGAGTCTCTCGTGGGCGACGTCGACCTTGATCAGGCGGGCGCCGAACTCACAGCTGGCGACCAGATAGCGGCCGTCGGCGGTGAAGTCCATGTGGTCAACCCCGGGGCACGGCACCGACAGCGCATGATGCAGTCGCATCGTGTGGGGATCGCGGAAGTCGAGCCGCTGCAGCCGCTCGGCCACGACGATCGCGTAGCGCCCGTCCGGCGTGAAGTAGAGGTTGTAGGGGTCGGTGACCGAAATCGGCTTGCCGGGCTTGCCGGTCGCCGGGTCGATCGGCGTCAGGCTGTTGCCTTCGTCGTTATCCACCCAAAGCGTCTTCAGGTCGTAGGAGGGAGTCACGTGCTGGGGAAGCAAACCGACCGGGAACTGGTCGATCACCTTGTAGGTGTGCGGATCGATCACGCTGACGGTGTTGCTTTCGCTGTTGGGCACGTAGACGCGAGACGGGAAGCGCCGTACGGCGGGCGCGAGCATCCCGGGACGATCGGCGGCGTAGACGTCATGGGGATCGAGGAGCGGTGGAATCCCGAGCCCGGTGCCGGGGCCGTTCGTCGCATGGGGGGCATCCTTGGGTCCGCTCGAGGCCTGATCGGACGAGCCGCCGCAGCCGGCGAGGAGGAGGCTCGCGGACAGCATCGCGGCGATCGTGATTCGTGCCCGCTTCGCCATGCTCACCCAACACAGGCTGCGCGGTTCCCATGAACGCCAGATGAGAGAGAAGCCCACTCTCATCTACGGTTCATCTTGGAGCGGAAGGATCGGCGCCAGTTGGCACGCAGGCGACGAACCAGATTGCTCCCCCTGGTCACCATTCTGCTGGCGCTGATCGCCGGGCTGTTCGTCATATTCCGACCCGGCGGCGGCTCATCTCCAATCGCGCGGAACGCGCCGCCGCCGCGAAAGCACCGCCAATTGCGCCCTGTCGCACGGCTTGCGCCTCACATGCTGCCGGCAGCGCTCTCCGGCGAGGCCGTTCTGGGACTGCCAGGGCGCGTCTTAGTGATCGGTGGCCTCGACAGCAGCGACGTGTCCACCGCGGAAGTGCTCGAGCTCCGCACGGCGAGAGGCAGGCTCGCGCATCTCGGCTCACTATCCGAACCACGCCATGACACCGCCGCCGCCGCGCTCGGTGGGACGGCTCTGGTCTTCGGCGGTGGATCGCTGGCGGAGCTCGATTCCGTCGAATCGCTCAGCGGTGGGTCCTCGCAGGTGATCGGTCGACTTCCCACCACTCGATCCGATCTCTCTGCCATCACCGTCGCCGGTCGGGTCTACGTGCTGGGTGGCTACGACGGCCAGCTCCCGCTAGGACCGGTGCTGCAAACGATCGACGGGCGGCATTTCACCGCTGTCGGGAAACTTCCGGTTCCGTTTCGCTACGCGGCGGTGGCGGCGATCGGGAGGACGATCTACACGTTCGGCGGCGAGCTGGCCAACGGGCTCGACTCCGATGCGATTCAGGCGATCGACACGCGCAGCGGTCGCGCCACGGTCATCGGGCACCTCCACCGACCGCTTTCGCACGCTTCCGCGGTGGTACTGGGCGGTCGGATCTACATCCTCGGCGGCAGGTCACGGGGAAATCCGACCGACGAGATCCTCTCCTTCGACCCCTCCAACGAAAGGCTCCGCTCCGCCGGTCACCTCCCGTTTCCGGTCACCAACGCCGCAGCCACCGACGTTGGTGACATCGGATATTTGATTGGCGGCCTCGATGCCGAAGGCGGTTCCCTGGCTTCGGTGGTCGAAGTCCGGCTAGTCGGCCTCAATGGTGGGTCACGCTGACGAGCTTGATCTGCTCGTGAGTTCCGCTTGCCGCGCCCTCCTGGACGTAGCCGATTCCCCGCACCGACCACTTCTGGTCCTTGACGCCGGGCTCCAGCGGCGACTGCTCCTGGGTCAGCAGGGTGTCCTTGAAGGATCGATACGGGAGCTCGACCCGGCCGCCGCTGCCGAGCACGGTCGTGGTGTCCATCGCATGCCCAGGCCAGTGGAACTGCCAGTAGGAATCGCCCTGCATCGGATCCGCCTCCATCATCAGCCCGGGCTGCGCGCCGTTCCTGCCGGCGGGGCCGGAGTCGATCATCTTGCCGAAGCGCCCGTGCTTGAGCTCCTGCGTCTCCTCGCCGAAGTACCAGACGTTGCCCTGCCGGTCCTGCGCAAACCAGTCGTAGGTTCGCTCCACCGGCCGACCTCTCGAGGTCACCGTGTCGCGCACCACGGTGCAGGTCACGCCCATGACGATCTTCCTCTGGCGCGTGATGGCGAAGCTGTCGACCTGTGGGGTGACGCCGTCCTTCATCACTCCCCGGTAACGCAGCGTCGTGCCAGGCGCCAGAGGCAAGTACGGATTGTCCACCCGCGAGACGAAGTTCGCCGGGTCGATCGGCGGCGGCGACCACGGCCCTTCGGCTGAAGCGGGACTCGTCGCCGCACTGGCGCCACTCGCAGCTCTCGTCGACATGCTGTCCCCTGACGAGCCGCAGCCGCCGAACGCCACCGCGGTCGCCATGACCGCGAGTACCGCCGGAGTCTGGATGCTAGAGGTGCTCAACGTCATTACCCGGCGGTGATACCGCGATCAGCATTAGAGGACGATGAAAAGGAAGGCCTCGATTCTCTAACGGTCCTCTCAATGTCCTCTGGCTAGCTTCCGTCTCCAGATGGAGCAAGCGACCGGAAAGGTAGACCGATGAGAGGCGTCCACGCAGTACCGATTCTCGCCGTTGCGGTGGCAATTGCCGGATGCGGCTCGAGCGGCACGAAGCTCAGCAGCCCTGCCGGTTCCACCACGAAGACGAGCCTGCCCCCGAAGGCCTCCCCGGCCCTCAGCAAGGCGGCTGCGAACTACCACCCGAAGATCAATCCAGCCAACTTCAGCGATCATGTCACCAACCCCTACATGCCGCTCACGCCCGGGACGACGCACGTGCTCGTGGGGCTGCGGGACGGCGCCGCGACGCGACACCAGGTCACCGTCCTCCATCAGACCAAGACCATCCGTGGAGTGCGTTGTGCGGTGATCCACGACCTGGTGACCCAGCAGGGCATCAAGCTCGAGGACACGATCGACTGGTACGCACAGGACCGAGCCGGCAACGTCTGGTACTTCGGCGAGGCCACCAAGGAGTACTCGAGGGGCGGCACCGTGACGAGCACCGAAGGCTCGTGGGAGGCCGGGGTCGATGGAGCCCAGCCCGGGATCGCGATGAAGGCGAACCCCAAGCCGGGTCCGACGTATCGGCAGGAGTACCGCCCGGGCGTCGCCCTGGATCTCGCCAAGGTGCTGAAGGTCGAGCCGACCGCTCGGATCTCCGGCCGTACGTTCCACAGCGTGCTGGTGGTTCACGACATCAACCCCCTGGACCCGTCGTTCCATGAGCGCAAGTGGTTCGCCCCCGGGATCGGCGTGGTGCGCACGATCAAGGTTGGAGGAGGCCACACCGAGACCAGCCATATCGTCAAGTGATGGATAGCTCTTCCACTGACGGAAAGGCGACTGAGGTTGAGGCGCCGTTGATGGAGGCGAGGGATCTCTTCCATATCTATCGCGAGACCGAGGTCGAGACGGTGGCGCTGCGCGGCGCCAACCTCGACCTCAGGCCCGGCTCGTGGACGAGCCTGATGGGGCCATCCGGCAGCGGCAAGAGCACGCTCGTGCACGTTCTGGCCGGTTTGCTCGAGCCGAACGGCGGATCGGTGATGTTCCACCACCAGGACGTCACCCGACTCTCCGCGGCGGAGCGGGCGCGCCTGCGGCGCACCCACATCGGTTTGGTGCTGCAGCGCGACAATCTCCACCCGTTGCTGGACATCGCCGGCAACGTCGCACTGCCCCTGCGCCTCGACGGCCGCGGCGCCGGGGAAGCCCGCGAGCGCGTCGAGGAGCTGCTCGACGCGGTGGGATTGCTCGACTGGCAGCGCCACGCAGCCGCTGAGCTGTCGGGTGGAGAGGCGCAGCGCGTGGCGCTGGCGGTGGCCTTGGCCCCGCGGCCCCAGGTCCTCCTCGCCGACGAGCCCACCGGCGAGCTCGACGAGACCACCGCCGCCCGGGTGCTCGATCTGCTGGACGAGCTGCGTGCTCGAGGAGGGGCGGCAATCCTCACGGTCACCCACAACCCGCAGGTGGCGGAGCGGGCCCAGCAGCGGCTGATCATGCGCGATGGAGTCGTGGTCGATGACCGTTGAGACCCCCGCCGTCGAGGCCGTCGACCTGACCCGCAGCTATGAGGCGGGAATGCACGCCGTGCGCGGCCTGGACGGGGTATCGCTCACGGTCGCCGCCGGGGAGATCGTCGCGGTGATGGGTCCCAGCGGTTCTGGCAAGAGCACTCTGCTCAGCCTCCTCGGCGGCCTGGACAAGCCCGATAGCGGCAGCGCGCGGATCGCCGGGGTGGACTGGCAGACGATGAAGGGCGCCGAGCGTGCTCGCTTTCGCCGGCGCGCATGCGGATTCGTCGCCCAAGGCCTGACGCTGCTGCCGCAGGCGACCGCCGCCGAGAACGTCGAGGTCCCGCTGCTGCTGGACGGTCGCGCGCGGGAGGAGCGTCGAAGCGCGGTCGCCGACGCCCTGCGGCGTGTGGGCCTGGAGGGCCACGCGAGCAAGATGCCCGATCAGCTCTCCGGCGGCGAGCAGCAGCGGGCCGCCATTGCTCGAGCGCTGATCGGTCGTCCGGCGGTCGTCCTCGCCGACGAGCCGACCGGAAACCTCGATTCGGCCACCGGCCAGTCGGTGATGGAGCTTCTGACCGAGGCCGCCAGCGCGCAGGGAGCAGCCGTGGTCCTGGTGACCCACGATCCAGCGGTCGCGAAGCACGCCCGGCGGACCGTGGTCCTGCATTCGGGGCGACTGGACGCCACCAGGGCAGCCCCCGATCGGCGGGGGGCAGGAAAATGACGCTCTGGCTGGCGGCCCAGACCATCCGCCGCGCCCCGCGGCGCCTCGTGCTGGCGGCGCTCGGCGTCGCCTTTCCGGTCTCGATCCTGGCGGCGACCCTGCTGTTCGTCAACCTCGCATCGAACTCGATGACCCAGATCGCGCTTGCCCCCGTCCAGCTGGAGATGCGGGCCCTGGCGACGACGCTGGACGTGAACCTGAGCAAGATCGACCGCAAGCTCGCCGCGGTCCCCGGGGTGAGTCACGTCGACCGCTTCGCCAGCGCCAATGTCTTCGTCGGCACGCCTGGCGGTGGCAGGGTGACGGCCCGCCTCTTCGCCGTCGACCCCTCTTACTTCGGCCACCACCCTTGGGCCCGGGTCGTGCGCGGCTCGCTCACCCGGGGCGCGCTGCTCGACCAGGGGTTGGGGGACCTGCCCGGATTCAGGTCGGCGAAGAAGGTCTCGATCGAGCTCCCCGGGGCTCGCCGGCGGCTGGGCCTGTCGCTCCCTGCGGCGGGGACCGTGGACCTGCGCCGGGCGCTCTCGACCTGGTTCGGCATTCCCACCGGCACGGTTCAGGGCGACGTCGCCCTCGTGCCGCGCGCCATCGTCGTCAACTACCGAACGTTCCGACGCTCGATCCTGCCGGCGCTGCGAGCGGAGCTGGGCCCGACCACTCCGGTGCTCGACCCCGGGCTCACCGACCTGCCGCCGGTCAGCGTCGAGTCCCACGTGAGCATCGACCATCGCTCCTATCCATCCGACCCGGGCCGGGCGGTGACCTGGACCAACAACCTGAGGCACATCCTCGAAACCCAGGCGCCCGGCAGGATCGTCGTCAGCGACCTCGCGGTCGAGCAGCTCACCGAAGCCTCCGCGGACGCTGCCAACGCGAAGGTCCTCTTCCTCCTGCTCGGCATCCCGGGGGCGCTGGTGGCCGCAGCGCTCGGGCTCGCGGCGCAGTCGGCCCTGACCGAGGCCAGCCGTCGCGAGGACGCTCTGCTGCGGCTCCGCGGCGCGACCGACCGTCAGCTCGCCCTGCTGGCGATCGCTCAGACCAGCGCCGCGACCCTGGTTGGATCGGCGATCGGCGTGATCGTGGCGATTGCGGCGGTGAGCGCCGTGACCGGCCAGTGGGTGTGGCATGGGGTTCCGGCGTCGGGCCTCGCCTTCGCCATCCTGGCAGCGGTGGCTCTCGGCGTCCTCGCATCCGGGGTCCGCCTGGCGCGCCTGCTGCGTGGCGGAAGGCGGCTGGAGATCGCCGAGCGCAGGCGGCTCGAGCGCGGATGGACGCCGACCTGGCGCCGCGCCGGCCTCGACTTCGCCGCGATCGGCGCCGGGGCAACCGTCCTGGCCATCAACCTGGCCTCGGGGGGGCTAAAGCCGACTCCCGTCGAGGGCTCGACCGTGGCCCTCTCTTTCTTCTACCTGCTGGGCCCGATCCTGCTCTGGCTCGGTCTGACGCTTCTCGCGGTTCGCCTGCTGCTCTCCCGCAGCGGCCGCTGGGCGCGGTCCAGGGGCGGCGGCTCTGTGGGCTCTTGGCGCGGCGCGACCCTGCGCTGGATAGCCCGCCGTCCGGCCCGGACCGGGGTCGCAGTGGTCCTCGGCGCCCTCGCGATCGCCTTCGGCGTGGAGGTAGTCAGCTTCGTCTCCACCTATCGAGCCGCGAGGCAGGCCGACGTCAAGGCGGCTTTCGGCTCCGACCTTCGCCTCACCCCCGGGAACCCGCTGTACGCGCCGCCGCGCTCGCTGGGCCCGCAGGTCGCGGCGGTCACCCCGATCCGCACGGTCCCCGCCCGGGCGGGGACCGACCGCAAGTCGATCCTGGCGCTCGACCTCCACTCCTACTCTCGAGCGATCACCTCGGCGCCGAGCATGTCCCAGGGCGCCGGAATCGAGGCTCTCGCCAGGCAGCCCGGCGGGGTCCTGATCGCGAAGGAGATCGCGACGGACCTCGCCGTGAAACCCGGCGACCCGTTGCCCCTGACCATCCTGCCGGACGACATCGACCTCAGCCGGAACATCACCCTGCGGGTGCTGGGAGTGTTCAGGTCGATTCCGCCATCCGTCCCAAAAACGGAGATGGTCATGAACGCCGCGGCACTGCCGTCCTACCTGCTCCCGCGCCCGGACTTCTACCTGGCCAAGGACGCCCCGGGCCAAACGCCTGCAGCGGTGGCGGCCGAGCTGCGGCAAACGCCGCTGGCGCGAAGGTTCGGCATCGACCCGATCGGCGGTCCGCAGGCATTTCTCGGGATGCGGGATCTGACCGCCCTCAACCTCGGCCCGCTCAGCGAGATCGAGTCGGTCGGGGCTGCCCTGATCGCCGCGATCGGAGTGGCCGTGCTGGGGGCCTTCCTGGTGCTCGAGCGAAGGCGAGAGTTCGCGGTCCTTCGGGCGGCGGGGGCGGACACCGCTCAGATCGTCACCGGGCCCGCGCAGGAGGGCCTGGTCGCCGTGCTCGCCAGCATCCTCATCGGGGTACCCATAGGCCTGGGCCTCGGGATTCTCTCCGTGCGCATCCTTGGGCTCTTCTTCACCCTGCCGCCCCCTCTGCTGACGGTTCCCGTGGGGACGCTCGCCGGCTTCGTCCTCCTGATGGCCGCGACCTCGGCGATCGCCCTGGGCGGCGCCCTTTTTGCGGTCAGCCGTGTCGAGGCCGCGGAGGTGCTGCGGGAGCCATGAACCGGACAGGCGCGAAGCGGGATGATTGGATGGAACAGCCGAGGAACAATGCGAGTACTGGTCGTTGAGGACGAGATCAAGATGGCGGATGCCCTCGCCCGGGGGCTGCGCCGGGTGGGCTATGCCGTCGACCTCGCGCAGGACGGCGAGGAGGCGATCGGCCACGCGAGCGTCTACGACTACGACGCGATCGTGCTGGACGTGATGCTTCCGGGCCAAGACGGCTTCCAGGTCTGCAGGGACCTTCGCGGCAAGGAGAAGTGGCCGCCGGTGCTGATGCTGACCGCGCGAGACGGTGTCGAAGATCGCATCCGCGGGCTCGACTCGGGCGCCGACGACTACCTCGTCAAGCCCTTCGCGTTCGATGAGCTTCTCGCCCGCCTTCGCGCCCTGCTGAGGCGCCACCCGGGGGAACGCCCGGCACGGATAGTCGTCGGCGACCTCGAGGTGGATCCAGCCAGGCACACGGTGGCGCGCGCTGGGCAGGCGGTCGAGCTGACTGCGCGGGAGTTCGCTCTGCTCGAGTTCCTGGCGCGCCATTGCGGAGACGTCGTCTCCCGGACCCACCTGCTGGAACATGTGTGGGACATGAACTACGCGGGGTCAACGAACATCGTGGACGTCTACGTGAGCTATCTCCGCAGGAAGCTGGAGCAGCCGTTTGGCCGTCCCCTGATCCGCACCGTGCGCGGCGTGGGCTACTCGCTCGAGCCGGAGTAGCAAAATGCGACTCTCCTTCCGCGCTCGGCTGACTGCGTGGTACGTGGGTGTGCTGGCGGCGATCATCGCTGTGCTCGCCGTCTTCGTCGCGGTGCAGCTGCGATCCGAGCTCGAGCAGCGCGTCGAGCGCTCCCTGGAGGCGGACTCCGCACAGCTTGCTCGCGCGTATCCGGAAGGACGGGCCGAGTTCGTCGACGTCAGCGCGTCGCTTCTTCACGCCCTGCCCCAGGGGCCTGCCGCCTCCCAGGTGCTCGACGGCTCGGGTCATGTCCTCGTCTCCTACGGCCGGGAGGCGCGCCGCCCGATGGTGGCAACCGAGCAGATCCGGCACGCCTTGAGCGCAGGGCGCTTCTTCGCTACCCGGACGCTGGCGCCGACGGGGCAGTCGTTCAGGCTATGGGTCGGAGACGTGACGACCAAACACGGTGATCGTGTGCTCGTCGTCGGGCAGTCGCTCAGAAGCGTCGAAGACTCCATTGCAAGCGTGACCTTCCTGCTTGTCGTCGGTGGCCTCGCGGCGCTGGTGGCAGCCGGCGCCGGAGGATGGTGGCTGGCGCGCCGGGCGCTGCGGCCAGTGGGCAAGATGGCCGAGGCGGCGGACCGAATCGGCATCGATCGCATCCACGAGCGCCTCAGCGAGCCGAAGGGCGAAGACGAGCTGGGTCACCTTGGGAGGACGCTGAACCGGATGCTCGAGAGGATCGAGCGAGGGGTCTACGAGAAGCGACGGCTGGTTGCCGACGCCTCACACGAGCTGCGAACCCCGCTTGCGGTGATGCGCTCGGAGCTCGATGTGACGCTGCTCGACGAGGAATTGGATCCCGAGGCGCGCGCGGTTCTCCAGAGCGCCCGCGAGGAGATCGACCGGATGACCAGGATCGTGGAGAACCTGCTCACGCTCGCCCGCGTCGACGAGGGTGGGCTGAAGCTGCTGCCGGCTCAGGTAAGCCTCCGAGATGTCGCCGCAAGCGCCCTCGAGCCGCTGCAGCCGGGCGCGGTCGCCAGGGGTGTCGAGATCAAGCTGGCCGAGGGGGACGCCGTCGCCCACGCCGACGCCGATCTCGTGCGGCAGGTGGTGACCAACCTCTTGGACAACGCGCTCAAGCACAGCGAGGGGGGCAGTGAGGTCGAAGTGCGCGTCTGGTCGCACGACGGCCGGGCCGGGCTCACGGTTGAGGACTCGGGCCCGGGGATCCCGGCAGAGGCACAATCGCGGGTCTTCGACCGGTTCTACCGGGTGGATGCCTCGCGGACCCGCTCCAGCGGGGGCAGCGGGCTGGGTCTCTCGATCAGCAAGGAGATCATTCGGGCCCACGGCGGCCGCATCTGGGTGGAGAGCGCCGAGGGAGGCGGCAGCTCTTTCTCCTTCGAGGTTCCGGGGTCGAACGGGGCGTCGAGGTAGCCGAAACCAACTTCACGGTCAGTTCACCCACGCCCCGCACGATGGTCGGGCCAGATCAAACGACCAAAAGGAGCTCAGATGTTCAAGCAAGGCAAGAAGATTCTGCTGGGGGCCGGGGTGCTGGCGGCGCTCAGCTTCGGAGGTTCCGCGCTGGCAGCCGCGGGAGCGGCGCCGGTCGCCCCGATCGTCCAGCAGTCCTCCGGCGCCGATCACGACGAAGTGCAGAGCGGCGATCAGACCACTCCCGACACGGGAGCCGCCGGAGCCGAGGCCACGAACAGCGCGCAGGGGACCCAGGACGCCGAGACGGCGGATGGCTCCCAGGATGCAGAGACCCAGGATGGCAACCAAGGGTCGAATGACTCCGGGACGCAGGAGTCGAGCGGTTCCGAGGTCCCGGGCAACGACGGGCCGGGCGGCCACGCGGACGAGCCGGGCAACCCCAACGCCGACCACCAGGCGTCGGGCCAGTCACAGGAATAGATCCTCGCGACTGATGTGGGCGGCCCCTATATTGGGGGCCGCCCACCTGTTGTTCCATCGCCGGGACCGTACTCTCCGATTTTCATCTTTCTTTCATCTTCGGCCTGGACGCTGCTTCCATGCGCGTGCTGATCGTCGAGGACCAAGTTCGCCTCGCTGGCCTGCTGCGGCGGGCACTGCGCGGCGGCGGCGACGCGGCCGACGTGGCGATCAAAGGCGAGGACGCGCTGTGGATGGCCGGGGCAACGCGGTATGACGCGATCGTGATGGACGTGATGCTGCCGGGCATCGACGGCTTCGAGACCTGCCGCCGGCTTCGGGACGAAGGGGTATGGACGCCGATCCTGATGCTCACCGCCCGCGACGCCCTTCCGGATCGGGTCGCCGGACTCGACGGTGGGGCCGACGACTACGTCACCAAGCCGTTCGACCTGACCGAATTGATGGCTCGCCTACGCGCGCTGGCGCGGCGTCGAGAGGTCGAGCGGCCCCCCGTTCTCGAGGTCGGCTCGCTGCGGATCGATCCAGCCAGTCGTCGGGTGTGGCGGGGAGAGGAGGAGATCGAGGTCTCGGGCAAGGGCTTTGCCCTGCTCGAGATCTTCATGCGCAGCCCAGATGTCGTGCTCTCGCGCTTCGACCTCCTGGAGGGCGCCTGGGACAGCAGCTACGAGAACCGCTCCAACGTCATCTCCGTCCATATCCGCCAGCTGCGAGAGAGGATCGACAAGCCCTTCGGGCTGCGGAGCATCGAGACCGTGCGCGGCGCCGGCTATCGCCTTCGAAGCGACGGAGGCAAGTGATCAGGCGCCTGCCGATACGCCTGAAGCTGACTCTGGCGTTCACGATCGTGATGGCCGCCGTCCTCACCGCGACCAGCTTCTTCCTCTACCTGCGCTTGCGCACGGAACTCGACAACCGCCTCGACCAGGGTCTCCATACTCACCTTCAGGTCGTCAGCACCCTGCTGCAGCAGGGTGCGACCGGCGGCGCGGAAGCCGCCCTGCGCGAAAGCAACCAGGGGAGGGACGGGACGGGGTTCGCGCAGATCCTCGCCAACGGGAGGGTCGTGGGCGCGACCGAGGGGCTGCGCAAAGCGCCGTTGCTGAGCGCCGCGGAGATCCGGCGGGCAGTCTCGGGCACGAGCACCTTCGACCTCGACACTGATCTCGCCGAGTCGGGGGCGGTCCGGGTGATCGCCAGCCCGGTCCGCACGCCGCAGCAGCAGCTGGTGGTGGCCGTCGGCACCTCGCTCGAGGATCGCAACCAGGCGCTCTCCAATCTGCGGGCTCTCCTTCTCATCGGCGAGCCGACGGCGCTGCTTCTCGCCGCCCTCGCCGCCTACGCGGTGATCGGCGCGGCCCTGCGACCGGTCGAGGCGATGCGGACCCGCGCAGCGGCGATCTCAGCCGAGGATCTGGGTCAACGGCTGCCCCTCAGCGCCGGACGAGACGAGCTGCGGCGACTGGGCGAAACCCTGAACGAGATGCTGGTCCGGCTCGAGGGCGGGCTGATCCGGGAGCGGGCCTTCGTCGCTGACGCCAGCCACGAGCTGCGGACGCCGCTGACGATGCTGAAGGCCGAGCTGGAATTGATGCAGCGCGAGCGGCCGGTTGGAGCGGAGTTCGACGAGGGGATCTCCGCGGCGATCGGCGATACCGACCGCCTGGCGCGTCTGACCGACGATCTGCTTCTCCTGGCCCGCGGGGATAGTGAGCGCCTCCCACTGAGCCTGCAGACCATCTCTGTCGCGGAGCTGCTGGCCGGCGTCGCGGCGCGCTACGCCCAGGCGGACGTCAGCGTTCGCTCCGCGCCAGACGGCTCGGCTTCGCTCAGCGCAGTCGCCGACCGAGCCCGCCTGGAGCAGGCGCTGACGAACCTGATCGACAACGCCCTGCGCTACGGCGGCTCTCCAGTGGAGCTGAGCGCGCAAGAACGGGACGGTTCGATCGAGCTGCACGTCACCGACAGGGGTCCCGGCTTTCCACCGTCGTTTATCGCCCATGCCTTCGAGCGCTTCACCCAGGCCGATGCCAGCCATGGCAACGACGGGGCCGGCTTGGGCCTGGCGATCACCTGGATGATCGCCGAAGGCCATGGTGGCTCGGCCCACGTCGCAAACAGGGTCACCGGTGGAGCCGACGTTTGGATCGCTATCCCGGTTGAGCAACGGGGGGCCGTTCAGCCGACAGCGACATAAGCCTTGACCTGGCTCCAGGTCAGCAGCCGGCCGCTCGTCGGATCGATCACCTTGAACCGGATCGAGCGCAGCCCGTCGCGAACGCTCAGCACCGGGACAGCGTGGAAGATCGGGTTCTCGTCGTGGGCGCGCTGCAGGTTGTAGTTGGGAATCTTGGCGCTGAGGTGGTGAACGTGGTGCAGGCCGATGTTCCCGCTGAAGAACTGGAAGAGCCTTGGCAACCTCAGGTAGGAGCTCCCCCGCAGGGCAGCGTCGGCATAGCTCCAGTGCTCGGAGCTTGCCCAGTAGACGTCCTCGAACTGGTGCTGGACGTAGAACATGAAGACGCCCAGCGTGCCAGCGAGGATCGCGATCGGCATCTGCACGAGCAGCCAGGCCTCTAGACCGGCGAGCCAGACGATCGTCCCGATGACGATCGTGAGGGCCAGGTTCGTCGCGATCACGCTGCGCTGCTGACGCGGGCGCATCTTGTTGGACCAGATGCGGGGCCCGATCATCAACGACCAGATCGGACCAAACCCGAACATCACCAGGGGGTTGCGAAACAGCCGGTAGCCCAGCCGCTGCCTCCAGGGGCGGGACAGGTACTCCTCGACGGTCAGCGTCGGGATGTCCCCGGTCCCGCGACGGTCGAGGTCGCCCGCGGTGCCGTGATGGACGGCGTGATTGTGGCGCCAGTTCCCGAACGGCTGGAAGACAAGCAGGCCGGTGAGCCGGCCGAGCCACAGATTTGCTCGCTTGGTAGGGAGGAAGGAGCCATGGGCGCAGTCGTGGAAGACGACGAAGGTCCTCAAGAGGAAGCCCGCCGCCGGAATTGTGAGCGCGAGGGCGATCCAGACCGAGACGTCGAGACAGAGGTACATCGCGACAGTCAGGGCCAGATACGGGACCACAGAGGTGGCTACGTCGGCGAGGCTGTGCCGTAGTGAGGGCTGCTCGTGCCGAGCCACCGAGTCCCGCCAGTAGAGGCGGACATCGGCGTCGGGCGGAGCTGGGGTGGCTTGCGGGGGATGGGTCACAGCGGCTGAAAGTAAATGCGCTTCCTAAAGCCCAGTATCGAGCCAAACCGGTTCGGCGGATGAATCGCCCTCGGCAACCGCCGGAACGATCGGGAGCGTGATCGTAACCGTGGAGCCGCTCGCCCGGACCTCTCCCCCGTGGCGCTCCGCCGTCGCCTTGACGATCGCCAAGCCGATTCCCGAGCCCGAGCGCCCGGCCGCCTCCTCGGCGCGCCAGAAACGCTCGAAGGCGACCTCCTCGGCGCCCGGCGGGAATCCCGCCCCTTCGTCGCTTACCGTCACCTCGACCCGTCCGTCCACGATCTTCATCGAGATCTCGACTCGGCCCCCGGGAGGGCCGTGCACCGTCGCGTTTTCAAGCAGGTTCTCCAGGCTGCGCGCGAGCGCCCCGGGCTCGCCGATCACCGTCGCCGATCCCTCTATCCGGGCGACCACATTGGGATTCCCGGCGCTGGCCTTCGCAACGGCCTGCTCGAGACGCACCGGCTGCTCGGGCGCGACCGCGCCGCTCTCGCGCTCGAGCACGAGCAGGTCGTCGACGAGGCGGCGCAGACGCTCCGCGTCGCTGCGCAGGTCGGCGACGACCTCCTTGCCAGCGCCGTGGCGCGAGAGGAAGTCGACATTGCCGATCAGTGAGGTGAGCGGCGTTCTCAGCTCGTGACTCGCATCGGCGAGGAAGCGGCGTTCCCGCTCGCGCGAGCGCTCGAGCGCGGCGAGCATGCCATTCAAAGCGCGGGCCAGATCGCCGATCTCCTCCGGCGTTGCGGGCTCCGCGAGCCGGCGAGAAGCGTCACCCGTGCGCTCGATCGTCGTCGCCGAGGACGAAAGTTGACGCAGCGGTCGCACGCTGCGCCTGGTCAGGAAGGCCGCCGCCAGGCCCCCCGCGACGACCGCGATCGCCCCACAGAGCAGGAGCAGCAGGCTGAGCTGGTGAAGGGTGTCCTCGATGTCGGCGGTGCTGGACGCGACCAGCACGACCCCTCCGGCGGCCGGCCCACTGACGTCGGCGATCGGCGCCGCAAACACCCGGATCGGTTCGCCGTCGAGTTCCGCGTCGGCGAAGCCGCTGCTCCCACGCAGCGCAGCGGTGACCTCGGGCCCACGCGGGAGCAGCTTCGCCCCCAGAGCGAGCGAACGCGCGACGATCGCCTGCTTGCGATCGAGCACCTCGACGCTCAACTGCCTGCCTGAGAGCGGCGATTCGAGCGCACCGGGAGCGGTGAGGACCGCCGGCGCGGAGACGCTGAGACGCGCCACTTCGATCGCCCGCTGGCGCAGGCTCCGGTCCAGGGAGGAGTGCATCTGGCTGCTGACGATGATCCGGGCGCCGACGCCGAAGACGAGCACCGCCAGCAGGACCGCGGCGATCGAGGCGGCGATCAGGCGAATGCTGAGGCTTCTGCCCCTCACGCGTCGAGTATGAAGCCGACCCCCCGCACGGTCCGGATCAGGGGCGGATCGCCGAGCTTGCGCCGCAGCCTGCCGACATAGCGATCGACGATGTTGTCCACCGCGGCCCCGCTCCAGATTCGCTCGATAGCGGCGTCGCGGGAGACGACGCTGCGGGGATCGCGCAACAGCAGCTCGAGCAGCTGGCCCTCGCGCGCGCTCAATTCGATCGCGCCCCCACCTCCTCTTTCGACCGTGTTGGTCGTGGTGTCCAAGGTGAGCCCCGCAAAGCTGAGGCGGTCGCTGCGGTCGCGCCCGCGCCGGGTGAGGGCATGGAGCCGGGCGACGACCTCGTCGATCGCAAACGGCTTCGCCATGTAGTCGTCGGCTCCGGCATCGAGCCCGCGTACCCGGTCCTCGATCGCGTCCCGGGCCGTGAGCATCAGGACACCGCCGGTGAGGCCCTTGTCGCGCAGCCGCCGGCAGACGTCGATGCCGGTGAGGCCGGGCATCGCGACGTCGAGCACGACCAGGTCGGGCGCCGAGTCCTCCGCCATTGCCAACGCAGCCCCTCCGTCGGCCGTGGATCGAACCTCGAATCCCTCTGCCCCAAGGCTGCGCTCCAGCATCCGCCGGACCGGAGCGTCGTCCTCGACGATCAGAACCCGCTCCGCCACGCGCTCAGTCGCCCGCCACGTCGCGGCGCAGGAAGACCAGGCCGGCAGCCATCAGGGCAGGAATCGCGTAGAGCGCGCAGACCCAGACGGCGCGGACGATCGGCGCCCAGTCCACCGGCGAGCGCAGCAATCCCTGCCAGGCGTTGAACTGCGTGCTCAGCAGGTAGGGCTGGAGACCGCCGAGCCCGGGCAGGATGCCGATCAGCTGGATCAGCAGCGAGAACATCAGCGTGCCGACGATCGCCGCGGCGCTGTTGCGAAAGACGGTCGAGAGCAGCAGGCCGATGCAGGCGATCGCAACGATCGGGATCAGGTAGACGAGCAGGCTGGCGCCGACGAGGCCCAGGCCTTCGACCGCGGATATTCGCGTGCCGGAGAGGCTGAGGATCGAGTTGAACCCCGAGGCGAGGATGCCGGCGCCGAGGGAGACGGCTCCGGTGACGGCGATCGCCGCCACCGCATAGGTGAACGTGGCGAGGACCTTGCCGGCGAAGACCTGGTGGCGCTCGACCGAGCGGGTGAGGATCGTCTTCAGCGTGTCGTGGCGATCCTCGGCGGCGACGATGTCACCGGCCACCAGGGCGGTGATCAGCGGGAACATCCAGACCGATCCGAAGAGCAGCAGGACGAGGGGGATGGCGAGCCCGGTGTCGTGGACGTAGCGGCCGAAGGCGACCTCGTTGGGACCGCCACCCTGGGTGACGAGCGCGACGACGAAGATAAGCGGCACCACCGCGGCCGCTCCGAGGCCGAGATAGGTTCGCTTCTGGGAGCGCAGCTTGCGCAGCTCCCAGCGGTAGACGGTGAGAACGCCGGGGTTCACGTGGCGCCCTCGAGAGCCTTTTCAGGCTGCTCGCCAGCGCCGGCTTCCTCGCCCTCGGTCAGCCTGAAGAAGAGGTCCTCGAGGGTCGCGTGGCGGGGGCTCAGCTCGAGCATCAGCGCCCCCGACTCGGCGAGCGCCAGTGAGAGCGAGCTGACGGCTTCCTCGCTCTCGGCGTTGAACGTCAGCCCGGCGCGCGGCGCCGTGTGGACATCGTCGATCCCGGCCTGCGCTTCGGCGACCTTGCGGGCGCGCTCGTCGTCGGTCGTCCGCAGGAGGTAACCGCTGCCCGCCTGGCGCCGCAGCTCCGCCAGAGATCCCTGGTAGGCGACCCGGCCGTTGCGGACGATCGCGACCCTGTTGCAGAGCTCTTCCACCTCCATGAGGAGATGGCTGGAGAGAAGCACCGTCATCCCCTCGCCGGAGAGATTGCGGATCAGGTCGCGCATGTCGCGCATGCCGCCCGGATCGAGCCCGGTCGCCGGCTCATCGAGGAGCAGCATGCGGGGCTTGCGCAGCAGTGCCCCAGCGAGGCCGAGCCGCTGGCGCATCCCGTGCGAGTAGCCGCCGACCTTGTCCTTGGCGCGATCGCTCAGGCCGACGATCTCGAGCGCCTCTTCGATCCGTCCCTTGGCGCCGCCTCCGTCGAGGGAGGCGAACAGCTCGAGGTTGGTGCGCCCATTCAAGTAGGGATAGAACGAGGGGGCTTCGACGAAGCCCGCAACTCCCTCCAGCGCCTTCACGCTGATCTGGGGGTCGCGGCCGAAGAGCCGGACCGACCCCGCGCTCGGCTTGATCAGGCCGAGCATCATCCTCAGCGAGGTCGTCTTGCCGGCGCCGTTGGGCCCGAGGTAGCCGAAGACGTCACCGCCTTCGACGGTCAGGTCCACGCCGTCTACCGCGACCAGCTCGCCGTAGCTCTTGCAGAGGCCGCGGACCTCGATCGGCGCAGCTTCAACTTCGGCCATACTCAGAGCGCCCTCGCCGCGGCCTCTGCCGCAGCTGGGGGCACTGAGCCGATCACGATGTAATCGACGCCGCCACGGCTGAACTGGATGACCGTGCCGAGCGCGGTGTCGAGCTCTTGACCCTGCACCCCGTTGATCGAGACCTTCGGCAGGCTGAGGCCTTCCGAGGAGGTGGAGCCACCGCCGGCTTCTCCGGGCTGGGCGGCCGACTCGATCACCGCGATGCCGCCGAGGCCCTTGCCGTAGGTGGCGAGCGCCGCCGAGTGGCCGTCGACTTCGATGCCGCGGATCTCCCCTCTCGGCAGCCCGGCGAGCGAGTCGGGGGCGACCAGCTGGAAGTCGAGCTGCTTCTGCACCGCTTCGGCGCCGGTTGCCGGGCTCGGCTCGCCGCCTTCGCCGCCGGCTTCGGTCTGCGGCGTCAGATCGACGACCTTCGCCCCTGCGGGCGGGGAGATTTCGAACACCGAGGAGGAGACAGCTTCGAAGGCGACGTCGGTGGCTTCGAGCTGGAGCACGGGAGAGCTGTCGCCGCTGGCGTAGATCGCCGCGCGCAGGGGCGTGCCGTGAGTGGCGTCCCAAGCGATCTCGGCGCCTCCGAGCAGGCCGCCGTCGTGCTTCGGGGCAACGTGCAGGGTGTAGGTGGCCTGTCCCGCCACGTCGGAGGGGATCGCGCCGCTCAGTTCAGCGTGCTCTTCGGCCTTCGCGATGGCTTCTTCGACTTCTCCCAGTGGCGCTGAGCCCTGCTCCTTGGCGCCGGTGTCCTTGCCTTCCTTTTCGGGAAGCGTGCCCTTGTAGACGGTTTCAGAGCCGCCGTCATAGATTTCGAAGTGGTGGTCGGAGACCAGCACCTGGCTATCGCCGCCGCCCCCTTGTGCCTGCAGCTCGAGCCGGAGCTTGCCGCCACCTTCCGGCGAAGCCCAAAGACGGCCGCTCGCTCCAGACAGAAGCGGATCCGAGCCTTCGATGCTCGCCGCATCGATCAAGTGGTTGGTGAACTCGATCCGGGCGCTGATGCCTGGAACCGCCGGGGCGCTGAGCGCGTCGTGGACCGCATTCGCCAGAGGCTTCGGAGGTGGCTTGGGGCCACCGCCGGAGGTGGCCATCGCGATGGCGGTAAGGCCAACCGCCGCAGCCACGGTGACTGCGCAGAGGGCGAGCAACCTGCGGGTGGATATGCGGCGAAGAAATCTCACGACGGCCTCCTTTGGTCAAAGCGGAATGGGTCCAGGCTAGGCCGCGAGTCTGAAATTACTCTGACACCTTGCGATCCTCGGCCGCGAGTGGGGCCGGCGTTCTCACCTGGCTTTCAGGTAGCTCGGCGACGCTCCGCCGATGCCCCAGGCCCGGCCCGAGCGCCGCTACGTGCCGATTCCGCTCTGGCGCAGGGCGCGGCGGATCCTTCTCCTCGCTGCTGTCGCCTGCCTGATCCCCACCGGGATCTCATACGTAAGCGCGATGACCGAAAAGCACAACGTCGGCCTGGGCGTGTCCAGCGTCGAGTGGCTGCGACAGCACGGCGGCAACGCCCTCGTCTCCCAGATCGAGAACTGGTACTACACGCTGAACGCGCCCGAAAAGGGCGGCCCTCCGCTTCGCTCGCTGCCGCAGGTCGGTCTGACCAGTGCCCCAGGATCCGGTGAATCGGCATCAAAACCCGCCTATCGACCGCCGAGAGTTACGCCGATCATCCACCCGGCGCTCCCGGGCGAGGGCGTCTGGAAGCCGGCAGCGAAGGGCGCCGGGCCGCAGCCCCCGGTTCTGCTGACCACCTTCCGCAGCGATCCCGAATATCCGCAGTTCGTCGCGGGAGTCGCCTGGATCGACTCGACGCGCACCCACCTCTCCTATGTGCCCGGCCTGGCGGAGCCGCCTCCACCCCTTTCCCACCGGGGGCCCTCCGAGGTGCCCGGCCCGCTACGCAAACGCGTCGTCGCGACCTTCAACGGCGGCTTCCCGCTGGAAACCTCGAACGCCGGCCTGATCTACCGCGGCAGAGTGAAGGAAGCGATGGTCAATGGGATTGGGACGGTCGTCGAGTATCGCGATGGCAGGGTCGACATCGTCCGCTGGCACCGGGGCCCGCAGGCGCCGCCAAACGTCTGGTTCGCGAAGCAGAACCTGCCGCCGATCATCTACGAAGACCGCCTCAACCCCAACCTGAGCGACGGCCCCGAATGGGGGGAAACCGTCAACAACGCGGTGCGGGTGTGGCGCTCCGGGCTCGGCATCGACCGCAGGGGCAACCTGATCTACGCGGCGGCGAACAACCAGACCGTCGAATCCCTGGCCAAGATCATGCAGCGAGCCGGCGCCGTGCGCGCGCTCGAGCTCGACATCAACGAAGACTGGACCAGCTTCATCAGCTACCGCCGGCCGGGAGCCGTCAGCCCCGGCAACCTGTTGCCGGAAATGTTCCGCCCCGCCGAGCGCTACCTGACCCCCGACGAACGCGACTTCTTCGCCGTCTACCTCCGAGCGGGGAAAAGGTGGTGAGCCTGCCGCGCGACATCTCGCCTGGCACGGCCGCCCGCAGGTCGCTGCTCGCCGATCTGCTCATTGCCATCGCCCTCGCCCTGCTGGCCTTCCAGCTCGCTGCCGGGATCGGAGTCGTCGGCTTTCTGGCCCTCCTGACGATCCTGGCGCTTGTCCTCTGGATCGTCGTCGAAGCGGCAACTCGCAAGGGGTTCCAGAGTCGAAGAGCCCGAAGGACAGGGGGTCAGAAGCGCCCCTCGGCGTCGAGCTCGCCGTCCTAGAATCGCAACAGCGCAGGAGCTCGGAGTCCTCTCCGGCTCGATCTGGCAACGAAGCGGACGACGGGTCTCGAACCCGCGACCTCGAGCTTGGGAAGCTCGCGCTCTACCAGCTGAGCTACGTCCGCGTGCTGAAAATTTCCCATTCCAGAGCCATTTGAGAGGCGTCTGGCGCTCCCAATAGAGCGGGAGCCAACCCCACTCTATCGGCTCGGGACGGCCCGCCGAACACGGAGAGATTTCCCATTCCCAAGCCGTTTCGACGCGTAGTAGAGCTTGAGACGACACCCTAAACCACTCTACTTTCAGCGCTTGGGCCATCCGGGGCGGAGATTCCCCATCAGCAAGCCATTTGCGCCGTGATCTCAAGCGCGGCAGCGGCACATTCCCAACGAATCCCAACAAAAACCCAACAGGCGGTGTTGGGGACGGTCGAAAAGCAGTGCCGCCAACAGGTCAATGAAGTCGACTCATTTGCAAATCATCCCAGCCTTTACTGGTAAGGTAAAGGCATGCCGAGGATCTCTACGAAGCACCAGGTCACCGTTCCCGTCACCACCCTGGAGGAGGCTGGCCTGCGCGCCGGAGACCAGGTGGTGATCGAGGCGCTTGGCGAGGGCGAGGTGCGGATCCGCCGTGGTGCGCTCACGTTCGAGAGCGCCTTCGGTGCGCTCACCGGCGCCTACCCGCCCGGCTACCTCGAGCAGCTCGACGCGCAGGACGAACAGCGTTGAAGGTCGTGCTCGATGCCGACATCTTGATTGGCGCGCTTGACGGCTCCGACCCCCACCATTCCCGGTCTCGCCAGCTCTTCAGCGGTTGGCACGAGCAGGACGTCACGCGGCTGATCAGCGTCGTCAACCTGTCCGAGGTCCTGGTCGCGCCGGCTGCCCACGACGACCGGCTTCGGGCCGCGCGCGAGGCGATCGGCGCACTCGGCGTAACGGTCAACCAGCCGAGCGAGGCGATCGGCACCCAGGCCGCGCGGCTCCGCGCCCGGCATCCGATCAGCCTCCCGGACGCCTATTGCCTGGCCACCGCCTCCCGCACCGGCGGCGAGTTGGCCTCTTTCGATCGCAAGGTCCTCCGCGCGGCCGAGGCCGAGCGGATCCCGCTGGCGGCGATGGCGGGCGGGTAAGTCGTCACCGGTCAGCGTAAACAGCGCAACGACCGCGTCCAGGTCCCCCGCGACCCCGCCCTGGATCGCGCGATCAGGCGTGGCCCCGCCGCGATGGGCCCCTCAACGCCGACTTCTAAGGTCGTGCGGGAGCTGGCGCTGCGCGGCGCCGAGGCCTTCGAGGGCGACGAGGCCGCCGAGAGGGAAGCCGTGGACTTCGCGCTCAGCGTCGCCGACGGCACTTCCGGTCTTGACCTCGATCACTTGCGGAGCGCCCGCGAGCGCGCCTGGGGCCGGTGAGCTGGCCCAAGGGCCCCTGGCCGCCGACACCTCTGCCTGGGCATGCGCCGGTGCCAAGGAGGTCGCGCCGCAATGGCGCAAGGTGGTGAAGGGCCGGTGAGCTGGTCACCTGCGCGCGGGTGACGATGGAGACGTTCTTCGACGCCCCTACCGCGACGCCTTGAGCGTGTCGCGGTGGCGATGGCTGGCTTTCGCCAGGCACCGATCAGCCGCTCGGTCACCGACGCCGCGACCTGGGCGATGCGCGAGCTGGCCCAGCGCGGTGCCGCCGGCGCCCACCGGGTCAGGGTCCCCGACGCACTCATCGCCGCAGCAGCAGCGGAGCGGGGATTCGGGGTGCTGCATTACGACCGCCACTTCGACACCCTCGCAACCGTGCTCGCTTTCACCAGCCAGTGGGTCGAGCCGGCCGGCTCGATCGACTGACCGCCGCAGTCAGGGAAGCGCAGCTCGTCGAGCGAGGCGGCCTTGAGGTCGATGGGCTGAGATTTCGACATCTGAATCGCGACTCCGCGTGAACCGAGCGTGAACAAGGCTCACGTGGACTTCGGAACCCGCGAGTGATACGCCCGAATGACCGGGAAAGGCAAGCGTCAGGCCGCCGGTCCAGATCGGCGAGAACGAGTTTCTGCTGCGGCTGAGCGAGGCCGAACCCGAGAAAGGAGATCCTGGGCTCAGGGTGGCAGTCCGCAGATGCGAGTCGAAGCGGAAGGCGCTTGGCGGCCCTACCCCGGTCAACTCCCTGTCGATCCGAATTCCGCCGCGGCGTTCCTTCAGCGAGGCCGTAAACACCGTCCGCGCCTTCGAGCTGTTCTTGTTCACCTGAAAGGAGAGGCTGCGACCGTGCGCGTAGGAGATGCCTCGCAACCTGGCGCCGGGCTCGCCGGGACCACTGGATTCACCGTAGCCGCTTCCGCAAAGGCCGTGGCCCGAGTACACGAGCCAGTCGGGCAACTGGGCCACACGACTCGCCGTTGCCCGCGTGTAGTTCTCCTCCCCGTTGAATTCGATGACCCCTTCGTAAGTACTCGGTTCGTAGGTCCAAGCGCCACCCAGGCACTTCGGATGCACCGTCTTCTCGCGACCCGACGGATGACGGACGACATCCACTTTCCCTATTGATCCCAGGTCTGCGCGAATCGAGTCCGCCGTCACACTCGCGGGAGCCCTGTAGAAAACACTCGCACCATGGCGACTGGCGGTGAATTCAATGACCCCCTTTGGGCTGCCCCCTTCCGAATAGGCAACCGCTGAGATCGAGTAGCCGTGGCTTCCGTGCAGTCTGAAGCCGGCTGCGACCGCATCCGCTTCGCGCGTGGCGACGGTGGTGGCGCTCGCAGCCATCGTCGTCGCCGGAAAGGACCCGCAAATCAGGCCCACAAGGCCCAAGCAAATGGTCTGACGCCGCCCCATCCCTCGCCAAACCCTATCCATTGGCGCAAGACGCCCACAAGGCGAGTGAATTACCGGCGATCAAGAGGGCTTTGACTACTGACGTATCGCCGCAGGACCGCTGCGCGGTGCTGGGTTGCGCGCGAAGCAGAAGTGGGTTCGTCGCCGGACTATGAAAAGCTCGGGTCCCCTCGAACGACACCGAGCCAGGTGGCTGCCTCCGACGACATGCGGACGTTCCAAGCGCTGTCCTACGGCGAGAAGTGGCGTGTCACCAGGTTGGTGCTAAGGGGGAAGCTCCACATGACCCGCGGATGGCAGCCGCTGCCGTCGAGTTGGCCGAGCGCTATCAACGCAGGGGGCGCGGTGATCCGACGCTGCATCGCTGGCTAGCGATCGCGCTCATCCTCGTCGGCGTGGCCCTTGCAATCCTCGCGGCGGCCGACGGAGACGCTCTACTGATGAGCGCAATGGCGCTCATCGCGCTGACCAACGTCGCGCAGCTGGCCTTCAACCCGGTGCTTCGGCCAAAGAACGTGGCCCGATCCCTGGAAGCGTCAAGGCGGGTTTCGGTCGCAGGAAGCTGACACCGGTTCTCTTTTCGCGCGAAGGAGGAGCGCATGGGAGCGGGAGGTAGACCCTAGACTGGATTGCGTGATGCGCGTACTTATCTACGGGTCGATCATTGCTGTTGCGTTTCTGAGCGCACCCGGGACGGCGAGCGCGACTCGTCCGGCGACTGAACAGGAGATAGCCGAATTCCGGACAGCAGCACGGACAGTGGAGAACATCACCCATTGCGCGGTCCTGGTACGAGCCAGTGCGAGCGATAGCTGTCAGTGGGTGCCCCGACCTGATTACGAACCCGTGATCACCGAAGCGCGCATCTCGACTCTGGACGAAACCTGGGCTACCGCCTTCCTTTCACCCGCGCCTCGCACCACGGAAGCCGCGACCGTGGTGTTCAGGCAGGAACTCCAGCAAGCCTTCAACAACGGCATTCCGGAAACCCGCGGCGTCTGGCACATGCTCACCAGCGGAAATGGGTGCGAACTTTTGGCAGAACGGTCCTTCGGCGAGAGCCACGGCACGCAGATCCGTCTAATGCCGGACTTGGTCGCTGCGATGGGATGTACGCCTCTGATCCCTACCAAGGTTCGCTGCCTAGATGAGCTCCGGACTTCATTCCTCGCGCTAGAGAGACCCCACCAATGTGCGGTCGCCGCACCTAAAGGCTTCCCCTTTCATGGATGGATGAACAACCGCGAACTGCGCTGGCATAGATGGGGAAACGAAGATCGTGCCTGGGCGCTTGGCGTGACCAGGGGGGTTCCGGCACGGCTTAGGCGGGGGAGGTTCTCCTCTACGAAAACGATCCGAGGGGTCTCCACCACGACCCCCGAGTGGCCGCCGCCGGTTCGTCTTGTGGCGTCCGGAAGGGTCTCGTGCGGGACTTCGTACTTCTATTCAAGGTTGCATGTCATCAGCAATTTCGGCCGCTTCGCAGTGACGCTGCCAACCTGCCCCGACCAGTTCTTCGCCCCGCGTTAGCTAGCACGTCTTACTGCTGCCTTCGCGTGCACACGAGTGGTGCTGGGTTTCGCGCTGAGCGGCACAAACCTCACTCATGGGCTACCGTGGCTCAGTCGGGGAATCCGCCCGGCGAACCCGCGAGGAACTGGAGGATGAGATGGCGTACGTGATCGTCAACGACTTCGAGGGCGGTACGAGGGAGCAGTACGACGCCACCACCGCGGTGGTACACCCGGCAGGTGGCCTGCCCCCCGGCCAGACGCATCACTACGCCGGGCCGAAGACGAACGGCTGGGTCGTCGTCGCAGTCTGGGAGTCGAAGGAGATCTGGGAGAAGTTCCGCGACGAGGCGCTGTTGCCCGCCTTCCAG